>JANNRI010000151.1:0-13473 GCA_031401195.1 Burkholderiales bacterium
GGGCCTGGAGCCCGGCATCACGATCTGCATCCCGGCCTACAACGAAGAGGCGACGATCGCCGAATCGGTGCGCTCGATGCTGCAGATCGACTACGCCGATTTCGAGATCATCGTCACCAACGACGGCTCCAAGGACGGCACCATGGATGTGCTGCAGCGCGAGTTCGCGATGCAGCCCTTCCAGCTGGCCTACCGGCGCAACTTGCCCGTGGCCCACATCCGCGGCATCTACCGCAGCGCGCGCCACCCGAACCTGCTGGTGATCGACAAGGACAACGGCGGGCGCTCCGACGCCGTCAACGCGGCCATCAATGCCGCGCGCCACGGCCTGGTCTGCGTGGTGGACGCCGATTCGGTGCTCGAACGCGACAGCCTGAAGCGCGTGGTGCGGCCCTTCATCGAGGACCCGCTCACGGTGGCCAGCGGCGGCACGGTGCGCATCTCCAACGGCTGCCAGATTTCGGGCGGCTACATGCAGCGCGTGGACATGGCCTCGGGCTGGCTGGCACGCATCCAGGTGCTCGAATACCTGCGCGGTTTTCACAACGGGCGCATTGGCTGGGCGCCGCTGAATGCACTGTTGATCATCTCGGGCGCCTTCGGCGTGTTCCGCCGCACCACGCTGGTCGAGGCCGGCGGCTTCTCCACCAACACCATCGGCGAGGACATGGAATTCACCATGCGCCTGCACCGCTTGCACCGCTTGACGGGCCGGGCCTACCGCATTGCCTTCGTGGCCGACGCGGTGTGCTGGACCGAAGCGCCCGAGTCGCTCACGGTGCTGCGCAGCCAGCGCACCCGCTGGCAGCGCGGACTGATGGAGAGCCTGTGGACCCACCGCAAGTTGTTCTTCCACCGCAAGGCCGGCGCGGTGGGCTGGCTGGCCTGCCCAGCGATGCTGCTGATCGAGGGCCTGGGGCCGGTGGTCGAGCTGCTGGGTTATGTCGTGATGACGGTGCTGATCGTGCTCGGCATGCTGTCGTGGGCCTCGTTCGGCGCCTTCCTGCTGCTGGCCTTCGGCACCGGCCTGCTGCTCTCGGCCAGCGCGCTGCTGCTCGAAGAGATGGCCTTTCGCACCTATCCCAAGCCACGCCACCTGGCCGTGCTGTTGATGGCGATGGTGGTCGAGAACCTGGGCTACCGCCAGCTCACGGTGTGGTGGCGCACGGTGGGCCTGTTCAAGTGGATCACCGGGCAAAAGCAACGCTGGGGCGACATGACGCGCAAAGGTGCTGCCGGCGCCGGCGGCACCGGTAGCACGGGCGTGGGGCCGTGAAGGCCAAGGCCGCCCCCCGGTCCTGGCTGGCCGCGCGTTTCACCCTGGCCTTCGGCCTGCTGGCGCTGGCCATGACGGCACTGGTAGCGCTGGCCTGGCAGTCCTACACCGGCCTGCTCGAAGCCCAGCAATTCCGCACCCGCAGTGACGAAGTTGTCGCCCTGCTGCACCAGCTCGAAGCCGAGGCCCAGCCCGACGCCGCCCGCGCCCTGTGCGCGGCCACCGGCGGGCCGCCGCTTGCGCCCTCCGACACCGCGGCGGCGGCCTGGCCGACCACGATGGCCAAGCTGCAGACCCTGCTCGCCGACGATGCGGCGCAGACCGCACGCGCCGCTGCCCTGCGCCGCGAGCTGGTGCATTGGGAGCAGCTCTACGGCGTGCCCTTGCGCGAGGCTTGCACCCAGGGCCTGCGCCTGGGTGCGGCCGAGGTGCAATCGCGCGCCCGCCTGGCCCTGCCGGTGCGCACCCGCGTAGTCGGCGGCCTGCTCGAGCTGCGCGAGGCGGCGCTGGCGCAGCAACGCGAGCGCGACGCGAGCCTGGGTGACCGCGTCGACGCCAGCCGGCGCTCGCTGGCCCTGCTGTCGGTGGCCGCCGTCGTGCTGGGCGCAATTGCCGTGGTGGTGGTGCGCGGCTTCACGCTGCGCGTGGCCGAGGGCAACCGCAAGTTGTTCGGCGAAGCCCAGCGGCGCGCCCATGTGCAAGACCGCCTCAGCCTGTCGCAGAGGCGCATGCGGGTGCTGCTCGACCACATTCCCGACGCCGTGATCGCCTTCGATGCCCAGGGCCGCGTGCAGTGGATCAACCCGATTGGCGAGGCCATGTTCGGCGCACCGCGCGCGGTGCTGCTCGGCCGCTCGATGTCGCTCTTGATGCCGGGCCTGGACGATGAACTGCAATGGCCCAACACCGAGCCGCAAGCGCCCGAGGAGGGCCCGCCGTCGATCGACGACGGCGTGCTGCCCTGGACAGCGCGGCATTTGCAGGTCGATGGCCTGCGCCGGCGCAATGACGCCGGCGCTGCCGAGCGTTTCCCGCTCGACGTCTCGCTGGTGCAGACGCGCGCCGAGGGGCACCGCGTGGGCGTGTGCGTGGCGCGCGACCTGAGCGAATTGCAACGCGTCGAGCGCATGAAGCACGAGTTCGTGTCGATGGTCAGCCACGAATTGCGCACGCCTCTGACCAGCATTCACGGCTCGCTGGCGCTGCTGGCCGAGAGCGGCGGCGAGCTCGCGCCGACAGTTCAACGCCTGATCAAGCTGGCCCACGACAACAGCGAGCGCCTGGTGGCCCTGGTCAACGACATCCTCGATTTCGAGAAGCTGCGCGCCGGCCAGATGCGCATCGAGGCCAGCCCGATCGACCTGCGTGACGCTGCCCGCGCCGCGGCCGCCACCTGCGAAGGCATGGCCACCAAGCGCGCGGTGCGTATCGTGGTGCAGAGCGACGATGCCGAGTTGCCGCTCTACACCGACCCGCTGCGCCTGAACCAGGTGCTGGTGAACCTGCTCTCCAACGCCATCAAGTTCTCGCCCGTCGGCGGCGAGGTGCTGCTGGCGGTGGACGCGGTGGGCGATGCCGCCCGCGCCGTCGTCAGCGACCAGGGACCCGGCGTGCCGCCGGCCTTCGTCGAGCACCTGTTCGAGCCCTTCGCGCAGGCATCCAACCTCGACACGCGCAAGCAGGGCGGCACGGGCCTGGGCCTGGCGATCAGCCGGGCGCTGATCGAACGCATGGAGGGCCGCATCAGCCTGGAGCCGCCGCAACCGGGCCGGGGGGCGGTGTTCTGGATCCTGCTGCCGCTTCGCCCACCGCCCGAGGGGTCTTGATCGGCCGCTAGACTCTGTGCAACCCCGACTCCTTGGTTGCCCACTTCATGTCCCTGAGCGAAACCACCGTCACCGACGCGCTGAAAGCGGTGATCGACCCCAACACCGGCAAAGACTTCGTCTCGACCAAGCAGTTGAAGAACCTGAAGGTCGAGGGCGGCGACGTGGCCTTCGATATCGAGCTCGGCTACCCCGCGAAAAGCCAGATCCCGGCGCTGCGCAAAGCCCTGATTGCGGCTGTGCGCACGCTGCCGGGCATCGAGAACGTCAGCGTCAACCTGGCCACCAGGGTGGTGGCGCATGCGGTGCAGCGCGGTGTGCAGCTGATGCCCAAGGTGAAGAACATCGTCGCCGTGGCCTCGGGCAAGGGCGGGGTGGGCAAGAGCACCACCGCCGTGAATCTGGCGCTGGCGCTGGCGGCCGAGGGCGCCGCGGTGGGCATCCTCGACGCCGACATCTACGGTCCCAGCCAGCCGATGATGATGGGCATCGAGGGCCGCCCCGAGAGCGCCGACGGCCAGACCATGGAGCCGATGCAGAACTACGGCGTGCAGGTGATGTCGATCGGCTTTCTGGTCGATGCCGACAACCCGATGATCTGGCGCGGGCCGATGGTGACGCAGGCGCTCGAACAGCTGCTGCGTCAGACCAACTGGGGTGATCTGGACTACCTGATCGTCGACATGCCGCCGGGCACCGGCGACATCCAGTTGACGCTCTCCCAGAAGGTGCCGCTCACCGGCGCAATCATCGTCACCACGCCCCAGGACATCGCGCGGCTTGACGCCAAGAAGGGCCTGAAGATGTTCGAGAAGGTCGGCGTGCCGATCTTGGGCATCGTCGAGAACATGGCCGTGCATGTGTGTGCCAATTGCGGCCATGTCGAACACATCTTCGGCGCCGACGGCGGTAAGAAGATGGCCGAGCAGTACGGCGTCGATTACCTCGGCGCGCTGCCGCTGAATCTGTCGATCCGCGAGCAGGCAGATGCCGGCCGGCCGACCGTGGTCAGCGATGCCGATGGCGAGATCGCCGCGATCTACAAGACCGTGGCTCGCCAGGTGGCAGTGAAGATCGCCGCGAAAGCCAAGGACTTCAGCTCGAAGTTCCCGACGATTTCGATTTCGAAGACGACGTAGTGGACAGGCCTGCCATCCAGGTTGCCGTGGTGATGGAGCGGGTGGCCCAACCCAACCGCTGGGAAGACTGGCAGTTCCGCGTGGTCGAAGTGCTGGCCGACGACGGCAACTTCGGCAGCGAGCCGCGCAAGCTGCACGACGACGGCAAGCGCTCGCAGTGGCTCTTTCCCGGTCACAAGCTCGAACTCTTTCCCGATGAATGCAAGGGCTATTTCCTCAACCTCACTTCGGGTGCGCCGGTCTGGTTCGTGCAGTGGCGTGCCGATGAAGGCGATGCTTCGATGGCGCGGCCGGTGGCGGTGAGCCTGTCCTACATCGAGGCCGACCGCTGGCTGAGCGCCGAAGAGAAGGTCGACAACGTGCCGTTGCACGACGACCTGTGCGAGTGGCTGCGCCTGTTCACCAACGAGCACTTCAAGGTCGAAGCGCCGCGGCGGCAGCGCGCGCAGTCCTTCCTCAGCCCCGAAGAACGCGAGCGGCGCGCCCAAGCGCTGAAGCTGGATGACTGAGCGCGACGACAACTTTCTTTCGCGCTGGTCGCGGCGCAAGGTCTTGGTCAAACAAGGCGAGGTTCCGCCCAAGGCGCCCGAACCCGAGGCAGCGCCCGCAACGTCGCCCATGCCCGTGGCCCGCGAGGCCGCGCCGCCTACGGCCGCGCCGCCTACGGCCACGCCGCCGGCGGCCGAAGCGCCGCCGCTGCCCACGCTGGCCGATGTGGCCCAGCTCACGCGCGAGTCCAGCTTCGCCCGCTTCGTCGCGCCCAACGTCGATCCGAGCGTCAAGAACGCGGCGATGAAGAAGCTCTTCGCCGACCCGCACTTCAATGTGATGGATGGCCTGGACACCTACATCGACGACTACAACAAGTTCGAGCCGATTCCCAGATCGATGTTGCGCCAGATGGTCAACGCGCGCGCGCTCGGCCTGCTCGACGACGAACTCGAAGCGCAACCCACGGTCGATAATGCGCCCGCCCACCATGACGAAAACGCTGATCTGCAACTGCAACCGGACGATGCCGCTGGACAGCTCGGCGCTGCTGAGAGCGCTGCCGAGCCTGTCGAGCCCGGCAACCTCGGGGACGACGGCGGCGGCGAGTTCGACGACGCCGCCAACGATCCACACCACCCTGTGCCGCCGCGAAGCGCCTGAGTTCCAGCGCGCCGCCAAGACGGGCGACGATCTGCTCATCGCCTGCACCCAGGAGAGCCGGCTGTTCCTCGAGTTGAACGAGCGGACCGTCGGCGCGCCCAGCGTCGCCGAGCGGCCGATTCGCTTCGTCAACATTCGCGAAACGGGCGGCTGGTCGAAAGATGCCGCCAAAGCCACGCCGAAGATCGCCGCGCTCATTGCAGCCGCGCAACTGCCCGAATCGGAGCCAGTGGCCACCGCGGGCTACAAGAGCGCGGGCCGCTGCCTGGTGATCGGCGCCGCCGATGCCGCCGAGCGCGCCGCGGCGATGCTCGGCGCGGGCCTGCAGGTCAGCCTCCTGGCGAGTGGCGGTGGCGCGCTGGCGCAACGGCGCGACCTGGCTGTGCACGCCGGGCAACTGACGGCGCTGAGCGGCTGGCTCGGCGCCTTCGAGGCCACCTGGTCGTCGAGCAACCCGATCGACCTCGATCTGTGCACGCGCTGCAATGCCTGCATCGATGCCTGCCCCGAAAGCGCCATCGATTTCAGCTACCAGATCGATCTGGCCAAGTGCAAATCGCACCGCGAATGCGTGCGTGTGTGCGAGGCGGCCGGCGCGATCGACTTCCAGCGCGCCGCGCTCGAAACCACAGCGGCCTTCGATCTCGTGCTGGACCTGCGGGCCGCAGCGGCCTTCACCCAGCATGCGCCGCCGCAGGGCTACTTCCATGTCGGCGCCGACGAGCGAAAACTCTTCGACGCGGTGCTGAAGTTGCGCGACCTGGTGGGCGAGTTCGACAAGCCCAAGTTCTTCCACTACAAGCCCAAGCTCTGCGCCCACAGCCGCAACGAACAGATCGGCTGCACGGCGTGCATCGATGTCTGCTCGGCGCGTGCGATCCGCAGCGATGCATCGCAGAAAGGCAAGCTCGGCGGCCAGATGCGCGGCGGCACCACGCAAGCGAAGCCGGTGGCCGGCGGCCAGGGCGGCGGCATCATCGTCGAGCCGCACCTGTGCATCGGTTGCGGCGCCTGCACCACCGTGTGCCCGAGCGGCGCGCTGGCCTATGCCACGCCCAACACCGTCGATCAAGGCAAGGTGGTGCGCACCCTGCTCGCCACCTACGCCAAGGCCGGCGGGCGCGACGCCGCGCTGCTGATCCACAGCCAGGGGGCCGGCACGCGCCTGATCGACGAGCTGGGCCGCGCGTCGATTGCAACTGCGCGCTCCGACAAATCGATTCACGGCGTGCCCGCGCGCGTGTTGCCGCTCGCCGTGTGGCACACGGCCAGCATCGGCATCGAGCTCTGGCTCGCCGCGATCGCCCTGGGCGCGAGCCAGGTCTGGGTCTTGGCCACCGACGAAGAAGCGCCCGAGTACCGCCAGGCGCTGCGCGAGCAGATGGCGCTGGCGCAAGCAATCCTCAGCGGCCTGGGCTACACCGGCACGCAAGTGGCCCTGATCGAAGCGCGTGATGCGCGCGACCTGGCCGCGTTCGACACTGCGCTGCAAGCGCCCCCGGCGCTGGGCGTGGCCAAGGCCGCGACGCTTTCGCCGCAGGCCGACAAGCGCGCCACGCTCGATCTGGCGCTCGACCATCTCGTGGCCCAGGCGCCGCAGGCGCTGCCCGAAGTCATCGACTTGCCCGCCGCGGGTGCGCCGCTCGGCACCCTCATCGTCGACACCGACAAGTGCACGCTGTGCCTGTCCTGCGTCGGCGCCTGCCCGGAAAGCGCCCTGGCCGACAACCCCGACAAGCCGCAACTGCGCTTCATCGAAAAGAACTGCGTGCAATGCGGCCTGTGCGTGAAGACCTGCCCCGAAGACGCCATCCGCCTGGCGCCGCGCCTGTGGCTGGCCGATGCCGGCAAGGCCCGCAAGGCCCAGCGCGTGTTGGCCGAAGCCCAGCCCTATGCCTGCATCCGTTGCAGCAAGCCCTTCGGCACCCTGAAGGCGATCGAGTCGATGCTCACCAAGCTGGCCGGCCACTCCATGTTCCAGGGCGCCGCCGCCGAGCGCCTGAAGATGTGCGGCGACTGCCGCGTGATCGATATCCACACCAATCCCAACGAACTCAGGATTACCGACCTGTGAGCGACGCGACCAGACAAGTCCGACTGATCGACCGCGACGAAGGCGAGGAGTTGCAGCGCGCCGAGTTGTATGGCCTCTTGGCGCGGCTGTGGTTCGCGCCGCCCGACGCAGCGCTGTTCGAGCAGTTCGCGGTGGCCGTGACGGAGGCGCCGCAGCCGGGCTCCTTTCTCGAAGCGCCGTGGCAAGCGCTGGTGGCGGCGATGCGCGCCGGCAGCGTGGCCGCAGCGGCACAAGAGTACGAGGCCCTCTTCGTCGGCGTCGGCAGGCCCGAAGTGATGCTCTACGGCTCGCTGCATCTGGCCGGCGCACTGAACGAGCGGCCGTTGGTGCTGCTGCGCGCCGATCTGGCCGAACTCGGGCTGACGCGCGACGTCGCCGCCGGTGAAACCGAAGACCATGTCGCGTTCCTGTTCGAAGTGATGCGCTACCTGATTGCCGGCGACGATGTGGCGCTGTGCAACCTCGAACGCCAGCGCCGCTTCTTCCGCGACCATCTCCAGCCCTGGGTCGGTACCTCGCTGTGCGATGCCGTCGAGGCCCACCAGCGCGCGCAGCTCTATGCCACATTGGCGGCCTTCACGCGCGCCTTCATGCAAGTCGAGACGCAGGGCTTCGACATGATTGAATAGCCGCTGCCGCGGCCAGCGGGCCGCGCAGGCACAAAGGATCAGCGTTCGAGATGCCGCCACCGCCGTCAACACCCGATTCGCGCTACCCGCCGGCCCGTGGCGCCGCGGGCCGGCACGACGAGGGCACCCCTTCGCAACTCGACCGCATCGCCGCGGTCAACGCGCATGCCAAGCGCCAGGCGCGTGGCAGCCTCGGGCGTTGGTTGGCGGCCTTGGCCGTCGTCGGCACGCTGCTGGCCCTGGCCTACGAGTGGCAGCGCGGTCGCCCGGACGTGAGCCTGCCGGCGCGCGCGCCTCGGGCCGTGGCAACGCCGCCGGTGTCAGCGGCGGCGCCCGCCACAGCGTCTGAATCTGCCCAGGCGCCGGCGGCGCTGGAGAGCGCGGCCGTCGAGGCGGTGTCACCGGCCACGGCCGCACCGGCCACGGCAGCGCCTTCAGCCGCTTCAGCGCCCGCCGTCGACCGAGCCCGTCAGGCGCGTGCGAAGCAAGAGGCCGAAGCCCGTGCCAAGGCGCTGCAACAAGAGCAAGCCCTGGCAAGAACGCTGGCCGAAGAGCAAGACCGCGAGCGGCGTGAGGCCGAGCGGGCCCGCGAGCTGGCCGATGAAGCCAGGCGCCGCACCGTCGAAGCCGCCTCCGCCCCCATGCGCGCTGCGCCGCCGCCCGAAGCCCGGCGCAACGTGCGTGAGCTGTGCTCAGCCAGCAGCAACTTCGTCAGCGAACAGTTTTGCCGCTCGCGCGAATGCCGCAAGGCGGAACACCAGGCCGATGCGATCTGCGTTCGCCTGCGCGAGATCGAAGAGGCGCAGCGGCTCGGCGGCCAGCAGTAGAGGCGTCTTACGAAGCGGCGATCGGGCTCAGCGCCCGCCACTGCTCGATGAAGGCCCGCTCCTCATTCGAGCCTTCCAGGCAACGCAGATCCAGACGCAGTTGGCCTTCTTCCACCCGCCCGATCACGGGCACCGGCAAGGCGCGCAATGCAGCAGCCAGCCGGTCGGGAAAGCTGCCCGCGCGTTTGGCGCCGACAGCGGGGCCTATTGCGATGCAGAAACTGTCGAGCCGGTCCACCGGCAAGGAGCCGCTGCCGATCTGGCTTTTGCAGGGCAGCACTTGCACGCTGGCCAGCTGGCCGAACACTTGCGTGATGGCGGGCAACAGGCGACGGGCGGTCGCCTCAATATCGGCCAGCGGCCGCGTCAGCAGGCGCAGGGTGGGCAGGCGCTGGGCCAGGCGATCCGGGTCGCGGTAGAGCTTCAACACCGCTTCGAGCGCGGCGATCGTCATTTTGTCCAGGCGCATGGCGCGCTTCAAGGGGCAACGCTTGATCTTGGCGATGAGCGCCTTGTCGCCGACGATCAGGCCGGCCTGCGGGCCGCCGAGCAGCTTGTCGCCGCTGAAGGTCACGATGTTGGCGCCGGCGGCGATGGATTGCTGCGGCGTGGGTTCGGCAGGCAGGCCCCAGCGCGTCATGTCGATCAAGGCGCCGCTGCCGAGGTCTTCGGCGAAGGGCAGGCCACGCGCCTGGCACAAGGCCGCCAGTTCGTGGATCGGCACGCTGGCGGTGAAACCGAGGATGGCGTAGTTGCTGGCGTGCACCTTCATCACCAGGCCGGTGCGCGGCGTGATGGCGTCTTCGAAATCGCGCAGGTGGGTGCGGTTGGTGGTGCCCACCTCGACCAGTTTTGCATTGGCGCGGCGCATGATGTCGGGCACGCGAAAGGCGCCGCCGATCTCCACCAGCTCGCCACGCGAGACGATGACTTCCTTCTTCTCGGCCAGCGCGGCCAGCACCAGCATTACCGCCGCGGCATTGTTGTTGACGGCGGTGGCCGCTTCGGCGCCGGTGAGTTCGCGCAGCAGGCCTTCGATGTGGTCATCGCGGTCGCCGCGAGCGCCGCTGGCGATGTCGTACTCGAGGTTGGCCGGCCGCCCCATCACGGCCATCACCGCATCGATCGCTTCGGGCGGCATCAGCGCACGGCCCAGGTTGGTGTGCAGCACGGTGCCGGTGAGGTTGAACACTGCCCGCAGGTGCGGCGCCGCAAGTGCGCCGAGTTGCGTTCGGCAACGCTGCTCGAACTGCGCAGCATCGAACGGCTGCGACGCATCGGCGCGCCAATCTTCGAGCCCCTCGCGCGCACACGCCAACACGCTGGCGCGTCCGTGCAGCTCGATCAACTCGCGCAGCGCAGGCGAGTCGAGCAGCTTGTCGAGTGAGGGCGGGCGAGCCGGGTTCATGCGGGAGTCGGTGGCGGAAGAGGGTAGGAGTCGAACCTACCTGGGACCGCAGAGCAGCCCCACCCGGTTTTGCAGACCGGACGCCCCACCGGGGGACGATCCTCCTCCATTGGTCATGGTTGGCTCACGGCCCGAACATCGCGGTGGCATCGCGGCGGATCTTGCGGCCGACCGGATCGCGCTTGGTAAAGCCGATATGGTCGAAGAACTCTACCAGCGGCATCGAGAGGTGGCGGCTGATGCCCGTGGCTTCGCGGAAGGTCTTGACGTTGAGGCGGCGGTGCTCGTCTTTCTCGGCCAGGGCCTGGGCCTGCACGGCCAGCTCGCACAGGTGTTGCGGCAGAATGAAGTACTCGACGCCGACCGCATACAGCTTGCCCATACGCGCGAGCTTCTGCAGCAGGCGCACGACGGGATCGCGGTGCAGCGTGCGGTCGCGCAGCAGCAAGTCGCTGAGCTTGGGTGGGTGGATGCCGCCTTCGCCGATCCACGGTTTCAGGCGCTCCCAGATTTTCTGCTCGTTGCCTTGCAGCGCGGTCTCAAATCCGGCGAGCTGAAGGTAGGGGCCATGGCGCTCCAGGCTGCGCCCGGCGGTCAGCTCACGCACCAACAGCGTAAAGACGTTGGCGCTGGGCTTGGCGCTGACTGCGCGCTGCAGTTGCTCCAGCGTCATGCCCGGACTGTCGGGCGCGCGTTTGTGGTGCGCGCCGAGGGTCTCGCCGATGCGCGACGTCAGCCGTTCAAGCTGGCCGGCTGCGAAGGCGAGACGCCGCTCGCCATCGTTGACTGCGCGGTGCGGCACGGCCTGCAGCAGGCGCTCTCGGTCGTCGGGCAGCAGGTTCCAAAGGGTCATGAACGCCGCCAGGTCAACGCCTTGGGCTTGGTCCAGGGCCAGCAAGGCTTGCAAGGCTGCCGCGGCGCTGGGCAACTCCAGCGCGGCCAGCACACCCAGGCGTGGCGCCTTGCGTCGCCGCGTGGCGGGTGCAAAGGTGTCAAGCACGCTGCCGCCACCCAGCGTGCGCAGGGCAGACTGGTCGCGCAGGATGAAGCGGTCACCCCGCAAGGCGCCGATCGGTCGGTCGAGTTCGAGCTGCACCAGCGCCATTGCGCCTGGCGCGATGGCCTGCCCTTCCAGCAGCACGACGCGGGCGACCACGTCCACAGCGCCCAGGTGCAGGTGAACGGGAGTCCAGTGTGCAAGCGCCTTGGCTTCACTGGCCAGCACGCGGATGCGGGCGTCAAGGCGCTGCGTCGGCGCGTGCACGGGTTCGGCCACGATCCAGTCGCCGCGCGCGATCTCGCTCTTCTCCACGCCGGCGAGATTCAGCGCCAGGCGCTGGCCGGCGTGGCCAGCGCTGGCTTCGCGGTTTTGCGCATGCAGACCGCGCACGCGCACCGGCTTGCCGCTGGGGGTGACGAGCAGCCTGTCCTCCAGCGCAACGCGGCCGGATACGGCAGTGCCGGTGACCACGGTACCGATTCCTGCCAGCGAGAAACAGCGATCGACCGCGAGGCGGAAGTGGCCGTCGGCGTGCGCTGCCGGCAAATCGGCTTGGGCCTGGGCCAGAGCGAGATGGCGCTGGAGTTCGTCGATCCCGAAGCCAGTGACGGGCGAGACGGGGATCACTTCGGCGTCCGCCAGCAAAGTGTGTGCGAGCAGCGCACGGATCTCGGCACGCGCTTCGGCCAGGCGGGCCTCGGAGACCAGATCGCACTTGGTCAGCGCGACCACGCCGCGCGACAGGCCGAGCAGATCCAGGATTGCCAGGTGCTCGCGTGTCTGGGGCATCGGGCCATCGTCGGCAGCCACCACGAGCAGGACATGGTCAATGCCCGTCGCGCCGGCCAGCATGTTGCGCACCAGCTTTTCGTGGCCCGGCACGTCGATGAATCCAAGCACGCTGTCGTTTGCGGTGGCCTGGTACGCGAAACCCAGATCGATCGTGATGCCGCGCGCCTTCTCTTCCTTCAGCCGGTCGGTATCGATGCCGGTGAGCGCCTTGACCAGTGAGGTCTTGCCATGGTCGATGTGACCTGCGGTTCCGATGATCAAGGCGAATGGACGTGAGGGGATCGAGGCGGCATGGTAGCGGCTGGTTTGGAGCCCAACGTGCTTGCGCGGCGTGTTCGAAAATCGACTAGGGATAAACGCTATGGCAACTGCCGGCGCGCTACTGCCAATCGAGGATAAGCTGATACTTCGTACAGGTCGAAGCAAGCAGGAGGATCGAGATGAGCGATGCAAAAAATCCGGTTGATCGTCGTGCCATGTTGGCTGGAGCAGGTGCCGTGGGCGCTCTTGCTGCCGCCGCAGCCCTTCTGCCAGTTAAACAAGCGGCGGGCGTGGCGACCGAGCTGGCCAGTGCCAAGCCGGTACCCGACACCAGTGCTGGATATCGCCTCACGGAACACGTGAAGCAGTATTACAAGACCACGCGAATCTGATTTCTGAACCCTTCCCCAGGAGGTTCCCATGTTGTTGACACGAAGATCATCGGGCGCAGGAGGCGGGGTCAGCCCGTCCGGCGCGCTCGTTGAAAGTTTGGCACGCGGTGTTGCGCGAGCAATACCCACGATGGACCGGCGCAAGTTCCTGCGCCGCTCCGGTCTCGGCGTCGGCGCCGGCATCGCCGCCAGCCAACTCACGCTGGTGCGCAAGGCCGAGGCGGCCGATGCGCCGGCGGCGGCTGCGGGCGGCATCAAGGTCGAAGTCAAGCGCACGGTCTGCACTCACTGCTCGGTGGGCTGTGCGATCGATGCGGTGGTTGAGAACGGTGTCTGGACGCGGCAGGAGCCGGTCTTCGATTCGCCGATCAACTTGGGCGCACATTGCGCCAAGGGTGCGGCGGTGCGCGACAACGCGCGCGGCGAGTTCCGCCTCAAGACGCCGATGAAGCTGATCAACGGCAAGTACGTTGCGATCAAGTGGGAGCAAGCGCTGGAAGAAATCAGCGCCAAGATGCTTGAGCTGCGCAAGGAAAGCGGCCCCGACAGCATCTTTATCGTCGGTTCGTGCAAGAGCAACAACGAGCAGGGGTACCTGCTCAGAAAGTGGATGTCCCTCTGGGGCAGTAACAACTGCGATCACCAGGCACGAATATGCCACTCCACGACAGTCGCCGGTGTGGCGAATACGTGGGGA
>JANNRI010000152.1:0-3351 GCA_031401195.1 Burkholderiales bacterium
GAGGCGCTGCAGACGGTGTTGCACAAGATCATCACCCGATTGATGAAGCTGCTCACCCGACGGGGGGTGTTGGTCGAAGAGGAGGGCTCGACCTACATGGCCGACACCGACGGTGATTCGGACGAGGCCCGCACGCTCAGGCCGCTGCAGGCCGCGGCGTGCACTTACCGCATCGCCTTCGGTCCGCGTGCTGGTCAGAAGGTGCTGACGGTGCAGGGCGTCATGCCCAGGGATGCGGACTTCAAGCAGCACCTTTGCGCCGACATCGACGGCTTCAGCTTGCATGCTGCTGTGCGCTGCAGCGCCGACGACCGCCAGGCGCTGGAGCAACTGTGCCGCTACATCACGCGCCCAGCACTGGCCAACGAGCGGGTACAGACCAACGCCGCCGGGCAAGTCGTGCTGAAGCTCAAGACCCCTTGGCGCGACGGCACCACCCACCTGGTGATGTCGCCCCTGGAGTTCATGCAGCGGCTGGCGGCGCTGGTGCCCAGGCCAACCGCACCGGGCGGTGGTGCGCGCAGATCGCCTGCCCAACTCACTATCCCACGCACATGGCGATGTCGCCCAATGCGCTCTCGATCGCGCGCTACCGGCAGCGCGCCGCTGGCTACGACGCCACGGCCGAGTACACTTTTTCAAGGAGCCGGCCACGGCGATGAAGCTCGCCTGCATTGGCCTCATCGTCATCGGTGTGATGGGCCTGCATGCCGCCTCGCGCGTGCCGGCTTGACCGCGGTGGACAACGTGATGCGACAACTCAAGCCCGGCGCGCGGGTAGCGATGGCGGGCACGAAATTTTTCCCCTGGTGGATCGGCCCGCTGAACCTGGTGGCCTGGCTCAAGAACCGGCCCTACAACGCGCTCGCCGCCGACCTGTAGCGCCCCTGGGACCGCGTCTCGCCCTGGTGCGAGGAGTTCGAGCGCTGGAGCACGCAATGGGGCATGGGCTACATTGCACGCGGACGGCTGCGTACGGGGCCGCGCGACTGACGGCGGCCTGGAAAGAACCGCCGGGCAGACCGTAAGCCAAGCCGGGGGTCGCCAGACAAGCAAGTGCCAGACAAGCGCGGCCAACCGCGCCCGAGGAGATCGCGCCATGAAGCATGCCTTGCGCCCCTTGGCGCCGGCCCGGACCCAGGCCCAGCCTTCTGCGCTGCTGCAGCGCTATGGGCAGGTGCGTGAGTGCACGCTCGCGCTGGCAGCGCCGCTGTCAGAGGCGGACTGCCAGGTGCAGTCGATGGCCGATGCCAGCCCCACCAAGTGGCACTTGGCGCATGTGACCTGGTTCTTCGAGACTTTCGTACTCGAGCGCTTCGAGCCGGGCTTCGTGCCGCACCACCCGGCTTTCCGCGTGCTCTTCAACAGCTACTACCACGGCGTGGGCGAGCAGCACCCGCGGCCGCAGCGTGGGCTGGTGACGCGCCCCGGGCTGGCCGAGGTCAAGGCTTACCGCGCCGCGGTGGACGAGCGCATGTCCGCGGTGCTCGCACGCATCACGCCGGCCGACCCGCGGCATGCCGATATCGCCCGGCTGGTGGAGCTCGGCCTGCAGCACGAGCAGCAGCACCAGGAGCTGATCCTCACCGACCTCAAGCACCTGCTCGGCTGCAACCCGCTGGCACCGGCCTACCATCCGGTGTGGCCGCTGGCGACCGTGGCTGCGGTGGAGCCCGGGTGGTGCGAATTCGAAGGCGGCTTGATCGAGATCGGTCATGGGGCCGGGCGCGACACATTCGCCTTCGACAACGAGACCCCCCGGCATGCCCTGCACCTGCGCCCCTATGCGCTCGGCAACCGCCTCGTCACGCATAGCGAATGGCTGGATTTTGTCGAGGCCGGTGGCTACACGGAGCCACGCTGGTGGCTGAGCGCCGGCTGGGACTGGGTGCGCCAGCAGCGCATCGAGGCGCCGCTGTACTGGCGCCGGCGCGAGGGCGCCAGCAGCCACCGCGGCTGGACCAACTTCACGCTGCATGGCGAGGTACCGGTCGATCCGCGCACGCCCGTCGTGCATGTCAGCCTGTACGAGGCCGATGCCTATGCGCATTGGCGTGCCGCCGAAACCGGCTTGCCGCTGCGCCTGCCCACCGAGGCCGAATGGGAGCATGCCGCCGAGCGCCATGCCGCCGCGGCGCTGGCGCAGGCCAATTTCGTCGAGAGCGGCGCGCTGCACCCAATGCCGGTGCCGCGCTTGCAGCCGGGCATACCGATGCAGCTCTTCGGCGACGCCTGGGAATGGACCTCGTCGTCCTACCAGGGCTACCCCGGCTACAGACCCTGGGCCGGCGCGGTAGGCGAATACAACGGCAAATTCATGATCAACCAGTACGTGCTGCGCGGCGGCTCCTGCGCCACGCCGCGCGAGCACATGCGCACGAGCTATCGCAACTTCTTCCCCACCGAGACGCGCTGGCAATTCAGCGGCGTGCGCCTCGCGCGTGACCTCGGGTGAGGCCAGGCCGACTACGAAGGATGCCCGTGAACCCCCTGCTTCACCGCACCACGGTCCTGCGCGGGCTCGCCGCTGCGGCACTCGCCGGCGCGCTGGCGCTTGCCGCCTGCGGGGCGCCGCCGGTGGCACCCAATGCCCCCTCGCAGCCGCCGAGCCCCAATGACGGCCCCTTCCGCACCACGACGCAGGGCATCGACAAGCTTGTGATGCTCGAGGGCCACGATGCGGTGGCCTACTTCACACGCATTGCGGCGGTGCCGGGCGACCCGACCATCAGCTCCAACCACAGCGGCGTGGTGTGGCGCTTCTCGAGTGCGGCCCACAAGGCCGAGTTCGAGCGCGACCCGAACAGATATATGCCGCAGTTCGGCGGCTATTGCAGCAACGGTATCAACTACGCCATCCCCTGGGGCGGCGGCGGCGGGCCCGACAGCTGGCGCATCTATCGCGGCAAGCTCTATGTTTTCGGCGGCCAGAAGGCGCGCGAC
The DNA here is from genome assembly GCA_031401195.1 of Burkholderiales bacterium. Lineage (GTDB taxonomy): Bacteria > Pseudomonadota > Gammaproteobacteria > Burkholderiales > Burkholderiaceae_C > Rubrivivax. The sequence goes on from JANNRI010000152.1 coordinate 2,944, forward strand.
CATTTCGAGATGGATACCGAGCTCAACCTCAGGCGCGCGCACCACTACTGGAATGTCGAGGTGGCCGGCGCCAACCCGCTGGTGACGCGCTACTTGCGCCTGGTACTTCGCGTGTCGCACTACCAGAGCGACAGCGCCCTGCAGGCCGAATGGGAAGCGTTGCGCGCGGCGGGCAAACTGGCGGTGATGCCGGGGCAGCCGCAGGTGGTGCCCAGCGGCTTGTAGGTCTTCACGGTGTGGATCCTGCTCACGTCGCTCAAGACCGACACCGAGCTGGTAAGCAAGCCCATCACCTACTGGCCGGCGAACCCGACACTCGCGAACTACGTGCAGGCCTTCACCGACCAGCCGCTGCTCAGGTACCTGGGCAACAGCGCCTTGGTTGCCATCGGCTCCACGGTGGTGTCA
>JANNRI010000153.1:0-11840 GCA_031401195.1 Burkholderiales bacterium
GGCTCGTGTGCGCGAGCAGCGTCGTGATCAGCTCGCCCTGCCCCACCGTGCGTGTCTTGGGCTCGAATACCAGGCGCACCGCGGCATCCTTGTTGCTCTCGTCGCGCACCGCGTCGAGCACCCCGAGCACCGTCTGTTTCAGCTGCGCCTGCTCCTGCAGCAGCGCCTTCTTGCCCGTCTTCACCTTGGGGTTGGTGAGCTCCTCGATCTCGGCCATCACCTTGGCCGTGCTGGTGCCGGGCGGCAGCTCGGTCACTACCAGTTGCCACTGGCCGCGCGCGAGATCTTCGATGATCCAGCGCGCGCGCACCTTCACGCTGCCGCGGCCGCTGGCGTAAGCCTCGCGGATGTCGGCTGCGGGGCTGATGATCTGGCCGCCGCCGGGGAAGTCGGGTGCGGGCAACAGCGCGAGCAGCTCCTCGTCCGAGAGCTTGTCGTTCTTGAGCAGGGCCACCGCGGCAGCTGCCACCTCGCGCAGGTTGTGGCTCGGGATCTCGGTGGCCAGGCCGACCGCGATGCCGCTGGCGCCATTGAGCAGCACGAACGGCAGGCGCGCGGGCAACACGCCCGGCTCCTCGGTGCTGCCGTCGTAGTTGGGCCGCCAGTCGACCGTGCCTTCGTCGATCTCCTCGAGCAGCAGCCGCGCAATCGGGGACAGCCGCGCCTCGGTGTAGCGCATCGCCGCGGCACCGTCGCCGTCGCGGCTGCCGAAGTTGCCCTGGCCGTCGATGAGCGGGTAGCGCTGGCTGAAGTCCTGCGCCATGCGCACGAGGGCGTCGTAGGCGGCCACGTCGCCGTGGGGGTGGAAGCGGCCCAAGACGTCGCCCACCACGCGCGCGCTCTTCACCGGCTTCGGGCCACCCCCGGTGGCGCCGAAGGTGAGGCCCATGCGGTGCATGGCATACAGGATGCGGCGCTGCACCGGCTTGTTGCCGTCGCACACGTCAGGCAGCGCGCGGCCCTTCACCACCGAGAGGGCGTACTCGAGATAGGCACGCTGGGCGTAGTCGGCCAGCGGCAGCGTGTCCACAGGGCCGGGCAGAACGGGGTCGAAGAGATCAGGCATGGGGCAGTCGGGTCCGAGGGCCGCGATTCTCGCCCAGCCGAAGTGCGCCCCCGATGTTGCCGCCCACCGTGCTCGTGCTCGTGCTCGTGCTCGTGCGCGTGCTGCCCCAGCCCGACTGGCTGGGCTTGGCGCTGGAGTCGTTCAAGCGACGGCGGCCGTGCGACATGGCCGGCGCGGTAGTTTCGAGCGCGCAGCCACGGCCGCCTGATCGATCGCCGTCAACCGCGCTCGTGCTGGCCCAGCACCCACGCCAGGTGGACGACGAACGCGAGCGTCGACCCGCCGAACACCCACAGCTGTTGCGTGCCGGAGAACGCGGGAAACCACGCGAACAGGAGCGCGAAAGGCGCCGCGCCGAGCAGCGTCGAGAGCGCGACTTCCAAAAAAGTCGTGCGGTGGCTGAACAGTCCCAGCGCATAGGACAGCACGTCCACCGGGAACGTCATGCGCAGCGCCACCAGCGACCACAACCGGTGCCGGGGGTGAATCAGGCGGTCGATGTCGGCATGGCGCATCACGGCCGGGAACCGGCGCAACATCCAGGGGCCCGCCTGGCGCGCGATCGCGAATGCGGTCACGGCACCAACCAGCCACCCCAGGAGCAGAAGCAGCGCCGTCCACCCCGGGCCCCAGGCCAGCACGGCCAGCGGCACGAGCGGCAGGTTGCTCGCCAGGGGCACGATGACCGCCAGGGCCGAACTGGCCACGAACACCAAGACACCGGCCGCGGCGTGGGCCTGCAATGCCTGCTGCGCCGGTTGCCCGTAGTGCCGCGCCACCCACAAACCGGCGGCAAAGAGAAGCACCACCCAGAGCCCCGAGCGCAACGCCGGCCCCAGCTGGGCCCAGCCCAGGGCGCGGCGCAGCCACAGCGTTGGGGCGTTCAACGGGTACTCAGCGCACGGCCGAATTCGTACCGTCGCGAGCTCATTGCGGAAAGCGTTCGCGCAGCTTGAGCTTCCAGAACTTGCCCGTGCTCGTGCGCGGCACGGCGTCGATGACCTCGTAGCGGTCGGGCAGCTGCCATTTGGCGAAGCCGCCTTGTTTCAGCAGGTGATCGTTCAACTCCTGCGGCGTGGCGGCAATGTCGCGCTTGAAGACGACACATGCAAGCGGCCGCTCGCTCCATTTTTCATCGGGGATGGAGATCACCGCGGCCTCGGCGATGGCCGCGTGGGCCATCAGCGAGTTCTCCAGGTCCACCGAGCTGATCCACTCGCCACCACTCTTGATGAGGTCCTTGGTGCGGTCGGTGATGCGCATGAAGCCCAGTTCGTCGATGGTGGCCACGTCGCCGGTGCGCAGCCAGTTCTTGCCGTCAGGGTCGGTCGTGAACTTGTCGGGCGCAGGCTTCACGCCGTGGTACGAGCCGGTGATGAACGGGCCGCGCACCTGGATCTCGCCCATCTGCTTGCCGTCTGGCTTCGCGTCGGGGCCCTCCTCGGTGCGTAGGCGCAGTTCCACCAGTGGCGCGGGCACACCCGCCATGGCTGCGCGGCGGTAGCGTTCGTCCAGGCCGGCATCGGCCAGTTCCATGCGTGGGTGGCTCACGGTGGCCAGCGGGCTGGTCTCGGTCATGCCCCAGCCCTGCAGCAGCCACACGCCGTGCTTGTGGAAGGCGCGGATCAGCGACTCGGGCACCGCGGCCCCACCCACCAGCGAGCGCATGCCCTCGGGCAGCTTCCAGCGCCCGGGTTGCTCGGTGAGTGCGCGTTCGTAGGCCTGGATCATGCTCATCCAGATCGTCGGCACGCCGAGTGCCAGCGTCGGCGGCTCGATCTGCATCAGGTCGAGCAGGTCGTCGGCATGCAGGTGCGGGCCCGGGAAGACCAGCTTCACGCCCATCATCACCGCGCCATAGGGCGTGCCCCAGGCGTTGGCGTGGAACATCGGCGCCACCGGCATCAGCACGTCGGTGTTGCGCATGCACCAGTAGTCGGGCTGGTTGCCCACCAGCGAGTGCAGGATGGTGCTGCGGTGCGAGTAAGCCACACCCTTGGCGCTGCCCGTCGTGCCCGACGTGTAGCACATCGAGACCGCGTCGTTCTCGTCGTGCGGGGCGTAGGTGAAGCCGGTCTCGTCGGCCTCGGCGAGCAGGGCCTCGTAGTCGGCATAGTCGGCGCTTGCGGCCGGCACCGGCGCACCCGAGAAAGGGAACACGATCACGCGCTCGAAACGGTGGATGTGCGCGAACTGCTTGTACAGCGGCAGCAGGATGTCATCGACGACGAGGAAGCGATCTTCCGCATTGCCCGCGATGGCGCCGATCTCGCCCGGTGCGAGGCGCAAGTTGAGCGTGTGCATCACGCCGCCCGCGGCCGGGATGCCGAAGTAGCACTCCAGGTGCGCGTGGTGGTTCCAGCTGAGCGTGGCGACGCGGTCGCCCTTTTTCAGCCCCAGCGCCTGCAGCGCCGCGCCGAGTGCGCGCGTGCGCCGGTACCACTGCGCGTAGGTGTGGCGCACGAGGCTCTTGTCGGGCCGGCGCGAGACGATCTGGCTGGCCGCGAAGTAGCGCCCGGCACGGTCCAGCAGATGGTTCAGCGACAGTGGCACGTCCATCATCGTCGTCTTCATGGGGTCTCCCGGAAGCATTGGGCTGATTCTCCAAGCACGGGCCCACCCGACGCCTGCGGTCAAACCCGGCGCAGGGGCAGCGCGTGGCCACCGCCTTCTCGCTCATTCGCCGCGGCTGCCGGCTCAAGGTGACTGTGGGTGACTGTGGACTCGGCCGCCGTGGCACCAGCGTGGCCCGCTACCGGCGGCCGAAGCGCTGAGCTGAAAACGGCTGCAGATCCAACCCCGGATCACGGCCCTCGAGCAACGCCACGACGATCTCGGCCGTGGCCGCCGACTGGGTCAGCCCCAAGTGGCCGTGGCCAAAAGCGTACAGCACACGCGCATCGCCGCGCGCCGGGCCGATCGCCGGCAGCGAGTCGGGCAACGAGGGCCGAAAGCCCATCCACTGCGTGCCTCCCTCGGCGCGCAGACCGGGCAAGAAGCGCGTAGCCTTGGCCAGCAGCGCCTCGCTGCGGCGGTAGTTCGGCGGCGCCTGCAAGCCGGCCAGTTCCACCGCGCCGCCGACCCGCACGCCACCGGCGATGGGCGTGACGACGAAACCATGCCCAGGGAAGGTGAGCTGCCGCCGCAGATCGAAGGCCCCAGGCGGCAGCGTGGTGTTGTAGCCGCGTTCCGCCTCCAGCGGAAATCGCTCGCCGAGCGTGCGGGCTAGATGGTGCGACCACGCGCCGGCGGCCACCACCACGTGCCCCGCGCGCAGCGCGCGCCCGTCAGCCAATGCCACGCTCACGGCGCTCGGGCCCGGCTGCAGGGCCGTCGCCGAGGCTCGGCGCAGATTCACGCCCAGCCCCGCCGCGACGGCGGCTATGCGCTGCACCAACCGGTGCGGATCTTCGATCGTCGCCGAGCGCGGAACGAACGTCGCGGCCACGAGCTGCGGGCTCAGGCCGGGCTGCCAGCGGGCAATCGCCGGCACACCCTGCGCATGCTCGAAAGCGATGCCGTGCGCCGCCCTTTCCTCCCAGCCCGGCAGCGAGGCCCGCCACTCGGCCTCGCTTTCGTACAGATGCAGGTTGCCGTCTTCGTGCAGCCACGCGAGTGCGTCGATCGAAGCCAGCAACCGCGGCGTGGCCTCAGCCGCGAGGCGGTTCAAGGCTGCCTGCGCGGCCGTGCCGGCCGCCACGCGTGCAGGCTGGCTGGCGCGCCAAAAGCGCCACAGCCAGGGCGCGATGCGCGGCAGGTAGCGCGGCTGCAGCGACAACGGGCCCAGCGGGTCCAGCAACCAGCGCGGCACCTGGCGCAGGATGCCGGGTGAGGCCAACGGCTGGATGTCCGAGTAGGCATAGGCTCCGGCGTTGCCGCGGCTCGCACCCGCGGCAATGCCTACGCGATCGATGACGACGATGCGGCGTGCCGGCCCGGCCTGCGCCAGGCGCAGCGCCACCGACAGGCCGACCACGCCGGCGCCGATGACGGCGATGTCCGCCTCGTTCTCGCCGGGCGCGAGCGGCGGCAGTGCGTCGTCCACCACCGCCGGCAAGGGCTGCCGCATCAGACAATGCCCCAGGCGAACGCGTCTGTCGGATCGAACACGACCTGTGCGTCGAGCGTCACGTGGGCGTAGCCATGGATGAAGGGCAGCACGGTGGCGATGCCGCCACCTCCGTCATCCGCGGGCCGCTCGTAGCGCGCGGCGAAGACGCTGCCGATCACGCTCTCCTGGTACCACACCTGGCCGGGGGCCAGTTCGCCATCGGCGGCGAGACACGCGAGCTTGGCGCTGGTGCCGGTGCCGCAGGGCGAACGGTCGTAGGCGCTGCCGGGGCACAGCACGAAGCTGCGGCCGTGGTGCCCGGCCACCTCGGGCGGGCCGAGTAGTTCGATGTGGTCGACATCCTTGCCGCCGGCGCCAGTGATGCCCGCCGCCACCAGCGCCTGGCGCACGCGGCCCGCGAACTCCAGCAGCGCCGGGATGTTCGCCGGCCGCAGCGGCAAGCCATGGTCGTGGCAGAGGAAGAACCAGTTGCCGCCCCAGGCCACATCGCCATGCACAAGCCCGTGGCCGGGCACCTCCACGGCCAGCTGGTGCGCGTGGCGCCAGGCCGGCACGTTGGCCACGGTGACGCCGCTGCCCGCCGCGCTGCCCGCACCGCCTCCCGCATCACTGCCCGCATCACCGCCCTTGTCCCCTTCCCCATGCAGTTCGGCGCGCACCGTGCCTACTGGGGTATCGATGGCGTAGACGCCGGGCGCTGCGCGGCCGAGGTAGGCGAGTGTCGCCATGAGGCCGATGGTGCCGTGGCCGCACATGCCGATGAAGCCGACGTTGTTGAAGTAGATGACGCCGCAGTGGCTACCTGCATTCACGGGCGGCGTGACGATGCCGCCGACGATGACATCGTTGCCGCGCGGCTCGGTGGCGAGCGCGCGGCGCCATTGGTCATGCTCATTGCGGAACCGCGCCAGGCGCTCGGCCATCGTGCCGCCACCGAGCTCGGGGCCGCCGCTGACGATGAGGCGCGTGGGCTCACCGCCGGTGTGGCTGTCGATGATGCGTGTGGGCACGGGAGCGGGGAGTGGCTTCATTTGCGGCGCTTGACGGTGGGTTTGGCGAGAGCCTCGATGATCGGCCTGGAGACGGGCTTGGCGCGCCTCGGGGTTGACGTGGCCCTGGCGGCGTTGGTGGCCCTGGCGGCGTTGGTGGCCTTGGCGGTCTTCGCCAGCTTCGGCACCTTCGTTACCTTCTTGCCCTCTGGCGCCAACAGGCGATGCAGATCCTGGCGCACGGCTTCGATGTGGGCCACGAGGTAGGCGCAGGCTTCTTCGGCGCGGCCGCCGCGGCACAGTGCAATCAGCCTGTGGTGCTCGCGTTGCGCACGCGCCAAAGCCGCGCCGCGATTCATCTGCACCCGGGTGTAGCGATCGCTCGATTGCAGCAGCGCCGCCACGACGGTCAGCGTTCGCGGCAGCGCCGCGTGGCGGTACAGGCTCATGTGCAGCCGGGCATTGAGTTCGCCCCAGCGCGCCACGTCTTGCCGTTCAATGGCCTCGGCGAAGGCTTCGTCGAAGCCGTCGATTTCTTCGTAGTCGGCAGCATTCAAGAGCGGCAACGAGCGCCGCAGCAGGCGCGGCTCCAGCATCACGCGCAGGTCGAAGACATCGTCGATCTCGTCCAGCGCAAAGCCGGCCACCACCGCGCCCTTGTGCGGCTCGATGCGCACCAGGCCCTCGGCCTCGAGCTGGAACAGCGCCTCGCGCACGGGGATGCGGCTGACGCCGAATTCGGCCGCCAGCGCGTCTTGCCGCAACTGCGTGCCCGCGGCGTGGCGGCCGGCAAGGATGGCCTGGCGCAACTGCTCGACGATGGCCGAGGAGAGCGTGCGGTGGGTGAGACGTTGGGGCGTCACGGCGGCGATGGCATCGGTGAAGTCCGGGCTTGCCATGTTGATTGTATAAAATGTACGATCTGCCACCAAGCTCTCGTTCCGCTCTCTTTCCGACTTCGCCCTGTTGCCGTTTCTTCTTCCCCCTGCCCCCTGCCCCCTGCCCCTCCGACACTTCGATCTCGCCCTGCCCGTGGCAGCACCCGATTCCCGCCCGCTGATCTCCGCGCCGGCCCGCGCCGCCGTCTGGCTCTCCGAGGGCCTGCTGCGCGCCGAGCGCGCCGCGGTCACGTGCTTGATGGCCCTGCTGTTCGGCCTCATCGTGCTCAACGTCGCCAGCCGCTACGGCGGCTTCCCCATCTTCTGGGTCGACGAGGCCGCGGTCTTCGCGGTGGTGTGGCTCACCTTCGTCGGTGCCTCGGCCATGTCGCGCCTGCGCCTGGACTTCGCCGTCACGCTGCTCACCGGTGCCGTGCCCCCGGCGGTGGCCACCGTGCTGCGCCGCTTCGCCGCCGGCGTGAACCTGTTGTTCATGCTGACGCTGGCGCTGATGTGCACTTGGTGGCTCGACCCAGTGGGCCTGGCGCGCGCCGGTTTCGACGCCAAGGCCTTCGCCGGCGAGAGCTTCAACTTCATCTACACCGAGCGCACCCAGGCCCTGGCCTGGCCGACCTGGGTGTTCTATCTCGTGATGCCGCTGTTTGCGCTGTGCGCGAGCGTGCACGCCCTGGCCAACCTGCTCGAAGTCCTCGGCTGGGTGACGCCCGTCCAACGCGAGCCACCTAACGGCCCGGTGGAAGCCTGAACATGATCACGCTCGCCGCGTTCGTCTTCGTCATGCTGCTGGGCGTGCCCATCGGTCTGTGCATGTGCATCGCCGCGCTCGCCTTCATCGCCGCCAATGGCCAGACGCTGCTTCTGCAGAACTACCCGTTGCAGATGTTCACGGGCGTGGACACCTATGGCCTCATCGCGATACCGCTCTTCATCCTCATCGGCGAGGTCATGAACGGTGGCGGCATCACGCGCCGCATCATCGAGCTGGCGATGGCCTTCATGGGCGCGCTGCGCGGTGGGCTGGCCTACGTGAACATCCTGGCCAACATGTTCGTGGCCAGCATCCTCGGCTCCGCCACGGCCCAGGTGGCGATCATGAGCCAGATCATGGTGCCCGAGATGGAGAAGAAGGGCTACGACCGCGACTTCGCCGCCGGCCTCACGGCCTACGGCGGCATGCTGGGGCCGATCATCCCGCCGTCGATCATGTTCGTGGTCTACAGCGTGCTGGCGCAGGTGGCCGTGGGCGACATGCTGGTGGCGGGCATCCTGCCCGGCCTGCTGCTCACCGCCACCTTCATCGGTGTCATCGCGCTGATGGGTTTGTGGCAGAACTACCCGGCAGGTGAGCGCCTCGCCTGGCCGCAGCGGCTGCGCATGATGACGCAGTCGCTGCCCACACTCGCCATTCCGATCGTCATCGTCGGCTCCATCGTCAGCGGCCTGGCCAACCCCACAGAGTCGGCCGCCATCGGCGCGGTGGCCGCGATGGTGGTGGGGCGCTGGGTGACGCGCGAATTCCGATTCGCCATGCTGCCGGCGATGCTGGCGCGCGCCGGCATCTACGCCGCCATCGTGCTCTTCCTGGTGGCGGCGGCCAGCGTCTTCTCGTGGGTGCTGGTGTACGGCAAGGTGCCGCAGGCCGCCGCGGCCTGGGTGCAGACGGTGGCGCACGACCCGGTGACCTTCCTGCTGCTGACCAACGTCATCCTGCTCGTCATCGGCACCGTCATCGACGGCGTGCCCGGGTTGATCATGACCGTGCCCATCCTGCTACCCATTGCCACCGAGGTCTATCACATCGACCCGCGGCACTTCGGCGTGGTGGTGGTCGTGAACCTGGTGCTGGGCCTGCTGAGCCCGCCGGTGGGCCTGTGCCTGTTCATTGCCGCCGCCGTCACTGGGGCCAAAACCGGACGCATGTTCATCGTCACCCTGCCCTTCTTCATCGCCGCCTGCATGCTGCTGGTGGTGCTTTCGCTGTTCCCCGGCCTGACGACAGCGTTGCTGAAGTGAGCGCGCTGCCCACCTGCAAGACCCTTCGATTTTTCAACCCCGGAGCCCGAGACCATGAGCATCACCCGCCGCCGCCTCATCACGAACTGCGCGCTCGCCGCCACGCTGCCTCTCACCGCACCTCTCGTGCGCGCGCAGGCACGCGAGTTCCGCCTCGGCATCCTCACGCCGCCCGGCCACCCCTGGAACCGCACCGCGCTGAAGGTGGGCGAGGCACTCAAGCAGGAGAGCGCCGGCCGCCTGACGCTGGCGGTGTTCCACGCCGGCCAGCTCGGCAGTGAGGCCGCCATGCTGCAGCAGATGCAGAACGGCGCGCTCGACATGGGATGGATCATGGCCGCGGAACTGGGCTCGCGCGTGCCGGCCATCGGTGCCATCACTGCGCCCTTTGTCGTGCGCAGCACCAAGCAGGTGGCCGCGCTCGTGCGCCACCCGGTGGCCACGGGGCTCTTCGAGTCGCTGCCCAAGGAGACCGGCACCATCGGCCTCGCCTGGGGCATCACCGGCATGCGCGTGCTCTTCAGCACCAAAGACATCAACGGCATCCCCGATCTCAAGGGCATGAAGGTGCGCACCATCCCCGCGCCTGTGTTCCGCGATTTCTACTCGGCCATGGGCGCAGCGCCCACCCCCGTGCCCACGCCGCAGGCCTACGACGCGCTCGCCAACGGCCAGGTCGACGCGCTGGAGGCCGACCTCGAGTTCAGCTGGAACCAGCGTTTCGACCGCGTCAGCAAGGTCATGCTGACGATGAACGCGCAGTTCATGCCGGTGGCCGCGCTGGTGTCTGGTCGCGTGTGGCAGGGGCTGCCCGGCCCCGACCGTGACCTCATCACCAAGGTCGTGCGCGCAGCACTCGCGCAGCAGATCGACGAACTCGTGGTCAACGAGCCCAAGCTGATCGAGCAGTTCCGTGCCGCGCCCATCCCCATCAAGCCGGTGAACGTGGCCGACGCCGAGGCGGTGGCGCGCCAGTTCGACAAGATCTGGCTCGAGAAGGCACCGGTGCTGGCCGAGCTGCGCAAAGTCGGCGCCACGCTGTGAGCGTCGCGCACCCAGCCGCACCTCGACCCCAGCCCGAACGGAGAATCCCATGAGCGCACGCATCGGCTGGCACGGCGTCTTCCCCGCCGTCACCACGCAGTTCCGCGAGGACTACTCGCTTGACATCGACGCCACCGCGAAGGTCATCGACGCGCTCATCCGCGACGGTGTCTCCGGCCTCATCGTCTGCGGCACCGTGGGCGAGAACACCTCGCTCGCGCGGGCCGAGAAAGTCCAGATCATGGAGGCGGCGGTGAGCATGGCCGCCGGCCGCGTGCCGGTGATCTGCGGCATCGCGGAGTTCACCACCGCCTTCGCCATCGAGACCGCGCGCGCCGCGGCGGCGGCCAAGGTGGACGGCATCATGGTCATGCCCGCGCTCGTCTATTCGGCCAAGCCGCACGAGTCGGCTGCGCACTTCCGCGCCGTGGCCCGGGCCACCGATCTGCCGGTGATGGTCTACAACAACCCGCCGATCTACAAGAACGACGTCACGCCCGACATCCTGGCGAGCCTGGCCGACTGCGACACCATCGTCTGCTTCAAGGACAGCTCGGGCGATACGCGCCGCTTCATCGATACGCGCGCGCGCGTCGGCGATCGCTTCGTGCTCTTCGCCGGCCTGGACGACGTGGTGGTGGAGAGCGTGGCGATGGGCGCCGTGGGTTGGGTGAGCGGCATGAGCAACGCCTTCCCGCGCGAGGGCGAGACGCTGTTCCGGCTGGCGCGCGCCGGCCGCTACGCGGAGCTGATGCCGCTGTACGAGTGGTTCATGCCGCTCCTGCACCTCGATGCGCGGCCCGACCTCGTGCAGTGCATCAAGTGGTGCGAGCACCGCATGGGGCGCGGCACCTGGCGCACGCGCCCGCCGCGGCTGGCGCTGCAGGGCGACGACCAGGCGCATGTGCAACGCGTGATGGACGAGGCGCTCGCGAAGCGCCCGGCGCTGCCCGACGTGGGGCTGCCGCGATGACAGGCGCCAGCCCACACCCGTTTGGCCGCAGGCGGCAGCCGCCGATCACGCAGGAGCCGACCGCCATGAGCGCGCGTGGCCGCTCCAAAGTGCTTCCTTGAACGCGCAGCGCGAAGGACCGTCCAATGAGCCCACAACTCTTCAACCCCGGCACCTCGCCCGCTCCGGCCGGGCACTACAGCCACGCGGCGGCCGGCGCGGGCCTCGTCTTCATCGCGGGCCAGTTGCCCATCACGCCCGATGGCCGACGCCTCAGCGGCGAGCCCTTCGAGGCACAAGCGCGCCAGGTGCTCGCCAACGTGCAGGCCGCGCTCGAGGCCGCCGGTTCGGCCGTGCACCAACTGCTGCACGTGCGCGTGTACCTTGCCGACATCGACCAGTGGGGTGCGTTCAACGCCCTCTATGCCGAGTGGGCCGGCCACCACCGCCCGGCGCGCGCCGTGGTGCCGGTGCCGGCGCTGCACCATGGCTTGATGATCGAAGTCGAGGCGGTGGCACTCGTGGGCACGCACGACCGGCCCTGAGTGCTCGGGCCCGGGGCATGGCTCGGCGATTGCCTGGCCGCTCGGCCGCCCCGGCCGCCCCGGCCGAGTGCGGCCGAGTGCGGCCGAGTGCGGCCTCAGCCTTTCGGCTCCAGCCCCATCGCCACGCGCGCCTGGTACTCGCGGTCCAGCAGGCTCATCACCACCAGCGTGTCATAGCCCGCAGCATCACCCAGGCCGTAGAGACGCACGCTCTCGCGCAGGCGCCCCTCCTCCACGAAGCCCTCGCTGGCATAGAGCGC
>JANNRI010000154.1:0-44824 GCA_031401195.1 Burkholderiales bacterium
GGCGCACATGCGGCGCTGAGCAGCGCAGGGTCGGGGTCGGCGCGCGTACTCGCGCGCTTCGTCAACTGACTCGCGAACATTGTCTGAGCGCAACGAGCGCAGCGAGTGAAGCGAGTTGTGAGCGCGACCCCAACCCGAGCAGCGCAAGGAAGTCGGCCCCCCGGGGCCGACCGCCGCATATGCGCCCCGCCGGGCTCCCGCCCACGGCCTTGCTCGCGCCAGCGGTCGAGAACCAGCGACCACTCAAGTCATGACTGCCTTGCTGGTCTACACCTCGAAACCGGCCGGCGTCACCCGCGCGCAGCAAGCAGATGCCGCGCCAGCTCGACGAAGCCCTGCCCAGCCGCAGAACGCGTCACCCACATCGGCAGCACCTGCATGCGCGAGCGGAACGCCAGCACATTCGCCACCCCCACCGCGTTCGGAAAGAACCCAAACATCGGCTCATCGTTCGGCGAATCACCCGCGAAGACGACACCTTCGCGCGCGGCCGCGTCGTCGATATCGATACCAAAGCGCTCGGCCATCAGCCGCCGCGTCATCGCGAGCTTGTCCCACTCGCCGAACCAGCCGTTGACATGGATGGAGCTCACCTTGGCCGTCATGCCCGCATCGCGCATCAGGGCCACGATGCGGTCGACCGCCGCCGGCGGCAGCGGCGATACGTCCTCGCAGAAGTCGATCGCCAGGTCGTAGAGCCGGCAGAACTGGTCCGAGGCCACGGCGCAGCCGGGCACCTCGGCCAGGATGCGCTCGCGCACCGCGGCCAGGCCTGCGGTGCTCGCCGCGCGAGCGTTCTCGTCCAGCCAGTGCCGCGTGCGCAGCCGGCCGCCTCCGTGCCCGCCTTCATGCCACATGTAAAACGCGCCGTTCTCGCCCACCACCGCATCCACCGGCCAGAAGCGCGCCACGTGGTCGCACCAGCCGGCCGGGCGGCCCGTGACGGGCACGACACGCAGCCCGGCCTCGTGCAACTGCTCCAGTGCGGCATAGGCGACGGCGGTCAGCCGTCCCTCTGTACTCAAGGTGTCGTCGATGTCGGTGAGCACGGTGTGAACACCACGTGCGCTCGCGGCCGGCATCTCGTGCAGCGACCGCGGCCCGATCGAGCCGATCGAGCCGATCGAGCCGCGCTGCGGCTCATCGCAGCCCGCGCTCATCGCAGCCCGTGCTCTTCGTAGCCAGGCTGGCCGGGCAGCAAGATGCCCAGCGGGTGCCCATCCGGCCCCAGGTGCAAGCGCGGGTGCAACGGTGGCACATGCCGCAACGCGACGGCGTGCCGCAACAGGGACGCCGCGCCTCGCGTCGCCCAAGGCACGAGTGATTCCACCGTGCGCACGGTGGCGAACTCCATCGGGAACTCGCCGCGGGCGTGCGCCGCCAACGCCGCCGGCGGGTGCACCCACGCGAGCGTGGTCGTCTCGCCGGCATCGACGCTGGGCACCTGTCCCAGCGGCGCCTGGGCAACAAAGAACAAGGTGTCGAATCGCTTGGGCACACCCAGCGGTGTGACCCAATGGCTCCAGGTCTGCAACACCGAAGTGCACAGCGGCCAGCCCGCCTCGCTCGCCAACGAGGGGAACGGCTCACCGCCGTGCAGGCGCGCGCGCAGCGCCAACAACTGCTCAGCGGGCGGGGTCGCTCGCGCATGGGCCATCAACCACAGCCCGCACTCCTCGAAGCACTCGCGCAACGCCCCTACGGCGAAACCGAGCGCCTTCGCGCCGACTTCCGTGACCTCGCCGATGCGGCTGGCCAGCGCAGCCGCAGGCTCGTCGCAGCACGCCAACGCAGCGGCCGATTCATCGGCGGCGTCCACCGCTCCACCGGGAAAAACGTAGGCCCCAGGCATGAAGCTCGCCTGCAGCGAGCGGCGCACCATCAGCACTTCAAGACACACACCAGCGGCCCCATCTTCAGCCGCCGCATCGCGCACGACCAGCGTCGTTGCCGCGGGCCGCGGCACCACGGCGCGGGCCGCGTCTGCGTCGGTGAGAAATTTCATGCGGCCTTCGAGATCAGCCAGGAGTCGGGCTCAGATCGGGCATCGCCCGACTTCACTTCGCGTCGTTGAGCTTCCAGTCGTACTCGAGGAAGGCGATCTCGAGCTGCCCACCACGCACCTTCTCACGATCGGCCGGCGCCTCGGCGAGCTGGTCGGCGTACTTCGCTGCGAAGGCCGGCAGCGAAGCGATGCCGCGGTGGCCGAGGCGGAAGTCTTCGCCGAACCAGTCGAAGATCTTGTTCAACTCCAGGCGTCCGCGTTGGACGTTGTAGCGGTTGCGCGAGCGGTCGCTCATGAAGCGTTGTGCCTGTTCGTCGAGTTGCGCATCGAGCCGCTCGCCCACGAAGGCCTCCTCGCGCAGCGCCGGGCAGCCGATGCTGGCGCAGTTGACGCCGAAGTGCACGCGCGGGTCGTCGTACCGACCCCGCTTGCGCAAGATCTCGTGCTCGATATCGTCGAGCGACAGCTTGGTGCCGAGCAGCGGCACCCACTTCGGCTTCCACGGGCTTTGCAACAGGCTGCCCAGGTCCTTGATCGACTTCAGATCGGGGTACTTGGTCAGGATCAGTTCCACTGTGAACGCGTTGTAGGCGTTGATCAGGAACGCCATCTGCTGCGGCTTGCCGAAACCGTTGAACGCCGCCTCGCCCACGGCCGAGAGCGCATCGAGGTAAGCCTTGAGCGGCGCGCGATCGCCGGCAAAGGCGGCGTAGCGCACCTGCGAGGCCTGGCCGCCGCGCAGTGGCGCCACATGCTTCTTCAGCAGCGCGTTCCACGCCGCGTGGCCGTGGTCGACGCTTTGGGCACGCACGGGCCGAACCGCCAGCGCCGCCAGTGCCGCCGAGCCCGCGGCCGCCAGCCATCGGCGACGTCCGGGGCTGCCAGCGCCCTCGAGGGGTGGGTTCGGGTGCAGGTCGTTCATCGCAAGCTCCAAGCGTGGGATCGATCAAAGAGGCTTGGACGCACGAAACATGGTCCTGATTACACCCGCCCCGAGGCCCGAGCCGCCTCAGGTCACGGCAATCGGCCCGCCGGCCGAGCCGGTGGCGCCCTTCATCGGCGTAGTGGAAAAGATATAGACAAACTGGAACTTGCGCTCCTTGATGAGTTCGTCGAAGAACAGGTTCTCGTGGTTGAAGATACCGTTCTTCGTGATGAGCTCGGCGTGCACCGGGAACGCGAGGCGCTTGTCGGGGTTGGGCACGACCTCGGTGGCCCAGGTGTCGGCACCCGTCAGCGCGATCTGTCGGCCGATGAGCCAGCGTGCCACCTCCAGGCCGATGCCCGGTTCGCCCGCATTGAAGCGGTCGTTGTTCTTCATCCACAGCTGGCCCCAGCCGGTGTTGAAGAAGACCGCGTCGCCGGGCTTGATGTCGTCCTCGCGCATCCTCTGCCGCTCGAGCGCGGCGCGCACGTCGGTCATCATCACTTCCTGGCCGGCGTCCCACGCGCGGCCGGCGGTCACGTCGAGCAGGTGCGCGCGCGTGAAGAAGGGCTTCACCTTCTCTGCGCCGAGCTTCTTCAGGCCGTAGGCGTCGTTGATCTCCTGCGCCGTGAAACCGTTGTAGAAGCGCATCTCGTTCTTGTCACCGTCCTTGCCGAGTTGCACGCCGATGTGGCCCAGGCCGTCGAACTGCGTGCCGACCTGGCCGATCTCGGTGGCGAGGAACTCGTCGTTGTAGACGAGCTTGTTCTCACCGAAAGGGCCTCCCGTGGGGCCGCCGGGGATGCGCAACGCGAACACGCGCGCTCCGAAAGTCGGGATGCCAGCTTCGTAGACGCGGCCGATGCGGTAGACCTTGCCGTCCTTGATCCACTTGGCCGCGTCGAGCACCTTCTCGGGCGTCATCCAGTTGGAGGCGCCCGCCTCGTCATCCTTGCCCCAGCGTGAGGGCCACCAGTTCGGGCCGGTCTGCGCGCGCGCCTCGGGGATGAGGGGGGCCATGCCGTACTTGCCGTGCATGGCGCCGGCCAATGCGGCCACGCCCGCACCGAGCGCCGCGGCCTTGAAGAAGTTGCGGCGCTCGCCGCCTTCGCTGCTCACCTGGGCAGCCGCCTGCCCGCTTGGGGCGTCGATGGACGCAGGGTCACGGGTGTCGTCCTGGGGCTCATTGCCGGGTCGATCGCTCACGGGGTCTCCTCTCATTGCGGTTGTTGGGGCGCCAACTATGCTCCCGCCACCACATCGCTGTCCATGCCCAGCCTGTTTGCTTCAGACAACACCGGGCGCACGCCCGTCTTCGTGCTCACCGGCTTCCTGGGCAGCGGCAAGACCACGCTGCTGAACCGCCTGTTGCGCGATCCCGCTCTGGCCGACACTGCCGTCATCGTCAACGAACTGGGCGAGGTGGCGCTGGACCACCTGCTGGTCGAGCGCATCGAAGGCGAGGTCGCGCTGCTCAAGAGCGGCTGCATTTGCTGCACCGTGCGCGGCGACTTCGAGGACACGCTGCGCGAGTTGCTGGCGCGGCGCGACGAAGGCTCGCTGCCGCCCTTTGCGCGCGTGGTGGTCGAGACCACCGGCCTGGCCGACCCTGCACCGCTGGTGCAGGCCGTGGAGACGAATCCGCTGCTGGCGCACTTCTGCCGCCTGGGCGCGGTGGTGACGACGGTGGATGTGGTCAACGGCCTGTCGCAGCTCGAGCATCAATGGGAGGCGCGCAAGCAGGTGGCGCTGGCCGACTGGCTGCTGCTGACCAAGACCGATCTCGCGCCGCTGCACGGCGCGCTCGACGAGGCGCTCGAAGGGCTCAACCCCTCGGCGCGGCGGCAGCTGCTGGAACAGGCCGGCGCGCTGCCCGCCGAACTGCTGCAACCCCTGCCCACGCACCGCGCCGTGCAGGAGGCCATCGGCCTGCTCGCCGGCCGCCCCATCGGGCGCCTGCATGGGGAGGTGCAATCCTTCGTGCTCGAAGCCAGCACACCGCTGCACTGGCCCCGCCTGCAAGACTGGCTGGCAGAACTTCGCGCGCGGCATGGCGAGCACTTGCTGCGGCTGAAGGGCGTGGTGCGCGTTTTGGGCGAGCCGGCGCCCCTGGTGCTGCACGGCGTGCAGCACCTGTTTCATCCGCCGCTGGTGGCCGCAAGCATCGACTGGCCACCGCAGCGCTCGGTGCTGGTGTTGATCGTGCGCGGCCTGGATGAGGCGGCGCTGCGCCAGGGCTTCACCGCGTGCATTGCCTGATCCAAACACGCGCAAGGGGACGACGCGGGGGACCGCGCCGGCAGCGTGCCGCGCGCGCGAGACAGGCAGTTCAGGGCAGGATTCCGAGGTCGCGCACGAACCGCGTCGTGTAGGTCTTGCCCAGCTCCACCTTCTTCGCATCCAGCAGCTTGTGCGTCACCAGCATCTCGTAGGTCTTCTTCATGCGTTCGTCGGTCACGATGCCGATGCCCAGCGTCGCCGCATCTCCTCCCATCACCATGCCGGTGCTCTTCAGCAGGCCGATGGCGTGCGCAATGCGGTCGTCGCTCATCTGCGGGTTGTCTCGCTTGATGAGCGCGTTGGCCGCTGAAATGGTCGCGGGCTCGCCCTGCAGATAACTCTTCCAGCCCAACATGCTCGCGCGCACGAAGGCGGCCACGGCGCGCTCGCGCTCACGCACGGTCTTGGCCATGCAGACGATGGTGGTGGAGTAAGGCGGCCAGCCGTGGTCGGCGAGGAGGAAGACCGCGGGCTTGAAGCCGCCTTCCTTCTCGATCGAGTAGGGCTCGCTCGAGAGATAACCCTGCTGCACCGCGTTCTTGTCGGCGAGGAAGGCCTGGTTGTTGAAGGTGTAGGGCCGTGTCGTCACATTGTCGAGCCGATAGGTGCTCTTCAGCCACGGCCAGAAGGTGCTGTAGGCGGGCGTGGCCAGCAGCAGCGTCTTGCCCTTCAGGTCTTCGAGCCGGTTCACCACGCCCGGGTGGCCGACCATCACGATGGCGTCCTTCTGGAAAGCCGCCGCCACTGTCACCGCCTCGACGCCCTGCTCCCAGGCGCTGAGCGTCTGCGCGTCGAACCCCATGATGCAGTCGGCCTGGCCAGCGGCCATGAGCTGCAGGCTGTTGATCTGCGGGCCCCCCATGCCCAAGGTGACGTCGAGCCCGGCCTGCTGGTACAGGCCGGTGGCCTGCGCCTGGTAGAAGCCGCCATGTTCGGCCTGGGCGAACCAGTTGGTGATGAAGGTGAACCTCTCGCCAGGGGCCTGGGCCGCGGCGTACATCGGGGCCGAAAGGAACACCGAGAGCAGCACCGCTGAGCGCGCCACGGAGTGCCCCACGAAGGGCAACACCAAGGGCAACACCAAGGGCCCCAGGGTGCGCGCCAGGCAGAGTGCCAGGCCGCGCGCCCAGTCGATGAGCGGGCCTCGCACGCGGGCGCGGCGCCGGCGCGTGCCGGCGATGAAAACATTCATGACAGGATTCCTTCTGGTTCCAGGCGAAAGACAGTCGCCCGCAGTCGCGCCCCGACGGGCACGGCGCGCAGCATAACGAGGTGCGCGGTTAACCTTCGCGGCATGCCTACCCGCCGTGCCACCACCCGCCGCAGCAGCGCCCGCTCTCGGGCCATCGATCTCGCGCTGCAAGGCGGCGGCTCGCACGGCGCCTTCACCTGGGGCGTGCTGGATCGCCTGCTCGAGGAACCCTGGCTGCACTTCGACGGCGTGAGCGGCACCAGTGCCGGCGCGCTCAACGCGGCCGTGCTCGCCACCGGCCTGGCCAGGGGCGGCCGCCCCGGTGCGCAGGTGGCGCTGCGCGCCTTTTGGGACAGCGTGGCGTCCCACGGCGCGTGCTTCGGCAGCGCCGGCACGCACGCCCTCCCGGTGGCCTGGAACCCGATGGCCTGGTGGTGGGGCGAGATCACGCGCCTGGCCAGCCCCTACCAGTTCAACCCCTTCGACCTCAACCCGCTGCGCGAGATCGTGCAGCAGCATGTGGACGTGAAGGCGCTGCGCAATGGCAAGCTCTCGGTATTCGTCAATGCCACAGCGGTGCGCACTGGCCGCCCGCGCATCTTCAACCGCGCCGACCTCACGCACGATGCGCTGCTCGCATCGGCCTGCCTGCCGCAGCTCTTCCGCGCGGTGGTGGTGGATGGTGAGCCCTACTGGGACGGCGGCTACAGCGGCAACCCGGCGCTGTGGCCGCTCATCTACGAGACCGCGGCGCTCGACCTCGTGCTCGTGAAGGTCGATCCGCTCGTGCGCGAAGGCACGCCCGACACGGCGCTCGAGATCCACGACCGCGTCAACGAGATCACGTTCAACGCCGGCCTCGTGAGCGAGATGCGCGCCATCGCTTTCGTGCAGAAGCTGCACAGCGAGGGCCGCATCGACACTGGCCACTACAAGAACCTGCGCCTGCACATGGTGGCCGACGACACGACGCTGGCGCCACTCAGTGCCGCCAGCAAGCTCGATACGAACCGGGCTTTCCTGCAC
This sequence comes from Burkholderiales bacterium, assembly GCA_031401195.1. Classification (GTDB taxonomy): domain Bacteria; phylum Pseudomonadota; class Gammaproteobacteria; order Burkholderiales; family Burkholderiaceae_C; genus Rubrivivax. The sequence continues at coordinate 7,429 of JANNRI010000154.1, forward strand.
CGACTGCATCAGCGTGGCTGCGAGGCCGCGGCGCAATGGCTGGCCACCGAGGCGCAGCATCTGGGCCGCCGCAGCACGCTGGACGTGCGCCGTGTCTTCCTTGGCGAGCCCTGAGCCGCCAGGCGTTTGCGCGTCGGCACCGCAAGGCGCGACCAACACCTAGGGAATGCCCGCAGGCCGCGTGACGCGGCTGCCCCGGCCGCTTGATCTGCGTCAACTGTGCGCGCGTGCCGCCACGGCGTCCATGACTTGCATCAAGCCCCACAACGGGGTGGCCGCGCCAACATGGCGCAGCCGCAAATACTGCGGCGCCACCGGTCGCCGCTCCATGTCCATCCTCGGTGCCATCGTGCGCGCCCAACCCCGCCACCTGTCAGCCACGAGCCAGCGCCTGCGGGCTCTGCCCGGGGTGGAGATCGCCGTCGACCCGGGTGACGGCCGCCTCGTGCTCCTGCTTGAAGACCTCGCGTGCGACGACCGCAGCGACGACTTGCCCCCCTGCGGTGCCGACTCGGCCCCGCCAGCGCAGACCGCCGCCGAGACCCTCGCCGCCATTGCCATGTGGCCCGAGGTGATCTGCACCTCGCTCGTATTCGAGTATTCGGGCCCGGATGTGCACGCGCCCCTCACGGCGCCGTCGCGCAGCCGGCCGAGTTCCCGCATGGACGCCGTTCAGGATGCCGGCATGGACGCCAACCCGGATGCCAACCCCTTGGCCCGCAACAACTCGCTTTCAAGGAGCCCCTCATGAATGTGGACCGGCGCGGATTTCTGCGCAGCCAGGCTTTGGCGGCGACAGCTGCCGCCGCAGGCATCCCCATCGTCGCCGCGCCTGCAGCGGCCCAGGGCAAGGCCGCGCCGGGCGCTGGTGGCGCTGCGACCGGCACCGCCGTGCGCTGGGACAAGGCACCCTGCCGCTTCTGCGGCACCGGCTGCTCGGTGCTGGTGGGCGTGCAGGAAGGGCGCGTCGTCGCTACCCAGGGCGACCCGGAAGCACCGGTGAACCGCGGCCTGAACTGCATCAAGGGCTACTTCCTGTCCAAAATCATGTACGGCAAGGATCGGCTCACGACGCCGTTGCTGCGCAAGAAGGACGGCAAGTTCGACAAGAACGGCGAGTTCGTACCGGTGAGCTGGGACGAGGCCTTCGACCTCATGGCCAGCAAGTGGAAAGAGGCCCTCAAGTCCGACGGCCCGGGCGCGGTGGGCATGTTCGGCTCCGGCCAGTGGACCATCTGGGAGGGTTACGCCGCCGCCAAGCTGTGGAAAGCGGGCTTCCGAAGCAACAACCTCGACCCCAATGCCCGCCACTGCATGGCCAGCGCGGTGGCCGGCTTCATGCGCACGTTCGGCATCGACGAGCCGATGGGCTGCTACGACGACATCGAGCAGGCCGACGTGTTCGTGCTGTGGGGCAGCAACATGGCCGAGATGCACCCGGTGCTGTGGAGCCGCATTACCGACCGCCGGCTGTCCAACCCGCAAAGCAAGGTGGTGGTGCTGTCCACCTTCGAGCACCGCAGCTTCGACCTCGCCGACAGCGGCATGATCTTCGCGCCGCAGACCGACCTGGCGATCCTCAACTACATCGCGCACTACATCATCGCCAACAAGAAGGTCGACGAGGCCTTCGTCAAGAAGCACGTCAACTTCCGCAAAGGCGCCGACGACATCGGCTACGGCCTGCGCCCCGCGCATGCGCTGGAGAAAGACGCCAAGTCCAACGGCTATGCCGGCGCCGACGGCAAACCCAAGGGCAACCCCAACGACAGCACGCCGATGAGCTTCGAGGAGTATGCGAAGTTCGTAGCCGAGTACACGGCCGAGAAAGTCAGCAAGCTCTCGGGTGTGCCGGTCAGGCAGCTGGAGGACCTGGCCCGGCTCTACGCCGACCCCAAGCTGAAGGTGATGAGCCTGTGGACCATGGGCTTCAACCAGCACACACGCGGCACGTGGGCCAACAACATGGTCTACAACATCCACTTGCTTACGGGCAAGATCAGCCAGCCGGGCAACAGCCCGTTCTCGCTCACCGGCCAGCCCAGCGCCTGCGGCACCGCGCGCGAGGTGGGCACCTTCGCGCACCGCCTGCCAGCCGACATGGTGGTGACCAACCCCGAGCACCGCAAGAAGAGCGAGGCCATCTGGCAGCTGCCCGATGGCACGCTGCCGGCCAACATCGGCCTGCACGCGGTGGCACAAAGCCGCGCGCTCAAGGACGGCAAGCTCAAGTGCTACTGGACCAGCACCACCAACAACATGCAGGCCGGGCCCAACGTCAACGGCGAGATCTACCCCGGCTGGCGCAACCCGGCCACCTTCATCGTGGTCAGCGACGCCTATCCGACCGTGAGCGCGATGGCCGCCGATCTCATCCTGCCGTCCGCCATGTGGGTGGAGAAGGAAGGCGCGTTCGGCAACGCCGAGCGGCGCACGCAGTTCTGGCGCCAGCAGGTCAACGCACCGGGCCAGTCGCGCTCGGACCTGTGGCAGTACGTGGAGTTCGCCAGGCGCTTCAAGATGGAAGAGGTATGGCCGGCCGAGTTGCTGGCCAAGTCGCCCGAGTACAAGGGCAAGACGCTGTTCGACGTGCTGTTCAAGAACGGCCGGGTCAACAAGTACCCGGTGGCCGACCTCTCGCGCGTGAACGGCAAGTTCATCCGCGACTACAGCAATGACGAGTCCAAGGCGCTCGGCTTCTACCTGCAAAAGGGCCTGTTCGAGGAGTACGCCGAGTTCGGCCGCGGCAAGGCGCACGACCTGGCCGATTTCGACACCTATCACGAGGTGCGCGGCCTGCGTTGGCCGGTGGTGGATGGCAAGGAAACGCTGTGGCGCTTCCGTGAAGGTTATGACCCCTATGTGAAGGCCGGCGAGGGCGTGAAGTTCTACGGCAACAAGGACGGACGCGCCAACATCTTCGCGCTGCCCTACCAGCCCGCGGCCGAATCGCCCGACAAGGAATTCGACCTCTGGCTGTGCACCGGCCGCCTGCTGGAGCATTGGCACACCGGCACCATGACGCGCCGCGTGGCCGAGCTGCACCGCGCCGCGCCCGAAGCGGTGGTGTTCATGCACCCCGAGGACGCGCAGGCACGCGGCATCCAGCGCGGCATGCAGATCAAGGTGAGTTCGCGCCGCGGCGAGATGCTCGCGCAAGTGGATACACGCGGGCGCAACAAGATGCCGCGCGGCCTGATCTTCGTGCCCTTCTTCGATGAAGGGCGCCTGGTCAACAAGCTGACGCTGGATGCGACCTGCCCGATCTCGAAGGAGACGGACTTCAAGAAGTGCGCGGTCAAGATCGTGCGGGCCTGAGCGCGGCGAAGCGGCCATGCCCCCGAACCGCCGTGAGCTGCTGCAGGGCAGCGCCCGCTTTGCCACCGCCGGCTTCATCGCCGGCGGCGCGGCGCTGCTGGCGCGGCCGGATGCCGCACATGGCGCGCAGGTCCTGCGCCCGCCCGGCGCACTGCCGGAAGCGGACTTCCTCGGTGCCTGCATCCGCTGCGGCCTGTGCGTGCGCGACTGCCCGCCGAAGAACCTGAAGCTGGCCGGCACCGGCATCGGCCGCGGCGCACTCGATCGCGACGTGGCCATCGGCACGCCGTATTTCGAGGCGCGCGACATTCCCTGCGAGATGTGCGATTCGATTCCCTGCGTCAAGGCCTGCCCCACGGGCGCACTGGACAAGAAGCTCACCGACATCAACAAGTCGAAGATGGGCCTGGCGGTGCTGATCGACCACCAGAGCTGCCTTAACTTCCTCGGCCTGCGCTGCGACGTCTGCTACCGCGTATGCCCGGTGATCGACCACGCGATCACGCTGGAGAAAGTCTCCAACCCGCGCAGCGACCGCCACGCGATGTTTCTGCCCACCGTGCATGCCGATGCTTGCACCGGCTGCGGCAAGTGCGAGAGAAGCTGCGTGCTGGAGCAGGCGGCCATCAAGGTTCTTCCCATCAAGCTGGCGCAGGGCGAGCTGGGGCCGCACTACCGAAAAGGGTGGGAGACGGTCAACCGCAGCGGCAAGCCGAGCTTCGAGTTGCCCGTGCAGCGCCTGCCCGAGCACCCCGTGCCCGGGGACCTGCGGCCGCTGCGTGGCGGCGAGGTGCCGTACCGTGGCATGGCGGGCAGCGTGCCGCCTGCAGCTGGCATGGCGGGCAGCGTGCCGCCCGCGGGCGCGGCCAGCGGAGGCAGCCGATGAGCGCCAGCACTGTGCTGCCGCGCGACGCACGCGCCCATCCCGCCTCGCCCGGTGCCGCTGCGGTGGCCGCCAAGGGCTGGTATCGCGCGCACCGCTGGCTGCTGGCGCGGCGCGCCTCGCAGATCGCCATCGTCGCCCTGTTCCTGCTCGGGCCCTGGGCCGGTGTGTGGATCGTCAAGGGCAACCTCTCGTCCAGCCTCACGCTCGAGACGCTGCCGCTCACCGACCCGTTCGTGCTGGCACAAGTCCTGGCCACGCGCCACGCACCCGAGGCCACGGCCTTGCTGGGCGCGGGCCTCGTGATCGCCTTCTACCTGCTGGTGGGTGGCCGCAGCTTCTGTGCCTGGGTGTGCCCGGTGAACGTGGCCACCGACACCGCCGCCTGGCTGCGCCGGCGCCTGCACATCCACACCGGGCGCGCGCCGCACCCGGGCCTGCGCCATGCGCTGCTGGTGACGGTGTTGCTGGCCACGGCGGCCACGGGGAGCGCGGTGTGGGAGTGGGTGAATCCGGTGTCGCTGACGCAGCGCGCCCTCATCTTCGGCGGCACGCTCGCGTGGTCGGCGCTGGCTGCCGTGTTCATCTACGACCTGCTGCTCGCGCCGCGTGGGTGGTGCGGCCATGTCTGCCCGCAGGGTGCGGCGTATGCGCTGATCGGCCGCGCCGCCGTGCTGCGCGTGGCCGCCACGCACAGCAGCCGCTGCAACGACTGCGCCGACTGCTACGCCGTGTGCCCCGAGCCGCGGATCATCCCCATCGCCCTGAAAGGCAAGGATGGCGCTTCGCCCGTCATCGCCGACGCCGCCTGCACCAACTGCGGCCGCTGCATCGACGTGTGCAGCACCGATGTCTTCCGCTACACGCACCGCTGGGATTCGAGGAGGGTCTGAACCATGAACCGTCTGCACGACACCATCAAGATCATGCTGGCCCTGGCCCTGGCCGCGGTCATCACCGCGTTGGGGGTGGCGACCCACGTCGATGCCGCCGAGCCGGCACCCGTCAGGGTGCAAGCGCTGCGCAACGGCACGCCGGTGCAACAGGACACCGCGCCCAGCAACCCGCGCCAGGAGCGCGACCGCGCGCCGCACGACCGGGACTTCATGCAGCAGCCGCCGCTCATCCCCCACACCGTCGCCGGCTATGCGATCACGAAGAACTTCAACAAGTGCATGGACTGCCACGCCTGGAGCAAGACGCGCGAGAGCGGCGCCACCAAGGTGAGCGTCACACACTTCCGCACGCGCGAGGGCACCGAGCTCGACAACATCAGCCCACGCCGCTACTTCTGCACCCAATGCCACGTGCCGCAGACCGACGCCAAGCCGCTGGTGGAGAACACCTTCCAGCGCGCGCGCGGCATGCAGTAGCCCAAGAACAAGGAGCAGCGGCCATGGCGGACGAATCGGACGTGATCGGCAAGGGCGACAAGAGCGACAAGGGTGGCAAGGGCATGGAAGGCAGCCCGCTCGCGCGCGGGCTGGGCACCTGGGTGTGGAGCCTGGTCACGGGAACGGCGGCGGTCTTCTTCGCGCTGGGTATCGTCTTCTGGGGCGGCTTCAACACGGCGATGGAATGGACCAACACCGAGAAGTTCTGCGTCTCGTGCCACGAGATGCGCGACAACGTCTTCGTCGAGTACCGCAATACCATCCACTACCAGAACCGCACCGGCGTGCGCGCCACCTGCCCCGACTGCCATGTGCCCAAGGAATGGGGGCCGAAGATGATCCGCAAGATCCAGGCGAGCAACGAGCTGTGGCACAAGATGCTCGGCAGCATCGACACACCCGAGAAGTTCCAGGCCAAGCGGGCCCAGTTGGCCAGCAACGAGTGGGCGCGCATGAAGGGCAACGACAGCCAGGAGTGCCGCAACTGCCACAACTTCAACTACATGGACTACGCCGAGCAGAACCTGCGCGCGGCCACCAAGCACCAGGTGGCCTTCGGTGCGGGGCAGACCTGCATCGACTGCCACAAGGGCATCGCCCACGGGCTGCCGCCGATCGAGCAGCACATCGGAGCCGGCAAACCCGGGTCGGCGGAAGTGCCGGCCACGCAAGGCGTGCCGGCGGCGGGCAAGCGCGCGGCATCGGAAGGTGCGTCTGCCGCATCAAGTGCGGCGCCTCAACCAGCGGCGGCGTCCGCCGCCTCGCGTTGAAGGGAGGGCTTGCCGGGCGGGCCAGCCCACAGCCGAGTCCCCTCAGGGGGACAAGTGCGCGCCCGCAGAAACCGGCACCACCATCGAGAGCGCGCCCACCGGGCACAGCGCCACGCACTCCGCACAGCCGCTGCACCGATCGAGCTGAATCGTCAGCTGCGGAATGCCGCCCCGGGCAGGGGTGAAGCGCAACGCTCGCGCCTCGCAGACGTCGGCGCACAAGCGGCATTCCACGCCATGACGGGCCAGGCAGCGCCCGGACACGGCGATGCGTGCGGCAGGATCACGCCCTTGCGCTTGCGCTTGCGGGTGTGCACGGGCATGGGCACGGGCACGGGCATGTGCATCGGCGTGTGCATCGGCCTGCACCGGCCGACCGGCGAGGAAGGCACGTCGCGAAGCATCCATAGGCGTCGCCTGTGCGATTCAGTGCAGCACGAGCAGCGGCAGGCTGCTGCCCGCCAGCACCGCCTTCGTCTGCGAGCCGAACAGGAACTCGCCGAAGGCGCCACGCCCATGCGTGACCATGACGATCATGTCGCAGCCTTGGGCCTCGGCCGCGGCGATGATGGCGCGGTCGATGCGTGGCACCTGCGCGTGGCGGCCGACGAACGGCACCCCGGCGCGTCGCGCCTCGGCCTCGAAGCGGGCCAGCACCTCGCGTGCATGGGCCACCGTCATGGCGTCGTGCTCGAGCATCTCCTCGCGCAACCTCGTGGGCGGTTGGCTGGCCGTGGGCAGAGGCGCCAGCGGCTCGGCCACGAAGCCGGTGATCGAGGCGCCAAGCTGCTGGGCCAACTCAACGCTGGCACGAATGGCCCGGTCGGTGAGTTCACTGCCATCCACCGGCACGAGTAGGTGTTTGTACATCGCCGTCTCCAGAATCACTCCGCGCGCTGCCCCGCCGACTCTCGTCGTCACGCCCGATGCGCAGGGCCAGGGCGGCACACCGCATGGAGCGCAATCTAGGCATCTGCCGTCGCGCTGTCTTTGCGCTGACGCAAGGTGCCGCGAGGTGCGCACCCGGCAAGGCACATTGACCGGCATCAAGTCCGGCATCGGCCCGCGTGGCGAAGATGCCGGCCTGCCCCCTCCCGGGAGACCCACCATGAAGATCCAGCGCATCCACCACGTGGCCTACCGCTGTCGCGACGCCAAGGAAACAGTGCATTGGTACCGCGAGCACCTCGGCATGGACTTCGTGCTCGCCATCGCCGAAGACCGCGTGCCGAGCACGCACGAGGCCGATCCGTACATGCACGTCTTCCTCGACGCCGGCGCCGGCAACGTGCTCGCCTTCTTCGAACTGCCCAACTCGCCCGTGCAGGGCAGGGATCCGAACACGCCCGACTGGGTGCAGCACATCGCGTTCAAGGTCGAGAGCGTCGCGGCCCTCGAACAGACGAAGGCGAAGCTGCAGGCCAGTGGCATCGAGGTCGTCGGGCCCACCGACCACACCATCTTCAAGTCGATCTACTTCTTCGACCCCAACGGCCACCGGCTCGAGCTCGCCGCCGACACCGCCACGGCCGAGATGAACTTGCGCCTGGACGCGGTGAAGTGGGACATGCTGGACGAGTGGGCGCGGACGCGCCGCGCGCCGCGGCATGCGGCCTGGATGCACGAGCGGGAGTTCGTGCGCGTCTAGGTCGCCGCGCAGCCGGGCGTCGCGGCCCGTCTTGCGCAGAACGTGTCGGCCGTGACGGCCGCGATGACGTCTGCGATGACGTCTGCGATGACGTCTGCGACGATAATCGAGCATCCGTTCCACGCCAGGAGTACCGCCGATGAAGTTGCATTCGACCCTGCTCGCCGCCCTGATGTCGGCGCTGCTGGCCACGCCCGCTTGCGCGCAAACCACCGTCAAGGACGCCTGGGTGCGCGGCACGGTCGCGCAGCAGAAGGCCTCGGGCATGTTCGCGCAGATCACCTCCGCCGCCGGCGGCAAGCTCGTTTCGGCCAGTTCTGCCGTCGCCGGGGTGGTGGAGATCCACGAGATGACGATGGACGGCAGCACGATGAGGATGCGCGCCGTGCCGGCGCTGGACCTGCCGGCAGGCAAGGCGGTTGAACTGAAGCCGGGTGGCTACCACGTGATGCTGATGGACTTGAAGCAGCAGTTGAAGGTGGGCGAGACGGTGACGGTAACGCTCGTGATCGAGGGCGCGGGCGGCAAGCGTGAAACGGTGGAGGTGAAGGCGGCGGTGCGGCCACTGGCGGGGGCCGGGGCTGCAGATCAAACGGGGCATGGCGGACACAAGCACTGAGCCTGGGGGACGAGAGCGTCCTCGGCTGTTGGATGACCATCACCATCTCGGCCGACGAGGCGCCGGCCTGGAAACCCAGGAAGCGGTGATCCGGCAGGCGAAGTTCGACGGCGACTTCGCCGCTTTCGTGACGTTCCTCAACACCGACCCCAGGTTCCTCATCTCGAGCCCGCAGGCGCTGCTCTCCGGCTGCCGCGAGATCGCCAAGCGCTTCGACGTCGAGCCGCTGCGACGGTGACCAACACCTACTGGTACCTGCAGGCGCTGCCGGAATTGCGGCTCGCACTCGTGCCAGAGATGCGGGTTTTCACCTGCCGCTGCGCCCCGGCTCGGCCGCGTTCAACGACGCGATACAGCGATGCAGCGATGCGATGGAATTGGAGTTGACCTGCACTCGCGGACACCCTAGCGTGCCTAGCGTGACGAGGGAGAGAAGGAGCCCGCAGGGGCCAACCCCGAGCCGCCGTACCCGGCCCGTCGGTGCCGTTGCCACACTCGGATGCGGCCCGTGAACGAATACCAGGTGCGTCGTTGAACCGAACTTGCCCCCTTCAGTACAAACCATCCGAACCAGACATGGACGACGAACAGGCCGAAGCGCTGATTCGGCGATGCGGTGAGCGTGACGAATCGGCTCTGGTGCAGCTTCATCACATGCTTCACAAGAGGATCTACTTGTTTGCGCTCAACCGGCTTCGGAACGACCAGGACGCGCGCGAGGTGGTCAACGAGACGCTTTTTCGCGTCTGGCAAGCCGCCGAGCGCTTCAGAGGTGAGTCGATGGCCTCGACCTGGATTCTCGGCATCGCGAAGAATGTGGCGGCTAGCCTGCGCGAGCGCGCCGCACCGGGGCTCGAAGACCTCGAGGAGTACGCCGAAACGCTCGCCGACGGTTCACCGCGCGCGGAAGAGATGCTGGAGCGCAAGCAGGAGCAAAGCCGGGTGCGCGGCTGCATCGAGAAGCTGAGTCCGGCACACCGCGACTGTGCGCAGTTGATCTATCTGGCCGAGCTGAGTCTCGAGCAGGTTGCCAAGCTGCAAGGGGTTCCGATCGGTACGGTGAAGTCGCGCGCCCTGTACGTGCGCAAGTACATGCGCATGTGCCTGGACTCGCTTGCGGCTTGATGGGGCGCGCAATGGACGACGAACACGACTTGCCCGCAGCGACCACCCGGCAGCGCTTTGTCGAAGATCTGCCCTGGTTCCTCAACGGCACCCTCGAGCCGCAAGAACGAAGGTGGGTCGAGGATGTACTTGCCAGCAGCGCCTGGGCGCGAAGAGAGCACACGTTCGAGCAGGAGATATCGCGCGCCACGCGCGCCCAGCTGAGCGATGCACCCGAAATGCCGGTCGCCGATCTTCTTCGGCGCGTCCGCGCAGCGAAACCACAGGTCGGTGGGCGGCCGGTCGGCAGTGTGGTCGGCGGGCGGCCGTGGCTCGAGGGGCTGCTCTCTCCTTTGCGCTCGTCCATCACTTTCATGGCCCGGTCGGGTTTTGCCATGGGCCTGCTCGCGGTTGTCATGCTGCAGACGGCCACTCTGGGATGGTTCGCCTCGCGTGGCGCCGAGGACACCGAAGCCACGCGCTCCTTCGGTCAACCCGGAACTGCGTCGATCCGGCTTCGGGCGGCGACGGCTGTCAGCGAAGTGCAGATTCGCCAGGCGCTGCTGGCTGCGGGCGTCACGATCGTGCAAGGACCGAACGATCTGGGTGAGTACATGGCCCGGCCGACCGGAGTCAGGTCTATGGAAGAGTCGCTTGCTGCGCTTCGAGCCAGCAATGCCTTTGCATCGATTGAAGTGCAGCAGTGATTGCGCCGCGCCGCGCGCCGGTGCACTCTGACGCCGCGCAGCTTGGGTCTCGCCCGGCGCCACATGGCCGAGCGAGCGGATGCACTCGGCGACGGGATCGACCGCGTTCCACAGCTCGGTGTACTGGGCCATGAACATCGTGTGCAGGGTGTTGAACATCGGCCCGGTGACTGGGTTTCTTGGCCATGACGGGCTCCTTCGATACAGCGCCGCCAGCCTGCCGCGGGCGCGCCGATCAGGCCAATCGAAAGGCCGCGTCGCGGCCGTAGCGGCCCCGCGCCGGCGGCTACAGTGCGCCACCTTTTTGCGCCAGGCCGACTCACCATGACCGCCCTGCAAATCGACGACACCCGCCGCTGGGCCTGGCTACCGCCGGTGGGCAGCCGCAGCTACTACGCCCTGCTCGCCGCACTGGGCATGTTCCTGCTCGGGCCGCTGGGCGGCATCGCGGCGGCCTACATGAACTTCTCGGTCGGCTTCTTCGTCGGCGGGCAGGTGTTGGCCGGCATCCTCGGCTCGGTGGTCACCTATGGCTACGGCAGCGAGGGCAAACACGGCGCCAACTACATCCAGACGACAGCCGCCTCCGTCGCCGGCATGATGGGGATGAGCACCCTGATCCAGTCGATGACCTGGCTGGGCATGCCGCCGGTGCCGGCCTGGCAGCTCGTGATCTACATGCTGTGCATCGGCATGATGGCCGCGGGCATCGGCATGCTCTATACGCCGCTGCTGGTCGAGCGCATGCAACTGCAGTTTCCCTCGGGCCTGGCGGTGGCCAACATCCTGCGCGCGCTGACCGATCCGGTCTTGCTGCGCCGCTCGGTGTCGCGCCTGTTCGGGGGCATGGGCGCCGGCATGGTGGGCGGCATCGCGGCGGCCAAGGTGGCGGCGCTCGGCGCCATCGAGCTGTCGATGGCGACCTTCGGCGCCGGGCTCATCACGGGAGCGCGGATCGGCATTCCGGCCCTGGTCGGCGGGCTGGCGTTTTGGGCCTTGATGCCTTACTTCATCGGCATCGGCTGGCTCGCTGAGGGCGAGCCCTTTCGCAAGATCGGCTTCCTGATCGCGCTGGGCATGATCCTGGGTGCCGCCATCGTCGACATCACGCTGATCCTGTGGCGCGCGGCGCGGCGCCTGCAATCGCCGCCCCTAGGCGCGGCCATCGCCGTGCCGAGCGAACAACGCACCGGCCCGCGTGCCAGTTTGCCGCGACTGCTGGCCTGGGTGGCGGTGTGGACCGTCGCGACCGTATTCGCGGGCGTCACGTTTTTCAACGAGCCGCTGCTCTACATGCTGATCGCGGTGGCCCTGGTGGTTGTGTTTGCGCTCGTCAACGGCATCTCGCTCGGCCTGACGGATTCGACCCCGATTTCCTCGGCCTTCGTCGTCACGGTGGTGCTGCTCGCCGCCATCGGCCTCAAGGACCCGCTGCTGGGCCTGATGGCCGGCGCGGTGGTACTGGTATCGAGCAGCGTCGCGGCCGACATGCAGCAAGACCGCTCGACGGGCTGGCGCCTGGGCAGCAACCGCGCCTTGCAGTTCCGCTTCCAGGTCAGCGGGCTGGTGGTCGGCGCCATCCTCTCGGTAGTGATTGCCGAGTTGTTCATGGCCGCCTACCCGATCCTGCGCGCCGACCAAACCGTGATGAGTGCCGAGCAGGCGCCCGCGCAATGGGGCTCGGCCATGACCTTCAAGTTCGTCGGCGCCATCCGCAGCCTGACGGATCCCAAACCCTTCCAGACCCAGGCCATTCTGATCGGCATCTTGCTTGGCTTCGCCACCGAGCTGCTGCGCAAGGGTCTGAAAAACTGGGCCACCTACCAGCGCTTCGCGGCGGGCAGCAAGGCCGGCTTCGCGGCGGACTTCTGTATCGACACGGTGCTCCTGCCCAGCCCTTACGCGTCGTCTTTCGGCGGCTTCGTCAACCTGCCGACGTCTTTTTGGTTCGCTGCCGGCGGCGTCGTTTCCAGCCTGATCGCCACGTGGGCGCCCAAGCCCAAACTCAAACCCGGCGAGAGTGAACTGCCGGCCGATATGAGCAGCAGCAACCTGGTCGGCGGCGGCCTGATCGCCGGTGACGCCCTGGCCGCGCTGGGCCTGGGCATCGCCGGCTTGCTGGCGCTGGCCTGACCACGGCCTCGTTCTGGCCAAGGCCAACGGCCCGGCCCGATGCGCGTAGCCCCCACTTGCGCAGTTCACTGATCCACAGCACCCCGCTGGCCATGGCGGCGCACACCAGCCACTGGCCGGGTGCCAGCGGCGCCGTACCGAAGGCGAGGTTGAGGAAACCGAGGTGGACCACCGCCACCTGAAGCACCACCGACAGCGCGATGGCGCCCCACAGCCACGGGTTGACGAACAGGTGCGAGAAGGCACTGGTGGTGTCTGAACGCGCAATGAAACAGTTGAACAGGCTGGCCAACACGAGCACCGTGAAGCCGGCGGTGCGCGCGGTGGCGAGGTCGTGCGAGCCCTCGATCAACCCGCCTGGCAGATAGAAGTCGATGGTCAGCAGCGTCGTTGCGGCGATCACGCTGCCGATCAGCATGACATCGACCCACATGCGGGCGTCGATCAGGCGTGCGCCGCTCGGCCGCGGCTTGCGCGCCATCAAGTCGTCGGTGGGCGCGTCGACGCCGAGGGCCAGCGCCGGTGCGGCGTCGGTCACCAGGTTGATCCACAGCAGCTGCGTTGCCAGCATCGGCAGCACCACGGCACCTGCGCCACCCGTCTCGTTGCCGACCAGCCCGATCACACCCGCCCCCACGACGCCGAGAAACACCGTCAGCACCTCACCCATGTTCGACGTGAGCAGATAGCGCAGGAACTTGCGGATGTTGTCGAAGACGCGGCGGCCCTCGCGCACGGCTTCGACGATGGTGGCGAAGTTGTCGTCGGCCAGGATCATCTTGGCCGCTTCCTTGGTCACTTCGGTGCCGGTCACGCCCATCGCGATGCCGATGTCGGCCGCCTTCAGCGCGGGTGCATCGTTGACGCCGTCACCCGTCATCGCCACGACGTCGCCGTCGGCTTGCAGCGCATGCACGATGCGCAACTTGTGGGCCGGCGCGACGCGGGCGAAGACCGAGGTCCGGCGCACCGCTTCGGCGAAGGCGGGGTCGTCCAGCCGGTCGATCTCGGCGCCCGTGAGGGCCGCCGACCCCGCCACCACGATGCCGAGGTCTTGCGCGATGCGCGCTGCGGTTCGCGGGTGGTCGCCGGTGATCATGATGACGCGGATGCCGGCGCGGCGGGCCTCGCGGATGGCCACCGCCGCCTCTTCACGCGGCGGATCGATGATGCCCACGGTACCGACGAAGATGAGCTCACGTTCGAGCGCCGGCGTGGCGTTCGGGGCGTTCGGGGCGTTCGCGGCTTGGGGCGCTTCGGTCGCCGCCAGCGGCCGGTAGGCCACCGCCAGCGTGCGCAGCGCTGCGTCGGACAGGCCGTCCACATCGGCCAGCAGCCGCGTGCGCAAGGTGTCGTCGAGCGGCACCGTCTGCATGCCGACCCGCACGCGGTTGCAGCGGCCCAGCAAGACGTCGGGCGCGCCTTTGGTGATCAGCACCAGCTCGTCGCCATGTTCATGGTCACGCTCGATGGTCGACATCAACTTGCGTTCCGACGTGAACGGGATCTCGCCCATCCGCTCGAAGCGTCGCTCGCGCCGCGCGCGGATGCTGTCGCCGTCGAGCTTGCGTTCGGCCACCAGGAACGCCGCTTCGGTCGGGTCGCCGTGGATCAGCCACTCGCCACCGGCTGACTGGGCGAGGCTGGCGTTGCCGGCCAGGCTGCCGCCGCTGAGCACGACGATCTGCTCCGCGCGCAACGCACCCGACAACGCCGCGCCCTCGTGCTCGACCTGCCCTTCCGGTGCGTAGCCGACCCCGCTGATACGCGCGCTGCCCGAAGCGGTGATGACCCGCTCGATGGTCATCTCGGCCCGCGTCAGCGTGCCGGTCTTGTCCGACGCAATCACCGAGGCCGAGCCCAGCGTCTCCACCGACGAAAGCTTCTTCACCACCGCCTGGTGTTTGGCCATGCGTTGCACGCCCAGCGCCAGCACCACCGACAGGATCGCCGGCAGCCCTTCGGGCACCGCCGCCACCGCCAGCGAAACGCCCAGCAGCAGCACCGGGATCACGTCACCGATGCCGCGAATGTCCGAGATGAACAGGACGGTGCCCACCACCACGGTGGCAATCAGCACCACGGCAAAACCCAGCAGGCGGCCCAGGCGCGAGACCTCCTGCTGCAGCGGCGTGGGCGCTTCGGCGGTGGCGTCCAGCAGGTGGGCGACGCGGCCGACCTCGGTCTCCATGCCGGTGGCCGTGACGACTGCGCGCGCGGTGCCCTGCGCGACGGCGGTGCCCTTGAAGACCATGTTCAGCCGGTCACCCAGAGCGGCTGCCTGTTGCAGCGTGGCGGCATCCTTGAGCACCGCCTCGCTCTCACCGGTGAGCGAGGCTTCCTGCACCCGCAGCGATGCGGTCTGCACGAGGCGCGCATCGGCACCCACCGCGTCGCCCTCGGCCAGCACGAGCACGTCGCCACGCACCAGCGCGGCGCTGGGCACGCGTTGCACGCGGCCGTCGCGCAGCACACCCGAGGTCACCGCGGTCATGCGGGCCAGCGCCGCCACGGCGTCCGCCGCCTTGGCTTCCTGCACGTAGCCGAGCACCCCGTTGAGGATGACGATGATCGCGATCACGATCGCATCCACCGGCCAGCCGTGGCGTCCCTCGCTGTCGGTTCCCTCCATACCCCAGGCCAGCAGCGCGATGGTGATCGCGGCCAGCAACAGGTAGATCAGCGGGTCCTGGAACTGCCGCAGCAGCCGGCGCCAGGCCGGCACGTGCGGCGCGGATCGAAGCTCGTTCGGACCGCTGTCACGCAAGCGCTGTGCAGCCTGCTGCGCCGTCAGCCCGGCTTCGATGTCGGTGCCGGTTTCCTTGGCGACGGCGACGGCGTCGGTGGTGGAGGGATCAAGCATCCACGCTCAGAACACGATGACCGAGACGCAGCCGAAGTAGATCAACAGGCTCAGCACGTCCTGCACGATTGTTGCCAGCGGCCCGCTGCCGTAGGCCGGGTCGGACCCGGTGCGCGCCAGCAACCACGGCAGCACCAGCCCCAGCACCGAGGCCACGATGCTCGCGCCGGCCAGCGCCAGCGTCACCGCAGCGGCCAGCCGCAACTCGCCGAACACCAGCCAGATCATCGGAAACGCCAGCAGCGCCAGCACCACGCCGATCAGCAGGCCGGTGCGCAGTTCGCTGCCGATCAGCCGCCCGATGCCGACGTGGCTGAGCGAAAGCCCGCGCACCGCGACGGCTTCGCTCTGGGTGCCGATCGCATCGGCCAGGTAGACCAGCCCCGGGACGAAGAACGCGAGCTCAGGCTTGGCCGCCAGCGCCGTTTCGAAGCGCGCGACGATGAAGGTGGCGACCATGCTGCCGCCCAGCCCCACCACCAGCCACGGCAGGCGGTGGCGGGCGCGACGCAGCGGTGCTTCTTCGAGCGCGTGGCGCGCGGCGGCCGATTCGCGCGTGATGCCGGCCAGCCGGTGCAGGTCTTCCACGTGCTCGCGGCGCAGGATGTCCATCAGCGTGCTCGACCCGATCACGCCGACCAGGTGGCCGGCGTGGTCGACCACCGGCATCGCGGCCACCTGGTGGTGCAGTGCGATCGAGGCCACCTTCTCCTGGTCGGTGTCGGGCGCCACCCGCGGCTGCCCGGCCTGCACCACGCCGCCCAGCACCGAGTCGTCGGGCAGGGCGAGCAACTCGGCCGCCGTCAGGGTGCCCAGAAAACGGTCGTCGTCGCCGAGCACGCACACCAGTTCCCAATCGGTGCGGCCCTGCCGGCGGATCTGCTGTCGCACCGCATCTGCCGTGTCGCCTGCCCTTGCCGACACGGCACGTGCAGCCGCATGGTCTGCGGCGGTTTCGCGGCTCGTTTCACCGCCCATGCGGCAGGCGCTGCGGCGGGCGGCGGCTCGGTGGCCCGTTCAGCGGGTGTTCGGACGGATTCACAGCGCTTTCGCACCATCCATGCAGACCTGCGTACCCGCGTGGCCGGCGAGCATGTCCTCGATCTGGTCCAGCGAGCCGATCACCGCCCTGCCCCCCGTGGCCGTGACGAAGCGGCAGGCGGCCTCGACCTTCGGGCCCATCGAGCCCGCCGGGAACCGATGTGGTGCGAACGCTTGCGGCGTCACGCGGCCCACCGCCCGCTGCCGGGACTGCCCCCAGTCGAGGTACACCGCAGCCACATCGGTGGCAATGATCAGCACCTCGGCGCCCAGCTCGCGCGCCAGCAGGCCACTGCACAAGTCCTTGTCGATCACGGCGTCGACGCCATGCAGGCTTTTCCCATCAGCGCCGCGCGCAACCGGGATGCCGCCGCCACCGGCCGCGATGACCAGCGCGCCGTGGGCCAGCAACCAGCGGATCGGGTCCAGGCCGAGCACGCGCAGCGGCTGTGGCGAGGCCACCATTCGGCGCATGCCGGTGCCGTCCGGTGCCAATGTCCAGTGTTTGCCTACACCCCGCCCCAGCGCCTGCCCCTCGTCCTTCGAATACACCGGACCGATCGGCTTCGTCGGGTGCTCGAAAGCCGGGTCGTCGGGATCCACCTCCACCCGCGTCAGCAGCGTGGCCACCCTGCGAGTGGCCGGCAGCAGGTTGGCCAGCTCCTGTTCGAGCAGGTAGCCGATCATGCCGTCGGTTTGCGCCCCCAGCATGTCCAGCGGGTAGGTCTCGCCGGCCTTGTACGCAGCGGACTGCAAGGCCAGCAGGCCGATCTGCGGCCCGTTGCCATGGGTCAGGACGAGTTCATTGCCGCCCGCCACCAGCGCCAGCTGAGCCGCCGCGCGCCGGATGTTGTCGAGCTGGTTCTCGGAACTCAAGGCCTGGCCTCGGCGCAGCAACGCGTTGCCGCCAATCGCAACGACCAGCTTCATGCTGGCTTCATGCCAGCGTCGCCACGAGTACCGCCTTGATCGTGTGCATGCGGTTCTCGGCCTGGGTGAAGACGATCGACGATTCCGACTCGAACACCTCGTCGGTGACTTCGATCTCCTTCAGGCCGTAGCGCTCGTGCACCTGGCGGCCGACCTCGGTGTCCAGGTTGTGAAAGGCCGGCAGGCAATGCATGAAGCGCGTGCGCGGTTTGCCGGTCGCCTGCATCAGTGCCGTCGTCACCTGGAACGGCAGCAACTGGTCGATGCGCTGCTTCCACACCTCATCGGGCTCGCCCATCGAGACCCAGACGTCGGTGTAGAGGAAGTCGGCACCGGCCACGGCCTTGAGCGCGTCGGTGTGCAGCGTGATGCGCGCGCCGGTGGTCAATGCCAACTGGCGCATCTGTGCAACCAGCTCGGCCGGTGGCTGCAACGCCTTGGGCGCTGCAATGCGCACGTCCATGCCCATCTGGGCGCCGCCCACCAGCAGCGAACAACCCATGTTGAAGCGCGCGTCGCCCAGGTAGCAGAACGACATCTCGTGCAACGGCTTCTCGCCGAACTCTTCCATCGTCAGCAGGTCGGCCAGCACCTGCGTCGGGTGGGCTTCGTCGGTCAGGCCGTTCCAGACCGGCACGCTGGAATAGCGCGCGATGTCCTCGACCACGCTCTGGTGGAAGCCGCGGTACTCGATGCCGTCGAACAGCCGCCCCAGCACCCGCGCCGTGTCCTTGAGTGATTCCTTGTGGCCGAGCTGCGAGCTCGCCGGGTCGATGTAGGTGACGTGGCCACCCTGGTCGTGCACCGCCACCTCGAAAGCACAGCGGGTGCGGGTCGAGGCCTTCTCGAAGATCAGCGCGATGTTCTTGCCCTTCAGGCGGGGCAGTTCGTTGCCGGCGTACTTGGAGCGCTTCAACTCGGCCGCCAGATCGAGCAGGAAACGGATCGCCCGCGGCGGGAAGTCCTTCAGGTCCAGCAGGCTGCGGTTGCGCAGGTTGAAGCTCATCGCGCCTCCTGGCTCAAAGTGGGTCGCGCTCGATCGGGCACGTCATGCAATGGCTGCCGCCGCGCCCGCGGCCGAGCTCGCCACTGGGGATGGTGATCACCTCCACCCCGGCCTTGCGCAGCAAGGTATTCGTGTAGGTGTTGCGGTTGTAGGCCATCACCACGCCCGGGGCGAGTGCGAGCAGGTTGTTGCCGTCGTCCCACTGTTCGCGCTCGGCCTCGTAGGCGTCGCCGCCGGTGGCCACCGTGCGCAGCTTGGGCAGGCCCATGGCCTGCGCCACCACGTCGAGGAAGGGCCGGGTCTCGGTGCGTACGTCCAGGCTGCCGCTACGCTCACCGGGCCTGAGGCTGTGAACGCGGATGCCGTCGACGATGTCGGGGAAGATGGTCACCAGGTCGCGGTCGCAGAAGGTGAACACGGTGTCCAGGTGCATCGCGCCGCGCTGCTTGGGCAGCTGCGCCGCCAGCACCTGCGTGGCGGCACCTCGGGCGAACAAGCGGCTGGCCAACTGGCTGACGGCCTGCGGCGAAGTGCGCTCGCCCATGCCCACCAGCACCACGCCAGCGCTCACCGGCATCACATCGCCGCCTTCCAGCGTAGCCAGGCCGTGGTCGGTGTCCGGGTCGCCCCACCACTCGGTCACCGTACCGGCAAACGCCGGGTGGAAACGGTAGATGGCGGTCAGCAGCAGCGTCTCTTGCCGCCGCGCCGGCCAGTACATCGGGCACAGCACGGCGCCGTGGCCGACCCAGCAACTGCTGTCGCGCGTGAACAGCGTGTTGGGCAGCGCGGGCAGCAGCAGGTCGGCGGCAGCGGCGCAGCGCGCCAGCAGGCCGGCCGGCTCCGCGGTGGGCGTGGCGGGCAACTCACCCCGCGCCACACCACCGATCAGGCGTTCGGCCAGATGGACCGGTGTCATGGCTTGCAGCCAGGGGCGGAGTTGCCCTGCCGTCTCGCCGTCGACGAAGTCGGGGCCCAGCTTGTGGTCGAGCAACCAAGCGCGTGCTATCGGGTCGCTGAGGGTTGTGGCCAACAGGTCATGCAGTTCCAGCACCTCGACGTCGCGCTCGATCATCGCGCTGGTGAAAGCGTCGTGGTCGTTGCGGGCCTGCGCCACCCACAGCACATCGTCGAACAGCAGTTCCTTGCAATTGGCCGGCGTCAGGCGCTTCTGTGCCAGCCCGGGCCGGCACACCAGCACCTTGCGCAAGCGCCCTACTTCCGAAGACACGCCCTTGGGCTGGCCACCGGCGGCGCGACGATGCTGGCCCGCGCTCACAGGCTCAGCCTTCCGACGACCAGCCCATACGCGGCGACCAGCGCCAGCAACAGCAAGAGGCCGAGGACGACGGCCTCGCGCGGCGTGAACGGGCGCTGCGCGCGCTGCGTCTTGGCCCACAGGTAGAGCGCCGCGCCCGGCGCGTACAACAAGGCACTGAGCAGCAGGTACTTGAAGCCTGCGGCGTACAGCAACCAGATGCAATACACCGTGGCCAGGGCGGCCACAGGCAGGTCGCTGCCCCAGCTGGAGCCCGTGGCAGCGGCCCCGGCAACACGCGTCGAGCCCTCGGCACCCCGCGCCCGACTGGCCAGCAGCAAGCCGTATCCAGCGCTGAACAGATACGGCACCAGGATCATGGCCGTCGAGAGCGAGATCAGCGCCAGGTACGAGGCCTTGGAAAACAGCGTCACCAACAAGAAGACCTGCACCATGCCGTTGGTCAGCCAGAGGGCATGGGCCGGCACGCCGTTGCCGTTCTGCTGGCCCAGCCACTTGGGCATCACGCCGTCGCCGGCCGGGGTGAAGAGTGACTCCGCCGCCAGCAGCGTCCAGGCCAGGAAGCCGCCGCCCACCGAGACGATCACGCCGATGTAGATCAGCACCGCGCCCCAGGTGCCGACGGCACCCTCGAGCACACCGGCCATCGAGGGGTTCTTCAGCCCGGCCAGATCCGGCTGGGTGGTGATGCCCAGCGACAGCAGCGACACCGCCATCAGCAGCAGCAGGCAGATCACGAAGCCGGCCACCGTGGCGCGGCCGACATCGCTGCGGTTCGCGGCGCGCGCCGAATAGACGCTGGCGCCTTCGATGCCGATGAAGACCCACACGGTCACGAGCATCGTGCTCTTGACCTGGTCGAGCACCGAGCCGAGCTTGGCGCCGCCCCAGAAGTCGAGGCGGAAGGTGTCGACCTGGAACGCCATTGCCACGAGCACGATGAACAGCAGCAGCGGCACGACCTTGGCCATCGTGACCACGGCATTGAGCACAGCCGCGCCCTGGATGCCGCGCAGCACCAGGGCGTGCA
Organism: Burkholderiales bacterium; assembly: GCA_031401195.1. Classification (GTDB taxonomy): domain Bacteria; phylum Pseudomonadota; class Gammaproteobacteria; order Burkholderiales; family Burkholderiaceae_C; genus Rubrivivax. The sequence goes on from JANNRI010000154.1 coordinate 28,154, forward strand.
CGACCCACAGCACGATGGACGCACCCAGCACGGCAGGCCCTGTGTTGCCTTCACCGAAGAGCGGGAAGAAGTAGCCCAGTGCGCCGAATGCCGCCACCAGGTAGCCCACGTTGCCGAGCCACGCGCTGACCCAGTAACCCCACGCGGAGTTGAAGCCGACGTAGTCACCCGACAAGGCCCGCGCGTAGGCGTAGACACCGTTGTCCAACTCGGGCCGTCGCACGGCCAGAACCTGGAAGACACGCGCCAGCATCAGCATGCCGACGCCGGTGATGGTCCAGCCGATGAGGATGGCGCCAGCGCCAGCGCCGGCTGCCATGTTCTGCGGCAGGCCGAAGATGCCGCTGCCGATGACCGACCCCACAACCAGCGCCACCAGCAGGCCAAGGCCCAGCTTGCGGGTCGCGGGTGCGGCCACGGATACCGCCCGACCGAGCGGCACGGAGACCGTGCTGGAAGGATTCATGGGAACCTCCGCGTCTGCAGTCGACGCAATCTACGAGCCTTGGCGGCGGTGTCCTTGATGTGCATCAATCGAGGCGTTCGCGGCTGACCGTACGTGGTGCGCTGTGCCGGGTCTGTTCGGTGAGGAACACAGGCTGCGGTCAAAGCTGTGTTGTTCACCGAAAAGACCCAGCCAAGGGCGCACGTCCAGAGTCCAAGCTGCACATCGTCGCGCCCAGCACCGTTGACAGCGCAGGCGAAAAACGTCTTTCTCGGACGCCGTCTACGGGTTACCCCTGGTCGCGTGGGCCGCTTCCATCGGTCCCGCAACCTGCAGGCGGCGCATGATTTGGAAACTGGCAGAAGCGGCCATGGGGTCGCGCCTGCAGGCAGTGGCAGACCGGCGATAGGCTGAGTGGGGTGTCACCCGTTGGGCACTGCGGCTGCGTGCCGACGAGGTGATCCAGTGGACCCGGGCCCAAGGAGTGACCGAATGGCACAGCGACGACTGGTTTTGCTCACGCTGGGCGCAGGCCTTTCGGGCCATGCACCAGTGCTGCGCGCGCAGGCGCCTGGAGCAAACCTGCGCCGCGTCGGCGTGCTGGCACCGAGCACACGCGTGAGGGAGGAGGTCACGCTCAAGCCCTTCTTCGACCAGATGCGCGAGCTGGGCTGGATCGAGGGGCAGACGATTGCCTACGACTGGGTCTATGCCGACGATCAGATGGCGCTGCTGCCCAGGCTTGCCGCCGAGTTGGTCGCGCGCAAGCCGGAGCTGATCTACGCACCGCCCATGCCGTCGGCGCTGGCTGCCAAGCGCGCCACAGGCACGATCCCGATCGTGTTTGGGGTCGGGCGCGACCCGGTCGCGGCCGGCCTGGTGGTCAGCCTGGCGCGGACGGGCGGCAACGTCACCGGTATCGCCGCCAACTTCGATTCGCTCGCACCCAAACACCTTGAACTGCTGAACGCAATACGGCCGGGCGCCAAACGTATCGGGTTTGTGGGCGACCCGAGCGATGTGCAGTTCAACCTAGACCGCGCCGCGCTCGGGCCTGCGGCCAAGGCACTCGGCCTGTCGATCACCGTGGCTGAGGGATCGAACCCGGCCGAGTTCGATGCGGCCTTGGCCACGCTGATAGCCCAGGGGGTCGAGGCGATCTACGGCAGCGGCCCACTGGTGTTCAATCTGCGCGGCCGCCTGATCGAGCTGGCGAGCAGCAAGCGCCTGCCGGTCATCGGGCACGTCGCGCCCGTGGCCGAAGCCGGCGCCTTGTTCAGCTTCGGCGCGTCGCTCGCCGATCAGCTGCGCCGCTCGGCCCAGATGGTCGACAAGATTCTCAAAGGCGGCAAGCCCGCCGACATCCCGGTCGAGCAGCCGACCTTGTTCGAATTGGTGGTCAACCTCAAAACCGCCAAGGCGCTGGGCATCACCGTCCCGCGCACCTTCCTGCTGCGTGCCGACCGGGTGATCGAGTGATGCGCCGGCGCGGCTGCATCGGCATCGGCATCGCCGTCGCCGCCAGCGGCCTGCTAACACCACTGCAGCGAGCAGCAGCACAAAGCGCCGAGCGCGTCTACCGCGTCGGCGTGCTGCGGCTCACGGCAAGGCCGCCGGTGGCCGGCACATACCTGCCCACGGCGCTGCGCGAGTTGGGTTATGTCGAAGGCCGCAACCTGATCCTCGACCTTCGCTTCGCCGACGGCGATGTCGCCCGGCTGCCAGCGCTGGCGCACGAGCTGGTGATGGCCAAGGTCGATGTCATCGTTGCCGTGGGCCCGTTGGCGGTGCGGGCGTGCAAGGACGCCACCACCACGCTACCGATCATCTTGTTCGGCAACTTCGATCCCGTGGCGCTCGGGCTCGTACCCAGCCTTGCGCGGCCCGGCGGCAACGTCACCGGCTTGGTGTTCGCCCCTGACGGCACGCTCGCCGGCAAGCAACTCGAGCTGCTCAAGTCCGCCGTGCCGCGGGCCACCCGGATTGCGTTCCTGGCGCCCGTCGCTGCTAACCCGGCGAACCTTCCGCAGGTACAGGAGACGCGCGACGCGGCCGCGGTGCTGGGCATCGAGCTGGTGGTCGTCGGGGTGCAGGGTGGTGACTATGCGCAGGCCTTTGCGGCGATCGTGGCCCAGCACGCGCACGCCCTCTTCGTCGGCGCAGGCCCCAGGTTCGTGACCGACCGCAAGCAGATCATCGAGCTCGCCGCGAAGCACCGGCTGCCCGCCATCTACGAGTGGCGCGAACACGTGGTGGACGGCGGGCTGATGACCTACAGCACCAGCAATTACGGCACTTACCAGCGCCTTGCGTCGTACGTCGACCGCATCCTCAAAGGCGCCAAGCCGGGCGATCTGCCGATCGAGCGGCCGACGCGGTTTGAACTGGTGATCAACCTGAAGACCGCCAAGGCGCTGGGCTTGGCAATTCCGCAGGCGCTGCTGCTGCGTGCCGATGAGGTGATTCAGTAAGGAGAGCATCCATGAACAAGCGACAGCTGTTGGCGTTTTCACTCGTGCTTCTGGGCACGGCCACCGCCCAGGAGCGCGTGGCGCGCGTGGGCTACCTGAGTTGGCAGGACACCGGTACGTACTACGACATGACGCTCAAGGGCTTCATCGAAGGCCTGCGCGAAGAGGGCTTCGTGCAGGGCAAGAACCTCGAGTTGATGCGCCGCTCGGCGTCCAACGACCCCGAGCGCTTCAAGCCGATCGCGCGCGAATTGGCGGCGAACAAGGTCGACGTCTTCTTCGCCCCCGCCACGCCCATGGCCACCGCAGCCTGGTTTGCGGACAAGAACACGCCGATCGTGGTGGCGACAGTTCTGGACCCGGTGGCGCTGCAGTTCGTGAAGTCACTCGCACGACCCGGCACTCGAGTGACGGGCGTGACGACGCTGAATGACGAGCTCACGACCAAGCGCATGCAGTTGCTGATGGACATGGTGCCGGGGCTCAAGCGCGTGGGCGTCGTCATCGACGAGGCGATGCGCGACGCATGTGCGCAAGAGATCGAATACGACCAGAAGGCGGCGAAGGCGCTCGGCCTGACGCTGGTGATGGTTCATGTCGACCGCCCGGAGGCGCTCGACGCGGCGTTCGGCAAGCTCGTCGGCGCCAATGTGCAGGCCGTCATCAGTACCCTGCTGTCCACGCGCAACGGGCTCGAGAAGGAATACGCCGAAGCCGCGCTCAAGCACCGCCTGCCGTCGATGTTCGAGATCGAGTACGCCGCGCAGCAAGGCGGCCTGATGAGCTACGGCCCCGACTTCAAAGACATCTTTCGCCGCGCCGGCAACTACACCGGGCGCATCCTGAAGGGTGGCAAGCCGGCCGAGATGTCGATCGAGCAGCCGCGCGAATTCCGCCTGGTGTTCAACCTGAAGACGGCCAAGGCGCTGGGCCTGACGATCCCGCAAGCGCTGCTGGTGCGGGCCGACGAGGTGATTCGATGATGAACCGCAAGACCTTCGTGGCACAACTGGCCGCCGGGCTGATCGCTGCACCGCGCCTGCAAGCGCAACAGTCGGGCAAGGTTTTCAGGATTGGAATTCTGTCGCCCACCGACGGACCGACCCCTTTTGACCAGGACCGCATGGATGCCCTGCGGTCCGCATTGCGCGAGCTTGGCTGGATCGAAGGAAAAAGCCTCGTCATCGAAACGCGCCATGCGGGTGTGAATTCGCAGCGCCAGCGCGAACTCGCGGCCGAACTCAAAGCCTTGCCGGTGGCGCTGATCATGGCGACGGGCACCCCCGCCATTCGCTCGGCCCGCGATGGCGCGCCGGGCCTGCCCATCGTCATGATCAACGCCGGCGACCCTGTGGGTGCGGGTTTAGTGGCCAGCCTGGCGCGGCCGGGTGGCGACCTGAGCGGCACTTCGGCGGCGGGCGAGGACATTCTTGCCAAGCAGGTGGAGATGCTGTCGCTGGCGGCGCCGCAGGTCAAGCGTGTGGGTGTGCTGATGAACAGCGCCAACCCGGCCAACGGCTTCTTCTTCGCCGCGATGTCGTTGCGCGCCAGCAAGCTCGGCCTGCAGCTCGATCGCCTTGAGGTCACCTTGCCGGAAGAACTGGACGCGGCCATCGCGCGTGCCAAAGGCGGCGCCATGGCGGTTCTGGGCGACCCGATGTTTCGCCAGAACCGTGTGCGCATCATCGAGCTGGCAGCTCGCTTCAAGGTGCCGGCGATCTACGGCAACTCACTGTTGGTCGCGCTCGACGGCGGTCTGATGTCCTACTCGTCAGCAGAGGAGTGGCATTGGCGCAAGGCGGCCAGCTACGTGGACAGGATCCTCAAGGGTGCCAAGCCGGGCGACCTGCCGGTGGAGCAACCCACCGAGTTCAGGCTCGTCATCAACCTGAAGACCGCCAAGGCGCTGGGCCTGACGATCCCGCAGGCGCTGCTGCTGCGCGCCGATGAGGTGATTCGATGAAACGACGCACAGTTTTGCGCGCACTCGGGGCGGCGCCGCTGCTCGCCCGCGGGCCGGCAAGCGGGCAGCGGCCGTCGAAGGTTCCACATGTCGGCGTGCTGTGGTTCGGTTCCGCCCATCCCCGTTCCCAACTGAGCAGCGAGCGTTTTCGCCAGCGCTTGGCCGAGCTCGGCTATATCGAAGGCAAGAATATCCTGATCGACATGCGCTTTGCCGATGGCGATGCGCAGCGGCTGCAGCAGTTGGCGCGTGACTTCGTTGCCAGCGGCGTCGACATCATCGTCTCGCCAGGGGTGACCGCGAGTGCCGCCGCGCGCCAGGCCACGGGCACGATCCCGATCGTCATGCTGCACGCGGGCAATCCGGTCGGCGCCGGCCTGATCATCAGCCTGCCACGTCCGGGTGGCAACGTCACCGGAACCTCGAACCTCTTTCTTGGCGGCAAGCAGGTTCAACTGCTGCGTGAATTTGTCCCGCGCCTGGCCAGACTCGCCGTCCTCGTCAACCCGACCAACGCCGGCACGGCCACTGCGCTGCCCGAGGTGAGCGCCGCTGCACGCAGCCTCAACATCGCGTTGACGGTGGTCGAAGTGAGCGGCGTCGAAGATTTCGCCAAGGCCTTCACGGCGATCCGAAACTCGCGTCCGGACGGCCTGTTCGTATTGTTCGATCCAGTGATCCACGGGCAGCGCGCGCAGGTGATCGAGTTCGCGGCAAGCCTGCGCCTGCCTGTCGCCTCGGATGGCGGGGATATCGCGCGCGCCGGTGGTTTGATGTCCTACGGGCCGGACTTTCTCGACCACTACAACATGGGCGCCGATTACGTCGACAAGATTCTCAAGGGCGCCAAGCCGGCCGACCTGCCCGTCCAGCAACCGCGCAAGTTCGAGTTCCTGATCAACCGCAAGACCGCCAAGGCGCTGGGCCTGGCCATTCCACAAGCGCTGCTGCTGCTGGCCGATGAGGTGATCGAATGATGTATCGCCGCGGCTTGCTGCAGGCTGCGTGCTGGACATTCGATACGCCAACGGGCGCGCGCAAGACCGCCGCAATGGCCAGGCTGTGCCGCTGCCAGCACCAGCACGTGCTCGACTAACAATCGGCAAGCGCAAAGCCCAGCCCGATAGCTGCCTGCGCGAGGCGCTGGTCATAAGTCGCTACGGCAACGCTGACACCCTGGCCGCGCAGGAAGTCCATGGTTGCGAGGTGCAGCGCATCGAGCGTGCGCACCGGATGCGAGAAGGGCAGCAGCGCGCGACCGAGCACGGCTACGGACATCTCAAGCAGATTCACGCGATCCACGAGCTGGCGCGCATCGAGGGCATACGAAGCAGCGGCAGCGCGGGCGTGCACCCGATTGAAGACTTCGAACTCGAGCAAACGGCTGGCCACGAAGTTCTGCGACCAGAACCCGTCGGGCGGCGAGCGGTCCTCGGCGAACAGGCGCGCCAGCACGACCGATGTATCCAGATAGATCAACGTTCGGCCCGACTCTCGTCAAGGTCGCGCAGCACCTCGGCGATGGGCGCCAGGGGCCTGCGTCGTGGCAGCCGCGTCTTGGGCGAAATCTTCGCTGGCGCCAACAGGCCTTGCCGCATCAGCTCGCCCAGACGCTGCTCGGCCGGCGAGGCATCGGCGCGCACGCGTGGCGACACCAGCTCGGCCACCACCTGGCCACGGTCGGTCACCAGAATGGTGTCGCCAGCCGCCGCCGCGCGCACGTACTCGCTGAGCCGGTTCTTCAGGGTCTTGATGCCAACACTTTGCATGCGGTGCAATGTAGCTACTGGTGGCTACGTTGTCAACGCGGTCACCCAGTTCTTGGTCCCCACTCACGCGCAGCCCAAGCTGCCGCGAACCGAAGGGATCACCCAATGAATCAGGCCAACGAACTGGTGCGTCGCCAGGTCGCCGTGCTGGTGGCCAGCGGGGGCGACCGCGCGGCCCTGGACGCGCAGGCAGCCAGCGCCAGCATCCCGATTGTCTTCTCGGCGGGCGGGGACCTGGTCGCCCATGGGCGGGTCGCCAGCCTCGGCCGGCCGGGCGCCAACCTGACCGGCGTCAGCCTGCTCACCACGCTGCTCGAAGCCAAGCGCTTGAGTCTGCTGCGTGAAGCGCTTCCCGCCGCCACGCGCATCGGTTTGCTCGTCAACCCGGGCGGCACCACCGTGCAAAATGGCCCATAGCCATCCGGACAAGCCGGGCAGAGGTCATCCAGGCAGGCGGGAGGAGACGGTGTGAATCGACGTGATTCGGTGTTGACCTTGGCCGCAGCGGGCCTGAGCGGCACAGCGCTGGCGCAACCCACTTTGGCACAGTCGACCGGACAGTCGCGCCGCATCGGCGTGCTGTCGCTCAACAAGCTGGGCTCGGCCGTGGCGCAGTTCGAGGCCGCGGCCTTGCGCGCCGCGCTGGGCAGCGCCGGTTTCGACGAGGGTCGCAATCTGCGCATCGAATGGCGCTATGCCGAGGCCGAGGTGGCACGGCTGGCCGGCCTTGCCGATGAGCTGGTGGGGCTCAGGGTCGAACTGATCCTGGCCATCACCAACGACCCGATCGAAGCCGCGATGCGTGCCACGCGGCAGATCCCGATCGTGATGGTCGGCGCGGCCTTGCCTGTGGAGCTGGGCTATGTGAGTAGCCTGGCCCGCCCGGGGGCCAACGTCACGGGCACCTCGTGGGCGGCGATCGAGATGTCAAGCAAGGTGTTGCAGATCCTGCGCGAGGCGGTGCCGAGCGCGGTGCGGGTGGCCTTTGTCGGCTACCCGGCGGCGCCAGGCACTCACCTCTATCGGGCAGCCAACCAGCGCAGTGCGCGGGCGCTGGGTTTCAGCTTGCCGGTGTTCGACATCGGGGCGGGAGAGAGCCTGGCCAGCACCCTCAAGCGAGTGGCGGCGAGCCGCCCGCAGGCGCTGTTCGTCGCCGGCGAAGGGGTGCTGGGCACGCAGCTGGGTGAGATCGCGGCGTTCGCCACGCGCCTGAGGCTGCCGGCCATTGGCGTCACGCCGCAGTTCATTCACGTCGGCGGCGCGATGTACTACGGGCCCAACCTGCCGCACCTGGCCGAGCGCACCGTGAGCTACATCGACCGCCTGTTCAAGGGTGCCAAGCCTGCCGATCTGCCGGTCGAGCTGCCGACGCGCTTCGATCTGATCATCAGTTTGAAGGCCCTGAAGGCGATTGGCTTCAGCGTTCCCACGTCGCTGCTGCTGCGTGCCGATGAGGTGATCCAATGAGCGCCATGGATCAGATCAAGACCGCGCCCGCCACAGCCAGTTTGATCGCGGCAACCAGCCCGCAGCCGCGTGCAGCGCATGACATGCACCGCGGCCGCCTGTTCCGCAAATACCTGTTGCTGATCCTGTCGCTGGTGATCAGCGTGCTGGGTGTCTCCAGCGGCATCAACCTGTACTTCTCCTACCAGCAGAACAAGGCCGCGCTGGCCAGCCTGCAGTACGAGAAGGCGGTGGCGGCGGCCTCGCGCATCGAGCAGTACGTGCGCCAGATCACCCAGCAGCTGAGTTACGCGGCCCTGCCGCAGGTCGACGCCGGCGAACAGGAGATGCGGCGGATGGAGTTTTCAAAGCTGCTGCGCCAGGCGCCCGAGATCACCGACATCGCCTTCCTCGACACCGAGGGCAAGGAGCGCAATGCGGTGTCGCGCCTGGGCATGGACGTGTCGGGCTCGGCGCGCGACCGCTCGGCCGAACCGGCCTTTTTGCAGGCCAGGAAGGGCCAGCCCTGGTACGGGCCGGTGTACTTCCGCAAAGAGACCGAGCCCTACATCACGGTGGCCATCCGCACTGGCGGCGACAAGGGCGCGGTGACGGTGGCCGAGGTCAACCTGAAGTTCATCTGGGACGTGGTCTCGCGCATCAGCATCGGCGCCAAGGGCAAGGCCTATGTGGTGGACGCATCCGGGAACCTGGTGGCCGACCCCGATATCGGCCTCGTGCTGCGCAAGACCAGCCTGGCGGCACTGGATCACGTCAAGACCGGCGTCAGCCTCGACCCGGCTGGTGAGCCGGCGATGGTTTCGCACAACCTGTCAGGCACGCGCGTGCTGACCGCGGTGGCGCCGATTGCGGGCCTGGACTGGCGCGTGTTCGTCGAGCAGCCGTCGTCCGAGGTCTATGCCAAGCTCGATGCATCGATCTTCCGCACCGGCTTGTTGTGTTTGGCCGGCCTGGTCATTTCGGCGCTGGCGGCGTCGGCATTGGCGCGCAGCATGGTGCGCCCCATCCGCACCCTGGACGAAGGCGCGCGGCGCATCGGCGCGGGCGATCTGGACCAGAGAATCGTGGTCAAGACCGGCGACGAGCTCGAAGGCCTGGCCGACCAGTTCAACCGCATGTCGGCGCAGTTGAGCGAGTCGTATGCGGGGCTCGAGCGCAAGGTCGACGAACGCACGGCGGCGTTGAGCGAGGCGCTGGAGCAGCAGACGGCGACGGCCGAGATCCTGCAGGTCATCAGCAGCTCGGTGTCGGACACGCAGCCCGTGTTTGACAAGATCCTGCACAGTTGCCATCGGCTGTTCATGAATGCGCAAGTGGGCATCACGCAGCTGGGCAGCGACGGGCGCGTGCACCTGGCGGCGCACCTGGGCGACCGCTTCGAGGCCCTCAAGGACGCCTTCCCGTTGGCCGCGGACCCGTTGCCGCGAGGGGTGGCCGACACGGGTCCGCCGTCGGTCATGCATGTGCCGGATGTGCTGGGTGACCCGAACGCTCCGCAGGGCCTGCGCCGCATCGCCGAGAGGGTGGGCAACTACTCGATCGTGATCGCACCCATGCGCTGGGAAGGCAAGAGCGTGGGCGCGATACACGTCACGCGCATGCCGCCGCTGCCCTTCAGCGAGAAGGATATCGGCCTGCTCAAGACCTTTGCCGACCAGGCAGCGATCGCGATCCAGAACGTGCGCCTGTTCAACGAAACCAGAGAGGCGCTGGAGCAGCAGACCGCCACCGCCGAGGTGTTGAGGGCCATCAGCCGCACGAGCTTCGAACTCGACCCGGTGCTGGCCGCGTTGATTGAAAACGCGACCCGCTTGTGCAAGTCGGCGCGCGGCTTTGTGTACATGCGCGCAGGCGACGAATACCAGCCGACTGCAAGTTATGGCGCCACGCCCGAGCAGCTTGAGTTCATGCGCAGCCGCCACGTCACCGCCGCTGGTGGCACGCTGGTCGGGCGCGCCGCGATGACCCGCCAGGTGGTGCAGATCGCCGACGCCCGCAACGACCCCGAATACCCGTGGGACGATGCACTGGCCCAGCTGGGCTTTCGCACCATGCTCGGCGTGCCGATGCTGCGCGAGGGTGAGCCGATCGGCGTGGTGGCGATCTGGCGTGACGAGGTGCGGCCCTTTTCCGAGCGCGATATGCAGCTGGTGACGAGCTTTGCCGACCAGGCGGTGATCGCGGTGGAGAACGTGCGCCTGTTCCGCGAGATCCAGGACAAGAGCGGCCAGCTCGAGATCGCCAACCAGCACAAGAGCGAATTCCTGGCCAACATGTCGCATGAGCTGCGCACGCCGTTGAACGCGATCATCGGTTTTTCCGAAGTGCTGCTGGAGCGCATGTTCGGCGAGTTGAACGAAAAACAGGACGACTACCTGAAGGACATCTTCTCTTCAGGCAAGCACCTGCTGTCGCTCATCAATGACATCCTCGATCTGTCGAAGATCGAAGCCGGCCGCATGGAGCTGGATGTGGAGAGTTTTGACGTGCCCGCGGCGCTGGGCAACGCCATGACACTGGTGCGCGAGCGTGCGCAACGCCACGGCATCATGCTCGGGCTGGACGTGGATGCCGCGGTGGGCGAGTTGCGCGCCGACGAGCGCAAGTTCAAGCAGATCCTGCTCAACCTGCTGACCAACGCCGTCAAGTTCACGCCCGACGGCGGCAAGGTCGACGTGCACGCCCAACTCAGCGACGGTGTGCTGGAAGTGGCCGTGCGCGACACCGGCATCGGCATCGCCGAGCAGGACCAGGCCGCGGTGTTCGAGGAGTTCCGCCAGGTCGGGCGCCACTACACCAACAAGCAGGAGGGCACCGGCCTGGGCCTGGCATTGACGCAGCGTTTCGTCGAACTGCACGGCGGTACGATCCGTCTGCAAAGCGAACTGGGTAAAGGCTCCGTCTTCACCTTCACCTTGCCGGGCCAAGCATGAAAACCATACTCATCGTCGAAGACAACGAAAAGAACATGAAGCTGGCGCGCGACATCCTGCAAGCCAAGGGCTACGCCACGCTGGAAGCCGTGAACGGCGAAGACGGCGTGCGCATGGCGCTGGCGCACAAGCCCGACCTGGTGCTGATGGACATCCAGCTGCCCGACATCAATGGCATCCAGGCTTTCCAGCGCATCCGCGCCAACCCGGATACGGCCCACACGCCGGTGGTGGCCTTCACCGCCTCGGTGACACTGAACGACCGCAGCCGCATCAACGACGCCGGCTTCAGCGGCTTCCTGGGCAAGCCCATAAACCTGAAGGAGTTTGTCGAGACCATCAGGCGCATGCTGGGCGACAGCGGGGCATGAACAGATGACGACAGCGGCCAGGATCCTCGTGGTCGACGACACGCCGGCCAACGTCAAGCTGCTGGTCGACCTGCTGACGGCAAAGGGCTACGCGGTGAGCTCGGCCGTGAACGGCGAGGAAGCGCTGGCGCACATCGCGCTGCAGACGTCCGACCTGGTCTTGCTCGACATCATGATGCCGGGCCTGTCGGGCTACGACGTATGCCGAAAGATCCGCGCCAATCCGGCCACCGCGCTGCTGCCGGTCGTGCTGTGCACCTCGCTCGACCCGAAGCAGGAGCGCATCAACGGCATCGAGGCCGGGGCCGACGACTTCATCCCCAAACCGATCAACCAGCAAGAGCTGTTTGCGCGCGTGCGTTCGCTGCTGCGCATCAAGGCGCTGCAGGACGAGGTCAAGGACCAGGCCGCGCAGCTGGCGCAATGGAACCTGACGCTAAAAGACCGTGTGCGCGAGCAGGTGGTGGAAATGGGCCGGCTGGAAAGGCTGAAGAGCTTCTTCTCGCCCCAGCTCGCCGAAGCCATCGTCACCGGTGGCGGCGCCGAACTGCTGAAGACGCACCGGCGCGAGATCAGCGTCGTCTTCACCGACCTGCGTGGCTTTACCGCCTTCACCGACCGCGCCGAGCCCGAAGAGGTGATGGAGCTGCTGCACGAATTCCACGCCGCCCTGGGCCGCCTGGTGCTTGAGCACGGCGGCACGCTGGAGCGTTTTGCCGGTGACTCGGTGATGGTGTTCTTCAACGACCCGGTGCCGATGGACAAGCCGGCCGAAGCCGCCGTGCGCATGGCGCTGGCGATACAGGCGGCCTTCCCGCCGCTGGCCGCCGAGTGGAGCAAACGTGGTTTCGACGTGGGCCTGGGCTGCGGCATCGCGCAGGGTTATGCCACGCTCGGGCAGATCGGCTTCGAAGGCCGCTGGGACTACGCCGCCATCGGCAGCGTCACCAACCTGGCGGCGCGTTTGTGCGCCGAGGCGCTGGGTGGGCAGGTGCTGGTCGAGCGCAAGATCATGGCCAAGGTGGGCGCGCTGGTCGAGTCGACACCGGTGGGGCCGTTGACGCTGAAGGGCTTCACCCACCCTGTGCCGGCCTACTCGGTCACCGCGATCGCTGCGCCGGCCTGACGCGGCCGGCGCTGGCGTCGACTCAGCTGGCAGCCTTGTCCTTTGCGAACCAGGCATCGGTGGCCTTGACTTGCCACGCGGCGACCTGCTTCTCGGCTTCGTCCTTGGCCACGCCGTAGCGCTCCTGGATCATGCCCGCAAGCTGTTCGCGGCGACCCGCAACGACGCTGAGGTCATCGTCGGTCAGCTTGCCCCATTGCTCCTTGACGCGGCCGGTGAGTTGTTTCCAATCGCCTTGAATTCGGTCCCAGTTCATTTGGTTTCCTTTGGTTGGTCGAGAGGGAAAGCCGGCCCGGTCACGGACGCACAGTGATTTCGTTGCGCACCGACTTCACACCGCTGACCTTCGTGGCGATGGTTTCGGCGGTGCTGCGCTCGAGGCTGTTCTTGGCGAATCCCGACAGCATGACCGTGCCGTTGAGCGTTTCGACACGGATGCTCGAAGCATCGACGTCCTTGTTGTCCACGAAGCGCGCCTTCACCGAGGTGGTGATGGCGGCGTCGTCGACATAGGCGCCGACCGATTCCTGGCCGCGTGTGACGGCACACCCGGACAGGGCAAGCAGGGACACGGCGGCGAATGTGGCGGCAAGAGTGCGGAAGTTCATAGGGGTCTCCGATCCGGTGGGTGTTGGGAAGGGTGCAAACAATGAAGCAGTTCTCAAGACCGGACGGTGATCTCGTTCTTCACGGCCTTCACGCCGTTGACCTTCCACGCCAGCGCCTCGGCGGTGGACTTTTCAGTCGCGTTCTTGGCGAAGCCCGACAGCATCACGGTGCCGTTGAGCGTCTCGACCTTGATGCTGAGCGTGTCGACTTCCTTGTTCTCGACGTAGCGCGCCTTGACCGCGGTGGTGATGGCCGTGTCGTCCACGTAGGCGCCAACAGTTTCCTGGCCGCGCGTGACGGCGCAGCCGGAAGCGGTGAGCAAGACGAGGGCGGCGGCGGTGGCGACGAGTGTGGTGCGCAAGTACATGTGAATCTCCAATGAAAGCGGGTCGATGAGGGGCAATGACCAAGTGAACTCTAGGAAGAGCGGTCGGCCCCAACCATCGGCGTGTGGCGCGCGTCGTTGTAGGACAGCGCCGCGCGCCACCCGAACAAACTGGTCCACTGGGGCTACGCGGCCGACGAGCTGGGCTAGCGAGGGCGTCGCCATGTGCGGTATGGAACAGATGGGAGGCCAGCGCGTCTAGAATCGATGCCTGCGCTGCTCGCCAAGGCGAGTTGCGCGCCCGCTGCCCGCCTCGGAGGTCCGTCATGGGCACTGCCGCTGCCACCGCCACCGCCACCGGCCCGAGACAGAACCAACTGCTGGCGGCATTGCCCGAGGCCGAGTTCGAGCGCTGGCTGCCACACCTGGAGCAGGTCGAGTTGCCGCTCGGACGGGTCTTGTACGAGTCCGGCGCCACGCTCGAGCATGTCTATTTCCCGACCACCGCGATCGTCTCCCTGCTCTACGTCATGGACGACGGCGCCTCGGCCGAAATCGCCGTCGTCGGCTTTGACGGCCTGGTCGGCATCTCGCTGTTCATGGGCGGTGAATCGACACCCAGCCGCGCCGTCGTGCAAAGCGCGGGCTTTGGCTACCGGCTGGCGGCGCCATTGATGAAATCCGAGTTCGAGCGCGCCGGGCCGGTATTGCACCTGCTGCTGCGCTATGTCCAGGCGCTGATCACGCAGATGTCCCAGACCGCGGTCTGCAACCGCCACCACTCGCTGGACCAGCAGCTTTGCCGCTGGCTGTTGCTGAGCCTGGATCGCCTGCAGGGCCTGGAGCTGGTGATGACGCAGGAGCTGATCGCCAACATGCTCGGCGTGCGCCGCGAAGGGGTGACCGAAGGTGCGCTCAAGTTGCAGGCCGCCGCCCTGATCCACTACACCCGCGGTCGCATCACGGTGCTCGACCGGGCCGGGCTCGAGCGGCGCAGTTGCGAGTGTTACGCGGTGGTCAAGACCGAGTACGACCGCCTGCTGCCCGCGCGCACTGCGGCATAGCGCGGCTGGCACCGCGCTTTCGCGGTTTAGCGCGGCAGGCGCCGCGCGCCGTAGGAGAGGGCCGACGCAAATTCGCGGTCCCCACCGGTTCCTGCGCAGGCGGGGTCTCGAGATCATGGCAACTTGAGCAATGCCTCGAGAGCGTCATGTCTGCACACCCTTGCCAAGCCCCTCACCCGCGTCACAACCAGCTGCTGGCTGCATTGCCGGCGGCCGAATGGGCCCGCTGGCAGGTCCACCTCGAGCCGGTGGACCTGCGCTGCGGTCAGGTTCTGTGCGAATCGGGCAGCACGCCCGCGTTCGTGATCTTTCCCACCACAGCCATCGTCTCGCTGCTGTACGTGACCCAGGACGGTGGCTCGGCCGAAATCGCGGTCATCGGCAACGATGGCGTGGTCGGCATTTCCTTGTTCATGGGCGGCAACGCCACGCCGAGCCGGGCGGTGGTGCAAAGCGCGGGCCGCGGCTACCGTCTGCGCGCGCAGGCCGTGAAGGATGAAGTCCAGCGCGCCGGCCCGGTGCTGCACACCTTGCTGCGCTATACGCAGGCCCTGATCGCGCAAGTCGCGCAAACGGCCCTGTGCAACCGCTACCACACGATCGACCAGCAACTGTGCCGCCGGCTGTTGGTGGGGCTGGACCGTTTGCCGTCGGACGAGTTGCTGATGACGCAAGAGCTGGTCGCCAGCCTGCTCGGCGTGCGCCGCGAAGGCGTGACGGCCGCGGCACTCAAGTTGGCGCAGGCCGGCGTCATCCGCTATGCGCGCGGCCATATCGCGGTGCTCGACCGAGGCCGCCTCGAGCAGCGCACCTGCGAGTGTTACGCGGTCGCCAAACGCGAGTACGAGCGCCTGCTGCCGGCCGCGCAGCCGCTGCTGACGGCGGCTTGAAGCGGCGCCGGCCGTCAACTGCGGGCCGCAGCTGCGTGCGACGGCCGACATGGCGGGGTCGTCGATTGCGCTATGTGCGCTGGCGTACGGTGATTCGCCGCGCGCACGCACACACTGCACCGGTCGGGCCAGTTAGTTGACTGTTTGGCCCCTGCTGCCGACCACCTGTCAGGTCTTGTGGCCCATCCCGAGAACCAACTGATCGCCTCCTTGCCGCGCAAGGACCGCATGCACCTGCTGGCAGCTTGCGAGTCGGTGCAACTGGTGCTGGGCGAAACGCTCTGCGAGCGCGCGCAGCCGATGCGCCATGCCTACTTCCCCGTCGATGGCTTCATTTCGCTGTTGACCCAGGTTGACGAACACCCGAGCCTGGAAGTCGGCATGGTCGGGCGCGAAGGCATGCTGGGCGCCTCGCTGGCGCTGGGCGTGCCGATGACGCCGCTGCGGGCCATCGTTCAAGGCCAGGGCTCGGCGTGGCGCATCGGCAGCGGCGCATTTCGCCGTGAGCTGGCGTGCAGCCCATCGCTGCAACGCAGCCTGGCGCGCTATCTCCACGTGATGATGTCGCAACTGGCCGCGTCGGCTGCCTGCCTGCGCTTTCACATGATCGGGCCGCGCCTGGCACGCTGGCTGCTGATGAGCCAGGACCGCGCCCACGCCGACCGCTTCCGTGTGACGCACGAATTCCTTGCCTACATGCTCGGCGTGCGTCGGGTCGGCATCACCATGGCGGCCGGGGCGTTGCAGCGTGCCGGCCTGATCGAATACCGCCGCGGCGAACTGACGGTACTCGACCGCAGCCGGCTCGAGGCCGCAGCGTGCAGTTGTTATGCCGCCGACCGGCAGGCCTACGACGCGTTGATGGGTTGAGCGCCGGCGAGGCGTCGCACGCCGTGACGCCGCGGCCCGCGCAGCACCCTGCCGGAGTTGACCGAAGCACGGAGAGTCGCATGTCGCTGCACACCCCCGAGGTCAACGACGCCGGCGTGGCCGCTCCAGGCAGTCCGGTCCCGCCCTTGCTCGCGCCGGCCCTGGACGAACCGAGCATCACGCTGCCGGCGCGGGTCAATGTGCCGAGCGCCTCGCTGGTGGTGCTGGCCGTGCTGGCCAGCCTGGCAGCGCTGCACTGGGCCGGCACGGTGTTTGTGCCGTTGCTGCTCGGGCTGATGTTCAGCTACGCGCTCACGCCGCTGGTCAACCGCATGGTCCGGCTGCACATTCCGCGCACGCTTGCCGCG
>JANNRI010000155.1:0-2645 GCA_031401195.1 Burkholderiales bacterium
GCCCGCTGGTGTTGCGCGATATTGCGGATGAGCTGGGACTGCACGAGTCCACCATCAGCCGAGTGACGACCGCCAAGTACATGAGCACGCCTTTTGGCACCTATGAATTGAAGTATTTTTTCGGCTCAGGTTTGAGCACCGAAGGCGGTAGCAACGCGTCCAGCACGGCGGTGCGAGCGCTGATCAAGCAGTTTGTTGCCGCTGAAAACCCGAAAAAGCCCCTCAGCGACAACAAAATCGCCGCCATGCTGAAAGAGCAAGGCATAGACTGTGCCCGCCGCACGGTAGCCAAATACCGCGATGCTTTGAAGATTGCGCCGACCAATCTGCGAAAATTGCTTTAAACCAAGATTGCTGAATCGCAAAAGCATCGTCATTCCCGCAAGGCGGGAATCCATGGCGGCGAGTGTGGATTCCCGCCTTCGCGGGAATGACGGCTCTATTGGATAATCTTGCATAAATAACTACATTCAATGAACCAACTTCAACTCTTCCTCCCCTGCGCCGCTGGCGTAGAAGACTTTTTAGCCCAAGAAGTCCACGAAATCACCGGCTTACAGGGTGACGACCTGCGCGTCATGCGCGGCGGCGTGAATTTGCGCTCTTCTTGGCGCGACGCCATGCGGCTCAACCTTTACAGCCGCCTGTGCCAGCGCGTGCTGGTGCAGCTGCATGTGGGCGAGTACCGCAACGAGCAAGATTTGTACGAAGCCGCCAGCAATGTGGCGTGGGAGATTTGGTTCACGCCCAAAGAAAGCTTCAAAATCGAAATCACCGCGCAGCACAGCCCGCTCCAATCGCTTAATTTTGCAGCACTCAAAATCAAAGACGCGATTGCCGACCGCTTCCGATTCAAAACCGGCATCCGCCCCGATGTCAATACACAGTGGCCAGATGCCCGTATTTACGCACATTTAACGACAGATACTGTCACAATCTACATTGACACCTCGGGTGAGCCGCTTTTCAAACGTGGCTGGCGACAAGACACGGGTGAAGCGCCGTTAAAGGAAACTTTAGCCGCTGCCATGATCGCCGCCAGCGGTTGGGCAGAGACGATTTATGAAGAAGTAGAAGATGGTAGTGATGCCGAGCCCAGCTTTGCACCGTTTTACGACCCCTGCTGCGGCAGCGGCACGATTGCCATCGAGGCGGCTCAAATCGCCTGCAACATCGCCCCCGGCTCGACCCGCCGCTTTGGGTTTGAGAAACTGCTACCGTACCAACCCCACGTCTGGGATGCTATCAAAAGTGAAGCTGCTCAGGCAGTATTGACGACGTCTGAGCGTGAAAATATTCAAATTTTTGGCAGTGACGTGTCTTTCCGTATGGTCGACTTTGCGACCCGCAACGCAGAACGCGCTGGCGTGGCCGACGTGGTGGAATTCCGTGGTGGAGATGCGCTGCAACGCATGCCGCCATGCGAAAACGAGAAGAAAAACGGCATCATGATCGTCAACCCGCCGTATGGCGACCGGATTGGCATCAGCGGTGTGGCCGGACAAAACGCCAGACGTAGTGGTGGGCGTGAAAACGCACAACAAAATGGCCAACAAAATCAACGCCTGAACACGAATCAAAACGCCAATTACAACCCCGATGCGGGCGATTTCGAACAAGATGGACAATCCGACCAACCCCGTTTCGGCCAACGCGAAACCGCCCAAACCGAAAACGCTGGATTAGAAGGTTCGGAGTTCTTCCCCCAACTGGCCACCCACTGGAAGAAAAACTACGCCGGCTGGACCGCCCACGTGCTAACGCCCGACATGAAGCTCCCCACCAAAATGCGCCTCAAAGAATCCCGCCGAGTCCCCATGTGGAACGGACCAATTGAGTGCCGATTGTTCAGATTCGACATGGTGGCAGGCTCAGCCCGCGCGAAAAAACCTGAGTAAATATATGGGGTCGGATTCCAATTCAGGACAATTCTCAAGTCGACGGACAACAATGGTGAACGAAATTGGACTCTGACCCCATTTATTTACGGGTCGAGAACAAACTCATCCTAGATACAAATATTGTCTTGGATTTATTCGTCTTCAACGACCCAGACCTAGCCACCCTCAAACCCGCCCTGCTCGCGGGTTTGGAGAACAAACAGCTCAACTGGATCGCCACGGCCGACATGCGCATCGAACTGGAGCGCGTGCTCACTTACCCCAAAATCACGCCCCGCATGGCTTTTTACCAAATCAGCGCAGCAGATGTGCTGGCTAAATTCGACCAACTGGCAACTCTGGTTGACCCAGCCCCCAAAGCCAAATGGGCTTGCAAAGACCCCGATGACCAGCGGTTCATCGACTTAGCCGTGCAGCACCAAGCGACGCTGCTGAGCAAAGATCAGGCTGTTTTATGTATGGCGAAGCGGATGTTGACTGCGGGCGCCGTGGTGCAAAAAGCCACGGATTTTACCCATCAAATTGGCACCTAGCCGGCGCATTTATTGCCTAAATAGCTATAAAATTAATCGCTAAATTTATCCTCAAAACACATCCACGAACATTTAAAAAAACAAATGGTATCTTTTATGTTACCATTGAATCATGACTAATGACATACGCGAGCTACTTTTAGAGGATGGTAGTAGCCCGTATGCAAATTGGTTTAACGATTTGCCCGCAGATGTAGCGGCAAAAGTTGTT
>JANNRI010000156.1:0-1848 GCA_031401195.1 Burkholderiales bacterium
GTGGATCACGATCTCGGCGCCGGCCAGGTAGGCCAGCAGCTCATCGGCAATCGCGGCGAACAGCGGCTTATCGGACAGGAACTCCTCGGTCAGGCCATGCACCCTCAGCGCGCCTTCGCTGCTGGGCCGCTCGGGGTTGAGGTAGAAGTGCTTGTCGTTGCCGGTGAGCCGGCGGTTGACCATCTCCAGGCAACCAATCTCGATGATGCGGTCGCCGCTGTCCGGGCTCAAGCCGGTAGTTTCAGTGTCGAGAAAGATCTGGCGCATGGTCTGCTTTCCTACAACTCGGTCAAGCGCTTCTTGGCGTCGTCGAGGCTCCTCGGGCTGCCCTTGCCCGCCGTGACGAAACGGGTGAAGGCGCCGCGGGCCTTGTCGCGTTCCCCCTTGGCCTGCCAGGCGATACCGAGGCGGTAATCGACAGGCAATCCATCCGCACCCTCGAGCCTGGCGCTGCGCTCCAGCAAGGCGACCGCGAGATCCCAGGCGCCGGCGTCGCTGTGCACGCGCGCCAGGCCATAGTGGCCGATCGCCTGCTGAGGACGCTCCCGTACCAAACGCTCGAACACCGGCCGTGCCCGCGTGGGTTGCTGCGCGCTCATGTGCGCAATGCCGACCGCCGCGCAGCCTGAAGCGACGTCGTTCGCCAGGTCGTCGTCACCTGCCACCATCGCCACCGCCGCTAGCAAGCGTTCGGCCTCGGCCAGTTCCTTGCGCTCGATCGCGACGAGCGCCTGCAGCAGCTTCGCGTGCTCAGGCAGCTTGGCGGCCCCCGCGCGCGCGGCGTCGCCAGCCTTGGCGACACTGCCGCCGATCATGCCGGGCGCGAGCAGGTAGAACTGCACCAGGCCGCTGTGCGCCACATAAAGCGATGAATCGAGTGAGACCGCCTTGATGAAGGCATCTCGGATGCGCCCGGCGCTGAGTGCCGCCTTGACCATGCCGTCATTGACAGCCTGCACGCCCAGCACGGCGCCGACGCCGTAGTGGCACACCGCGGCCTGCGGCAGGCGCTGCACACACGACTCAAGGTGGGCCAATGCCGCACGGCGTTGAACAGCATCGTTGGTCGCCAGTGTGGCGTTGATCAATGCAGCAAAGGCGTCGAGATCGTCGGGCCGCGCAGCGATGCGCGCCGCGGCAGTGGATTGCACCTCGGTGAAACGCTGGGCCTTCAACGCAGCAGCCCAGCCCGGGTCGGCCACGGGCTGCGAGGCCACGCCCGTTGCGCCTGTCACCAGCGCGCCGGCCAGCGCAAGCTGCCGCGCCCACCTCATGCCGCTCTGCCGCGTGTGCGGCCTGCCCAGACCCAGATCGTCGCTCCCGCCAGCACCATGGGCACGCACAGCCACTGGCCCATGCTCATGCCGAGCGCCAGCACGCCGAGAAAGCGGTCGGGTTCGCGGAAGAACTCGGCCGTGAAGCGCAACAGGCCGTAGCCCACCAGGAAAGCGCCAGAGACCTCACCGAGCGCACGCGGCTTGCGCGCATACAGCCAGAGCAGCACAAACAGCAGCACACCTTCGAGCGCCACTTGGTAGAGCTGCGAAGGATGGCGCGCGATGGCCGAGTTCGACTGCGGGAAGACCATCGCCCAGGGCAGGGTCGGATCGGCCGCTCGGCCCCACAACTCGCCGTTGATGAAGTTGCCCACCCGCCCCGACGCCAGACCGAGCGGAACACAAGGCGCGATCAAGTCCATCACCTCGAAGAAGCGACGCCCGCGCTGGCGCGCATAAAGTGCCAGCGCGACGATGACACCGAGCAGGCCGCCATGAAAGGCCATGCCACCCTTCCAGACCATCAGCGCCTCGAGCGGGTTGGCGGCGTAGTAGCCCGGCTTGTAGAACA
>JANNRI010000157.1:0-28642 GCA_031401195.1 Burkholderiales bacterium
GGACATGCAGGGTGCGGAATTGCGTGACGCCCTCGACGGCAGCGTTGTACGCATCGCGCAAGGCGGCATCGGCCCCTTGGGTCGAACGCGCGACGAAGCTGCGCAGCCCCGACAGGCGCTCGCAGTCGTCGACGAATCGCCGATGGGCGGGTGGCATGTAGCCGCGCAGCAGCCGCAGGTAGGCGCCGGTCTGCGCTCGCGCATGCTCGATGCCGAGCACCGCATCCAGCGCTTGGATCACCGAGCTCTGGCCGGCGCTGCCGCCGATCAACGGGCGCGGCTGATCCGACACGCCCTCATAGACCACCCCCGGTGCGGGCCAGCCCTGCACATAGGGCCGGACGCGGTGGAAGAACACATGCGGATCGGTCCATTCGCGCTGGCGGTCGAGCGCGGCATGGATGGCCGGCATTCCGTCGGCGATGGTGGCCAGGCGCCCGGTGAGGTCGTCCTTGTCTTCGCGCGCCGCGGCGGCCACGGCGCCGTGCGCAGCCACCAGCAGGTGGGCAGCCAGCAGTTCGAGGTCGAAGTTGGCGACGTAGAACCAGGTTTCGTCCACCCCGCCCAGGAACTGCACCAGCAGCTCGGCATTGTCGGCCGACAGCGGCCGGGTCTTGTCGACGCGACGCCAGTTGTAGAGCTGCATGCCGGCGTAGTGGACGATCGGCTGGCGGCCCATCTCGTCGCACAGCCCGCACAGCGGCACCGCAAGCGTGGCCGGCAGCCGCAACGCCGGCTCGGCACCGCCCCAGACGTAGGCGTTGGCAAAGACACACAGCAGCGTCAGGGCGCGCTCGCGCTCGGCGCGGCCCCGCAGCAGCCGCCAGTCCAGCGGCGGGATCGCGCGAATCCGCTCGCGGATGCGCCGGTTGCGGATCAAGTGCCCGACCTGCGGCGCCAGTTCGTCCCAGGGTTCGAACCCGGCGCCGAAGCGCTCCTGCGGCTCCCAGCTCGGCATGAAGCCGGTTTGCGGATCGATGTCGTAGCTCTGGAGCGGATCGAGGGTGGCGGACATGACGCAATGGTAGGGGCCTCGATGCCGCCGACTCGTTGCGCTGGCGCCATCGAGGTCGTTCAATCGGGTCTGAAACAGTGGTGGCGCTGCCGCAGCCACGACCGCGACCCTGATTGCGGCCCCTGATTGCGACCCCTGATTGCGACCCCTGATGCCGGCGCGTCAAGCCGCCATCAATGCGTCATCGAAGATCGCCACCGCCCGCGTCCACCCTGCGGACGCGCCACGGATCTTGTGCGGGAAGCAGCTGATGAAGAAGCCGTCGCCCGGCACCGACTCCAGGTTGTGCAGCTTCTCGATGTGGCAGTAGCCGATGTCGCGCCCGGCCTTGTGGCCTTCCCAGATCAGGCTCGCGTCATGCGTCTCACCGTACTTCTTCGCGGTGTGCACGAAGGGCGCGTCCCAGCTCCAGGCATCGGTGCCGGTGAGGCGCACGCCGCGTTCCAGCAGATACATCGTGGCCTCGTAGCCCATGCCGCATCCGGCGGCCACGTAGTCGGGCTGGCCGTAGCGCGAGCCGGCGCGTGTGTTCACGACGACGATCTCCAGCGGCTTGATCGTGTGGCCGATGCGCGCGAGCTCGGCCTCGACCTCGCCCGCCGTCACCACATGGCCGTCGGGCAGGTGCCGGAAATCGAGCTTCACGGCGGGCTGGAAGCACCATTCCAGCGGCACCTCGTCGATGGCGATCGCCGGCTTCTTGCCGCCGTTCTTGGCGTCCATCGTCGAATGGAAGTGGTACGGCGCATCGAGATGCGTGCCGTTGTGCGTGATCAGCGTCACCTGCTCCACCGCCCAGCCTTCGCCATCGGGCAGGTCTTCCTGCTTCAGGCCGGGGAAGAAGGGCGCGATCTGCTCGAAGGTGTTTTGATGCGTGAAGTACTGGATCTTCGGCCCGTAGCCGGGCGGGTCGGACAGCACATCGTTCTCGAGATAGATCGAGAGGTCGACGAAGCGGCGGGGCATGGTGCTCTCCTCGGGGCAAGAAGCGGTGGATGGATGGGGACGCTCGGGGGAAGTCTGCGTGGGATGGCCGGCTGGGCGCGGAGGGTCTCGAGGAAAGCCCGCCTCAGCGGCGCTGCCAGCGCAGCAGCCGGCGCTCGGCCATCGCGAGCACGGCATTGCTCGCGAAGCCGAGCGCACCCAGGATCATGATGCCGGCAAACAACTCGCTGGCGCGGAAAGAGCGTGCCGCCAGCAGCACCGCCTGGCCAAGGCCACTTTGCGAGGCGATCATCTCGCCCACCACGCTCACGATGAGCGACACCGTGAGCGCGAGCCGCAGGCCGGCCAGGATGTCGGGCAGCGCATGGGGCAGCCCGATCTTGAAGACGAACGCCGTGCGCGAGAGCTGCAGCGCGCGCGCCACCTCGCGTTGCCGCTCGTGCACGCTGGCCAGGCCGTGCATCGTGGCCAGCAGCACCGGCCACATCGCGCCGAAGGCCACCACCGCCAGCACCATGCCGCCCGAGAGGCCGAACAGCGAGATCGCCAGCGGCAGCACCGCCGAGGCCGGCAGCGGCCGCATGAACTCCAGCGTCGGCCCGATCCACACGCGCAGCGTGGCCGACGAGCCGATGGCCACGCCCAGCGCCACTCCCAGCAGCGCCGCGATGCCGAAGCCGAGCACCATGCGCTGCAGCGTGGCGGCCATGTAGGCCAGCCACTCGCCGCGCAGGCCCTCGGCCAGGCTCGCGAGCGTGGCCTCGGGCGTGGGCACGAAGACGCGGCTGACCCAGCCGGCATGCGTGGCCACCCACCACAGCGCCAGCAGCGTGGCGAGCACGGCCAGCGAGGCAGCAAACTCGCGCGGGCGGATGCTCGGGCCGATCATTCCCCCGCCTCGCCCATGCGCCGCGCCAGCCACCGCTGCAAGGCCAGCGCGGCGGCGTTGATCAGCCAGCCGACGCAGCCGATCCAGGCCAGCCACGCCAGCATCGTGGCCGGGTCGAGGCTTTGCTGCGCGATCATCATCGCGTAGCCCATGCCATGCGGGTTGGCGGCGATCTCCACCGTCACCGCCACCACCAGCGCGATGGCCACGCCCAGGCGCAGTGCCACGAACAGGCGCGGCAGCATCGCCGGCAACAACACCTTCCACAAGCGCGCCCAGGGCGTGAGCTGCAGCGCCGCGCTCACCTCCAGCAATTGCGGCTCCACCTGACGCGCTGCGGCCTGCGCCAGCACCAGCATCGGCCAGAAGGTGGCAAAGGCGATCACGCCCACCTCCAAACGCAGGCCGAAGCCGAAGACGAGCATGGCGAGCGGAATCAGCGCCACAGAGGGTACGGGCCGCAGCGCCTCCACCGTGAGGAAAGCAGCGGCGCCGGCGCGGCGCGAAAGACCGAGCAGCGCGCCCAGTGGAACCGCGGCCAGCGCCGCCAACGCCAGGCCCAGTGCGGCGCTGCCGAGCGTGAACGCTGTGGGCCCAAAGAGGCCCCCGTCGGTCACCAGGCCAACGAAGGCCCGCGCCGCCGCGGTGGGCGGCGCCAATGCGTCGCTGCTGCGGCCGGCGGTGCGTGCCCAGGCCTCCAGCCCCGCCAGCAGCAGCAGGGGGAAGACGAACGGCCGCGCTCGATCGAGCATGGCGCGAGACCCGTCAGCCGGGATGTCCGAGGTAACCATACAGTTCGCGCCGCAGTTGCAGGAAGCGCGGATGTTCCTTGGTCTCGAGCTGGCAACGCGGATGCGCGATGCCCACGTCCACCAGCGCCGCCAGGCTCGGCCGCCCGGGGCCGGGCGCGGTGCGCAATGCGATGACGCGGTCGCCGAGGTAGATGGCTTCCTCGAGATCATGCGTCACGAACATCACCGTCAGGCTCTGCTCGCGCACGAGGCGGGCCAGTTCGTCCTGCAGGCCCTCGCGTGTCATCGCATCGAGCGCGCCGAAGGGCTCGTCCATCAGCATCAGCGAGGGCTGCTGGGCCAGGCAGCGCGCGATCTGCACGCGCTGCTGCATGCCGCCGGAGAGCTGGGCCGGGAACAAACGCGCGTGCTCGGCAAGCCCCACGGTCTGCAGCACCTGCGCGATGCGCCCCGGCCGCTCATGCGCCGGCACCTGGGCCGCCTCGAGCGCCAGCGCCACGTTGCCCTGTACCGTACGCCAGGGCAGCAACGCGCGGCCATAGTCCTGGAAGACGAATGCCACCTCGCGCGAGGGGCCCTGCACGACCGTGCCCGCGCGCGTGACCTGTCCACTGCTTGGCGCCACGAAGCCGGCCGCGGCGCGCAGCAGCGTGGTCTTGCCGCAGCCCGAAGGCCCGATGACGCAGACGAACTCACCGCGCGCCACGCCAAAGCTGATGGGCGAGAGAATCTCGCGCCCGCCGAGGTGGATGGACACCTCGTCGAACGACATCAGCGGGTCGGCCACGGCGGCGCAGGCTCGGGGGCGGGTCGGGGGGATGAAGCGGGGGCAGCGGATTCAGTGGATCTGGCGGAATCAGCGGAATCAGCGGATTCAGCGAAATCAGCGGATTCAGCGGAATCAGCGGCGCAACGCCCTGGCCGATCGGCCCCGCCCTACTTCGCCACCAGCGTCGCCACCGCCAACTCGGTCTTGAGCATCTCCTGATCCTTCATCAGCCCCACCCAGTAGGCCAACTGCTTCTCGCTCACCACCGGCCCCGGCGGCGAGATCTGCATCTTCGCCAGCACCTCGGGCGGCAGCTTGATGTATTTGCCGATGTGCTCGCGCACCTTGGCATCGTTGCGCGGTTGCCCCATGAACGTGGCCGCCTCCTGCACCGCCTCGCGGAAGGCCCTGGCCGCGGCGGCGTTCTTCTGCACCCACTCGCGCTTGGCGACGTGGATGATGGTCGGCTGGCCTTCGGGCAGAAAGGTGGCGTAGTAGCTCGCCACGTAGCCCGCGCCGCTGTCGACGATGCGGCTCATGAAGGGGTCGGCGGTAACCACCGCGTCGATCGAGCCGCCGCGCAGCAGGTCGCCATGCTGGGGAAACGAGACTTCCACGAAGTTGACTCGTCTGTAGTCGACACCCGAGCTCTTCAGCCAGGCGCGGAACGTCACGTGCAGGAAGGCGCCGAGGCCGGGCACGCCTACTTTCTTGCCCAGCACGTCCTGCGGCTTGCGGATGCCCGAGCCGGCGCCGGCCACGAGGCCGAAGCCGGTGATGGTCTTGGAAGTGACGCCACCGCCGGCCACCACCACATGGTCGAGCCCGCCATCCACCGACTGCAGGAAGACGCTCGGCGTGGGGCCGCCGATCTGCAGCGAATCGGACTGGATGGCCGCCGGGATCGTGCTGTTGATCGGGATGAATTTCGGCTCGACATCGAGCCCGCGCTTGGTGAAGTAACCCTCCTCCTTGGCCACGAAGACCGAGGCGAAGTCGGTGACGGCGGTGTAGCCGAAGATCACCTTGGTGGCGCCCTGGGCGAGTGCGGAGCGGCCGGCCACGCCGAGCGCGGCCAGCGAGCCGAGTGCGGCCAGGTCGGTGAGCCGGCGCAAGGCTCGGCGACGGGTGTTCATGGGAATCCTCCTGACGCTGGATGACGGGGTTTCAGGGCGTCGGGCCGATTGAACACGGCGGCCGGGCGGCCAGCCATTGGTGCAAACACAAGCCCGGCTGCTTCAGGCCACTTCACACCACTTCGGGCCGCTTCGGGCCACTTCGGGCCGCCTCAGGTCTTCGAAGCGGTAGCCGCCAGCGCTTCGCGGTCGAACAGCGGCCCGATCTTGAACACGCCACTGCAACGCAGCGCCATCACGCAGCCGCTCGTCACGAGCCCTTGCGCGAAGACCATCGTGCGCGTGGTGCGCAGCACCTGGGTCTGGCCTTCAACCCAGTCACCGAGCTTGGCCGAGGCGATGAAGTCGACCTGCAGGCTCACGGTGGGCAGGAAGCGCTGCCGCAGTTCCGGCACGAGGGTGATGGCGCCGATGGGCATCAGCATGTCGGCAAAGGTGGCGAGCATGCCGCCATGGCAGACGCCCATCGGGTTGCAGTGCCGCGCCTCGACGCGTAAGCCCAGCTTGAAGAGCGGCCCTTCGTGCAATACGAAGAGCGGCCCATTGACGCCGATGAAGCCAGACTCGCCACGAAAGCGCTTGAAGCCCTGCGGCGCCTCCGGCGCCTGCCCCGTGCCTGTGGGCGCCACGGCTGGCAAGGGCGGTTGTTGGGTCGCGTCAGGGTTCATCGGGCCTCGCTTCATTCGTAGCCCGGATCCTGCCACCAAGGGAACCACTCGGGCATCGCCTCGGTGACACGGTCGGTGAAGCGGGCCGGCCGCTTTTCCAGGAAGGCCGTGACGCCTTCCCGCACGTCGGCGGAGCGACCGCGCGAGAAGATGCCGCGGCTGTCGACCCGGTGCGCCATCATCGGATGCGCGGCGCCCAGCATGCGCCACATCATCTGGCGCGTCAGCGCCACCGAGACGGGCGCCGTGTTGTCCGCGATCTCGCGCGCCAGCGCCTGCGCGGCCGGCAGCAGCGCATCGGGCGGCAGCACCTCGCGCACGAGGCCTCCGTCGAGCGCCTCGGCGGCCGCGAACACGCGGCCGGTCATCGTCCACTCCAGTGCGCGGCTGATGCCCACCAGCCGCGGCAGGAACCAGCTCGAGCAGGCCTCGGGCACGATGCCGCGGCGAGCGAACACATATCCGAATCGCGCACCCTCGCTCGCCAGGCGCACGTCCATCGGCAGCAGCATCGTGGCGCCGATGCCCACCGCGGGGCCGTTCACCGCCGCGATCACCGGCTTGAGGCAATTGAAGATGCGCAGCGTGACGCGCCCGCCGCCGTCGCGCACGGCATCCTGGCTCCAGTCGATGCGGCCGTCGGCCGTGGTGGCCGCAGCCACGCCCGGGCGGTCGGCGCGCGCCTCGTAGTCGAAAGTCTTGCCGCCCAACGAGAGGTCGGCGCCGGCGCAGAAGGCGCGGCCGGCGCCGGTGACGATGACCGCGCGCACTTCGTCGTCGGCGTCCGCGCGGTCGAAGGCGGCGATGAGCTCGTTCATCATCGCCGCGTTGAAGGTGTTGAGCTGCTCGGGGCGGTTCAGCTTCACGGTCAGCACGCGGTCGGCCAGCTCGGTAGTGAGTGTCGTGAAGATCTCTAGAGTCATGGCGGTGGTCTCCTCGGACCACAGTATCCCGCGCGCGACGGGGCCTCGCCTCTGGCGGCAAAGCACACCGCTGCGATACGATCCGCGCCGCCTTCCACCTCTGCCGCGCGTGCCGTCGTTGGCGACTGCGATTCACCCATGCAAATCGTCTGCCTCGATCTCGAAGGCGTGCTTGTGCCCGAGATCTGGATCGCCTTTTCGGAACGCACCGGCATCGCTGATTTCCGACGCACCACGCGCGATGAGCCCGACTACGACAAGCTGATGCGCTGGCGCCTGGCACTGCTGCGCCAGCATCGCCTGAAGCTGTCTGACATCCAGGCCGTCATCGCCGGCATGGCGCCGATGCCAGGCGCACGCGAGTTCCTCGACGACCTGCGCGGCCGCTACCAGGTCATCATTCTGTCGGATACCTTCTACGAGTTCGCCGATCCGTTGATGCGCCAGCTCGGCCGGCCCACGCTCTTTTGCCATCGGCTCGTGTTGGATGGCGAGGGATTCGTCGCCGACTACAAGCTGCGCCAGCCCGACCAGAAGCGGCACGCCGTCGATGCGCTCAAGAGCCTGAACTACCAGGTCATCGCCGCCGGGGACTCGTACAACGACACCGGCATGCTGGGTGCGGCGGACGCCGGCTTCTTCATCCACCCTCCGGCCAGCATCGTCACGCAGTTCCCGCAGTTCCCCGTGAACGGCAGCCTCGCCGAGCTGCGGGTGAGCATCGACGCCGCGGCAGCGCGGCTGCTCGCAGGCTGATCCTGCACTCGCCGGCCGCGCCATGCCCGCGCCGATGCACTTCGGCCGTGCAGGGCGCGCGGCCCAGCGCGGTGCCCGGGCCGGCGCGGGACCGTGGCGCTGGCGATACGCCCTGAGGCACTGAACGGCTGACTCACCTTTGGTCTTGCCGCACGGGCCGCGCGGGCGGTTAACGTCGCGGCCTTCGAATGCCGGCCCCACGAGGCCGCACCAACCCGAACCATCCAAGCCGCCAGGAGGGCACCCCACCATGGACATGCAGTCCGTTCAGACTTTTCTCAGCACCACCGTCGCCGAGCTGGCGATGAAGATCGCCGCCGCCATCGCCTTCTGGATCATCGGGCGCTGGCTGATCGGCAAGGTCGTGGGTCTGATGCAGGCGGGCCTCGGCCGCAACCACGTCGACCCCACGCTCACCAAGTACCTCGGCTCCATCGTCGCGGTGGCGCTGAACATCGCGCTGGTGCTGGGCATCCTCGGCTACTTCGGCTTCCAGACCACTTCGTTCGCGGCCATGCTGGCCGGTGCGGGCGTGGCCATCGGCGCGGCCTGGAGCGGCATGCTCGGCAACTTCGCCGCCGGCGCCTTCATGCTCGTGCTGCGGCCGTTCAAGCTCGGCGACTTCGTGCAGGCCGGCGGCGTCACCGGCACCGTGCACGAGCTGGGCCTGTTCGGCACCGCGCTGATCACGCCGGACAACGTGCTCACACTGGTGGGCAACGGCAAGATATTCAGCGAGACCATCATGAACTACTCGGCGCGCCCGACGCGCCGCGTGGAGCGCACGGCGCAACTCGCCGGCAGCGTGGACCCGCAACAGGCCATGGGGCTGCTGAGTGCGGCGGTGGCCAGGATCCCCAACGTGGTGGCCGAACCCGCGCCCGAGGTCTCGGTGCTCGACATGAACCTCGTCGGGCCGGTGATCGCAGTGCGCCCGCACTGCCACACCAGCCACTACTGGCAGGTGTACTTCGACACCAACCAGGCCATCATCCAGACCGCCAAGGACAACGGCTGGCCGGCGCCCACGCCCACCCAGATCATGCGCACGGCGCCGTTGGCCTGACACCCTCGGTGGCAGGCCGTGTTGGTGAGTCTTGCTTTTGACCTTCGAGCAGCCCACGTGCTTGCAGGATCAGGCCGGCGGGGCGCGCTGCAGAGCGAAGTCAAGGAGGAGACCGAGGCCGAAGGGCGAGGTCGGGGGACATGAGCGCCGCAGTGCGCCCCGCCGGCCTGATCCTGCAAATGAGCGCCGCAGTGCGCCCCGCCGGCCTGATCCCGTGACTGCAGACCAGGTCACGTTTCTCATAGCCAGCGCACCGCCCGTTCAGCCGATCGCCGCGGGGTCGAAGTTCGCCCCGCACACGATCACCGCGACGCGCTCGTCGTGTGCCACCTCCACGGCGCCGGCCCACAGCGCGGCCATGGGCAGCGCGGCACCGGGCTCCACGGCCAGGCGCAGGTCGTTCCACAAGCGCGCCTGCGCCGCGGCGATGATGGGGTCGGGCAGCGTGTACGAGGCCACCACGTGCCGGCGGCAGATCGGCCAGGCCAGGCGGCCGATGCGCCGCGCGCCCAGCGAGTCGGCGGCGATGCCCGAGACCTCCACCTCCACGGGTGCACCGTGCGCAAGTGCTGCGTGCAAGGTCGGCGCCGTCTCCGGCTCCATCGACTCGACACGCGTGCAGCCTTCGAACCATGCTGCGATGCCGGCGATCAGACCGCCGCCGCCCACGCTCACGAGCACGCGGTCGGGCACGCCGGCGTCGGCCTCGATCTCCATCGCCAGCGTGCCGGCACCCACCAGCACCTCGGGCTGGTCGTAGGCGTGCATGAGCATCGCGCCGGTGGCGGCCAGGCGCGCCATGCAGGCTTCGAACGCCTCGGCATAACTCGGGCCCGCGACCACCATGCGCGCACCCGCGGCCAGCAACCGGTCGCGCTTGGACTGCGGCGTTGTCTCAGGCACGAATACCTCGCACCGTGCGCCCACAGCGCGAGCGGCCAGAGCGGCAGCGATGCCGGCATTGCCCCCCGAGGCGATCACGACCCCGGCAGCCGGCACCTCGTGCGAGCGCAGCCGGTTGAACATGCCGCGGGCCTTGAAGCTGCCGCCCACCTGCAACTGCTCAAGCTTGAGCCACACCTCGGCACAGCGCAGGCCCAGCGCCGCCCCGGGCAGGCGCCACAGCGGTGTGCGACGCACATCGTGCTTGATGCGTTCGGCCGCGCTGCGGATGGCTGCCGGGTTCACCAGCGCAGAGATGGCGGCTACGGAATCGTCGTTGGCAGCGCCCATGGGGCATGGTAGCGCCGCGGCCTGGCGGTAGAGTTGCCGATGGACGACAAAACCGACCCATCCCGCCCTCCCATCGCTCCCATCACTCCCACCCCCCGCGCCACTCCCGGCGCGGCGGCGCTCGAGTGGGCCCAGCGCCTGGTGCGCATGAACACCGTGAGCAGCGAGTCGAACCTCGAACTCATCGAGACCATCGCCGACGCGCTGCGCACGCTCGGCGTGCCGCTGCGGCTCACCTACGACGACGAGCGCCGAAAGGCCAATCTGTTCGCCACGCTGGGCACGGGCAAGCCCGCCGGCCTCATCCTCTCCGGCCACACCGACACGGTGCCGTGGGTCGGCCAGGCCTGGAGCCGCGACCCGCTATCGGCCCACGTCGCGAGTGATGCCGAGGGTGGCAAGCTCTACGGCCGCGGCAGTGCCGACATGAAGGGCTACATCGGCGCCGTCGTCGCGCAGACGCAGGCTTGGCTGGACGCCGACCTTCCCTACGCGCTGCACTACGCGTTCAGCTACGACGAGGAGGTGGGTGGCTTCGGCGTGCGCCGGCTGCTCGCCGACTTGGCCGATCTGCGCGAGGCCGGTCGCGCGCCGCGCCTGTGCATCGTCGGCGAACCCACCGAGATGGTGCCAGCCATCGCGCACAAGGGCGTGTACCGCTGGCGCTGCCATGTGCGTGGGCATGCCGCACACAGCTCCCTGACCCCGCACGCGGTGAACGCGGTGGAAGCCGCGGCACGGCTCATCGCCCGCATCGCCGGCATCGGCGACAAACTGCGCGAGACCGAAGCCCGCCAGGCCGGCTTCGACGTGCCCTACAGCACGGCCGCGGTGTGCGTGGTCAACGGCGGCATCGCCGACAACGTGGTGCCCGAGGACTGCCGCTTCCACTACGAGTTCCGCAACCTGCCTGGCGTGGACGCCGAGGTGTTGCAAAGGCAGGTGGTCGAAAGCGCTCGTGCGCTGGAGCCGGCCATGAAGGCAGTGGATCCGACCACGGGCTTCCGCTTCGAAACGCTGTGCGAGATGCCGGCCTTCCAGGCGCGGGCCGACGAACCGGCGGTGACTCTGGCCCTGCGGCTGGCGGGAGCCAGCCGGACGACGAATGTCGCTTTCGGCACCGAGGCCGGCATGTTCCAGCGCGCCGGAATCTCCACGGTCGTGTGCGGGCCGGGTTCGATCGGCCAGGCGCACCAAGCCGATGAATTCGTCAGTCTCGAACAATTGGCGCGCTGCGAGGCGTTCCTTCAAGGGATCACGCGGCAAGGCGCGGAACTGCTCAAGGCCTGAATCTCGACCTCGAACGCGGCTGTGCTGGCCGTGCCGCTTCCGGGGGCACCCGAGGCCTACGCCGCCACCGCGGGTCCTCTGCGATGATGGCCCCGCCACTGCCGCCAGGAGGCCGCCCATGAACGCACCGCTGAAGATCCTGCTGCCCGTCGACGGGTCGACCCACGCGCTGGCCGCCGTGCGCCACGCGCTGCGCCTGGCGGCGGTGACGACCGAGTACGTGCTGGTCAACGTCCAGGAGCCTGCCTCGCTGTACGAGGTGGTTGTGACACACGATGCCGAGCGCCTTGCCGAACTGCGCCGCGCGGCGGGCGCCGACCTGCTGCGCGAGGCCGAGGCGCTGCTCGACGCGGCCGGCGTCGAGTACGAGAGCGAGGTTGCCGGCGGCACCGCCGAACACCTGGTGGTGGAGCTGGCGGAGAGTTACGCCTGCGACGCCATCGTGATGGGCGCACTGGGCCAAGGCGCCGTGCCGGGCGCCGGCGGGCTCGGCTCGGTGACGCTGCACGTGCTTGGCGCGAGCCCGGTGCCGGTGACCGTGGTGCGCGAGCCCGAAGCGCTCGAACCCTAGGCGCCACTGCCCATCGCCCCGCGCAGACCGCCATGAGCGATGGCCAGCGGCGCCACGCCCAATTGGCTGCTGCGGCGCGTGACCGGCATGCTGGGACGACGCCTGCTCTGCGCCGCACGTGCGGGCGCGACCACACCGCCAGGCCGCTTCAATTGGCCAGCAGGTGCTCCGGAGCCAGCCCCGCCACCCAGCGCTTCCACATGCGCATGAACAGCGCCTCGAACTCGCGCGTATAGAGCTCGCTGTCGAACAGAGGCAACTCCATGCGGCGCGATGTCAGGTGCTCGCGGTACTCTGCCAGCACTTGCGGGTCAGCGGCCAGCGCCAGGATCGCCTGCCGGTAGTCATCGACCCGCCCGAACGCCATCTCCGCCATACCGGCGGCATTCAGCACGCTGGCCGCCACGCGCGAGGCAAATCCGTTGCCATGAAGCGTGACCACCGGCACCCCAGCCCATAGCGCATCGGCCGCCGTGGTGTGCGCGTTGTAGGGCCAGGTGTCGACGAAGACATCGGCCAGTGCCAGCCGCGAGAAGTGTTCGGCGTACGACACGGCCTTGGCAAACACCATGCGCCCGCCTTCGACGCCGCGCGCCTCGGCCTCCCGCCGCACGTTGTCGTGCAGCTGGCCGTTCGTCTCCTTCAACCAGAGCACAGATCCGGGCACCTCGCGCATGACGCTGCACCAGGTGTCAAAGGCCTCGGGCAGGATCTTGTAGGTGTGGTTGAAGGCACAGAGCACGAAGCCATCGTGCGGCAGGCCGGCCTCGGCACGTGTCATGGCCTGGGGCAGTGGGCGCCAACGGCCGTTGGGCTGGAAGGTGAGCGGCATCTGCGCGAGTTTTTCGCTGTACAGGTGCTCGAGTTGCACGGGCGTGACCACGGCGTCGCCGACCAGATAGTCGATGTAGGGAGCCCCGGTGCTGCCTGGGTAACCGAGGTAGGCCACCTGCAGTGGTGCCGGACGCCGCGCCAGGATGGCATTGCGATGGCCGCGGGTGTGGCCTTGCAGGTCCACAAGGATGTCGATGCCATCGGCGCGGATGCGCTCGGCCGCCAGTGCATCGCCCGTGCCGCGCAGCTCGACAAAGCTGTCGGCCGCGGCAATGAGCCGCTGGCGCAACGCCGAACCATCGTCACGCCCGGTGGAGTACAGCACCACGTCGAAGAGCCGGCGGTCGATGCGCTCGA
This sequence comes from Burkholderiales bacterium, assembly GCA_031401195.1. Classification (GTDB taxonomy): domain Bacteria; phylum Pseudomonadota; class Gammaproteobacteria; order Burkholderiales; family Burkholderiaceae_C; genus Rubrivivax. The sequence goes on from JANNRI010000157.1 coordinate 13,205, forward strand.
GCATTTCCACGATGAGCTGCGAGACCGGGTGCTCGTGGAAGTCGAACGAGAGCAAGCCGATGCGCGGCCGCCGTTCAGTGCGTGCCGCGCGCTGCGCTGCCGTGAGCGGCGGGAGCTCGCGCGCACCCACCGTGGCGACCAGTGCCTCGCCACGCGCGGCAACCAATTGCAGCGCCGGGTCCAAAGGCAGTGAGAGCAGGCTGAACACGCTCGCGGGCCGCGCCAGGCCGGCGGGTGCCGTGGCGAGGGCCTGCGTCAGGCGCGCCACATCGTGGTCGAGGTCGGCCCAGTCGCAGACATGCCGCTTCTCGTAGGAGAGGTGGGCCATCGCTTGCATGTGGCCCGGGTCCAGCGCCAATACCGTCTGCAGGCACTCGATGGCTTCGTGCTGCATCGCCATGTCACGAAAAGCCGTGGCCATCATCGCGTGCAGCTGCAGCATCGTGGGCTCGATGGCGGCCGCCTCCATCAGCAGCTTCACCGACTCCATGGGCTGGCGCAGGGCCTGCAGCATGGCCGCGTGCTGCAACATCGCATCGGCCTCGCGCACACCACCCGCCTCCAGGCGCTCGAAGGCGGCCGCGGCTTCAGGATAGCGGTGCAGGCCAGCCAGCGCCTCGCCCTGGAGGCGCAGCGCGAGAGCCTGCGTAGCGTCTATGGCCAGGGCCTTCTCGGCGGCGGCCAGCGCGCGAGTGTGGTCACCCGCGTGGCGGTATGCATTGGCCAGGTTGATCCAGAACAGTGCATCGCCCGGCGCCGCGCGCACCGCGCGCCGGAAGGCCCGCGCCGCGCCCGTCCAGTCGCGCTTGTAAAAGTGCGCGACGCCTTGCTCCCAGTGCCGCTGCCCCGGGCCGCTGCGGCCAGACATCGACATCGACATCGTGGGCATCATGCCTCGCTCTCCGTGCCGGCAAGCGCCGACACAGCGGGCATCGGTGCCGAAGGCTTGTGGGCATTGATATTCAGGCTGATCGGCGTGCCCAACACCACTGTCTCGCTGGTGTCTGCGAACAGTCCGTGCCGGCCGACGCGCTGCAGGTTGACGAACCCTGCGCGGTCGAGGAACGCGGCCATGAAGTCCTGATTGAGCCCAACGCGGTGATGGTCGTGCGCATGGGTCTGGCCGCCGAAGATCATGCGCATCACCTGGAATCGCTGGTTGACGTCGAGCACGTGCCGCTGCAACAGCAGATGAGAGAGGATGTCGATGTCGGGCACCGACACGCGCAGCACGCCGCCGGGCGCGAGCACCCGGTACCACTCGTCCAGCACACGCGGCAGTTCGTCGACATAGTCGAAGTGCTCCAGCACATGTGAGGCGTAGACCTCTGCGTAGGTGCCGTCGGCAAATCGCGAGAGGTCCAGCGCGTTGCCCACATGGTCGACATGTGCGGCTTTGCGCACATCCAGCACCTCCCAACCCGAGCGGGCCTCGGCGCCACCGATGTGCAACTTGCGAGGGGTCGGATGTGTCATGGGTCAGACGTGCAATCCGCTCGACGGTGCGGAATGCAACGCCCGGGCACACGTTCGCAATGATGGGCTTCAAGTCCGGGCACAGGCCGCCGAAATGGCAGGGTTCGGCGGGCCAGTTCGTTACCCCCACGCGCCACGACTTCTTGGAACTGGCGGCGAAAGAAGGTGCTAAAGCTCCGATCGGGTACGCCGAAAACCGGCTCAACGTGCTCACGAAAGTGGGCGCGGGTCCGGAGCGGAACGGGCCGCGGTTGCACCGCCCATCCAGGGGCGGCATCCACGGCGACGGGTTGCCCGGGCGAGTTCCGACGGGCCTGTGGCAACGCAGGCACGGCGGGACGGCAGGTAAAAGGTGCGCGGCTTCCAAAGGAGAGAGGGAGCCACTTGCCCCAAACCGCTGACATGCCTGTGGTCCATCACCCTTCAATTTGAAAGTATCTGGAGTCTCATCAAATGCCTCAATCGGTCAACACCAACCTCGTTTCGCTGAACGCCCAGCGCAACCTCGGCTCGAGCCAAAGCGCTCTGGCCGTATCGATGCAGCGCCTGTCCTCGGGCCTGCGTGTGAACAGCGCCAAGGACGACGCCGCCGGCCTCGCCATCGCCGAACGCATGCAGACCAAGGTGCGCGGCATGAACGTCGCCATCCGCAACGCCAACGACGCCATCTCGATGTCGCAGACGGCGGAAGGTTCGCTCGGCAAGGTCGGCGACATGCTGCAGCGCATGCGCGAACTGGCTGTGCAGGCCGCCAACGGCACCAACACCGTGAGCGACCGCACGAGCCTGAACGACGAGTACCTGCAACTCGCCAAGGAATCGGCGCGCACGCTGGGTGGCACGCAGTTCAACGGCCAGAGCATCCTGGCCACGACCACCGCCTCCAGCTTCCAGGTCGGCGCCAACACCTCTGCGACGCTGGACCAGATCTCGGTGGCGGCCTTCGACTGGACCAGCGTGGCGGCCATCACCACCGCCATCGGCGCTGCGGTCAACACCGACCCGACGACGGCAGTCGCCGGTACCGACGGCAGCTTCGCGCTCGCCTCGATCACCGCCATCGACGCCGCCATCGACGCGGTCAACACGCAACGTGCGACCTTTGGCGCGGTGCAGAACCGTTTCGACAACGTCGTCTCCACGTTGATGGTCTCGGTGGAGAACCAGACCGCCGCGCGCAGCCGCATCATGGACGCGGACTACGCCACTGAGACGTCCAACCTGTCGCGGGCGTCGATCCTGCAGCAGGCCGGCAACGCGATGGTGGCGCAGGCGAACCAGTTGCCGCAGCAGGTGCTGGCGCTGTTGCGCTGAAGCGCGGCCACCCTCCTTGCTCGAGGGGCCAGCCGCTGCCGCGGTGGGCCCCTGTTTTCATTGGGCGGCAGCCGACACGGCCGACACGGCCATCCGCCACATCCGCCACATCCGCCACATCCGCCAGGCGCGGGAGCGATCTGGCCCCGGTTCGGGCCTCTTATCAAGGGACCCCAGCCGGCGTCGGGCCTTAATCTGACGAGACAGCGCTTCGCTCCCATGCGTCGGGGGATTCGAGGCGATTCAATCGCCAGAAACCCGACGTTGCAAGCGCCCTATCGCAAGGAGTCCTGCCGTGCCGCAAACCATCAACACCAACCTGATCTCGCTCAACGCGCAGCGCAACATGAGCACGAGCCAGAACGCGCTGGCCGTATCGATGCAGCGATTGAGTTCGGGCCTGCGCGTCAACAGCGCCAAGGACGACGCTGCGGGCCTGGCCATCGCCGAGCGCATGCACACGCAGGTGCGTGGCATGAACGTGGCCATACGCAACGCCAACGACGGCATCTCGATGGCGCAGGTGGGCGAAGGCTCGCTGGGCAAGGTGAGCGACATGCTGCAGCGCATGCGTGAACTCGCAGTGCAGGCCGCCAACGGCACCAACACCACGGCCGACCGCACCAGCCTCAACGATGAGTACCTGGCCCTGGCCCGCGAGTCGGCGCGCACGCTCGGCGGCACGCAGTTCAACGGCCAGAACATTCTGGCCACGACCTTGACCAGCACGTTCCAGGTGGGCGCCAACACCTCGGCCACCCTGGACCAGATTCAGGTCAACGCCTTCGACTGGACGCAAAGCGCCACCATCACCGCGGCGGTGGGCGCCGCCGTCAGTACCGACCCCACGACTTCGATCGCCGGCAGCGACGGCAGCTTCGCGCTGGCCTCGATCGCGGCCATCGACCTAGCCATCGACGCCATCAACTCGCAGCGCGCCTCTTTCGGTGCCGTGCAGAACCGCTTCGACAACGTCATTTCCACGCTGATGGTCAGCACCGAGAACCAGAGCGCGGCGCGCAGCCGCATCATGGACGCCGACTACGCCGCCGAGACCGCGGCACTGAGCCGTTCGCAGATCCTGCAGCAGGCCGGCAACGCGATGGTGGCGCAGGCCAACCAGTTGCCGCAGCAGGTGCTGAGTCTGCTGCAACGATAGTTCACAACTTCCGCTCAAGGCCTGCTCGGGCAGGTCGATAAAGGGCTCTGAGGGGGCGGTTCGCGCGGTGTCTCTGCGCCTGCCACCCTGACGAGCCCTTAGGCCAATTGATCGCGCCAGCCATCGCGCTGGCCGCGCCCCGGGAGAACCTCATGCCTGCATTGACCTCGCTCGGTATCGGCAGCGGCGTCGACCTCAACACCATGCTCACGCAGTTGGTGGCAGTCGAGCGTCGCCCACTGGAGCAGATGCGATCCGAAGCCAGCAAGCTGCAGACCAAGGTCAGCAGTTTCGGCCAGATCCAGAGCTTCGTCTCGCGCGTGCAGGACGCATCCAACAAGCTCAAGGACAGCAGCCTGTGGGCGCAATCGACGGCCAAGAGCGCCAACGAGGCGGTGGTCACGGCGGTGGGCGGCAGCTCGGCCGCGGCCGGCAGCTACTCGGTCAGCGTGACCTCGCTTGCAGCGGCACAGACGCTGGCCTCGGGCACCACGTTCGTCGACGCCACGGCGCTGGTCGGCGCGGGCACGCTCACGTTGGAACTCGGCACCTGGAGCGCGGGCCAGGCCGCCTTCGCGCCCAAGGCGGGCACCGCCGCGGTAACGCTGGACGTAAGCGCCGCCGATTCGGTGACGACGTTGCGCGACAAGATCAATGCACTGGGCGCCGGCGTCACGGCCAGCCTTGTCAACGACACCAGCGGCACGCGGCTGTCCCTGCGCTCCACGGCCACCGGCGCCAGCAACGGATTTCGCCTGAGCGCCACCGATGGCGACGGCAACGACACCGACGCCGCGGGCCTGTCTCGCCTCGCCTTCGACCCACCGGGCGGCACCACCGGCATGCTGCTCAGCCAGACCGCGGCCAACGCGGTCGCCAATGTCAACGGCATCACCGTCACCGCTGCCAGCAATGAACTCACCGGTGTGGTCGAGGGCCTCACGCTGCGCCTGCGCGGCCAGAGCGCAACGCCCGTGGACGTGGATGTCAGCCCCGACCGCGCGGCCATCACCGAAGCCGTGAAGGGCCTGTCCACCGCCTACAGCGAACTGGCCAAATACATCGGCGAGCAGACCAAGTACGACCCCGCGGCCAAGGTCGGCGGCCCGCTGCAAGGCGACAGCGCCGTCGGCGGTGTGCTCTCGCGCATGCGCACCGCGATCAACGGCAACTCAACGGCGTCGGCCACGTTCTCGCGCCTGTCCGACGTCGGCCTGGAACTGCAGCGCGACGGCACACTCAGCCTCGACAACGCCAAACTCGATCGCGCGCTGGGCAGCCTCGGCGAGTTGAAGAAGGCGTTCACGAACTCCGACCCGCTGGCCTCAGCCAACGAGGGCTTCGCGCGCCGCTTTGCGAAGCTGGCCACCGAGTTGATTGCAGTGGACGGAAGCCTCACCACCCGCACCGAAGGCCTGCGCAAGCTCATCACGCAAAACAGCGAGAAGCAGAGTCGGCTCGAAGATCGCGTCGAGCGCTACCAGAGCCGACTGGTGCAGCAGTTCACGGCGATGGACTCCAACCTGGCGCGGCTGAACGCCCTCAACAGCTACGTCTCGCAGCAGCTGGCCGGGCTGAACGTCAGCGGCAGCCGCAGCTAGCGCACAGCTGGCGCACAGCTGTCGCACATCTGGCGTACAGCTGGCGCAATAGCCGCAGCGACGCGCACGCCGTCGTGCGCGCCCGGTCACTCAAGTGGCCCGGGCAGGAGCCGATAAGAGGTACATCCACAGCGCGCCGAGACCCCCAGGATGTACGCCACCGCACTCCCCTTCGCGACCCCCGGTGCCCGCCACGCTCTCGGCGGCCTCTACCAGCAAGTACGAGTCGAGTCCAAGGTCGGCGGCGCCTCGCCGCACGAGCTCGTGGCGATGCTCTTCGAGGGCTTCATGGAAGCGCTGGCGCAGGCCCGCGGCGCCATGAAGGACAAACGCCTGGACGTCAAGGGTTCGGCCATCGGCCGCGCCGTGCGCATCGTCGAGGAAGGCTTGCGCGGCGGGCTCGACCTGCGCGCCGGTGGTGGCCTGGCGCGTGACCTTGATGAACTCTACAGCTACCTCTCGGTGCGGCTGACGCTGGCCAACCTGCGCAACGACGACGCAGCGCTGGAGGAATGCCAGCGCCTGATGCGGCCCCTGCAAGAAGCCTGGCTCGCCATCGCAGACCAGACCGACGGCGACGGCCGCCCGCGCTGAACTCGCACCACCTCCCTTCATTGACCCCCTTCATCACGGACAGCCGATGGACCCGCAACTGCTCACGTACTACGAAGCCATCGAGCGTGCCAGCGCCGACATGCTCAATGCCGCGCGCGCCGGCAACTGGGACGAGGTGGTCAAGCTCGAAGGGGCTTGCGTGTTGTTGATCAGCCAGCTCAAGCACGCGGCCCAGGACCCCAGGCTCATGGACACCGAAGCGCCGGCGGCGCGGGCCGCGGCTTTCGAGGTGCGGGCAATACATGCGTCGCATTCCGGGCATGCGGTACACGCGGCACCGGCGGACGATGCCGGCTGCGCAGACGCGGCGAAGACCAAGGCGCGCATCATGCAGCGCATCCTGGTCAACGACGCCGAGATACGGCAACTGGCCGAACCGTGGTTGCAGACACTCGACGAGGCCCTCGAAGGGCGCCGTCGCGTCCTGCATTGAGGCGTCGGCCATGCGTATCGAACTCCGGCAGTCCTCGAGCGCCAGCCCCACGCTGGGCATGGACGACACAGCGCGCGGCGACTACCGCGTCACCAGCGCCGCCGCGCGGCTGGCGCTGCTGAACGAACTGCGCGACTACGCCACGCCAGTGCTCCTGCATGCCCCCGACGGGCATGCACTGCGCACCACGTTGTGGGTGGTGGACGCGTCGGCCTTGCGATTGGCCTTCGCTCTGTCGGCCACCGAGCTGACCGCGCCCTATCTCACGCCACTGCTCGAGGCCGACGAAGTGATGGCCATTGCCCATCCCGGCCCCGTCAAGTTGCAGTTCGACCTCTCGGGGCTGGTGCTGGTACGCGGCCACGCCAGCGCCGTGCTGCAAGCCGCGCTGCCCGACGAGGTGCTGCGCATCCAGCGCCGCGAGAGCTTCCGCGTCACTCCTCCCGTGGCCGCCCCGGTGGCCTACCTGCGCCACCCGGCCATCCCCGACATGTCTCTGGCACTGCGCGTGCTCGACCTCAGCCTGGGCGGCTGCGCGCTGCGCCTGCCTGACGATGTGCCTTCGTTGGCACCCGGCACGCGTGTGTGCGGCGCGGCGGTCGAGCTTGACGTGAGCACGCGCCTGCGCGTGGACCTGACGCTGCAGCACATCTCCTCCCTCGGCCAACCCGGCCGCGGTGGCGGGTCCCGCATCGGCTGCGAGTGGCGCATGCAGCGGCCGGAGGACCAACGCGCGTTGCAGCGCTGGATCGATCACGCCCAGGTGCGCCAGCGCATCGGCAAGCGCACGGGCCAACGCCCAGACATCCGCGCGGACACTCTTCCTGACACTCTCCCGGACACTCTTCCGAACATTCGCCCGAACACTCGCACCAGCGTGGGCGGGGACCCATGCGGCGACGCGGGCGCCAAAGCACACACTGCGACACGGCCGGCCCCAGGCCCTGCCGAGCGCGGCTGAACCCAGGGCACGGCGTGGACAGGCGACGCGGCTTCACGATGGTCGAGGTGCTGGTGGCCAGCGTCGTCGGCGCGCTCCTGGCCACGATGGCCTGGCCGACCTACCGCAGCCAGTGGCAGCGCGCCGGGCGCGGCGAGGCGATCGAGGCGTTGCAGAAACTGCAGATCGCACAAGAACACCATCGCGAGATGTTCGGCACCTACGCCGCCGAGCTGCGCACGCTCGACATCGCCACCGCGACGCGGGGCGGGCGTTACCGGCTTGCACTCGCCGCCCAGGGCGTCGAGTCCTACCAGGCCCGCGCCGAGACCGCCGCCGGCGGACCGCAGCAGGGCGACAAGGGCTGCGCTGCCCTCACCCTCGAAGTGCGCCAGGGCTTTGCCACGCTCGGCCCTGACGGCATGTGCTGGAACCGATGAAACGCGGCCTCACGCTGATTGAGTTGGCCATCGCCATGGCAGTGCTGGCCGTGCTGAGCGCCATCGCCGTGCCCGGCATGGCCGCCCGACTGCGCGCTGAACGGCTGCAGAGTGCGGCCGAGATGCTGGCGGTGGACATTGCCGATGCGCGCCACGAGGCCGCGCGCCGTGGCAGCGCGTTGCACGTGGAGGCACGTGCCGACGGTGCGGCATGGTGCTGGTCGGTCGCGACCCAGGCAGCCTGCCCCTGCGCAGTGGCAGCGGACGCCCCCGGTGCGCCGGTGGCGCCGTCCGCCGGCCAGCCTTCTGGCTGCCGCTTGAAGACCGTGCCCGGGCGCGAGCACCCGGGCGTGAGTCTCGATCGATCCCAGGCCGTGCGTCTGGACGCCGAGGGGCAGGCCAGCCCCGTGCTGGCCGCCGTCTTCAGCTCTGGCGATCGGAAGTTGCAAGTGCACGTGACGCGCTTCGGACGCGCGCGCGTGTGCGATCCGCTCGGCACATCGCCCAAGGTGGCCCGTTGCTGACCGCGCCAGTGCTGCGCCTCACACCTGCATGTTCATGATCTCACTGTAGGCCTGCACCATGCGGTTGCGCACCTGCAAGGTGGCCTGGAATCCGATATTCGCCTTTTGCATCGCGAGCATCGTCTCTTCGACACTCACCGCCGGGTTGTCCAGGCTCAGCTCGCGCTGCAGGCGCTGAGCCTCGAGCTGGGACTGGCTCACACCCTGCAGCGCCTGGGCCATCGCGGCCTTGAAGCCGCCAGCCGGCGCGCCCAGGGCTCCAACACCATCGCTGGCGGGCATGCCGTTGGGCTGCAGCCCGGCACGAGCCAGGGCGGCATGGAAATCGAAGGGCTTGAGCCTGACTTCGTTCATGGCGATTCATGCGCATTTCACGGTGTCTGCACTGTAGCCACAGCCGGCTGCCGACCGGGCGCGAAGAGGGCGGGCTTTGGCAGGCTTCTCCCACCACCGCGTGAGAGCACGCCGCCAACAATTCGGTGCTATTGCAACCCGTTCCTCGCATGGAAAACGCCATCGCGCCCGTCGCCCCCAACGCCAACGCCAACGCTCTCAGCAACATCACCTTGCAGCCGGGTGGTGCCGTGACGCGGCCGGGCTTCGTGGACCGTTGGCGCGGCCTGCCCGGCCGCACGCAACTGATGGCGCTGGCCGGCGTGGCCGCGCTGGTGGCGGTGTTGGTGGTGCTCAGCGGCGCCGCGCGGACCTCCGACTACCGCGTGCTGTTCCCCAACCTCTCGGAGAAGGACGGCGGCCAGGTCATCGAGCGCCTGACGCAGATGAACGTGCCCTACCGCTTCAACGAGGGCAGCAGCATGTTGATGGTGCCCGCTTCGCGCGTGCACGAGCTGCGCATGAAGCTTTCCGCCGCCGGACTGCCCTCCGGCGGGCAGGGCGCGGGAACGGGCGGTCCCGGCTACGAGCTGCTCGACAAGTCCCCGTTCGGCCAGACACAAGGGCAGGAGCGCATGAACGTGCAGCGCGCCACCGAGGGCGAACTCACGCGCACCATCCAGAGCCTGGCCTCTGTGCAATCGGCCCGCGTGCATCTGGCCATCCCGCACCAGAACGGCTTCTTCCGCGAGCAGCAAAAGCCCAGCGCCAGCGTGGTGCTGAACCTGCACCCCGGGCGCACGCTCGACCGCGGGCAACTCGCCGGTATCGTGCACCTGGTCAGCTCGAGCGTGCCCGAACTCAACCCCAAGTCGGTGAGCGTGCTCGATGGCAGTGGCACGCTGCTCTCGGGCACGCAGGGAAGCGACGGCGCCGAGGGCCTGGACAGCGCGCAGCTGCAATACCGTCGCGAGGTCGAGGCCGGGCACTTGCGCCGCGTGCTGGCGCTGCTGGAGCCAGTGGTGGGCCGCGACAACGTGCGCGCCAGCGTCACCGCCGAGATCGACTTTTCGCAGGTCATGCAGACGGCCGAGGCCTACCGCCCCAACCAGGGTGCCGACGCGCGCATCGCCATCCGTGAGCAGCGCTCGCAGGAGAGCACGCAACCGGGCAGCGCCGCCCCCGCGGGTGTGCCTGGCGCCACCAGCAACCAGCCGCCCGTGAACGCGACGGCGCCACTCACGGGCGCCTCGGCGGCGCTGCAAGGCGCCGGCGCCGGTGGCGCAGGAGCGAACAGCACCCGCGAAGGCGCCACGCGCTACGAACTGGACAAGACCGTCACCGTGACACGCGCTGCTGTCGGGCAGGTGAAACGCCTCTCGGCGGCAGTGGTGGTGAACCACCGCGCCAACACCGATGCCAAGGGCAAGACCACTGCGGCCCCGCTCAGCGACAAGGAGCTCGAGCAGCTCACCGCGCTCGTGCAGCAGGGCATCGGCTTCAACAGCGAGCGCGGCGACCAGGTCAAGGTCATCAACGCCCCGTTCCGTGCCGAGCCCGCGCCAACGGCCGACAGCACGCCGCCGTGGCAGCAGCCCTGGCTCATGGACCTGCTCAAGAGCGCCGCCGCGCCGGCTGCGTTGGCACTGGTCGGACTGGCCATCGTCTTCGCGCTCATCAAGCCGGCGATGACGGCGGTGCTGGCGCCACCTCCGGCCTCGGAGCCCGGCGCCCAGATCAATGAAATCGTGGGCGGCGACACGCCGCCGGGCCAGACAGGCACAGACACGCTGGCACTGAAGGACCCGGTCGGCCAGTTGCGGTTGGAAGCGGCACGCCAGCTCGCGAAGGAAAACCCGGCGGCGGTGGCCAACATCGTGCGCGGCTGGGTGAACGGCGGGGCCGCCTGAGCCCCCGCGCAACGCACACGCACCCAAGCGCACCCACACCCCCACCAGCCCATGGCCGCCCCCCTCGACGACAACGGACTGGAGAACGCCGCCATCCTGCTCATGAGCCTGGGCGAAGAGGAGGCGGCGGAGGTCTTCAAGCACCTTGCGCCCAAGGAAGTGCAGCGCCTGGGCGAAACGATCGCCAAGATGAAGGCCGTGACGCGCGAGCGCGTCGATGAAGTGTTCGTGAAGTTCGAGACCCTGGCCGCCAGCGAGCACATGCTGGTGGCCGACGCCAACGAATACGTCAAGAGCGTGCTGCGCAAGGCGCTGGGCGAGGACAAGGCCAACCTGCTGATCGACCGCATCCTGCAGGGCAGCGATGTCTCCGGCATCGAGAGCCTGAAGTGGATGGATGCCGCCTCGGTGGCCGAGCTGTTGCGCAACGAGCACCCGCAGATCGTCGCCGCGATCCTCGTGCACCTCGAGTACGACCAGGTCGCCGGGATCCTCAAGCTCTTCGCCGAACGCCAGCGCAACGAAGTGATCATCCGCATCGCCACGCTGGACGGCATCCAGCCTTCGGCACTGAAGGATCTCAATGAGGTCATGAGCAAGGTGCTCGCCGGCGGCGAACGCAGCAAGAAGGGCCACGTGGGGGGCGTCAAGACCACGGCCGAGATCCTCAACATGCTGGGCAGCGCGGTCGAGACCTCTGTGCTCGACTTCGTGCGCGAGGCCGACAGCGACCTCGCGCAGAAGATCATGGACAACATGTTCACCTTCGATGACGTCGAGCGCGTCGACGACAAGGGCATGCAGGCCCTGCTGAAGGAAGTGCAGAGCGAGTCGCTAGTCATCGCGCTCAAGGGCGCCACGCCGACCATGCGCGAGAAGGTCTTCCGCAACATGTCCAGCCGCGCCGCCGAGACACTCAAGGAGGACCTCGAGTCGCGCGGCCCGGTGCGCCTGTCGGAGGTCGAGGGCGAGCAAAAGGAAATGCTCAAGATCGTGCGCCGCCTTGTCGACGAAGGCCAGATCGTGCTCGCCGGCGGCGGTGACGAGCAGTTCGTATGAGTGGTGGCAAGAGCCCTTTGCGCCCCATGCGCAACGTGCCGCCGCCCCCTGGCGGCAAGCCTGCCAACGCCTACACGCGATTCATCCCGCGCGAGGAACTTGGCGAGGTCGCCAGCTGGCGGCCGGGCACCTTCGGCGCAAGTCAGCCGGGCGCCGCAGAGTCGGCCAGCGCCACCCCGGCCCCGGAGCCCAACGCCGCAGAATGGATGGCCCGCACGCAGACCGCTCGCCAGGCCGGCTACCAGGACGGCTACCGCGATGGCCTGGCCGCGCTGGAAAACTTCAAGCAGCAGTTCGCCGCCCAGGCCACGGCCCAGGTGGGCACGCTGCTGGATGCGTTCGACCGCCAACTGGCCGATATGGATGAGCGCCTGGCCGGCACGCTGGCACGCACCACACTGCAGCTGGCCCGCGAGGTTGTGCGCTGCGAGCTCGTGACGAACCCCGCGCTGGTGGCACGAGTCGCCGCCGACGCCCTGGCCGCCGTGATGCTGTCGGCCAAACACATCACGGTGCTCGCCCACCCACAGGACCTGCCACTGATCGCCGAAGGCGCCGAGGAGAGCCTCAATGCGCGTGGTGCGCGGCTGCTCGCCGATGCCGGCATCCAGCGCGGGGGCGTGCGGATCGATTCCGATGTCGGCCGCATCGACGCCGGAATCGAGCGGCGCTGGAAGCAGGTTGCAGAAGGCCTGGCGCCGGACGTGGTCTGGCAGGCGCCACAGCCCGGCGACGGCGCTGCCGTACGCGGCCCCGACAGCGAGGCTGCTCGATGACCTTGCTGGCCGAACGCCTGACCCAGCGCGAGCAGCGCTGGTCGCGCTGGATGCAAAGCCTGCAGGAGCAGACCGCGTTCCAGCAACCCGTCGCCAGCGAAGGCATGCTGCTGCGCATCACGGGGCTCGTTCTCGAAGCTGCCGGCGTGCGCGCGCCAGTGGGCGCGGTGTGCGACGTCTACTCCGACAACGACGCACGCCAGCCGCCGGTGCCGGCCGAGGTGGTGGGCTTCAATGGCGACCGCGCGTTCCTGATGCCCACGGGCGAGTTGCATGGTCTGTCCAGCGGCGCCCGCGTGGTGCCGCGCGCTGCACCACAAGTGCCGCTGCGCTGGGGCGCTGGCGTCGCGGCTCACCCCTGGCGGCGCAGCGAAGACCGCAGCCTGCACCTGCCCATGGGTGCGGGCCTTCTCGGCCGCGTTGTCGACTCGCAAGGCCACCCTCTGGACCGGCTGGGCGCACTGCAGTGCACGCAGCCCGAGCCCATGGTGCGCCGCCCGATCAACGCCATGGACCGCGAGCCCGTGCGCACGCCGCTCGATACCGGCGTGCGTGCCATCAACGCCTTGCTCACCGTCGGCCGCGGCCAGCGCCTGGGCCTCTTCGCAGGCACCGGTGTGGGCAAGTCGGTGCTGCTGGGCATGATGGCGCGCTATACGCAGGCCGACGTGATCGTCGTCGGCCTCATCGGCGAACGCGGCCGCGAGGTCAAGGAGTTCATCGAAGACATCCTCGGGGCCGAAGGCCTGGTGCGCAGCGTGGTCGTGGCCGCACCGGCCGACGCGCCGCCGCTGCTGCGGCTGCAAGGCGCGCACTACGCCACCGCCATTGCCGAACACTTCCGAAACCGCGGCAAGCACGTGCTGCTGCTGATGGACAGCCTCACGCGCTATGCGATGGCACAACGCGAGATCGCGTTGGCCATCGGCGAGCCGCCAGCCACGCGCGGCTACCCGCCGAGTTGCTTCGCCAAGCTGCCGCAGCTGGTGGAACGCAGCGGCAACGGCATGGGCCCGAACTCGGGCCAGGGCTCGATCACCGCTTTCTACACCGTGCTCACCGAGGGCGACGATCCGCAGGACCCGATCGCCGACGCGGCACGCGGCATCCTCGACGGGCACATCGTGCTTTCGCGCGAACTGGCCGAGAGTGGGCATTTCCCCGCCATCGACGTCGAGCGCTCCATCTCGCGCGTGATGACGGCGGTGACCGCGCGCCCGCAACAGCAGGCGGCGCGCCGGCTGCGCCAGCTGATGGCCAAGCTCGCCAAGGCACAGGACCTGTTGCAGCTGGGCGCCTACCAGGCCGGGCACGACCACGACCTCGACCTCGCGGTGCGCCTGGCGCCACAGATCAGCGCCTTCCTGCAACAGGACATGCACGAACGTGCGCCGCTGCATGACTGCCGCGCGCTCTTGCAGGCGCTGATCGGCTGAGGTCGCCAGGCGCGAACGTTTGCACGCAGACCCACCCGAGCGCCAACGCGCCCGCCCACATCACAGCCACGACGAGCCCATGTCGAACCCCGCCTTGAACACGCTGCTCGAGCACGCAGAGATCGAACGAGATGCGGCGCTCGCCCGCATGATGCAAGCCGACGACGCCACACGCCAGGCGCGCGCCCAGGCCGACCAACTGCATGCCTACCGCGAGGACTACCGGCGGCGCGCTCCCGCCTTCGACGGCAGGAGCGCGAGCATCGAGCTCGTGCGCTGCCACCGGGGCTTCATGGAGCGCCTGGACCAGGCCATCGACCAGCAGCGCGAGCAGCTCGCGCGCTTCGAGCAAGGCGCGGTGGCGCTGCGCGAGGTGCTGCTCGAACGCGAGGTGCGTGTCGCGGCGGTGAAGAAGCTCATCGAGCGGCGCACGCAAGAAACCCAGCGTGTGCAGGCACGCACCGAACAGCGCCATGCCGATGAAGCCTCGATGCGCTTCGCGCTGGCACGCCGACATTGAGCAATGGGAGAGCGTTCATGAACCGCAGTCTGATGCCGACCGCCCTGACCGGCGCCCTGTCAGGGCCACAAGCGCCGCTACGCGCCTCTGCGGGGGCCAGCGCGGACGAGATCCAGCGCAATCAGTTCCAACGCGCGCTCACCGAAGCACGCCAGCCGGCGCGACCGCAAGAAGGTGGGTCACGCGGCGCCGAACCGCGTCCGCCCGCCCCAAGCCCGACGCAGCCGCAGGCGCCGGAGCGCACTATGCCGCCACCGACCGCCGGGCCCCAGCCGAAGCGCCCGGCATCGGCTTCCAGCGGTGCGCAAGGCTCGGCACGCGGAGCGCAGGCGGCGGCCCGCAACGCTCACGATGCCCACCGCCCCCCGTCGCGCAAGACGGGGGCCGACGAGGCTGGCGCGGGGCCGGCTGCGTCTGCGCCGCGGGCAACGCCGCGTGCGCGCGCGGAAGGCGGCGCGCCGGCCACACCGGCCGAGCCTGGCATCGATGCAACACTCGCGAGGCAAGGTTTTGTTGCCGAGCCCGCTGCGGCAAGCCAGCCGGCGGGCGGGCCCGATGCAGCCCAACCCGCCGTCCCTGTCGTGCCGGGGGCCGAAACCTCCGGGCAGACCGTCGCGCAGACCACCGCACGAGACATCGCACGAGACATCGCACTAAACACCGTACAACACGCCGGGCAAGTCGACACACGGGCAGGGTCAGAAGACCGACGAGATCCTCTGACCCGCTCACGAGCCGGTGGCGCCGCGCGCGGTGGCCCGGCGCACACCGAACTGTCAGTCCCGTCCGATCACGTGGCAGCAGGGCGCGCGCCGGAGTTGGAGACTACGCAGGCCTGGCGGCGCAGACAGGACGCATCGCCGCCCGCGACGGGTGCCAACGCGCTGCCCGGCGCGCTCGCG
>JANNRI010000158.1:0-2255 GCA_031401195.1 Burkholderiales bacterium
GCGTCACGCGCACCGAGTACGACGGCCGCGTCACGGTGCTGGCCGATCGCTACAAGGGCAAGCGGCTCAATTCGCCGAACGACATCGTGTGCGAACAACGCAATGGCGCGGTGTGGTTCACCGACCCGCCCTTCGGCATCCTCGGCTGGTGGGAGGGCGAGCCGGCCGAGCCCGAGCTGCCGCACGGCGTGTACCGCATCGACCCGATCAATGGCGAGCTCACCTGCGCGCTTGACGACCTGGCCGGCCCCAACGGCCTCGCCTTCAGCCCTGACGAAAAGGTGATGTACGTCGTCGAGAGCCGCGCCAAGCCGCACCGAGTCATCTGGGCCTACGACGTGGCCGGCGACAAGCTGCTCAACAAGCGCCTCTTCGTCAGCGCCGAAGGCCCCGGTGCCTACGACGGGTTCGCGGTGGACACCCTCGGCAACCTGTGGTGCGGCTTCGGCAGCGACGGCTCGCTCGCGGCCAGGCCCGAGCAGCTTGACGGCGTGCGCGTTTACGACCTCGCCGGCAAGGCGCTCGCGCAGATCCATCTGCCCGAGCGCTGCGCCAACGTCTGCTTCGGCGGGCCCAAGCGCAACCGCCTCTTCATGGCGGCGAGCCACTCGCTCTACGCGCTGCATGTGAACACACGCGGCGCGGTATGAATCCCCCGTGGGGCAGGCGCGCACGCCGCCGCCCGACCTGGCCCTGCGCGTCGTACGCGCGTTGCTGGGTTATCTGCGCGGGCCGGCGCCGGCTCGCGCGGCGCGGCTCACGCGCGCACGCTCGACCGCTCGAGTTCCAGCCGTTCGGCCAGCGCGCGCCTGAACTGCACCAGCGCCGAGTCGATCGCCATGGGCAGCATCGCGCGGCCAGGATCGTGCGCGATGTTGGCGTGCTGCGCACCGATCATGTCGCGGTCTTCGTTGAAGGCCTGGATGAGGCTCGCGAAGATGATCTCGGTGACCGCAGCGTCGCCCTCGTCGCTGCGGTGCGACTGCTGGAAGAAGTAGTGCGTGCTGCCCTCGGTCTCGGGCGTCAGCGTCTGGCAGCTGTGCAGCCGCACGGCGCGGCGGTCGTCCCCTTCGGCATCACCCACCGGGCGGCCGCCGCTGCTCATCAGCAGCGTGCCTGGCAGCAGGAAGTCGTAGATGAACCAGCGGTTCAGATTCGTCTCGAAGCGACGGAAGCGCTGGTAGTAGGGCGGCGGCGGCACGTTGGGCACGTGGCGCGTGACGCGAATGCCCATCACCGGCCAATCGAGGCGCGGCCCAGGCACCGGCTCGATCTTCGGCACCGCGCGCGCGATGGCCGGCGTGCCGCCGAGGGTCTTCTCATGGACGTAGCTCAGGTGCGAGAAGTCGAGCAGGTTGTCGCAGATGAGCAGGTAGGGCGTGTCGTAGTGCAGGTAGCCCGGCTTGTGGCGCCAGTCGGGGTGATCGCAACTGAAATTGTCGGGCAGCAGGGTCTCGTCGGCGAGGTCGACCTCGCCCATCCACACGAAGACCCATCGGTTCTTCACCGCCACCGGGTAGCGGCGCACGCAGGCCTTGTCTTGCAAGTTCAGGGGCACGCTGGCCAGACCCGGCGCCTCGATGCAGACACCGCGCGCATCGAACAGCAGCCCGTGGTAGCCGCAGCGGATGTGGTCGCCCTCGCGCCGGCCTTTCGAGAGCGGCGCGTGGCGGTGCACACAGCGGTCTTCGAGCGCGATGATCTCGCCGGCCGAGGTGCGGTAGATCAGCAGCGGTTCGTTGAGCGCGACACGGCGGAAGAGCTCGGGCGATGCAGCGTTAGGAATCTCGTGGTCCCAGGCGATGACGTACCAGCAGTTGCGCAGCCACATGGCGGGTTCCTTGAGGGGATGCAGTGAGGCGGCACCGAAGATAGCAGGCTGTGCCGGGTGGGTGCGCTGCGCTGGCCGGTGGCTTCTAGCCGCACGTTTGCGTTCGACGGTCTGCGCGGCTGCGCACACGGGGTGGTGGTACTCGATGGTGAAATCAAGGCGTGCCTTGCGTGCCAGATCCGGTGACGGTTTTCGGCCAAGAAGGAACGATCGAGTGCCAACGGGCGAAGGTCAGCAACCTGTGCTGAAGCAGTCTGCGAGCTTGCCGAACTGTCGACGGCACCCGACCCACAAGCGACCCTCACTGACCTCGATTCCAAGCCTCGAAGCTGACGTTCGGCGCGCGAGGACCGAGCCTATCCCGCACGCAGCCGCACCGGAACGCGGCGCCAGCCACCGAGCGGATAGGTTTCGCGCTCCGGCG
>JANNRI010000159.1:0-14724 GCA_031401195.1 Burkholderiales bacterium
GTAGGCCAACAGGCCGCCCGCCGCCACGTACTCCTTCACCGGATAGATCGCCGGCAAGCGATGCTCGGCCGACAGCTGCACGAGCCGCGCCCGATGCGCGAAGTGCATCGCGCCGCCAAGGACGAAGATGGCGCCTGCATTTCGTTTGATCGCCGCCGCGTAGGCGTCGGCGAACCCCTCCGGCGCGCGCGCTTCCACGACCTGAAGCTGAACCTTCAGGGTTCGGGCCGCAACCTCGAGCAGTTTCAGATCGAGAGCGTGTTGCGCAACGCTCGGATTCGAGAGCACAGCCACCCGTTCGAGGCCAGAAACGGACTCCTTCAGCAGCTGCAGCTGCTTGCCGCGCAGCTCCGTAGTCATCAGGGACATCCCCGTGACGTTCCCCGCCGGTCGGGCCAGACTGGCGACGAGCCCGCTGGCGACCGGATCATTGTGGTTCAACATCACGATCGGAATCGTCTGCGTCGCGCGCCTCGCCTCCTCGGGCGCAGGCGGCGCCGCGGCGACGATCACATCGACACGAAGCTGGACCAGCTCGGCCACGAGCGCCGGCAAGCGTTCGATGCGGTCGCCGTAGAAACGGCTCTCGATCGTGATGTTGCGGCCCTCGACATAGCCGAGTTCGCGCAGCCCGTCGAAGAATGCGGCCCAGACGTGCCCAGCCTCGGGGCTGGCCGGCGAGTAACCGCCGAGCAAACCGATTCGAAACACCTTCTGCTGCGCCTGCGCGAGCAGCGGATTGGGGAGCAGGCAGAGCGAGGCGGCAAGCCAAGTGCGCCGATCGAAGAAACGTCGCGAAATCATTCGATCACCTCGTCGGCGCTCAGCAGCACGGCATGCGGGCTCATCAGGGCGTAGCGAATGTCGAGCACGATGGTCTTGCCTTCGATGTAGCCAAACTCGGCCAGTCGCCGGCGAAACCGCTCGTTGCCCGATCCGAGCCCCGGGGAACCGAAACAGACGATCGGTGGGAACCCGACTCTGGCGCAAGGCAGATGCTGCGAATCTTGCCGAGGCGGATGTGCGTCGCTTCGGAGGGCGGCCCTGCGCCACACGGACGATTCGGAGAGGTTCGCGCTGGTCTGTCCATGACACCGCCTTTCAGCCGGGTCGGACCCACGCCCACTCGCCCCGAGCCCGACTTGCCGGCGATGGACACTGTAGGACTGCCGCTTGACATTGTCGAGACGGCTCGGGCGGCAGAACCATTGAACCTAAATCCGGCATCTCTGCCGAATCGGTTCGATGGAGTTCGATGCCGCGCTCAGGTGCAAGCGCGCGACCAATGGAAAGTGATCCGAGCCGATCTCCGCATGGCGCGTGCTGCTCACCACCGACCAGTGCTTGCTGACCAGCACATGATCGATCGGGATGCCGATCAAGCCTTGGCCGATGCTCGGCCAGGATGGACGCAGATCGCTGGCGCGACGCAGACCGAAGTCAGCGAGACCACTGAAGCCAGGCGACCACGGCGTTGCGTTGAGATCGCCGGCGATGACCGTCGGCTGCGCGCTCACCGCAGCCTCGACCGCGAACGCGCGCAGGCGCGCGTTGCGGGCGCGATGAAACAGCGGCGACACTGGCGGCATAGGATGCGTCGCGATCACCATCACGCATGCCGCCGGCAATTGCACCCTGGCCTCGATGCGTGCGAGATCGTGTTCGTCGCGCAGCACTTCATCGCCTGCCAACGGATAGCGCGAGAGCAGGGCGATGCCGAAAGGATCGTCGCTGGCGGCGACGCGCTGGTAGCGATAGTCGGCAAGGCTGCGCAGTCCACCGGCGTAGGCCGGCGAAACTTCGAGCACCACGACCACGTCCGGCTTCTCGCGCGCAAGCCACGCCGCAAGTGGGCCGACATCGATCGACGTGAAATGGACATTGGCACTGGCAATACTCAAATCGATAGCAGCATCGGGCGCGCGCGTGGCTGACGGTGCAGCGGTTAGCCAAGGCAGCGGCACCAACAGCAGGGCAAAACACCACCGGCGACGCCCGACGGCAGTCGCGATCAGCGTCGCGATCACGAATATCGACAGAAACAGCCACTGCCAGTGTGCAGCGAGGTCGATCAGCCAGACCATACGGCCATCTGCGCCTGCCAGCGCTCGCGAGCAAAGCGGCAACAACAGCCCGCTGCCGCACACCAGCATCAGGACTTTGGCTCGACGTGAAAACCACGCGCGCCAATCGACAAAATGCAGGTGTTTCACATGACGCCTCCGGGTGCTCTACGGAGGATAAGGTACATCCGCAGGCAAACCTGAGTTTGGTCGAAGCTGAAACGGCTAGCTAGTCGGCGCAGGCGTCGAGAGTTTGTTCATGGTCGAGACGGCCATCGAACGCCGGGTCTGGCTTGGGAGGAATGACCGACTTTTGTCCAAGTTACCCTCTCTGCGTGAGGCCTGACCGCCCCCTCCGACTGGATCACCCGGCTATGACGCTGCACCAGCGCGTCACGCCCCCGCCAGACCCACGACGAGGCCCATGACGAGGAAGTGCCAGTACAGCGTGGCATACGACGTGGGCCAGACGGCCGCCACGGTGACGGGCGCGGCAGGCACGAGCACTGAGCGATGCCGGGCCGGTGCGCGCCGCGGCTCCTACGGCAGCTCCGCCTCCGCCTCGATCTCCACCAGGTACCCCTCCCCCACCAACGCCCCCACCTGC
Source organism: Burkholderiales bacterium (assembly GCA_031401195.1). Lineage (GTDB taxonomy): Bacteria > Pseudomonadota > Gammaproteobacteria > Burkholderiales > Burkholderiaceae_C > Rubrivivax. Next base: position 2,671 of record JANNRI010000159.1, read on the forward strand.
AGCAGCGTGTTGGCTGGTCGTACCTCGCCGAACACGCGCCCGTGCTCGCGCGACACGGCTTCCCAGTCGGCCACGTGGGCCAGGTACACCCGCGTGCGCACCACGTCTTCGATGCGCCCGCCGAGCGATGCGATGCTCGCCGCGATCTTGTCGAGGATCCATGTCGCCTGCGCGCCCGCATCGCCACGCCCCACGAGGCTCCCCGCGCCATGCGTGGCGGTGGTGCCTGAGACGAGGATGCGCTTGCCGCTGCGCACTGCGCGTGAGTAGCCGGCGAGCGGCTCCCAGCGGCTGCCGCTGCTGACGCGAAAGCGATCGGCATGGCCGGGCACCGGCTGCTTCTCGTAGACCTTGGGCAGCGCATCGAGGTGGTGGCTCAGGTCGCCACTGGCCGTGAGGAAGGGCGGGCGGCGGTACTCGTCGCCGCAATCGCCCGGGATGCGCTTCGTGGCCACGAAAGCCTCGGCGAGCATCGCACGGTCTTCGTCGTCGAGCGCGAAGTCGAACAGCTTGAGGTTGTCGGCCCGGTGCTCGCGCTCCAGCAGGCGCGCGCCGACGATCACCGCGGCCACCGCCGGCTGCTCCAGCACCCAGCGCGTGGCCACGTTGGCGATGGAGGCACCATGCTTGTCGCCAATGTGCCGCGCCGCACGCAGCACGCCTTGCAGCGCCGCCCAGCCGCCCACGGCGTCGATGAAGCGGCGGTACTTCATCTTGCTCCAGTCCTGGATCGCACCGACCGCGGCCGGTTCGGACGCGCCCAGCCAGCGCTCGGAGAGAAAGCCGCCACCCAGCGTGCCGTAGGCCAGCAGCTTCACGCCGCGCGCCAGACACAGCGTGCTCATCTCTTCAGTGGCGCGGCGGTCGAGCAGCGAGACGCAGACCTGGTTGCTCGCCACCGGCACCCCCTCGGCGAGCAGGATGCGCAGGTGCGCGGTGTCGAAGTTCGTGAGGCCGATGTGGCCGATGAGCCCCGCGCCGCGCAACCGCGCGAGCTCTTCCATCGCATCCAGCCAGCCCGGGTGTTCGAAGGTCCACCAGTGGAACTGCAAGAGGTCGATACGCGGCACGCGCAGACGTTCGATCGAGCGCATCACGCCCGCGCGCACGACCTCCGCCGTCATCGGCCCCGGCGGCGGGCACCACTTGGTGAAGGCACGAATGCCAGAAATCCCTGGACTGGCAGGATTCGCGCCTTTGCCCACCGGCGAGTTCAGCAGGTGCCCAGTGATGACCTCGGCCGAGCCGTAGTGGTCGGCCATGTCGAAGGCGTCGAAGCCGGCCGCCGCATAGGCGGCCAGGTCGGCGCTCGCGCGCACCGGGTCGAGCAGCGTGCCGCCGCGCTCCTGGTCGGCCACCTGCCACAGGCCGGTGACGATGCGCGGGATCTCGAGGCCGGGCGCGAGTTCGATGCGTGGCGGCTTCATCTCAGCACTGCCCCGACGTTCGAATGGTACTGAGCGCCCCCGGGGGCAGCGAACGCTGTGAGCGCGGGGGCAGTCTCATCTCAGCGCGCCGGCAGTCGCGCCTGCACCGCCTGCACATCCTCCGTGCTCATCTGCCCCACTGTCGTGACCTCACCGTTCACCAGCTTCCAGGTGCGGAAGGGGCCGACGATGTCGCCGTTCTTGTCGAACTCCACCGCGCCGATCACGCCCACATAGCGCACGGGTTTCTTCTCGCCGATGAGCTGCAGCGCACGCTTGAAACCCTCGGGCCCGGCGTGCACGACCTCCGCGCCGGGCGTGGGCCCGGTGATGCGGCGGATGCTGTCGCGGATGGCCGCGGCCTCGAACTTGCCCGCATGCGCGATGGCCAGGCCCAGGATGGCGCCGGCATCGAAGGCGCGGTCGGCCGCCGGCGCGCCGGCATCGAAGCCGCCGCTCATCGCCGGGTAGGCCTTGGCGAAGAACTCGGTGCTCGGCGTCTTGTTCGTGCCGCTGCTGGTGCCGTAGGCGTCGTTGAGGAATTGCGGCCCCACGCCCTTGATGAAATCGGCCGCGTTCATGCCGTCGTTGAAGAGGAACTTGCGCGGCCCGCCTTGCTGGATCCAGGTGCGGATGATGTTGGTGCCGTCGCCCGGGTAGCCGATGAAGTACAGCGCCGGCGCGTCGCCCTTCAGTGCATTGGTCACCTCGGCGGCGTAGCTCGGCTGGTTGGGGTTGTAGGGCGTGATGCCGGCGATCTTGCCGCCCAGCGCCTCGTAGGCGCGGCGGAACTCGGCCAGCATGTTGACGCCGAAATCGTTGTTGACGTGGATGATGGCCAGCGTCTTCAGGCCCTGGTCGAGCGCGTACTTGGCCGCCGCCGTGCCCTGCAGCGCGTCGCTCGTGATGGTGCGGAAGAACCAGCCCTTGGTGGTGCCCTCGTTGCCCAGGCGCGTGAGCGTGGGCGAGGTGGACGCGGGCGAGATCTGCACCACGCCGGCGGGCGCGGTGACCGAGGTGACGATGGGGATCGACACCGAACTGATGATGCCGCCGATGATGGCCGGCGCCTTCTTCAGGTCGACGAGCTGGCGTGCCTGGTCCACCGCCACCGCACCCTGGCTCTGCGCATCACGCAGATCGGTGGCGAGCTTGCAGCCCGCGATGCCGGCGGCACCCGCGGCGGTATTGAGCTCGGTGAAGGCGAGATCGACCGACTTGGCCGCCGCCTGCCCGAAGCGGCCGGCGGGCCCCGTGAGCGAGACCACCATGCCCACCGTGTGCGTGCACGAAGGCGCCTGCGCCTGCGCCTGCGCGGGTTGAAGGGAGAGCACCGCAGCAGCGGCCGTGGTGGCGAGGATCAGCTTGTTCATGTGTTCACTCCTGGTTCAGTCTTTGTTGAGGTCGTATTTCATGATGCGGCCATGGCGGCCGACCTTGTCGCGTTCGAGGGTATACGCGTCGCCGGCGGGGCCAGGGTGAGCGTCCAGGATGGGCGCAAGACGCGCCTCGTCCTCGCCATCGAGCGCGAAGCCGAACACAGCGAGCGTATCGGGCAGGTGTCGCGCATAGCGCGCACCGACGATGGCCGCGGCCACGCCTTCTCGTTGCAGCACCCAGCGCGTGGCCACGGCGGCGATGCTGACGGCGTGTCGGTCGGCAATGCCGCGCAACGCCTGCAGCAACGCCTGGAACACAGTCCAGCCGCCGAAGTCGTCGATGACCAACTTGTATTTGATCAGCGAGCGGTTGGCGAGCTCGCTCGGCTCGGGCTGGTCCAGCCAGGCGTCGGTGAGAAAACCGCCAGCGAGCGCGCCATAACAAAGCAGTTGCATGCCGCGCTCTCGGCACAGCGGCACGAGCTGTGCCGCCGGCCGCCGGTCGAGCAGCGAGTACTGCACCTGCATGCTCACGAGCGGCACGCCGGCGTCGAGCATGGCGTGCGTGTGCGCGGTGTCGAAGTTGGTGCCACCCAGGTGCGCGATCAGCCCCTCGCGCCGCAGCTTCGCGAGGATGAGCGCGGTGGGCACGCAGCCGGGCACCGCGTCATCCCACCAATGGAACTGCACGAGATCGAGCCGCGGCACCTGCAGCCGCTCGAGCGAGCGCAGGACGATGCGTCGCACATAGGCCTCGTCCACACGCGCGAGGTCGTTGAAGTCGGGCACGAATTTGGTGTGCACCTGCAGCAGCGGCCGGCGCGCCGCGCGCTGCAGCGCGTTGAAGCGGCCGTACATGAGCTCCACGCCGGTGTAGATATCGGCGCAGTCAAAGGTGTTCAGGCCGGCATCGACGAATGCGCACATGTCGGCCACGGCCTCGTCGACCATCACCTCGCCATGGCCGCCCGCGAGTTGCCACCCGCCGCGCACGATGCGCGGGATGCGGTAGCCCGGGGCGAGTTCGATCGTCTGCACGCCGGTCATGGCTACTTGTGCGGCTCCGCCGAGCTCGCTGCGGATAGCGGCACCGCCGTCGTCGCCGCGTGGCTGAAGCGCCGCTTGCCCAACCGCGTGATGCGAAATCGCGTGGGGCAGTTCGGGTCCGGGCAGGCCACTTCGGCGTCGGTGCTCATCCAGTCATTGGTGTGCGTGGCACGCTGCTTGGCCGGCAGCAGAGGCAACAGTGCCGCCAGCGAGTAGAGGCTGAAGCCCTGCCCCGGCGGCAGGTGCAGCATCTCGCCGCGCAGCTCGAAGTGGTCACCTGGCGCGGCGCCGCACAACACACGCGCGCCTGCAGGCGCCACCACCTCCACGCGCAGGTCGTAGAGCTCGAAGCCGTCGTCGCCGGCAACGGTGCTACCGGGTGGGCTGGGTGCGGTTGAGTTTGACGATGGGGCCATGAAAGTTGATCCGCTATCCTCGACCGCCCATGGAGCAGGCCGGGTCGATCGCATCTCAGACAACGGCGCAGACCGATGCGTTGCCACTGGCGTTGCTTGAGGCGCGCGAGGTTATCAAAGCCTTCGGCGGTCATCGCGCTGTCGATCGCCTCACGTTTACCCTCGGTCGCGGTGCCATCACGGGGCTCATCGGCCCCAACGGGGCGGGCAAGACCACGCTCTTCAACTGCCTGGCCGGCGCGCTGGTGCCCGACGCGGGGCGCATCACGCTGGCCGGACACGAGATCACACGCGCTTCGCCGGCGCGCATCTTCGCCGCGGGGCTGGCGCGCACGTTCCAGATTCCGCGGCCGTTCCCGGGCCTCTCCGTGCTTGAGAACGTGATGCTGGCGCCGCGTGACCAACTCGGCGAGCAACCTTGGGCCAACTGGCTGCGCCCGGCAGCCGTGATGACCGAGGAGCGCCGCACGCGCGAGGCGGCGTTGCACTGGATCGAATTCGTCGGCCTCACGCGCCTGGCCAACGAGCCGGCTCGCGTGCTCTCGGGCGGGCAGCGCAAGTTGCTGGAGTTGGCCCGCGTGATGGTGGCCAAGCCGCAACTGGTGCTGCTCGACGAACCCGGCGCCGGCGTGAACCCGGCTCTGCTCGACGAGATCGTCGACAAGATCGCGCGCCTGAACCGCGAGCAAGGCGTGAGCTTCCTCATCATCGAGCACAACATGGACCTGGTGGCGGGGCTGTGCAACCCGGTGCTGGTGATGGCCGAGGGCCGCTTGCTGACCCAGGGCACGCCGCAACAGGTGTTGGCCGACGCACGCGTGGTCGAGGCTTATCTGGGCGGAGACGCCGCCGACGTGGGCGCGGCGGCGGAATCCGTCGGCTCGCCCACCCGGCCCACCCCCTCGCGCAGGGAGCGCTCCTAGCATGGCGACGGCCTTGGTCATCGAGCAGCTCGAAGCCGGCTACGAGCCCGGCCTGCCTATCGTGCGCGGCGCCTCGCTGCGGGTGGCAGCCGGTGAGATCCTGGCCATCCTCGGCCCCAACGGCGCCGGCAAGTCCACGCTCGTCAAGGCGGTGGCCGGCCTCGTGCCCGTCAGCGCCGGCCGTGTGTGGCTGGGTGACGCCGACATCACGCACACCGCGGCCCACCGTCTGGTGCACCAGGGCCTGGCCTTCGTGCCGCAAACCGAGAACGTATTCGCCGGCCTCAGCGTGGCCGAGAACCTCGAGCTCGCCGCGGCGATCGTGAAGGCGCCGCGCGAGGAGCGTGTGGCGCCCATCTACGCGATGTTTCCCGACCTCGAACGCCAGCGGCGGCTGCCGGCCGGCCGGCTCTCGGGCGGGCAGCGGCAGATGCTGGCCGTGGCACGCGCACTCATCGCCCGGCCCAAGGTGCTGATGCTCGACGAACCCTCGGCGGGCCTGTCGCCCAAGCTCGTGGCGTTGGTCTTCGCCAAGCTCGCGGAAGTGCGCGCGGCGGGTGTCACGTTGGTGCTGGTGGAGCAGAACGTGAAGGCCGCGTTGGCGCTGGCCGATCGCGCGGTGGTGCTGGTGGAAGGGCGCGAGCGCCTGGTGGCGCCGACGGCAGAGCTGATGGGCGACGCGCGCATCGCCGAGCTCTACCTCGGGCGCGCCACGGCCACGGCGGCCAGCATGGCGACGAGCGTTGCGGCTGGCGTGGCAGCGACCGTGGCAGCGCCCGTGGCAGCGGCCGTGGCAGCGACCGTGGCAGGACAGCACTGATGCTGCAGATGCTCGCCGACGGCCTCATCATCGGCTCCATCATCTCGCTGGGCGCGATCGGGCTCACGCTGACCTTCGCCATCCTGCGCTTCTCGAACTTCGGGCATGGCGAGCTGCTGGCCTGGGGCTCCTACCTGGCACTGAGCGCACTGGCGGTGTTTGCCGCGCTCGGCCTCACCGATCCGCAGGCCCCGCATGCGGCCATCGCGCCGTTCTCCTTCGGCTGGCCGCTCATGGCCGCGCTGCTCGGCGCCGCGGCGCTGACGGCGGTGCTGGCGCTCGCGATCGACTGGCTGCTCTTCAAACGCTTGCGCCTGCAAGGCTCCATCACGCTCGTTATCGCGAGCTTCGGCGCGGCGCTGGCGGTGCGCAACCTGTTGATGTTCACCTACGGCGGCATCCCGCGCTACTACTCGCAGGAGCTGCAGATTGCGTGGCCACTGGTGCCACGCAGTGTCATGGGCGGCATGCGCATCACACCCGACCAGCTCTTCGTGCTCGGGCTCACCGCGGTGACGGTGGCAGCACTGCACTGGTTTCTCACCCGCAGCACGCTCGGCCGCGCGATGCGCGCCACCGCCGACAACCGCGAGCTCGCGCGCGTGGCCGGCATCGACCCCGAGGCCATGCACCGCGCCGCGTGGATTCTGGGCGCGGTGCTCGCCGCCATGGCCGGCGTGTTCGCGGGGCTCACGGTGCAGCTGCGCCCGACGCTCGGCCTGGACTTGCTGCTGCCGCTCTTTGCCGCCGTCATCCTCGGCGGTATCGGCTCGGTGTGGGGCGCGGTGCTGGGCGGCCTCATCGTCGGCCTGGCGGAAAGTTTTGCAGTGGCCTGGGTGGGTGCCGAGTGGCGCGCCGGGGCGGCCTTCGCCGTGCTCACCGCGATGCTGCTCGTGCGTCCGCGCGGCCTGTTCGGCGCGCGGGACTGACCGGGCCACCGAGAGGCTGAACGGGCATGGCAGACCTCACTGGCATCGTTTCCTACGCGGCCTTTTTTCTTGTCTTCGGCACCGTCTTCGCAGTGGCGGTGCTCGGCCTCAACCTGCAATGGGGGTTCACGGGCCTGTTCAACGTGGGCGTGGCGGGCTTTTTCGCCATCGGCGCCTATACCTCGGCCATCCTGACCACGCCGCCCGTCGCCGAACGCCTCGGCGGCTTCGGCTGGCCGGTAGCGGCAGGCTGGGCCATCGCCATGCTGGCCTCGGGCGTGGCGGGCGCGCTGGTCGGGCTGCTGACGCTGCGGCTGCGCGACGACTACCTGGCCATCGTCACCTTCGGCGTGGCGGTGCTGATCCAGCTCGTGGCGCTGAACGTGCAGCGCCTCACCGGCGGGCCCTTCGGCGTGCAGTTCATCCCCAAGCCGATGCAGGCCTGGCTGGGCACAGGCACGCCGTGGACACTCGCCTACCTCGCGCTGGCCGCGCTCGTGCTGCTCGTGGCCTACCTGGCGCTGGAGCGCCTCGTGGCCAGTCCCTGGGGTCGCGTGCTGCGCGCGGTGCGCGAGGATGAAACAGCCGCGGCGTCACTCGGCAAATCGCCTTTCGCAATCAAACTGCAGGCCTTCACGCTCGGCAGCATGCTGATGGGCCTGGCCGGCGCGATGCAGGCGCACTTCGTCGGCTATATCGCGCCGGAGGACTTCCTGCCCATCCTCACTTTCCAGCTGTGGGCCATGTTGATCGTAGGTGGCTCGGGCAACAACCGCGGCGCCATCCTCGGCGCCTATCTGGTGTGGGGCTTCTGGGTCGCCGCGGGCGGCGTGCTGCGTGGCTTCATCCCGCAGGCCGAACAGGCCCGCGGCGCGGCGCTGCAGGTGGTGCTGATCGGGGTGCTGATCGCGCTCGCGCTGGTGCTGCGCCCGCGTGGGCTGCTGGGTGAGCAGGTGGCGGTGTCGAGGCACGCGGGGCCGGGCGCGCTCTGACGCATCGGCATGGCGGCCCAGGTCGTGATCGCCGTCGCCGAGCTGTCCTCGCTTGCTACAGTCCACCTGCATGGGCGATGACTTCGAGGCGGCACGTGCCGCGTTCGTTGCAGGTGTACAGGCATTCGAGGCCGGCGACCTGCCGCGCGCCGAGGCCCTGTTTCTCGATGCCTTGCGTCTGCTTCCGGGGCGACCTTCGACGCTGGTGAACCTGGCCGCCGTGCGGCACCGCCTGGGTCGGCCGGTCGAGGCGCTCGCTGCGCTCGACGAGGCGCTTGCCGTGCAGAACGACGACGCACCGGCCTGGTTCCACCACGGCCAGTTGCTGCAGGTGCTGCAACGGCCGCAGGACGCGTTGCGTTCCTACGAGCGTGTGAATCAAATCGACGCCGGCCACGGTGCGGCCTGGACACAGCGCGGCAGCCTGCTCAAGGACATGGGGCGGCTCGAGCCGGCGGCGCATTGCTTTCGACAGGCGCTGGCACATGGCGGCGATGCCGAGCTGAACCAGTACTTCCTCGCCTCGGTCGAAGCCGGCCTGGGGCGTCCGGTAGACGCCACGGCCGAGGCACCGGCGCGGGCACCGCGGCACTATGTGGAGGCACTCTTCGACAGTTATGCCGGGGATTTCGACGAGCATCTGCTGGGCAAGCTCGGCTACCGCACACCCGGGCTGCTCGCCGCCATGCTGTGCGCGCCGCCGCCTCTGGCGCCACCCGGTCTGGCGGCACAGGGCGCAAAGCGCTGGCGCGCTGCACTCGATCTCGGGTGCGGCACCGGGCTCATGGGTCCGCTGCTGGCCGCGCACTGCGCGGCGCTGGACGGCGTGGATCTCTCCAGCCTCATGCTGGAGAAGGCGCGCGGGCTGGGTTGTTATCGCCACCTCGTGCACGGTGACGTGGCCGACCACCTGCACACCACGGTCGAGCGGCACGATCTGGTCGTGGCCGCCGATGTCTTCGTCTACGTCGGCGATCTCGAACGGGTGTATTCCGGCGTGCGGCGCGTGCTGGACGCACAGGGCTTGTTCGCCTTCTCGGTCGAAGAGGTCCAGGCGAGTGACGCGCGTTTCGAGTTGCGCGCCAGTTCGCGCTTCGCGCACAGCGAGTCCTACCTGCGCGCGCTGGCCACCGACCACGGCCTGCGGGTCTCCAGGATCGAACGCGCGACGCTGCGCCATGACCAGAAGCAACCCATCGGTGGGTTGCTGGTGATGCTGCAGCGGGCTTGAGCCCAGGCGCGGACGGCATTGCCGTAGAGGCGCACCTGCGGCCCCACCGAAGGCGTCAGAACTGCACGACCTCGGCCTTGAGCCCTCTTGCGGCCAGCGCAGCGCGCATGCGTTCGGCCTCGGCCCGGGACGCGAAGGGCCAGCCGACGGCGCGCCAGTCGTCGCCGGAGGGCAGTACTTCGAGCTTCAGATCCTTGCCGTGACCACTGCGGTAGGCCACGTCTCGCAGCGCGGCCACCATCTGTTCGGACTCGAATCGCGTGCGCAGACTGCGTGTGCTCACCGCCCAGGCCTGACCTGGCGCAGTGCGCGTGGTCGCCGGCGTCGTGGCGCCCGGCGGCGGCGGTCCGACGGATAGCGGCGTCGAAGCCGAGCCTTGCGCGCGCCGCGGCCTGGTATGGGGCCGCGTTGGATCGGCCGCTGGCGCCGTCGACCCGGCGGGGGCAACGGTGGCACCTTGCGCCAGGAGCGGTGGCGAATCGCCGCGAGCCGCCACGGCGCGGGCCACACGCTCACGAGCCTCGGCGCGCAAGGCGTCGCCCTCTTCGCGCGCGGCCTGGCGCGCCGGTTCGCTCAGGAAAGGGACCACGTGCCGCATCGTCCGGGCCCGGCTCGACGCGGCCGGCTTGGCGCTGGCCGAGACCGGCGCCTTGGCGCGCGGGGAGGGCTGCGGTGTTGGCTCTTGTGGTGATGCGGACGCGTAAGCCGCTGACGATGCCGGGGCCGACGCGGCCGATGCGGCCGGCGCGTCAGCGGGAACAGGAACCGAGATCGCTGGCGCTGCGGACGCCTCTGCAGACGCCTCTGCAGACGCCACCAATGATGCCGCTACAGAGGCCGCAGCAGAAGCCGCAGCAGAAGCCGACACCCCAGCCGCAGCCTGCACAACAATGGAGGCCGCACCCGTGCCCGCGCGCCCGTTGTCCAGACCAAGCGCCAACGCAGCGATGCCCGTCGCCAGCGCACCGAGCGCGGCGGCCACGGCCCCGACACGCCGGCGGCCCATGATGCGCGGCCCGAGCACGTGGCGTGCATCGGCCGGCGCGACGAGAACCCGCACGCGTTGCGAGCCCAGGTCGATGGCGGCGGTGAAGAGCCACACATGCACCAGGGCGCTGCCGGCGGGCAGGCGGCCGGAAATCACCAGCTCGCGCACAGGCGCATCAGGCGGGCCCGGGTGCTCCACGCTGCCGTGGCGAATGGCCCACCGGGCCAGGCGGGCCGGCGCATCGGGATCCAGGATGTCATCCTCAAAGGCCGGGCGCCAACCCCTGCGGCGCGCGCCGCCCGCGGCGGCGGCGGCGGCGGCGGCAGCAGCAGCAGTGGCAGCGGCAGCGGCCACCCCCGTCGGCGCAGCAGCCACATGCGGCCCGCCGGCCTGGGCGCGCGCGCGTTCGCGCAGGCTGCCACCCGCAGCGGGCGGGGCAGCGGCCGCGGCAGGTTCAGCGGGCGCGGTGGGTGAGGCTCGCCCCGTGGCGGCCGCGTTGCCGCCCTGGCTGGCCGGTACGAAGAACGGGAACGACACCAGCCCAACGGACATCACATGCGCGGAGGTGATGCGCCGCGCCAGCGGATTGCGGTTGTGCCAGGCCACCACGCGGGTGACCAGGTCGTTGCTCGGGCGTGCGGCGGCCATCGTGGACCACATTGTTCTGGCCAACCTTGGCACCTTGGCGCGGAAATGGCGGGCCGCGTGGCCGTTGTTCCAAGCTGCACACGCTCACGACCTCACCACCAGCGCGGGCAGGCCGGACGCCACGGGCATCCGAACACCGTGCTGCGCCCGGAGCGAGCAGCCGGGCGCGGCGTTCCTCGCGCCATCAACCCAAATCCGCAGGCGAGATCGTCCCGCTGACACTGCCCAGGCCGATGCGCATGGCACCCGGCGCCTCGCAGTACGCCTTCAGCGTGAGCGTGTCGCCGTCCTCGAGAAAGGTGCGCTGCTCGCCGCCGGGCAGTTGCAGGGGCGCCTTGCCGCCGCGGCTCAGCTCCAGCAGGCTGCCGCCTTGCTCGGGTTTCGGGCCCGAGAGGGTGCCCGTGCCGAGCAGGTCGCCCACCTGCAGGTTGCAGCCGTTGCTCGTGTGGTGCACCACCAGCTGCGCCGGCGTCCAGTACGCCGCTTCGAGCGCATTGGCCTGCGACAGGCGCACGGGCGGTTGCCCGGCTTCTTTCATGCGCGGGGTCTGAATCCAGGCCTCGAGATGGATGTCCAGCGCCCCGGCTTCCCGGTTGCGCATGTGGTCGAGGTAGGGCAGGGGCTGCGGCTCTCCGGGCGCACGCTGGAAGGGGCGCCGGAACGGCGCCAGTGCGTCGAAGGTGACGATCCACGGCGACACCGAGGTGGCGAAGCTCTTGGCCAGGAAGGGCCCGAGCGGCTGGTACTCCCACGACTGCACGTCGCGGGCCGACCAGTCGTTGAGGGGCGTGATGCCGAAGAGGCGCTTCTCGGCCGCGGCCATATCCACGCGCTCGCCCAGATCGTTGGCCGCGCCGATCCACAGGCCCAGTTCCAGCTCGTAGTCCAGGCGCTTGCTGGGCCCGAACGACGGCGATGGCGCTTCGCCCTTGGTCTGCCCGAGCGGGCGGCGCACCGGGCTGCCGCTCACCACCACCGAGCTGGCCCGGCCGTGGTAGCCGATCGGCACCCACTGGTAGTTGGGCAGCAGCGGGCTCTCCGGGCGGAACATCGAGCCGGCGGCGCGCGCATGGTGGATGCCGGTGAAGAAGTCGGTGTAGTCGCCGATGCGGCAAGGCAGTGAGTATTCGAGCTGTTGCGGATCTCGCAGGCACAGTTCGAGAAACGGGGCCTGGTCACCGTCTTCGGTCAGGGCCGCCGAGATCGCGCGGCGCATCATCTTCCAGGCCGAGTGGCCAAGCGCCATGAAGGCGG
>JANNRI010000160.1:0-1850 GCA_031401195.1 Burkholderiales bacterium
CCTCGACTTGCAGAATGATGGCCCAGGCCGCGTCGGCCATGTCCTGGGTGAGCTTTTCCATCATGTAGCTGCCGGCCCAGGGGTCGACCACGCTGGTGATGTGGGTCTCCTCCTGGATGATCAGCTGGGTGTTGCGGGCGATGCGGGCCGAGAACTCGGTGGGCAACGCGATGGCTTCATCGAAACTATTCGTGTGCAGGCTCTGCGTGCCGCCAAACACCGCAGCCATCGCCTCCACCGTGGTGCGCACCACATTGTTGTAGGGGTCCTGCTCGGTCAGGCTCCAGCCGCTGGTCTGGCAATGCGTGCGCAGCATCAGGCTCTTCGGGCTCTTGGCGTTGAAGCCCTTCATGATGCGCGTCCACAGCAGGCGGGCCGCGCGCATCTTGGCGATCTCGAGGTAGAAGTTCATGCCGATAGCCCAGAAGAAGCTGAGCCGCCCGGCAAAACCATCCACGTCCAGGCCCTTGGCCAGCGCGGTCTTCACATACTCCTGGCCGTCGGCCAGCGTGAAGGCAAGTTCCAGCGCCTGGTTGGCGCCGGCCTCCTGCATGTGGTAACCCGAGATGCTGATGGAGTTGAACTTGGGCATCTTCAATGCCGTGTACTCGATGATGTCGCCAACGATGCGCATGCTCGGCTCGGGCGGGTAGATGTAGGTATTGCGGACCATGAACTCCTTGAGCACGTCGTTCTGGATGGTGCCGCTCAACTGGTCTTGCGCCACGCCCTGCTCTTCGGCGGCCACCACATAGCCAGCCAGCACCGGCAGCACCGCGCCGTTCATCGTCATTGACACTGAAACCCGGTCCAATGGGATCTGGTCGAAGAGGATCTTCATGTCCTCGACCGAATCGATCGCCACGCCCGCCTTGCCCACATCGCCGGTGACGCGCGGATGGTCGCTGTCGTATCCGCGGTGTGTGGCCAGGTCGAAGGCCACGCTGACGCCCTGCCCGCCACCGGCCAGCGCCTGCCGATAGAACGCATTGCTGGCCTCGGCGGTGGAAAAGCCCGCGTACTGCCGGATCGTCCACGGCCGCACCGCGTACATCGTGGCCTGCGGCCCGCGCAGGTAGGGCGCAAAGCCGGGCAGCGTGTCTGTGTTCGGCAGTCCGGCCAGATCGGCCGCGGTGTAGAGCGGCTTGACCGTGAGCCCTTCGGGCGTGACCCAGTTCAGCGCAGCGACATCGCCGCGCGGAGCCGATTTCGCGGCGGCGCGCTGCCAGTCGTCGAGCGTCGGCGCTTGCGGGGGAGCAGGTGCGGGCATCGTCGTCTCCTCGGCCCGGCACGGGCCGCTCTCAGTCTGTTCAAGCTTGCATTATCCATAATTATGAATTCAAATCCAGCCCGTGAGCCCTGCCGCCGCCGCTGTCGCCCCCCCGATCGGCCGCCGCGCCCTCTACGAGGACGTGGCCGATCGCCTGCGCACGCGCATCTTCGAGCGCGCGATCGAGCCCGGCGCCTGGATCGACGAGCAGCGGCTCAGCATCGAGTACGGCATCAGCCGCACCCCCCTGCGCGAAGCGCTCAAGGTGCTCGCCACCGAGGGTCTGGTCACGATGAAGCCACGCCGAGGCGCCTACGTGGCCGAGATGAGCCGCGACGACGTGGCCCAGGTCTACCGCCTGCTGGCGGTGCTGGAAGCCGATGCCGCCGCCGACGTGGCCCGCCACGCCAGCGACGAGCAGCTCGCGCAACTGCAAACACTGCACGACCAACTCGAGCGCCAGGTGCGCCAGCGCGACGCCTTCTTCGCCACCAACGAGCGCTTCCACATGGCCCTGCTCGAGATCGCCGGCAACCGCTGGCGCACCCAGATCGTGGCCGACCTGCGCAAGGTGATGAAG
>JANNRI010000161.1:0-26527 GCA_031401195.1 Burkholderiales bacterium
GCCGGCGGGCAGGTGAACGTCAGCGCCGGTTCGTTGACCATCATCGGCCGCGATGCCGACGGTTTTCCGAGCGGCGTATCCGGCCGCGCACTGCCGGGTTCGAGCGGGCGGCCGGGCAACGTGTCGATCGACGTCGCCGGTGCGTTCGAACTGCGCGACGGCGGCATCCTCAATATCGCCAACGAAGCGCGTGTGGCCGACCCGAGCACCATTGCGGCGTCCACACTGAGTGTGCGCGCGGGTGAGCTGAGCGTCAGCGACGCCAACATCCTCGCTTCGTCGTCGGAGAACGTCAGTGCGGGGCGCATCGCGATCACGACCATTGGCGGCCTGCGGCTCACCCGCGCCGCCATCAGCACTTCGGCGCTGGAGGGTGACGGCGGACCGATCACGATCACCGCCGGTGGCCCCGTCCTGGTGAAAGACAGCGGCGTCACGACCTCGGTCACCGGCAGCACCAACGGCAACGGCGGCGATATCACGGTCTCCGCGCCCGCGCTCGCGCTGGCCTCGGGTTTCGTCCTGGCCAACACCGCGGCGCCGCGCGCGCGCGGTGGCAACGTGGCCATCAATGTGGGCCTGCTGGTGCCCGACGGCAGCAACGTCTTCATCGGCGGCGCCCGCATCGCGAGCTTCCGCACCGGCCTCGCCGGCTTCAACGTGATCCAGGCCGCGGCGCCCGACGGGGTGGCCGGTCAGCTGGACTTGACGCGGCCGGAGCTGAACCTCTCCGGCAGCCTGGTGACGCTGCTCGTGCCGTCGATCGACTTCGGCCTCCTCGGCCGCGACGTCTGTTCGGCCGGAACGGACAGCAGCTTCACGGTGCTGGGTGCCGGGGCGTTGCCGGCGGCGGCAGCAGCGCCGCTGCGCATCAGCCCGCAGCCGCGCCGCTGACCCCGGTGTGCAACGCGCGGTGCGGGATGCGCACGATGCGCGCGGCGCTGTTGGCGGTCACTGCCAGCACCTGCTTCGTGTCGAAGAGGGCCGGCGCGCGGGCCACGGTCGAGGCGCCGGATTGTTCGACCCGCACATCGCCCAGCAGCACGAGCAGCATCTCGCTGGCATCGACTTCGGCGGATTCACCCGCGGCCAGTGGCTGATGGCGCCCTGCTTCGACCATCGCGAGCCGCGCCGCCCGTTCCATCGTCTTCCAGGCAGCCAGGCTGCGCACACAGTCGTCGAAGCGCCGCGCCGCAAAGTTCCTCCAGATGATGTCCTTCAGCCGCGGGTGGGCGTCGAGGATCGAGAACAGCGCCGCGCGCGAGATCTGGATGAGGATGGTGGAGGTGGCGGTGCGCAGCGAGGCACTGCGCCGTTCGCCGCTGAGCATGGCGATCTCGCCGAACAGGGCACCGGTGGCCAGCTCGTCGATGATGCGGTCCTCGCCGTCGCCGCCGCCGTCGCCGTCACCGTCGCGGAAACGCTCGCCCGGCGCCAGCACGTAAGCGGCGCCCCGCGCGATCACGTAGAGCTCGTCGCCCGGGTCGCCGGCGCGGAACACGTACTTGCCCGACGGCAGCAAGACGATCTGCGCGGTGCTTGCCAGCGTGGCGAGGCTGGTTGCGTCGAATGAGCCGAACAGCACGGTCGCCTTGAGGCGCCGGATGACGTCTGCGGGGCGCAGCACCTGGTGGGCGATCGGCAGGCGCTGCAGCGCCGCCATCAGGCCCTCTTTGCGGCGCCCGTAGCGTTCGCTGACGAAGGTGCGGATCATGTGCCAAAGGTTGTGCGCGTCAACCTTGACCAGCGTGACGAGGCCGTCGCCGTCTCCGTAGCCGGGGTTGGCCTCGCCGAAGAAGCGCGCCGCGGGTTTGTCGCAGTGGCGCCAGTAGTTGCGCTCGACCTCGGAGTCGCGCGTGATCCAGTGCACCTGCCGGGTGAGCGGGTTGGCGGCGGTGACGCGCTCGAGGCCGAACGAATTCGCCAGGTCGTCCATGAAGGAGAGCACCGCGGGCGGCGGCGGGTGCCGGGCGCTCGGCCACACGACATCGAAGAGCTTGGCGAACAGGCAGTAGCTCGAAGGGTGCACCAGCGAGCCGAGGTAGTAGATGGGCCGGCCGGGGTGGCGCAGCAGATAGGGCAGGCCGAGCTTCAGGGCGAAGCGGGTGTTGGTGTCGCCGCCCCGATAGGCGCGTTTCGTGCCGGCCTCGGCGCGGAAGATGGCGCTGAGCGTGCCAGCGAGTTCACGCTCGAAGACATGCAGGGCGAAGTAGCCGACGATCTCGCCTGCCTGGTTGCGGTGCACGTTGATCCAGGTCTGCTCCGCCTTGGATTCGACCACGTACTTCGCGAACGAGTCCCGCGTGACGCCGTCGAAGACCTCGTTATGGACCTGGTAGAGCGCATCGATGAGAGCGTGCCTGGCGGCGGAATCGAGCCGCTTGGGGACGACGACCTCAGACCTGGCAATGCTCGGCATGGTGTTCTGCGGGCTCAGGCGCGGCCAACGCCGCCCGGGCGGGCTCATCCGATCCGGAATTTCCGCGCGCTACGCGCCATTTCAAGGTTGGCGGACAGCTGCTGGAGTTCGGCCATCACCTGCTCGTATCCAACCTCCGCTTGCTCGATGAATTCTGGCAGCTGTGCGTCGGCCTGGGCCAGTCGTGCAACGGGCATCGGAGGCGAAGTCTCAAAGACCGTTCGCGTCACTTCGCCAGGTGCGTGTGTTGGATCACGCCGGGCACGCCGTCGCTTTGGCAACGTCCCGACAACGGTATTCGGGTCCCGTGCGCTGGCCTGAAGGTTGTCCCATTCGAACGCTGCCGCAGGCTGCGGGTTGCCCGGTGTGGATGCGGATGATGGAATCTGGTGGATGCGCGAACGTCTACCTTCGCCCGGAGTACCACCTTGCGGCTCTCGAACGGCTTGCACGCTGTCGTGTTCACCCAGCAGTGCCGCCGCGTCTCGCCGCCTCTTGACCACCACGTTGACTGCCGGCTTGTTCATTTCGAAGGCAGCGAAAACATCGATGTTGCCGCGGTCCTCTGGCGCTGCCGCGCCATTGGGCCGCGACTCGCGCAGCCACTGTTCATCATCAATCATCAGTCGGGAAGATGTAGTGACCCTGCTGCATGTTAAGCCACCCGGCCTGACGCGCCGCGTGTCTATTCGCGGGGCCCGTGGCGGAGCGCTTCAAGCTCGACTGGCGTCGGTCGCCGCGCGAACGCGCGCCTGGCGCGCGGGAGGCGCTCGCTCATTTCCTAGCGCCCCTTCCATACCGGCTTGCGCCTTTCCTGAAAGGCACGCACGCCTTCGTCGGCATCCTCGCTTTGCAGTGCCGCCATCAGCGCCGGCAGGCGCAGGGCCTGCGCCTGCGCCGGCGGCATGCTGCCGGTGAGGCGCACCATCTGCTTGATGCCCTGCAGCGACAGCGGCGCGCAGGCGAGCACCTGCGCCACCCAGCGTGATACGGCGGCGTCGAGCTCGGCGCGCGGCACCACTTCGTTGACGAGGCCGATCTCGAGCGCCCGCAGCGCCGTGATGCGCGTGCCCGTAAGCAGCATGGCCATCGCCTGCCGGTAGGGGATCTGCCGCTGCAGCAGGGCCATACCACCGTCCAGTGGCATGCGGCCCACCAGTGGCTCCGGAAGGCCGAAGCTGGCCTCTTCGCAGGCCACCACGAGATCACACCCGAGCACCATCTCGAAGCCGCCACCGAGCGCGTAGCCGTTGACACGCGCGATGACCGGGATGTTGAGCGTCTCGCGCAGCGCGATGCCGCCGAAGCCGCCGGGCCGCGCGGCGGCCCAGTAGTCCACGCCCTTCAGCGGCGGTGCCTTCGAGGGTGTTTTCATGTCGGCACCGGCGCAGAAGGCGCGCTCGCCCTCGCCGGTGAGCACCACCACGCGCACATCGGTGCGCTGCTCGAGCTCGCTCCAGATGCGCTGCAACTCGGCCTCGGCGACGAGGTCGATGGCGTTCATCACCTGCGGCCGCGCGATGGTGACGGTGGCCACGTGATCGGTTACCTGGAAATCGATGCTCATCGCGGGCCCGGCTTGGCGGCCGCCTTCGTCTGCGCGCTTGCCCTGGCTGCGGCGACCTCGGCCAGCACCTCGTCGGTGTGCTCGCCCAGTCGCGGCGGCGCGCGGTGCAGACCGGTAGGTGCCGACGACATCGAGATCGGGCTCGCGATGAAGCGGTAGGCCGCCTGACCCGGCGCGCTGCCCTCGAGGATCATCTGGTTGTGCAGTGTCTGCGGATCGATCAGCACTTCGCGCATGTCACGCACCGGCGCGCACAGCAGGTCCTGCGCTTCCAGGCGCTGAAGCCAATGGTCGCGGCCCATTGTCATGAAGCGTTCGCGGAACAGCCGCTGCAGTTCGGCCTTGTGCACGAACTGCTGCTCGAGGTTGGCAAAGCGCGGATCGAGGGAAAGGTCGGTCAGCTCGAGCGCCGCGCAGATATCGCGCAGCGGGTTGGCCTTGAAGGCGCCCACCAGCACGAGCGGATGGTCGGCGGTTTCGAACACACCCGACAGCGGCATCGCGGCCCAGTTCACCTCGGTGTCTCGCATCAGAATCATCGCCGCCTCCTGCATCTGCATCGCGAGCATGGAGTTGTAGAGCGAGACGCTGATCTTCTGGCCCACGCCCGTGCGGACGCGCTGCAGCAGCGCCATCAGGATGCCCTGCACCATATTCATGCCGGCGGCGTAGTCGGCTAGCGCGATGGGGTAGGTGGCGAGCGGGTGCGATGGGTCGGCCTTGCGCGCGATGCCGCCGGTCATCGCCTGGGCGAGCACGTCCTGCCCACCCTTGTGGGCGTAGGGGCCGGTTTCGCCGCAGCCGGTGCCCACCGCATAGATGATGCGCGGGTTGAGCTTGCGGCAATCCCCGTAGCCCAGACCCATGCGGTCCATGACGCCGGCGCGGAAGTTGTTCACGACCACGTCGGCGCCGGAGATGAGCTCCTTCACCGCTGCCATCTGGGCCGCATCGCGCAGGTCGAGCGCCACGCTGCGCTTGTTGCGGTTGAGGCTGCAGAACACCGGGTTGTCCATGCCATCCTTCGGCGGGAAGGTCGAGCGACTCAGGTCGCCGGCCCCGGCGCGTTCGATCTTGATCACGTCGGCGCCATAGTCGCCGAGCATCTGGGTGCATACCGGACCCATCATCACCTGGGTGAAATCGATGACGCGGATGCCGGCGAGAGGCAGGCTGGGCAGGTCCGTGGCGGTGTTCTCCGACTGGTTCATGCTGCCTCCCGCTGTTCGACGCGCGCTGCGATGGGCGGCACATCGGGATTCGGTCCCACCTGGTCGCCCGGGTCGGCGCCTTGCGCGCGCAGCGCGTCCTGCAACCTTCGCACATCGACATGGCGCACCGCCACGTTGGCGTGCAGCGCCAGCGCCGCGGCCACGCCCGCGGCTTCGCCCATGGCCATGCAGGGCGGAATCTCGCGCGACATCTTCTGCGCCGTGGAGGTGGCCGAGTAGTGGCGGCCGGCCACGAGCAGGTTCTCGACCCTGCGGGGCAGCAGCGCGCGGTAGGGCGTGGTGTAGTCGCGCCCGCGCGCCACGGCATCGTCGAAGCGGCGGCGTTCCAAGAGGTCTTCCTTGGTGATGATGTATTCGCCTTCGAGCAGGCGTGTCTGGCGCACGCCGGTCTGCGGCGCCACGTCGATGACCACGGCGCGCTCGAAACCAGGCAGGTGCTTGCGTGCGTGGTCCACGGCCTGGTGGATGTGCTCGCGGCCCTGCACCTCGGCGCGTGTGAGGTCCTCCACCTTGAGGCCGTCGAGGCCCGTCATGTGCGGGCAGTTGCACCACACTACACCGGGCAGCGGCGTCTTCAGCCACCAATGCGCCCAGCTGCCACCGAGGAGTGATTTGACCTCCTTGTCGATGCGCAAGAAAGCCTCGGGCTCCTCGACCTCGAAGCGCTCGGCGGCATCGGTATCGACATTGCCCAGGCGGAACACCGTGGTCAGCATGTAGGCGCCGCCGATGTGCGGGGCGCCAGCGGAGGCGGCGACGTCGAGGTCGCCGGTGGCGTCGATCACCACTTGCCCGAGGATGGCCTGGCGGCCGCTCTTGCTGTCGCACACCACGCCGCGCATGCGGCCGCCGTTCGCGTCACCCTCCACCAACGCGTGCGAGAACCACGAGTGCAGTCGCAACTGAACCTTGTGCTCGGCCACCATCTCCAGCGACGCACGCTTCCAGCCGTCGGGGTCGAAGGCGGCGGCGAAGACGATGGGGTGCGGCTTGTCGTGCGTGTGGAAGTCGAAGGCACCCCAGCGTGTCCAGCGGCGCAGGGCCGCGGTTTTCGTGCCCCATTCGTGCTGGCGCGGAAACATCGCCAGGCCGCGTGCGCTCAGGCGCTCGATGAGGTCCAGGCACACGCCGCGCACCGAGATTTCGTGCAGATGCGCATCCCACATGTCGTCCAGCACCAGCACCATGCCGCCGGAGGCCAGGCCGCCGAGGTGGTTGTAGCGCTCGAGCAGAATGGTGCGCGCGCCATTGCGCGCCGCCGCGATGGCCGCGCTCATGCCCGCCGGGCCGCCGCCCACCACCACCACGTCAGCCTCGGCCACCACGGGCAGGTCGCGTGCTGGTTCTCGCATCGAAGTGGGCAAGGTGCTCATGGTGTGTTCTCGTGGCTCAGGGTGGCAGGTGCAGCCTCAACCTCAACGCCTGTGAGGCGGGGCCGAATTGTCGGATTGCAGGAACTCGCGCAGCAAGCGCATCGCTTCCAGCGGCGCGTCAGGCACCACGGAGTGACCGCAGTGCTCGAACTCGCGATAGGTCAGCAGGTGAGGCGCCAGCGCGGCGGCGATGTCGCGCTGGCACTCGATCGGCAGCATCGGGTCGAGCCTGCCGCCCAGCAACAGGGTCGGGCACTGAATGCGGTGCAATTCGGGCCCCAGGTCAAAGCTCTGCCCCTCGCCGCCGGGGCGGTTGAACCAGGCGGTGACTGCTGGGTTGGCGACGATGCGCTTCCACGCGTCGGGATCGGGCGGCGCTTGCGTGTACAGCGGCAGGGCAAGCTCCAACCAATCCCTCAGGACTTCGGCGCTGGTGTCGCGCTCGACGAAGCGTCGACGCGCGAGATCCGCAACGCGAGTGCCTCCCAGGCGCCGGAACATCTCGACCTTGGCCTGCGCATGCGAGGTCATGCGCGTTGCGGTGCTGACCAGGACCAGCTTGCCCGGGTGCTCCGGATAGCGCGTGGCATACGCCATGGCCACCATGCCGCCGAACGAGGCGCCGTAGACCACCGGCTTGACGATGCCCAGGGTCTGGCAGAACTCATGCACGTCGTCGGCCCATTGCGCCAGGTGCCAGGTATCTTCAGTGCAGCGGTCGCTGCGGCCGTTGCCACGGTGGTCGAGATAGATCACCTGCGCCACGTCGGCCAGGGCCGAGAAGGCGGGCTTGTACAACGTGTGATCCGCCCCCGGGCCGCCGTGCAGCAGCAGCAGCGTGGGCTTGCCCACCATCGACGGGCCTTCGGCGTGCAGGCTGGAGCCTTCCACGTCGAAGTACAGATGCACGCCGTTGACCCGAATTCTCATGATGCGAAGCCAGGTGCGCTCAAGTGGCTTCAGGCGGCTTCAAGCGGAGTCAAGCGGCCTCAGGCCTGCTCGGGCTGCCAGCGGATGATGAAGCGCTCCAGCGCCACCACCGCCAGGAAGAAGCTGCCCGAGAGGCACGCGCTCATCGTGATCGCCGCGTACAGCAGCGGCGAGTCGAAGTTGTAGGTGGCCTGGATGATCATGGCGCCGATGCCCTGCGTGGCGCCGATCCACTCGCCCACCACGGCGCCAATGACCGACATCGAGGCTGCGATGCGCAGCGCGGAGAACAGGTAGGGCAGGGCGCTGTACACGCGCAACTTGAAGAAGACCTCGCTCCGGCTGGCCGAGAGCACGCGCATCAGCTCCATCGCCTGCGGGTTCACGGCTTCGAGGCCGCGCACACTGTTCACGAGCGTGGGGAAGAAGCACACCAGCGCCGCAATGGCGATCTTGGGCTCGACGCCGTTGCCCATCAGCAGCACCAGGATCGGTGCCTTGGCGACGACCGGGATGGAGTTGAACATCACCACCACCGGGAAGAAGATCTCCTGCAGCCGCCGGTGGTGCACGAAGAGCGTGGCCACCGAGATCGCCACGAGGTTGCCGATCAGGAAGCCGCCGAGTGCCTCCAGCGCCGTGGGCACGAGGTTGGCCAGCAGCACCGCGCGCTTGGCATAGAGCGTCTGCAGCACCGCCCAGGGCGAGGGCGCGATGAAGGGCTTGACGTCGAACGCCCACACCAGCGCCCACCACAGCGCCAGCAGGCCGACGATGCCCAGCGCCGGCATCAGCCGGCGGCGGCGGCGCGCGCGGCGCTGCGCTTCGCGCCAGCGCGCTTCTTCCTCGTCCGGCACGGAAGGCGCGGGGTGCATCGCGGCGGCCAGCGGCGTATTCATCCGCGGGGCTCCATCAGCACGTCTCCATCGATGCGTCCATCAGCACGTCTCCAGCACACGCCGCAGTTCGCTCGTGAGGGCCACGAACTGCGCGCTCTCGCGCGTGGCGAGCGTGCGGTCGGCAGGCAGCGGCACGGGCACCATGGCGCGCACGCGCCCCGGGTTGGCGGCCATCATCAGCACGCGCTGGCCCAGGTAGGCGGCCTCGTGGATGCTGTGCGTGACGAAGAGCACCGTGATGCCGAGCTCGCGCCAGACACGGCGCAGCTCTTCGTTCAGGCGGTCGCGCGTGATCTCGTCGAGTGCGCCGAAGGGCTCGTCCATGAGCAGGATTTTGGGGTCGCTGGCAAGCGCGCGCGCGATCGAGACACGCTGGCGCATGCCGCCCGAGAGCTCGTGCGGGTAGGCCCTCTCGCTGCCCTTCAGGCCGACGAGTTCGAGCAGCTCGCGTGGCGAGGCCTTGGCGCGGCGCACGCGGCTGACCGCCACCTGCAGCGGCAGCTCGACGTTCTGCAGCGCGTTGCGCCAGGGCAGCAGCGCCGGGTCCTGGAAGACGAAGCCGATATCGCGGCGCAGGCGCGCCGCCTCGGGTTTCTGGCCGAAGACCAGCACCTCGCCGGCATTGGGCGCGATGAGGTCGGCCACGACGCGCAGCAGCGTGCTCTTGCCGCAGCCCGAGGGCCCGAGCAGCGTCAGGAACTCGCCTTGCGCCACGTCGAGGCTCAGGCCCTGCAGCGCCGTGACGGCGCGGCGCTCGGTGAAGAAGCGCACCTGCAGATTGCGGCAGCTTACCGCCATGCCGCTGCCCGCTGCCGGGTTGGCGGCGGGCAGGCCCGAGCCTGCCGCCGCCTGCGCGGCCATCACGTTCAGGCTTTCTGGCGCGCGGCTTGCGTCGCCTTCAAGAGGTCCAGCGTGATCACCTCTTCCACTTTCGGCGTGCGCGCCGTGAACTGCCCGAGCTGGCTGTACAGCGAAATCTGCTCGGCCCAGTTGGCCGGGTCCATGGTGCCCCAGCCCTGCGCGCGCGCGGTGTCGCCGAAGCTGTAGGCGAGCATCACGTCGGCGGCCACGCGTTCGTCGGCTCGGTTGAGGTTGGGGTATTCCTTCACCAGCATATCCACGGCCTGGTCGCGGTTCTTGTCGGCCCAGGCCCAGCCATTGGCCGAGGCACGCAGGAAGCCGGCGAGCACATCACCCTTTTCCTGCAGCGTCTTGGTCGTGGCGTAGTAAGGCAGGGCGTAGAGCTGCACGCCGGTGTCCCACAGCGTCATGTCCACGCGCTCGGCGCCCAGCACCTTGAGCGCCGTGGTGTTGGTGAGCCAGCCGGTGACGGCATCGACCTGGCCCGTCATCAGCGGCGCCATGTCGGCGCCGATGGTGACGATGGTGACGTCCTTCTCGGCTATTTTGTTCTTGGCCAGCAGCGCGCGCAGCAGGATGACGCCGGTGGCCTGGATGCCGATCTTCTTGCCGACCATGTCCTGGGCCGTGCGGATGGGGTTCTTCTTCAGCGAGAAGAAGGTGTAGGGGTGCTTCTGGATGCCGACGGCGAAGCACTTGATCGGCAGCCCCTGCGACACGGCCAGCATCAGCGAGGGGCTGGAGGACACCTGGCCGAGTTCGAAGCGGCCCGAGGCGACGATGGCCACGCCGTCGATGCTGGGGCCGCCGGGCTGGATCTGAAAATCGATGTCCTCGGCCTCGTAGTAGCCGAGCTTCTTGGCCGCGATCTCGCCGAGCTGGTTGCCGCCGATGAGCCAGCCGAGCTGCATGTTGATCTTGTTCTTGCCCGCGGCCTGCGCCTCGATGGAGAGGAAGCTGCCGCCGGCAACCGCGGCCCCGGCGGCCACGGAGGCGGCCAGCATGCGGCGGCGGGCGGGATCGAGATGTTCGTTCATGGGGTTCCACCTTTGGCTCTGGGGTGAACCCATTCTGTTGGCGGGCACCCGTTCTCGCAAGACGGGGTTTCTGCGATAGAGAGGCCCAGGGATCGCCTGCGCAGCGCCCGCATCTGGAGCACGGAGGCGCCGGCTGGGCGTTGGCGCGTTGGCGCGTTGGCAGCTGCGGCGACGCACTACGATTGGTAAGGCCGCCCAGAGCGATCAGGCACCGGGACGGCCACCCGCCTGTCACAAGTTTCCTTCCGATGCTGCGCCTCGCCGTCCTCGCACTGCTTGTGTTGAGCCTGGCCGCCAACCTGTGGCTGACGCGGCGCGTGACCGATGGCGAGCGCCGCCTCGAGAGCTGGTCGGCGGCGCTGGACCAGGTGGAGGTCATGCGCACCGAGGGCGGATTGCTGCAGGTCAGCACGATCCGCTCGCCCGAGTATTTCAAGGCCGTGAAGCCGCACGACATCCTCGGCTTCGACCTGGGCGCCACCACCACGCACATCCGAGTTCCGGCGACATTCCACTACCACATCGAGCTGGCGCGCGAGTGGAAGGTGCGCGTGCGACCCGACGGCACGGTGATCGTGATTGCGCCGCCGATCAAGCCGACGCTGCCGGTGGCTCTCGACACCGCGCGGCTCGAGCGGCAGGCCGAAGGCCGCTGGTCGCTCTTCACCGGCACGCGCGAACTCGAGGCGCTGCAGCGCACCATCACGCACACGCTCGCCGACAAGGCCGGCAGCGCAGGCTACCTGGCGTTCCAGCGCGAGGAGGCGCGAAAGACGGTGGCCGAGTTCGTGCAGCGTTGGCTGATCACGCAGGAGCGATGGAAGTCGGCGCGTGGGGCGACGGTGCGGGTGTTCTTCGCCGACGAGGCGATCGCGACGCTGCCCGATTTGATGCCCGCCAGCCCACTCACCGCAGCGTCCGCCGTCGCGCCTTGATGGATGGCCACAACCATCAACCGCGCCCCAGCACCTTGGGCACCGGGTTGGGCCGCAGCCGGAATGCGTCGGGCATGCCCGAGCCGAGCAGTGGCCGCAGATACAGGCGGAAGGCGTCGGTCACGTCGGTGCCCGAGGGCGCGATGAACTCGTCTTCCATCACGCGCGTGCGCCCGGCCACCGCGTCCAGCGGCTGCAGTTCGTAGTCCACCGAGTAGAAGCCGGTGCGGCGGATCGCCACCGAGCCGCTGGTGAGGCCGGTGGCGCCGCCCCACATCGCGTACTGCACGGCCTTCTCGCCGACCTCGCGGGCTTCGCGT
The DNA here is from genome assembly GCA_031401195.1 of Burkholderiales bacterium. Lineage (GTDB taxonomy): Bacteria > Pseudomonadota > Gammaproteobacteria > Burkholderiales > Burkholderiaceae_C > Rubrivivax. The sequence continues at coordinate 11,574 of JANNRI010000161.1, forward strand.
GCGTCGACATCGCTGACGCAGCCCACAAAGCTGCGCTGCAGATAGCCGAAGGTGTCACCACGCACGCGCTTGATCTTCAGGCGGTTCTTGATCTCCTCGCACAGCAGGTCGGCCAGCGCGCCGGTGCCCGACAGCTGCACGTTGCCGTGGGCATCTTTCTCCACGGTCTTGGCCAGCCGCGTGATGATGGGTGCGCCGCCGGCGTCGTGGATGCCTTCGCTGACAGCCACCACGCAGCGGCCGTGGCGTTCGTAGGTGGCCTTCACGTCAGCGAGGAAGCGGTCGACGTCGAATACGCGCTCGGGCACGTAGATCAGGTGCGGACCGTCTTCGGGGAACTTCTTGCCCAACGCCGAGGCGGCGGTGAGGAAGCCGGCGTGGCGCCCCATCACCACGCCGACATACACGCCGGGCAGCGCGGCGTTGTCGAGGTTGACGCCGGCAAAGGCCTGGGCGACGAAGCGCGCCGCCGAAGGGAAGCCCGGCGTGTGGTCGTTGCCGACGAGGTCGTTGTCGATCGTCTTCGGAATGTGCAGCGCGTGCAGGGGGTAGCCGGCCTTGGCCGCCTCCTCGCTGACGATGCGCACGGTGTCGGCCGAATCGTTGCCGCCGATGTAGAAGAAGTGCTCGATGGCATGCGCCTTCAGCACCTTGAAGATCTCCTGGCAGTACTTCAGGTCGGGCTTGTCGCGCGTGCTGCCCAGCGCCGAGGCCGGCGTGCCGGCCACGAGCTCGAGGTTGTGGCTGGTCTCGCGTGTGAGGTCGACGAGATCTTCGTTGACGATGCCGCGCACGCCGTGGCGCGCACCGTAGACGAGCTGCACGCCCTGGTGCCGGCGCGCTTCGAGCACCACGCCGGCCAGCGACTGGTTGATCACGGCTGTGGGGCCACCACCCTGGGCGACGAGGATCTTTCCGGAAGTCATGGCGTCGGGCCCTCCTGCTCCGATTCTGGGCCATCTCGGCGGCTGCACCGGCGCGCGCGGGCGGACCGGGTGCTTCGCTGCCACGCTTCGGGTTCGCACGGGCAAGACCACGAGTAGCATGGCTTCGAAGCAAACTTTGGAGCCATGACGATGATCACCCTGATACACGAGCAAACACAGACGCAATGGCCGCGCGCCGAGGCAGAAGGCGACGATCTCTGGCTGGAGGGCGCCGATATCGAAGCGGCCACCGGCTGGACCTGGAAGCCCGAAGGGCTGTGCCAGGGCGACATCTGCGTGCCGTTGCCTCGCGCCTCGGGCGCTCTGCCAGATGCCGGGAAGTGGGTGCGTGATGGCCGCCTGAATCTGGCCGCGGCCTGGCGCGCCAGCGGCCAGCCGGTGGTGCACGACGCAGCGTCACGCACCTGGGTGCTTGGCAGCGGCGCGGCACAACGCAGCGCCACGCTGGCCTCGCTGCAGGCGCCCGACTTCGAACTGCCCGACCTGGCTGGGAAGACGTACCGGCTCTCGTCGTACCGCGGGCGCAAGGTCTTACTGGCCACCTGGGCCTCCTGGTGAGGCTGTCGCGCTGACTTGCCCGTGTGGCAGTCGCTGTTCGACGAACTCAAGGACCACGGCTTCATCGTGCTCGCGCTGGCGCTGGACCTGCCCGAGGCTGCACGGCCCTGGATCGAAGCCGCCGCGCCGGCCTACCCCTGCCTGATCGACCGCGATCACCATGTGGCCGACCTGTACCACCTGGTCAATGTGCCGCAGGCTTTGTGGATCGATGAAGAGGGCCGCATCGTGCGCCCGCCGGAAACGGCGGGCGCCACCGACGGCTTCCGGGCCATGGACCGCAAGACCTTCGCCATGCCCGAGGCGGCGATGGCCGAACGTGCCCGCGTCAAGGACCTGTACTTCGAGGCCGTGCGCGACTGGGCACGGCGCGGCGCGGCCAGCCCGCACGTGCTGGACGAACGCAGCGCCGCGGCGCGGTTGACCCTGCCCAGTGCGGCCGTCGCCGAGGCGCACGCGCGCTATCGGCTGGGCTTGCACCTGTTGCGCGAGGGGCAAGCCGATGAGGCCCAGGCGCAGATGGCCGAAGCCATCCGCCTGCACCCTGACAGCTGGGCCATGTGGCGGCAAGCCGCGACGAAGAACGAACGTGGCCTCGCGGCGGGCCCCGAGTTCTGGGCCCGCGTCGACGCGCTGGGCAGCCGGCACTACTACGCGCCGGTGGACATGGGCAATGCGGCGCAGGCGCGGCAATGAGCATGTCCGGCGTGTTCGCTCAGACGGTGGCGCTGGTCGGCAATGCCGCAGTCGCCTGGCGGCGATTGTTGGCCAGCGAGCCCACGCAGGCCGTAGGTGCCGCACCCATGATTCCCGCCGGGCGGCCGCAGGGCCTCATCCCCACGCTCAAGATGCCCACCGCCAAGGGTTGGGCGCCGCGCAGGACCCGGCGCTCGTCACGAAGGCGATCACGTCCGACTACGCGCTCGGCGGGCACACCGCCTCGCTCGGCCTGTGCTGGATGCCCGCGGGCACGCTGCCCGGCTACCCGGATGGCACGGTCATCGGCCAGCATGGCTCGTGGAATCGCAGCAAGCTGAGGGGCTACACGGTGATCTTCGTGCCCTTCACCGATGGGCGCCCGTCGGGCCCGATGCAGGACTGATGTGGGGCCGTCCCCGTGCCCCAATTTCTCGGAGATCCGGATGTTCAGTTGGTTGAAGAAGCGCAAGGCGCCGCCGTCGGCGCTCGCATCGCCGCCCGTTGGATCGGCGGCGCGATCGGCGGCCCCACCTGAGCCATCGGTGTTGAATTCTGCGTCGCCCGCCACGCCCGCCACGCCCGCAGCGCCCGTGACGAGCGACGCAAAGCGCATCGAGGGCAACGCCCACCTCCAGCGCGGCGACCTCGCCGCTGCTGCGGCTTGCTATCGCGAGGCGGTGCACCTGGACGAGCGCTCGGTGCCGGCGCTCATCAACCTCGCGTATGTGCTGCTCGAGCTCAAACAGCCCCAAGGCGTGACCGAGGCCGAGCGCCACCTGCAGCAGGCCGTGGCGCTGGACGCGGGCAACATCGATGCGCTGTACATGCTGGGCAATGCGGCCCGAGGCCGCGAGGACGTCGACGTTGCGCTGGCGTACTTCGAGCGCATCTTTGCCTTGAAGCCCGACTTTGAATTGGCCTGGCGCGATGCCTGTCTGACTTGCGTCGAAGCGGGGCAAGTCGAGCGCGTGCAGACCTTTTTGGAACGCGGGCTGGAGGCGCTGCCCGGATCGGGCGAACTGCACTTCCTGCGCGGCAATGCGTTGCAGGTGGCCGGCCGCAGCGCCGCGGCGATCGAAGCTTTTGAACGCGTGCTGGCCCTGCGCCGCGACCATGTCGAGGCGCATTCCAACATCGCGGTGGCGATGCGTTCGCTGGGGCAGATCCAGCAGTCCGCCGCTCATCTGCAGCGCGTGGCCGCGCTACGGCCCAAGGACTGCGAAGTGCAGATGCAGTACGCGGCGGTGCTGCAGCGGCTGGGACGCACCGATGCGGCCATCGAGGCCTATCGCCGCGCCGTCGCGGCCGACCCGCAGTCGGCCTCGGCGCTGTCGAGCCTGGGCAGCGCCTATGCGGCGCAGCGACGGGCTGCCGAAGCCATCGAGCACTACCAGCGCGCGCTGGCCATCGATGCCAACCATGCGTTCGCCTACGCTGGCATGGGTGTGGAGTTCAACGAGCAGGGCCGGCCGCGCGAGGCGATGGAGAGCCTGCGCAAGGCCATCGAACTCGACCCCGCTGCGGCCGAGTCCCACAGCAGCCTGCTGTTCCTGCTGAGCTTTCTGGTGCCACCGGCGGAGTACCTCGAAGAGGCGCGCCGCTACGGTCAGAAGGTGACCGAGCGTGCCAAGCCGGAGTTGATGCCGGCCCAGGGGGTGCCGGCCCAGCCCATGCCGCTGCGCGTGGGCGTGGTCTCGGGCGATCTGCGCACGCATCCGGTGGCGCTCTTCCTGGAAGGGGCGGCGGCGCATCTGGACCGCCGTTGCATCGAGCTGTTCGCCTACGCCACGTCGGCGAAGGAGGACGAGGTGACGACGCGACTGCGCGCACTGTTCGTCGGTTGGCGCAGCCTGGTCGGCTTGAGCGACGAGGCCGGCGCGCGACTCATCCGCGACGATGGCATCCATGTGCTGATCGATCTGGCGGGCCACACCGCCGACAACCGGCTGTCGATGTTCCCGTGGCGGCCGGCGCCGGTGCAGGCCTCGTGGCTGGGGTATCTCGCGAGCACCGGTCTGCCGTCGATGGACTACGTGATCGCCGATCGCGCCTCGTTGCCCGAGGACGACCAGGGCCAGTTTGCCGAGAGCGTCTGGTACCTGCCCCACAGCCTGTACTGCTACACCGCACCAGAGGACGCCCCGCCGGTGGGCGCTTTGCCGGCGCTGGCTTCGGGCACGGTCACTTTCGGGACATTCCAGCGCATGAACAAGGTCAGCGACGAGACTCTGCAGGCTTGGGCACAGGTGCTGCGGCGTTTGTCTAGTGCGCGGCTGCGCGTGCAGAACAAGCAGATGACGGATCCGCGCGCGCGGGCGCGCCTGCAGGAGCGGATGAAAGAACTCGGTGTCGCCCCCGAGCGCATCGAGATGGCCGGGCAGATCCCCGACCGAAGGGCCTACCTGGCCTGCCACGACCATGTCGACATCGTGCTCGATTCGTTCCCGTATCCCGGCATCACCACCACCTGCGAGGCGCTGTGGATGGGCGTGCCCACCGTCACGATGGCGGGCGGGACGCTGCTGTCGCGGCAGGGGATGAGCCTGTTGCGCTGTGTGGGCCTGGACGACTGGGTCGCAAGCGACGTGGCCGACTTCGTCGAGCGCGCCGTGCGCCATGCCACGGATATCGAAGGGCTGGCCGCGCTGCGCGCGGGGCTGCGCGCGCGAGCCCGGGCCTCGCCGTTGTTCGATGCGCCACGGTTCGCGCGCGACCTCGAGCAGGCGCTGCACGGTATGTGGGCGCAGCGGGCGGGCCAGACGGGAACGTCTGCGACGTAGCGGCGCAGCGGCGCAGCGGCGCAGCGGCGTACTCCCGCGCGCCCGCGTGCCTGCGCGCCTGCGCGCCTGCGCTCCAGGGGCGCTACCTACAATCGCCCCACATCGGGAGACCCACGTGATCGTCGAACGAATCTGGACCGGCAACTCGTACCGCAACTTCAACTACCTGATCGCCTGCCCCGAAACCGGCGAGGCGCTGGCCATCGACCCGCTGGACCACGGCAAATGCCTGCAGGCGGCGAAGAAGAACGGCTGGCGCATCACGCAGATCCTCAATACGCACGAGCACCACGATCACACTGGCGGCAATGCCGCGGTGATAGAGGCCACGGGCGCCAAGGTGATCGCACACCATCTGGCCGGCGGCAAGATTGCGGGCGTGGACCGCGGCGTCAAGGCCGGTGACGTGATCCGCGTGGGCAAGACGGTGGAGCTGGAATGCCTGGACACGCCGGGCCACACGATGTGCCACATCTGCTTGCGCTCGCACACCGAGCAGCCGGCGCTCTTCTCAGGTGACACGCTGTTCAACGCCGGTGCAGGCAACTGCCACAACGGTGGCGATCCTGGGGCGATGTACGAGACCTTTGCGGGTCAACTCGACAAGCTGCCCGACAGCACGCTGCTGTACCCCGGGCACGACTACATCGAGAACAACCTGAAGTTCACGCTCGCGCGCGAACCCGACAACGAAGCGGCCAAGGCGCTGCTGCCACGGGTGAGCGCGCACGATCCGCAGCAGGGCGTGGTCACGACGCTGGCGCAGGAAAAACAGGTCAACACCTTCTTCCGCCTGACCAGCGCGAGCGTGATCGCCAGGCTGCGCGAGGCTTTTCCCGATCTGCCCGAGCGACCCGACGCGCGCACCGTATTCATCAAGCTGCGCGAGTTGCGAAACAAGTGGTGAGCCCGCCGGCGCCGCGCGGCCCTTTTCGCGCCGGCCTTGAAATTCTCGGGGGCACCCCCACGATGCCCGGTTCGGCGCAGCCTGATCCCTTCCTGAACACCTGAACATACCGACCATGGACAAGAAAACGCATGCCTTCCAGGCCGAGGTAAAGCAGATCCTGCACCTCGTCACCCACTCCCTGTATTCCAACAAGGAGATCTTCCTGCGCGAACTGGTCTCCAACGCCAGCGATGCCTGCGACAAGCTGCGCTTCGAGGCGCTGGACAAGCCGGGGCTGTTCGAGGACGCGCCCAATCTCGAGATCCGTATCTGGTTCGACGAGGTGGCCAAGACGATCACCATCCGCGACAACGGCGTGGGCATGAGCGCCGAGGAAGCGGTGGCGCACTTGGGCACCATCGCAAAGAGCGGCACGCGCGAATTCGTGGCCGCGCTGGAAGGCGAGAAGAAGAAGGACGCCAACCTCATCGGCCAGTTCGGCGTCGGCTTCTACTCGGGCTACATCGTGGCCGACCGCATCACGGTGGATTCCCGCCGCGCGGGCCTGAAGCCCGAGGAGGGCGTGCGCTGGAGCAGCGAAGGCACCGGCGAATTCGAGGTCGAGACGATCACGCGGCCCGAGCGTGGCACCGACGTCGTTCTGCATCTGCGCGAGGGCGAGGAGGAGTTCCTCTCGGCGTGGAAGCTGAAGTCCATCGTCGGCAAGTATTCCGACCACATCTCGCTGCCGATCCTGATGAAGGGCCAGAAGTGGGACGAGGAGAAGAAGGCCCAGGTCGACAGCGGTGAATGGGAAACCGTGAACAAGGCAGCGGCGCTGTGGACGCGGCCGAAGAGCGACATCACCGACGCGCAGTACCAGGAGTTCTACAAGCAGATCAGCTACGACAGCGAAGCGCCGCTGGCCTACACGCACAACCGCGTGGAAGGGCGCAGCGAATACACGCAGTTGCTGTACGTGCCGGCCAAGGCCCCGTTCGACCTCTGGAACCGCGACAAGCGCGGCGGCGTCAAGCTCTATGTCAAGCGCGTCTTCATCATGGACGACGCCGAGGCGCTGATGCCGGTGTACCTGCGCTTCGTGAAGGGCGTGATCGACTCGGCCGACCTGCCGCTCAACGTGAGCCGCGAGTTGCTGCAGGAAAGCCGCGACGTGAAGGCCATCCGCGAAGGCTGTACGAAGCGCGTGCTGGGCATGCTCGAGGACGTGGCCGAGAATCAGAAGGACAAGTACGCCGAGTTCTGGAAACAGTTCGGTGCGGTGCTCAAGGAAGGCATTGGCGAGGACCACGCCAACCGCGAACGGCTGGCCAAGCTGTACCGTTTCGCCTCCACGCATGCCGCCGGCGAAGATCAGGGTGTCTCCTTCGAGGACTACAAAGGCCGCATGAAGGAAGGCCAGGAAGAGATCTTCTATATCACCGCCGACACGCTGGCCGCGGCCAAGGCGAGCCCGCAACTGGAGATCTTCAAGAAGAAGGGCATCGAAGTGCTGCTGCTCATCGACCGCGTCGATGAGTGGATGCTGACGCACCTGTATGAGTACGAAGGCCACACGCTCACGAGCGTGGCCAAGGGCTCGATCGACCTCGGCAAGCTGCAGGACGAGGATGAGAAGAAGCAGGCCGAGGCCGCAGCCGAGGCGGCCAAGCCGCTGATCGAGCGGCTGAAGAAGTCGCTCGAGGCGCGTGCCAGGGACGTGCGCGCCACCACGCGGCTGGTGGACTCGCCGGCCTGCATCGTGGTGGAAGAGGGCGACATGAGCGGCCACCTGGCGCGCCTGCTGAAGCAGTCCGGGCAGAGTGCGCCGGCCTCCAAGCCCATCCTCGAAGTGAACCCCGAGCATGCGCTGGTGAAGAAGCTCGATTCGGCCGAGGGCAGCGAACGCTTCGACGACCTGGCGCAGGTGCTGTTCGACCAGGCGCTCCTGGCCGAAGGTGGGCAACTGGAGGATCCGGCGGCCTACGTGCGGCGGGTGAATGCGCTGTTGACGGGCACGTGAAACCGCCCCGCAGCGCCGCAGAGCGCCGCGGCATTGCGGCGGTGGGGCGGGCCTGCTACTTCGGGGGTTGGTAGCTCACCGCCGCGGCCTTCTGCATCGCCTCCACGGCCTCGCCCGATGTCATCAGCGGCGTCGAGCGGTACGAACTCATCGTGCCGCTGGCGCCGATCGCCATCGAGAGGGCGGCGGCGGTCACGTTGTTCGGCATCTCGGCGATGGCCACGATGTCGGTGTCGCCAAAGGTGAACCACAGGCCGTGCAACTTGCCGCCCGCCTTCTCGATCATCGGCCGCACTGCGGCGGCGCGGTCCTGCGGGTTCTTGACCATGGCCGCGATGGCCTGCGCTGTATACGAGGCCTGGATCAGGTAGTAGCTCATTTGCACTCTCCTTCCGCCGAAAGAGCGGCGGTCTCTGTCGCGCTGGCGCGACGGGGACCAGTGAGCATGCGCTCGCGCTCGGCGGGCGGTACGTGGGTTTCCGCGACTGTGGAAAAAGCCATCAAGCGCACAGACGCTGCGTGCTTTCGGTGGGCGGCGCGGATGGCCGCGTGGCCAGCGGGTTCAGCCCCCCATCGCCTCGACCTGCTCGCGCAACTGCGCAGTCTGTTCGTTCCAGTAGGCGCCGCTGCCGAAGAACGGGAAATTGAGCGGAAAGGTCGGGTCGGCCCAGCGCTCGGCGAGCCAGGCGCTGTGGCGCAGCATGCGCAGTGTGCGCAGTGGTTCGATGAGCGCGCGCTCGCGGTCGTCGAACTCGCTGAAGGGCTCGTAACCTTCGAGCAGTGCATTCAGCTGCCGCGCCATCGTGGCGTGGTCGCCCGAGACCAGCATCCACAGGTCTTGCACCGCGGGGCCTTGCATCGCGTCGTCGAGGTCCACCACGTGCGGGCCGCTGTGTTCGCCGCTTTGGCGCCAGAGCACGTTGCCGATGTGGCAGTCACCGTGCAGGCGCAGGGTGGCCAGCGGCGTGGCGGCGTCGAAGGCGGCCTCGACGCACACGAGTGCGGCTTCGCAGGCGCTGCGCCAGGCCGGGGCTTCCGTGGGCGGCACGAAGCCGCCATCGACCAGCAAAGCGAGCGCGCGGCGTCCATCGTGGCTCGCATCGAGGTGGTGCCGGTGTGCGAAGGGACGTCGGCGCCCGACGGCATGCAGGCGGCCGATGAATGCGCCGATGCGCTCGAGCGTGCCAGGGTGCTCGAGCTCGGGCTCGCGCCCGGCGCAACGTTCGGCCACCGCAAAGCGATGGACGCCGCCGGACCCGCCTTGCCAGTGCGCCAGCGTGGGGGGGTCGCCGCGCAGCACGAGCCCGGGCGCCTGGGCCCGCAGCGCCAGCGGCGGCACCACGGGCACCTCCGCGGCGGCGAGCTCGAGCGCGAAGCTGTGCTCCTCGACGATCTGCTCGTCGCTCCAGCGGCCGGGGCGGTAGAACTTGGCCACCACCGCACGGCCGTCTTCCAGGAACACCTGGAAGACGCGGTTTTCGTAGGAGTTGAGTTGCAGGATGCGCCCGTCGCCGCGGAAACCCGCCGCATCGAGTGCGTCAAGCACGTGCGTGGGCGTCAGGTCGTCGTAGACCACATCGATCCTGGTGGCCCGCTGCGTTCGCCACACCCTGGCCGGCAATGGGCGTGGTTCAGCTCAGTGCCTCAGCGGCGGAGGGTCCACCACTTCGCCAGATCGCTCGGGCAGGCTGGCGGCGATCGTTCGGTGAAAGCCACTGATCACGCCGTCGCGGCCGAACGAAGAGTCCTTCGGGAAATCGGAGTCGGGCCAGATCGTGGGGCTCGAGGCGGGGCCGAAGCCCGCGTTCATCACTGCGCCTGACGCGGGTGATGGCGCGACGTCTGCCGAAGCGGGCACCAGCAGTTGCAGTTCTGGCACCGAAGGTGTCTGCGTCACGGAATAGCGCACGTAGCGGATACCGCACGCCGCGAACAGCGATTCCTTGATCTGCATCGAACGGCGTGCCGGGCTGCGACCGTCCTCGAGATCGATGGCCGCCAGCACGCGGCCACCCGTGGTGCAGACGGCAAAGCTGACATGGGTGGCGCCGAGCAGGTCGAACCAGAACCGCACTTGCGTCGGGTCGGTCGGATGACAAAAGCGCACGAGCGGCAACTTGGCCAGGATCACCTGTTGCGGCAATGCCTCGCGCAATTGGCGGATCAAGCGCCGTTCATGTTGGTTGAAGACCGGCCTGGCTGTGAGCGACCACTTCCCTGGCAAATCAACCTCGGATGGCTTCAGTCGCTGGAGCAGCAGATACACCAGGGCGCTGACCGAGCCGACTGAAATCAGCACCAGAATCCAGGCAATAGGGGTTGTCATGAGGTGGGTGCAGCCGCTCGGAGTCTCCAACGACGGCCGGCGATCGGTAGGTGCTGGCGTCGAGGGCGCGACGATACCAAGCCTGCGGCGCGCTGCCATGATGTGCTGTCCACCGCTGTCTGGGCTGCGCGTCCAGACTGCTCAGGCCCGGGTATACTTTGGCGCTTTCCCGATCACGGCCGGGAAATCTCATGGTCAGGCGGATCGCTCTTCCGAGTTCGCCCCATGGGCCGCAGTTCAAAGTCCCAGACTACCCCTGGGGCGGCGCCCAAAGCGCCGCCGCACCCGACGAGGCCCTGCCGCGCAAGTGGCGTACAAGCGGTTCCCGAGGAAGGGTTGCATCTGAGGTTGGGCTGTATCGCCGTTCACGCGCCTGCTGTGCCCGCACTTCACGGGTGAGTCGTCGCTTCTCGAAAGTCCGTCATGAAGACCTTCAGCGCCAAGCCGGCCGAAGTGAAGCATGAGTGGTTTGTGATTGACGCCACCGACAAGGTGCTCGGACGTGTTGCCAGCGAAGTGGCACTCCGTTTGCGCGGCAAGCACAAGGCCATTTATACGCCTCACGTTGACACCGGCGATTTCATCGTCGTGGTGAATGCCGAGAAACTCCGCGTCACCGGCAACAAAGCCAATGACAAGGTGTACTACCGTCACTCGGGCTATCCGGGCGGCATCTATGCCACCAAATTCAAAGACATGCAGGCCAAGCATCCAGGGCGCGCCCTGGAAAAGGCGGTCAAAGGCATGTTGCCCAAGGGCCCCCTGGGCTACGCGATGGTGAAAAAACTGAAGGTGTATGCCGGTGCCACGCATCCGCACACTGCCCAGCAGCCTCGTGCGCTGGAAATCTAAGGAGCGGTGATGATCGGCAATTGGAACTACGGCACCGGCCGCCGCAAATCGTCGGTGGCCCGCGTCTTCATCAAGAAGGGCACTGGCCTGATTGTTGTCAACGGCAAGTCCGTCGGTGACTATTTTGGTCGCCAGACTTCGATCATGGTGGTCAAACAGCCTTTGCTGCTGACCAACAACGGCGAGTCCTTCGACATCAAGGTCAACGTCGAAGGTGGTGGTGAATCGGGTCAGGCCGGCGCTGTGCGTCACGGCATCACCCGCGCGCTGATTGATTACGACGCGACTTTGAAGCCGAGCCTCTCGCAGGCTGGTTTCGTGACCCGCGATGCCCGCGAAGTCGAGCGCAAGAAGGTCGGTCTGCACGGCGCGCGCCGTCGCAAGCAGTTCAGCAAGCGCTGAACCTTTCGCTACAGCCTGCCAACGTCCGGGGCCGCAATACTGCGGCCTCGTTCGTTTTCGGAATCTGCGATGCGTTGGAAATTGTTTCGCCGCCGGATGTCGATCAGCGCTCCGCGCATGATCGTCCGCAGCCACCTGCCATGGCCGGTGCGCTGGGCGGTGCTGGCCTTGGCTTTCGGCTTCTCGGCTGCGCTGGCCCTTTGGGCCTTTGAGTTCGGCAAAGACATCGCCGGCCTCGAGCGCGGTGCCAAGGAAGAGTTGGTGCAGTTGCGGGCTGAAGTGCAGCGTTTGCGCAGTGACGGCGAGCGGGTCCACTCAATTGCCAATACGGCCGACAGCTTGCTCAAGACGGAGCGGGCCACCCAGGACAAGTTGACCCAGCAGCTGCGTCAGGCGGAGGCCGAGGCCTTGGCGCTCAAGGCCGACCTGGGTTTTTTCGAGCGCCTTTTGCCATCCTCAGGCGAAGGCCTGGCCGTGCGCGCCCTGCAGGCCGAGTTGGTGCAGCCGGGCCAATTGCGTTACCAATTGCTGCTGATGCAGAGCGCCAAGTCGCCAGCGGAATTCAAGGGGCGCTACGAATTGCAGGCCTCGGGCACATTGGACGGCAAGCCGTGGACCTTGGCCTTGCCGGCAGGGCCGCAAGCTATTTCACTGAAGCAGTACGCACGCGTCGAAGGGCGGCTCGACTACCCGCCAGACGCCGTGGTAAAAACTGTCCAGGTTCGGGTGCTGGACCAACAAGGCGGCGTGCGGGCCAGCCAAGTCACCAAACTCTGAAGGAGCGCGCAACATGTGGGCCTTGTTCAAGAAGCAACCGCCGATTCGCAGTTTGATCGGCGAAGGCACGGTGGTGCACGGCGAAGTGCGCTTCTGCGATGGCTTGCGTATCGATGGCGAAGTCCACGGCGATATCATCGCGGTCGGCGACGCTGCGAACATTCTGGTGATCAGCGAGAAAGCCCGCATCCATGGCAAGGTCAACGCCGGCCATGTGATCATCAACGGGTCAGTGGTCGGTCCGGTTCAGTCGGACGAGTTGCTGGAGTTGCAGCCCAAGGCCAGAATCATGGGCGATGTGCGCTACGAAACGCTTGAGATGCACCAAGGCGCGACGATCGATGGCGAGTTGCGGGCTTTGAAAACGGGCGAAGAGCGACCGGCCCTCAAGCTCGCCGCTTCGAGCCGACTGTGAACTCAGAATCAAGAAAGAACCCATCATGAACGCCATTGCGCAAATTGCAGACCCCGTCATCGAAGCGATGCCCGTGCCTCTGGTCTTTACCGACAGCGCGGCCGACAAGGTCAAGCAGTTGGTCGAGGAAGAGGGCAACCCGGATCTCAAGCTGCGCGTGTTCGTGCAGGGTGGCGGCTGCTCGGGATTCCAGTACGGTTTCACCTTCGACGAGGTCGTCAACGAGGACGACACACCGATGACCAAGAACGGCGTCACGTTGCTGATCGACGCGATGAGCCTGCAGTACCTGTTGGGTGCCGAGATCGACTACAAGGAAGACCTGCAGGGGGCTCAATTCGTGATCAAGAATCCGAACGCGACCTCCACCTGTGGTTGCGGATCAAGTTTCTCGGCCTGAGCCGATTTGCCCCTGAAAGAAGCCGTCCTTGGGGCGGCTTCTTTCATTGCGCCGGGTGCAAAGCGCCGAGAACCCGGGGGCCGCACGCCCCGGTCACTGCGACGAGGTTGCCGGCCAGACGCTCCACGAAACACTGCGCCAGCCATGCAAAGGCTGCGCCTTCGACCTGATCGACCGGCAGGCCGAACTCGGCTGTGGTCGTCACGCGCAGGCTCGGCAATTCGGCTGCCAGACCCTGCATCAAGGCCGTGTTGAACGCGCCACCGCCGCAGACCATCAGCAGCGAGGTCTCGGCAGCGTGCCGGCGCAAGGCTTGGGTCACGCTGCGCACCGTCAATGCCAACAGCGTGGCCTGCACATCGACCGCGACCGCGCTGGGCGCGTAGCGGGCCAGGCGGTCATCAAGCCAGGCCATGTTGAACAGGTCGCGGCCTGTGCTTTTGGGTGGTGGCATGGCGAAGAAGGGCTCCGCCAGCAACTCCGCCAATAAAGGCTCGATTGCGCGACCGTCACGGCTCCAGCGCCCACCCGCGTCGAAGGGCTGGCCGGTGTGGCGTTGGCACCAGCCGTCCAGCAGGGCATTGGCGGGGCCGCAATCGAAACCCAGCACGGCACCGTCGCGGCCTAGCAGGGTCAGGTTGGCGATGCCCCCCAGGTTGAGCACGGCGCGCGTTTCGCCGGCGACAGCGAACAAGGCTGCATGCAGACCGGGCGCCAAGGGGGCCCCTTGACCGCCTGCGGCCACGTCGCGGCGGCGCAAGTCGCAGACCACGTCGATCTTGGTCAGCTCTGCCAGCAGCGCCCCGTTGAGCAGCTGGGTCGTGAAGCCGAGGCCATCGAACTCACCCGGGCGGTGACGCACCGTCTGGCCGTGCGCGCCGATTGCCCGCACTTGCTGCGCAGCGGTGGCACTGGCATTCAGCAAGGTGTGAACCACCGCGGCGTAGTTGCGCGCCAACGCGTTGGCCGCCAACTCGCTGCGTTGCAATTCGTTCTCGCCGGGGATGTTGAGGGCTGCCAATTCGGCACGCAGCGCTGCGTCGAAGGGCTGGTGGTGATGGGCCTGCAACGTCAGCGGCGGGCCCCGCAGCGAACCGAAGTCCAGCAGCACGCCGTCGATGCCGTCGAGCGACGTGCCCGACATCAAGCCGATGTAGAGCGTCATGCGACGCCCGCAGGCTTACTCGCCGCGTCCGCGTGCGCCAACCAGGGTGTCGGCGACGTCGAGCTTGACCTGCAGGGTCTGCGCCAACATGGCGAACTCGGCTTTGGCAGCCGGCGCCAGGGCCACTGCTTCGCTGGCCTTGGCGATGCGCAGTGGGTCTTGATGCTGGCCATTGACGCGGAATTCGAAGTGAAGATGCGGCCCGGTTGACCAGCCGGTGGAGCCCACCGCGCCGATGCGTTGACCTTGTTCGATGCGCTGGCCCTTGCGCACATCGATGCGCGAGAGGTGGGCGTACAGCGTCGAGCGCTCGTTGTTGTGTTTGACCTGAACGACGTTGCCGTAGCCGCCCTGTACACCGGCGAACTCGATCACGCCCTCGCCCACGCTGCGCACCGGGGTGCCGGTCGGGGCGGCGTAGTCGACGCCAAGGTGGGCGCGCCACTTCTGCAGCAGCGGGTGGAAGCGCATTGCAAAACCCGAGGTCATGCGCGAGAACTCCATCGGGCTGGCCAGGAATGCGCGCTTCTTGCTCTGGCCCGACAAGTCGAAATAGGCGCCGCGGCCCGCGGCATCGCGGAACCAGAGGGCCTGGTGGGTCTTGCCACCGTTGACAAACTCAGCGGCCAGGACACGCCCGGTGGCCTGGCTCCAGGGCACCGGCTCGCCATCGGCGGTCAGCGCCTCGTAGACCACGCTGAAGGTGTCACCGCGGCGTAGC
>JANNRI010000162.1:0-2501 GCA_031401195.1 Burkholderiales bacterium
CCTGCATGAAGGCCATGCCGCGGCGGTCGACCTTGTCCCATCCGCGGCCAAACATGCGCGCCGCAAACTCGCCCGACAGCTCATCGACGGCCTTCTTCACATCGGCCGGCATCTTGTCGTAGGTGGCCTGGTTCATCATGACGACGAAGGCGGTGTTGTACAGGCCGCCAGGGAAGCTGGTGCCGTACTTGATGACTTTGTCGATCTTGAACGACTCGACCGACTCGGCCGGGAACAGGGTGCCGTCCATCACGCCGGAAGAGAGCAGTTCGTAGCTCTCGGGCGCCGGCTTGAGGGTCACATTCATGCCCAGCGACTTGCTGATTTCGTTGACCATGCCGCCGCCAACGCGGAACTTCAGCCCTGCCAGGTCATCGGCCTTGGCAATCGTGCGCTTGGTGTTGAAGACGATGCCCGGGCCGTGCGTGAACACCGTCAGCACCTTGACGCCCTGGTGTTCGGCTGCGATGGCCGGGTACTTGGCATAGGCACGCTGGAAGGCCACCGACACGGCCTCCGACGAATTGCCCAGGAAGGCCACCTCGGCCATCTGCGTCGTCACAAAGCGACCCGGGGTGTAGCCCTGCACCGTGTAGGACAGATCGGCCAGGCCATTGCGCACCGCGTCGAAGGTGCCGGGGGGCGCTGCGACACCGCGCGGCAGGATGTTGCACTTGGCCTTGCCGGCGGTCTTCTTTTCGAGCTCGCCGCACCACTCCTTCTGGGTCTCTGACAGGATGTGCGCTGGTGGCAGCCAGGACGACACGGTCAGGACGGTCTGGGCTTGGGCGCCGGCGGCCAGGGCCATGAGGGCCAGTGCCAGGGGGCGGGGGAAGCGGCGAAGTGTCATGGCGGAACTCCAGGATGAGGGGACGAGGGGCCTGTGGCGGGCGCTGGCCGATTGTCGAAGCGGGGGGGCTGCCCTTGGCCTGTGGTTTTCCTTGACACCGGCGGCCACCCGCCGCTGAGCCGGAAAGCCACAACCAGTGTGACGGCATCATGTCAGGCGATTGCTATCCGTGGGTTTGGTCACGACTGTCGCGCCGATTGTCGTCACCTCCCCCACACCTGAGGGAGCACCCCAAAGGCAGGGGGTACGTGTTCGGGTCGTCAGTGCCTAGCATGCTGTTCATTCCAGGCTACTCACTGCGACCCCCATGAACGCCACCACCGAGCTAGAAACCAAGCGCCAAGCCCTGCGGGACGCAATGGTGGCCCTTGAGACCGCTGAGGCTGCGGGCGAGCCAGGCGTGTTGAGTCAGACGCTGGCGCAGGTCAGCCGCTGCCACCGCCAGGTGGGTGCACTGGCCGAGGCAGTTTGGTTTGCCAAGCGTGGGCTGCAGTTGGCGCGCGGCCTGTCGGCTGTGGACGCCAGCGTCGATGCCCTGTGCGACCTGGCCGAACTGGGCATCGAACGCGCTGCGATGCTCGAAGAGCAAGAGGAGCCGCGTGGTGCGCACCGCCTGCGCGACGCCGCCCGCGACCACGGCTTTGAAGCCGTGCGTCTGGCGCTGCGCTCGGCCGACCCGCAATGGGAGGTCACAGTGCTGCTGCGCGTCTCCGACCTGTTCGACCGCCTTGGCGATCACGAAGACGCTATCGCCATGCAGTGCCGGGCCGTTGGTCTGATCACAGGACATCCGGCCAACGACGCCCTGTCGCCGCAGCTCGCGGCGGCCTGAGCCGGCTCAGCGCCGCGCCAGCACCGGCGCGAGCGCGAGCCCCGTGTGGCTGCCAGCAGCCACCACCTGCTCCGGCGTACCGGCCACCACCACGCGGCCGCCCGCCGCACCGCCTTCGGGCCCCAGGTCGATGACCCAGTCGGCCTCGGCGACGACGTCGAGGTCATGCTCGATCACGACCACGCTGTGGCCGCCATCGACGAGCCGATGCAGCACACGGATCAGGCGTTCGACATCGGCCATGTGCAGGCCGACGGTGGGTTCGTCGAGCACGTACAGGGTGTGCAGCGGCTTTTGGCCGCGTCGCGTCACGTCGTCGCGCACCTTGGACAATTCGGTGACCAGTTTGATGCGCTGGGCCTCGCCGCCGCTCAGGGTCGGGGACGGCTGGCCCAAGGTCAGGTACCCCAGGCCGACGTCATGCAGCAATTGCAGCGGGTGCGCGATGGCCGGCATCGAGGCGAAGAAGCCGACGGCCTCGTCGACTTCCATGCGCAGCACGTCACCGATGCTCTTGCCGCGCCAACTCACCGCCAGCGTTTCGGGGTTGAAGCGTTGGCCGTGGCAGGAATCACAGGGTACCTTGACGTCAGGCAGGAAGCTCATCTCGATGGTGCGCACGCCCTGGCCTTCGCAATCCGGGCACCTGCCTTCGCCGGTATTGAAGGAGAAGCGGTTCGGCGCGTAGCCGCGGGCCTTGGCTTCGAGCGTTTCGGCAAACAGCTTGCGAATGGCGTCCCAGAAGCCGATGTAGGTGGCCGGGCAGGAGCGCGGCGTCTTGCCGATCGGCGTCTGGTCGACTTCGAGCACGCGCTCGAC
>JANNRI010000163.1:0-18457 GCA_031401195.1 Burkholderiales bacterium
TCGACACGGTGAACGCCGTGCCATGGCGGCTGCGGTTGTCGCGCACCATCGGTACGAGCCCGAGATGCGCCGCTTGCATCGCCGTGAGGCAAAGGCAGACGATGCCGCTGCCATCGCGGATCAACGTCGCCATCACCGGCACGGTGAGCCGTTCGGCCGCCACGATGAGATCAGCCTCGTCCTCGCGGTCGCCATCGTCGGTGAGCAGCACGGGGCGTCCATCGCGCATGGCGCGGGCGGCTGCGCCCAGCCTCTCCTGCAGGGTGGACTGGCGCGGGACTTCGCCGCGCCGGCTTTGAAGGGTTGTGGTCATCGAAACGCTCCTTGAAGTGGTCATGAACACCGAAGGACGTTTCAGGGAATGCGCGGCGCGGCTCCTGGCACGCGCCGGATTGCCGGACACGCCACCAGTCGCCTCTCCACGCGTCTTCTTTCATCCGGACTGAGCGTGCAAGGCAAGCCCTGCACGCATCACCGTCGGCCCTGGCATCGCACCAGATCTGCTGACCCCGCACCGGCCCGATCGCTCGGCCCGGCACGGGCGCTCGCGGGCTCACGGCGGCCGGCGGCCAACGCCGCCTGCCACCGCCTACCGCCGGTGGGGAATCTCACCCCGCCCTGAAGACGTTGTGCCGGCCAAGCGGCCGGCCCATGAATGCTATTTCCGCTCGCGCCCCTGACATGTCACCGACGTGTCGCAAACCTGGCCCAAGCCGCCACGCCGGCGCGCCGCCGCGCCGCCGCGCCGTTGTATCCACCAACGCATGTAAGGCTTGGCGTAAGGCTTGGCACCAGGCATCCGACAGAGGATGCGGCGTGCAGCCACCAGCTCGATCACCCACTGAACCGAAATGATGAGCAAGTTCTACGACTTGAAGTTTAAGAAGATGAGCGCCGAAACCGGCGTGATGAGCTCGATCGAGATCGACAAGCTCGCCAACTACAGGCTCGCCAAGTACAAGCTCGCCAAACACCCGCGTGCCGGCGGCTGACTTTCGATGCGCGCCGCCGTCCGCTTCCTCGTTCTCGGCGCCGCCTTGCACCTGGGTGCCGGCGCGGGCGCGGTGACCTGCACCGCCAACTCCACCAGCACGCCGCCGCGGGTGGTGGAGCTCTACACCTCGGAAGGCTGCAGTTCGTGCCCACCAGCCGACCGCTGGCTGTCCACGCTCAAGGGCCGCGCCGACGTCATCGCGCTCGGCTATCACGTCAACTACTGGGATCGCCTCGGCTGGCCCGACCGCTTCGCGAGCGAGGCCTACACACGTCGCCAGTACGAGTGGTCGGCACGGCAGGGCAGCCGCAGCGTCTACACGCCGCAGGTGCTGGTCGACGGCAGCGACTGGCGCGGCTGGCCGCGCCTGCCCGATGCGCACGCAAGCCCGCCTGCGCCCCCCGTGCTGACCGTCTCACGCTTGGCCGACGGGGCTGTGCAGGCCCGGGTCGAGCCCGCCGCGTCGTCAACCCAACGCTTGGGCGGCTACTGGGCCGTGGTTGAACACGGCCACACGAGCCGTGTGCGCAGCGGTGAGAACGTCGGCGAAACACTGCGCCACGACCACGTGGTGCGGCTGCATCAGACGGTGCCCGCGTTTGCCGCCCGCGAGGGTCTTGTCAGCCGGCTCGACGTGCCGCGCGGCGTGGCCGAACACGCCAGGCGCATCGTCTTCGTTGTCACCTCGGTGCCGGGAGAGCGCCCGCTGCAGGCTGTCGCGCTCGACTGCTGAGCCAGGCTCAGTCGGCGCGTAGCGCCGCCCGCAGCATCGCGCCCACCTCTGGCCGGTCCTTGAACGGATCACTCGGATTGCGCGGCGTCATCACGTCCTCCAGCCTCGCCTGCACCGAAGCCAGGGCCTTGGGGTGGCTGTAGATGTAGAAGTGGTTCTGGTCCATCGCCTCGAACACCTTGGCCGCCACGTCGCCCGCGGTGACCTTGCCGCTGGTCACCGCCTTCTCGCTCATGGCCTGCCCGATGAGCTGGCTCTTCGTGGGCTTGCTGGCAGCCAACTCGGCCGGCCGGTTGCGCCCGCTCTGGTGGATGCCGGTGGACACGAAGAAGGGGCACAGCACGTGCGCGTGGACCTGGTCGGTGACGAGCGACAGGTCCTGGTAGAGCGTCTCCGTGAGTGACACCACGGCGTGCTTGGTGACGTTGTAGACGCCCATGTTGGGCGGGTTGAGCAGCCCGGCCATGCTGGCCGTGTTGACGATGTGGCCGTGCCAGGCAGGGTCGCGCTTCGCGGCCGCCAGCATCAGCGGCGTGAACACACGCACGCCGTGCACCACGCCCATCAGGTTGACCCCGATCACCCATTCCCAGTCGCTCAGGCTGGACTCCCACACCAGGCCGCCCGCGCCAACGCCCGCGTTGTTGAAGACGAAGCTGGGGGTGCCGAAGCGCTTCACCGTCGCTTCGGCCAGGGCCTCCACCTCGGCCGCCTTCGAGACGTCGAGCTTGAACGGCAGCACCTCGGCGCCCAGCCCCTCCACCTCGCGCTGCGCAGCGGCCAGCGCATCGGCCTGCACATCGGCCATCACCACCCTCATGCCCCGCTGCGCCGCGATGCGGCTGGCCTGAAGGCCAAACCCCGAAGCCGCGCCGGTGATCACGGCCACACCACCCGACACTTTGCCCATGGCGCTCACTCCTTGACCTGTCGAACCTGGAAGCCGGCGCGCGGAAAGTGCACTTGCACGGTGCCCGCGCGTTCGTCGGTGCGGCGCACCACGATTTCGTCGTTGTCGAGGCCCACCAGCGTGCCTGGCACGGCATCGGTGCCGTAGTCGGTGGCGGCCACCGTCACCGCCATGCCCGCCTCGAGCCCCTGCCCCGGCAGCACCTGCGTCGGCGCGTGCCGGCCTGCAGACGCAGCGGCCACGGCCACGGCAATGGCCTCGCCGCTGCCCATCTCGAACCGCTCCCCGTGGCCCATCGCCAGCATGCGATCGAGCCAGGCATTGAGCCCGGTGAACGGCTGGAGGATCGCAGCCACCGGCGTCGCGCGCCGAATGAACCACAGGCTGTGCGCCACAGAGAAGTCCGCAATCGACGCCTGGGCGCCGAAGATGAAGCTGCGCCCGTCGTGTAGCTGCCCTTCGAGCGCAGCCGCATGCCGCACGACCTGCATGCGCGCCTCGGGCACGCTGAGCCGCTTCACGCCCGCCGTGAACGACGCGCGATCTGCCGCGAAGGCCTTCAGCACCTCGGGCGATGCCCCTCCAAACAGCACCGAGGCCGAGGCCGGTTGCACCGCCCACGGCGCCGCCGCCCAGAACAACGTGCTGTCTGCCCACTGGGCGAACTGCTCGGCCAGTGGCGCGCTGGCCGGGTAGAGAGTGGGCTCGGGTTGCATACGCTCGATGACCTTGGCCGCCAGCGCCGTGTCGCAATAGAGGTCGGCCCCATGCTGCAGCACCGGCGTCTTGCGGTAGCCGCCGGTGAGGGCCACCACGTCGGGCTTGGGCATGATCACCGGAATCTCCACCGCCACCCAGCGCATGCGCTTGTAGCCAAAGACGAGGCGCAGCTTTTCGGAGAAAGGCGAGCCCGCGTACTGGTGCAGGATGGGCAGGCCAGACAGTGCGGTGGGTTCGTTCACGGGTGCTCCACGGGCAGCGCCCGCATGATGATGGGGTCGAGATCCACGCGCTCGTCGAGCGTGCCAAAGACCTCGGACGATGCCGCCAGGCGTGAAGCGCAGAAAGCCTCGAACACCGGCCTTGGCGAGATGCGATGCAGCAGGGCCGCCTGCAACACGAGCGCCGTGCCGCGCGCAAGGATGCGTGACTGCGCCTCGGCAACACCACCGCCGATGGTGGCGAGCACACGCGCGGCGGCACGGTCGAGCGCGGGATGGGCGCCGCGCGCCTCGCGCAACTCGTGCTCCAGCGCGGGCGCCACGTCGGCACCCCGCAAGGCGCGCTGCAGGTCGAGCGCCATGATGTTGCCGGCGCCCTCCCAAATGCTGTTGAGCGGCATCTCGCGGTAGATGCGTGCCATCACGCCCTCCCCTTGCGCCTCGACATAGCCGTTGCCACCGAGGCACTCCATCGTCTCCTGGGCGAAATGGCTGCCGCGCTTGCAGACCCAGAACTTGGCCACGGGCGTGAGCAGGCGGCGCATGACCGCTTCGTGACTTGCGTCGAAGCCCGGCTGCCCGAGTGCATCGCCGGCCCCGTTCTCCGTGCGGTCCACCGCCAGCGCCAACCGCAGCGCCAACAGCGTGGCCGCCTCGCTCTCGAGCGCCAGGTCGGCGAGGACGTTCTTCATCAGCGGTTGTGCAATGAGCGGCTTGCCGAACGCGTGGCGCTGCGCCGTATGGTGCAGCGCGATCGACAGCGCCTGTCGCATCAGGCCTGCGGTGCCGAGCGCGCAATCGAGCCGGGTCAATGCGCCCATGGCGAGGATTTGCGGCACGCCACGGCCCTCTTCGCCCACCAGCCAGGCGGCGGTGTTCACGAACTCCACCTCGCTGCTGGCGTTGGCCTGGTTGCCGAGCTTGTGCTTGAGCCGCTGCACGAACATCGTGTTGACCGAGCCATCCGGCAACCAGCGCGGCAGGAAGAAGCAACTCAGCCCGCCCGGCGCCTGCGCGAGCACGAGGAAGGCATCGCACATCGGCGCCGACATGAACCACTTGTGGCCCGTGAGGCGAAAACGCCGGCCCCAGGTGTCGTCGCCGTCGTAGGCGGCGCGCGTGGTGTTGGCGCGCACGTCCGAGCCGCCCTGCTTCTCGGTCATGCCCATGCCCATGGTCGCGGCACTCTTGGCGCTGGCGGGCGCAAAGCGTTCGTCGTACTGGCGTGCAGCCAGGCGCGGGCCCCACTCAGCTTGTAGCGCGGCGTTGGCGCGCAGCGCCGGCGTCACGGCGTAGGTCATCGACACCGGGCACAGCACCGAGGGCTCGGCTTCGGTGAAGAGCATGAAGCCGGCGGCGCGCTCCACATGTGCAAGTTGGCCGGCCTCATGGCCAGCCGCCCAAGGCGTGCCGTGCAGGCCGTGGCGCAACGCGGCGCCCAGCAGCACGTGGTAGCTGGGGTGGAACTCCACCTGATCGACGCGGCGGCCGACGCGGTCGTGGGCATGCAGCACGGGCCCGTGCTGATTGGCCAGCCGTGCGTGGCGCAGAATCGCCGCCGAGCCCATCTCGGTGCCGAGCGCGTCCAGGCGACGGGTGTCGAGTGACGGCGCGAGCACGCGCAACGCATCGGCCAGCGGGCGGTTGATGCGCCACAGGTTCACGTCGGCCAGCGGCTCGGCCTGGTTGAAAACGTCGTGAGTCACCACGGTCATGGCGCCCTCCACATGGGGAGATGGGGTATGTCGTCCTCGAGGTAGACCTCGCCATCGCCGACGAAGCCGAACTCGCCATAGAAGCGCTCGAGATGCGACTGCGCGTTGAGGCGAACGCCGTGGCCCGGCCAGGTGGCTAGGCAACGCGCCAGCCCCTCGGCCATCAGCGCCCGGCCCTGGCCCTGGGCACGCACCTCCGGCGCGGTCACGACACGACCGATGGCCGGCTCGGCATGGCGATATCCCGGGTCCACGACGCGCAGGTAGGCCACCAGAGTGCCGGCATCGTCGCGGCCCAGAAGGTGCCAGCTGGTGCAGTCCGACGCATCGGGGTCCTGGTAGGGGCACTGCTGTTCCACCACGAACACGCGCGCCCTCAAGGTCAACACGTCGAGAAGGTTGCCCACGCCCAGCTCTTGGAAGCGCGACCAGGTCCAGCGCGGTGGGCGCATGTCGGCAAGCCGGTAAGGGGTCAGACGAGTCAGACGGGTCAACGTGTCATCGGGTCAGACGAGCTTCACGAGCTGCTTGCCGAAGTTGCGGCCCTTCAGCAGGCCAAGGAATGCTTCGGGAGCACTGGCAATGCCCTGGGCAACCGTCTCGCGGTACTTGAGGCGACGTGTGGCCACGCCTTCTGCGAGTTCTTTCAACGCCTGCGGCCACAGGTGCATGTGTTCGCTGACGATGAAGCCTTGCAGCTTCAGACGCTGGGTCAGCAGCAGGCGCGGGTTGGTGATCGGCATCGGCCCACCGTCGTAGCCTGAGATCATGCCGCACAGCGCGACGCGACCAAACGCATTCATGCGCGAGAGTACGACGTCGAGGATCAGGCCACCCACGTTCTCGAACAGGCCGTCCACGCCCTTGGGCGCCACGGCATCCAGCGCCGCGGCCAGTGATGCGAAGTCACGGTGCGCCTTGTAGTCGATGCAGGCATCAAAACCGAGCTCGCCGGTCACGTAGGCGCACTTGTCGGCGCCGCCTGCCAGACCGACGGCGCGGCAGCCGCGTGCCTTGGCCAGTTGGCCGACGATGCCACCCACGGCTCCGCTGGCGGCATCGACAACGATGGTTTCACCGGCTTTGGGTTCGATGAGGTGCAGGAGGCCGACCCAGGCGGTGACCCCGGGCATGCCCACCGCACCCAGGTAGGCCGGCAAGGGCACGTGGGCGGTGTCCACCTTGCGCATGACGCCTTTTGCCGACGCATCGAGCACCGAGAATTCCTGCCATCCCCCCTGGCACACCACCTTGTCGCCGGAGCTGAAACCCTCGTGCCGCGACTCCACCACCTCGCCTGCCGTGCCCGCCACCATGACGTCGCCCAGCGCCACGGGTGCGGCATAGCTCTTCATGTCGTTCATGCGCATGCGCATGTAGGGGTCCAGGCTCAGCCAGTGGTTGCGCACCCGAACCTGACCCTCGGTGAGCGACGTTGTCGCCACCGATTCGAGGCGAAAGTGGTCGACGGTGGCTACACCCACGGGGCGTGAAGCAAGCACGATGCGTTGGTTCTTCATTTTTCAGCCTTCGAAGGATGGGTGGCCGGCGCGCCAGCGCCGCTCGCCGTGGATTCTTGCGTGCGGCGCTGGCCCAGCGCACGCACGTACTTGAAGGTGCCGGTGCCGTGGGCACAGAGTTGGCCCCGCTCATCGAACACACTCGCCTCGCAAAAAGCGAGCGAGGGCGTGCGATGCAGCAGCTTGCCGCGCGCGGTGAGCAAGCCCTCGGCCGGGTGCACGAAGGTGGACTTCATCTCGATCGTGGCCACGCTCGGCCCGAATTTCTCGCCGCTGCGGTGCATCGTGCGCGCCGCCTGCGCCATCGCCACGTCCAGCAACGTCATCAGCACGCCGCCGTGCGCCACCTCCCAGCTGTTGAGGTGCGCCACATCGAGGTCGACGCGCAGCTCGCTGGTGCCATCACCGGCATGCCACAACTCCAACCCCATCTCCTCGACGAACGGGATGTAGGCCGGGAACTGCAGCGGCCCCTGGCGCTTCTGGCGAGTCATGCTTGCGCTCGCCAGGGCTCAGCCGCCGTGCACGCAACTCACGCCACCGTCCACGGCGAGGATCTGCCCGGTGATGTGCTTGCCGGCCTCGCTGGCGAAGAGCAGCGCCGCGCCTTTGAGGTCATCGTCGTCGCCGATGCGGCGCAGCGGCGCGCCTGCGGCGAGCTTTTCCGCGCCTATCGCCTTCAGCGTTCCCTGGGTCATCTTGCTCGGAAAGAAACCCGGCGCCAGCGCGTTCACGGTGATGCCATGCTCGCCCCACTCGCCAGCCAGCGTGCGCGTGAAGTTCACTGCCGCGCCCTTGCTCGCGCCATAGGCGATGAACTCCACATTCATGCTGCCGCCCAGGCCCGCGATGCTGGCCACGTTGATGATGCGGCCATGTTTGGCCGGAATCATCCAGGCTTTGCCCACCGCTTGCGAGAACAGGAACATGCTGCGGATGTTCAGGTTCATCACCTTGTCCCAGGCCTCCAGCGGGTGGTCCTCCGCCGGCGCGCCCCAGGTGGCGCCGGCGTTGTTCACCAGGATGTCGATGCGGCCCATGCGATGCATCGTGTCCCCGACCACCTTCTTCACGCCGGCGGGGTCGCTGGCGTCGGCAGCAATCCACCGCACGTCGATGCCGCGCGCGGCAAGGTCGGCGGCTGCTTCCTCCAGGTCTGCGGCCTTGCGCGAGGTGAGCATGACTTTCGCGCCGGCTTCGCCCAATGCCTCGGCGATCTGCAGGCCCAGCCCGCGTGAGCCACCGGTGACGAGGGCCACCTGGCCGCTGAGGTCGAACAACTTCTGCACCGATGTGCTCATGCAATGTCTCCTGGTTGTTGTGGGGAGCTTGAGGCAGTGGGCGCGGCCCACACGTGGCCGCGACAGCTCAAAACCACTCGTCTCGCATCTCGCGCACGAGCGGCTCACGCCGCGCCACGACGCCAAGCCAGGCGTCGATCTTGGGCAGTTCGTAGGCGTAGAAAAAACGCATCGCGGCCAGCTTGCCCGGGGCGAGCCGGGCAGCGTTCGGGGTCGCGGCCGTGGACGCAACCAGCGCCACTTCAAGCCACATCCACGCCAACACCACATGCCCGAAAGCCTGCAAATAAGGCGTCGCGTTGGCCAGCGCCTCCTCCGGGTTGCCTGTGGCCCAGGCGGCCTTGGTCGCGGTACCCACCTCCTGCATCGCGGCGGCCAGCGCGTTGGCGGGCTCGGCCAGGCCCGCCACATGGCCAGCCCGCTCGATGGTGGCACCCATGCGCGTGGCCAGGAGCTTCAGACCTGCGCCGCCGTCCATCACCACCTTGCGGCCGAGCAGGTCGAGCGCCTGAATGCCGTGCGTGCCCTCGTGGATCATGTTGAGGCGGTTGTCGCGCCAGTACTGCTCCACCGGAAAGTCGCGCGTATAGCCATAGCCGCCAAGCACCTGGATGGCCAGCGAATTGGCCTCCAGGCACCATTCGCTGGGCCAGCTCTTGGCAATGGGCGTCAGCACTTCGAGCAGCAGCGAGGCCTGCATGGCCGCGGCTTCATCGGCCGTGTGCGCTTCGTCGACGAGGCGTGCGCAATAGAGCTCGAGCGCCAGCGCGCCCTCGGCATAGCTCTTCTGCGCCAGCAGCATGCGCTTGATGTCGGCGTGCTCGATCAGGCGCACTTGCGGCTGTGCGGGGTCTTTGCCCGCCGGGCCGACCGGCCTGCCCTGTGGCCGGTTGCGCGCATAGTCGAGCGAGACCTCGTAGCCGGCCATGCCCAGCATCGTCGCCGCGAGGCCGACACCGATGCGCGCCTCGTTCATCATGTGGAACATGCAGCGCAGGCCCTCGCCGGGCCGGCCGACGAGGTAGCCGATGGCACCGGCCTTGCCGCGCGGCGTGAATTTGCCTTCGCCGAAATTGAGCAGCGTGTTGGTGGTGCCGCGCCAACCGCATTTGTGGTTCAGCCCCGCGAGCGCCACATCGTTGCGCTCTCCCGTGAGCTGTGCGTTCGCATCCACGATTTTCTTCGGCACGATGAACAGCGAGATGCCTTTGGTGCCGGGCACCGCCTTGCCATCCGGCCCCGGAATCTTGGCCAGCACGAGGTGGATGATGTTCTCGGTGAGCTCATGCTCGCCAGAGGAGATCCACATCTTGTTGCCGCGCAGGCGGAAGCGTGGGCCGAGCGGATCGTGCTCGAAGTCCTCGCCCGAATCGTCTATGTCTGGTTCAGCGCGGGTGGCCACGTCCGACAGGCTCGAGCCCGCCTGCGGCTCGCTCAGGCACATCGTGCCCGACCAGCGACCCGTGAACTCGGTGGCTGCGAAGACGCGCTTTTGCGCGCTCGTGCCATGCGCCATCAACAGGTTGGCATTGCCCACCGTCAGCAGCGCCGAGCTGATGCTGACACTCGCCTTGGCGAAGAAGGCGTTGGCGGCTGCCTCCACGGTATAGGGCAACTGCATGCCGCCGAGTTGATAGTCCTGCGCGGCGGCGAGCATGCCACTTTCGGCGTATGCGTCCCAGGCCGCCTGTGTGGCGGCGGGCAGGATCACGCGCTCGCCGTCGAAGCGTGGCTCTTCGGTGTCGACGAGACGGTTGTAGGGCGCGTACTTTTCGCGTGCAATGCGCTCGCAGGTGTCGAGCACCTGGGCGAAGGTTTCGGCCGAGTGTTCAGCGAAACGCGGGCGTGCGGCGAGCTCGGTGACGCGCAGCCAGTCGTGCAGCAGGAAATCGACGGTCTCGCGCATCGGGAGGTCTCGGCGCCGCCGGTCAGCGCGACATCGGCGCCACCGCCATCGTGGCTGAGGCCTTCATCACCAGAGTGCGTTCGCCGCCGGCCGCTTCGGCATAGACCTCGGCCTCGGTGAAGCTGACACTGCGGCCCGGCTTGAGCACATGCGCTTCGCAGATCAGGCGCTCGCCTTTGGCCCCCCGCAGCAGGCTGATCTTCAGCTCCGCGGTCAGCACCCAATGGCCAACGGGTGCCAAGGTCTGCGCCGCGGCACCCATGGTGTGGTCGGCCATGGTGGCCATCACACCAGCGTGCACGACGCCGGTATGCTGAAAGTGGCGCGGCGCCAGAGTCAACGCCGAACTGACACGCCCCTCGGCCACGGCCGTGGGCAAAACGCCCAGGTCCATGATGAACGGCGACTTGCCGAAGACGACCTTGAGCGTATCGAGTTCGATCTTCACGCGAGAGTCCACAAGCGGTTCAGCCCAGCTTAAAGTGGGACAGCGCCGCACGAGCGATCGGCCCGCCCCACTCCTGCACGAAGTGGCCGCCCTCGGCCACCTCCATGGGTGGCGGGCAGCCGCGGATCAACTTGTGCAACGAGCGCATCGCAGGTGGCCCCAGCACCGGGTCCTGCATGCCGATGGCCATGAAGCTCTCGCCGGTCCAGCGTTCGCGCCAGAACTTCGCGGCCTCGTGGCTGAGCGCGGCGCCCGGTGCCTGCTCGTGGTCGGGCACGAGGTTGGGGAAGGCGCGCACGCCGGCCTTGTGGCGCTGGTCGGGGAAAGGGGCGTCGTAGGCAGCCGCTTCGGCATCGCTCATGCCCGCGGTGCCGCGCTTCATCAGCTTGCCCACCGCGAGATCCGGGTTGGCGTTGCAGTACGCCCGCCAGGCCTTGAATCCCTCGGTCACGGTGCCCATGCCCAGGCCCGTGTTCATGACGAGCAGACGCGTGTAGCGGTCCGGGCGAGCCATCGGCAGCGTGAGCCCGATGAGCCCTCCCCAGTCCTGGCACACGAGCATGATGTTGCGCAAGTCGAGCGCATCGATGAACGCGAGCATCGCGTCGCGATGGCGCTCGAACGTGTACCAGGCATCGTCCACCGGCTTGTCACTGCGGCCGAAGCCGAAGAAGTCTGGCGCCACCACGCGCAACCCTGCAGCGGTGAAGACCGGAAGCATCTTGCGGTAGAGATAAGCCCAGCTCGGCTCGCCATGCAGGCACAGCACAGTCACCGAAGCGCCAGCCGCACCTTCGTCGACATAGTGCATGCGCAGGCCGTCCTGCTGCAAGTACTTGGGTGTGTAGGGCCAGCCGGGCAGGCCGGCAAAGCGGTCGTCCGGGGTGCGCAGCGCTTCCATCGCTCGGCCCGCGCTCAGAGGACTTCGAAGATGCCCGCCGCGCCCATGCCACCGCCCACGCACATGGTGACGCAAACGCGCTTGGCACCACGGCGCTTGCCTTCGATGAGCGCGTGGCCGGTCAGGCGCTGGCCGCTCACGCCATAGGGGTGGCCGACGGCGATGGCGCCACCGTTGACATTGAGCCTGTCCATCGGGATGCCGAGCCTGTCGGCGCAATACAGCACCTGCACCGCAAACGCCTCGTTCAGTTCCCAGAGATCGATATCGCTCACCTTCAGCCCTAGGCGCGCAAGCACCTTGGGCACCGCGAAGACGGGGCCGATGCCCATCTCGTCGGGCTCGCAACCGGCCACCGCGAAGCCGAGGAAGCGGCCGAGCGGCTTCAGGCCCTTTTGCTGTGCGTACTTTTCGTGCACCACCACGCAGGCACCGGCGCCGTCGCTGAACTGGCTGGCGTTGCCCGCCGTCACCACGCCGCCCGGCACAGCCGAGCGGATGTCCTTGATGCCTTCGTAGGTGGTGCCCTGGCGCATGCCTTCGTCGGCACTTACCGTCAGCTCCTTGCTGCGCAGGCCCATCACGGCATCGGCCACGCCGGCGGTCACGGTGATCGGCGCGATCTCGTCGTTGAAGAGGCCCTTCTCGTGCGCGGCACAGGCCTTCTGCTGGCTGCCCGCGCCATACTCGTCCATGCGCTGCTTGGGCATGTTGTAGCGCTTGGCCACGTTCTCGGCTGTCTGCAGCATGTTCCAGTAGATCTGTGGCTTGCTGGCTTCCAATGCTGGGTCCTTCAGCATGTGCGTGTTCATCTCCTGCTGCACGCAGGAGATGCTTTCCACGCCACCGGCGACGAAAACATCAGCCTCGCCGGCGACGATACGCTGGCTCGCCATCGCGATGGTCTGCAGGCCGCTGCTGCAGAAGCGGTTGACAGTGGCACCGCTCACGGTGATGGGCAAACCAGCCGCCAACGCCGCCTGGCGCGCGATGTTCATGCCGGTGGCGCCCTCGGGGTTGGCGCAGCCCATCAGCACGTCCTCGACCGCACCGGGGTCGATGCCGGCGCGCTGCACCGCGGCCCTGATGGCGTGGCCGCCCAGTGTGGCGCCATGCGTCATGTTGAAGGCGCCCTTCCAGCTTTTGGCCAGCGGCGTGCGTGCGGTGGAGACGATGACGGCTTGGGTCATGGTGGGCGTCCTTCGTGGAGAGTCTGGGAATCAGTGTTTCACTTGGCCGACTGCTCGAGCAGCCGGTGGTAGAAGCGGACCATGTCGGCCAGCTGGTCCGCGGAGATGCGTTCATTGGTGCCGTGCACACGCGGCAGGTCTTCGGCCTTGAAGCGGATGGGCATGAAGCGGTAGACCTGATCGGCCAGGTCCTGGAAATGCTTGGAGTCGGTGCCGGCGACCACGAGGCCGGGCGCCACCAGGCTGTCCGGGAAGACCTCGCGGATGGAGCGTTCGACGAGACGGAAGGCGTCGGCATCGGCCGATGACAACTTCGAGGGCTCCACCGGTGTGTCGAGCGCCTGGATCTCGATGCGCTCGTCGGCCACCACCTTGCGCACATGGGCCAGCACGCTCTGCGAACTGTCGCCGGGCAGGATGCGGAAGTTGACCACCGCTTCGGCTTTGCCGGGCAGCACGTTCTCTTTGTTGCCGGCATTGAAGATGGTGAGTGCCGTGGTCGTGCGCATCATGGCGTTGGTGGAAGCGCCCTTGCTCAGCATGCGCTCCACGAGCGGCTGGAAGAGCCACAGGTTCGACATCGCCAGGCGCTGGCCGAAGGGCAACTCAGGCGCCACCGAGGCGAACAGTTGGGCCGCCGCACCCTGGATGCCACCAGGCACGGGGCTGTTGTCCAGCCGCGTGAGCGCCGCCGTGAGCATGCCGATGGCGCTGCTGCCAGCCGCCG
This sequence comes from Burkholderiales bacterium, assembly GCA_031401195.1. GTDB lineage: Bacteria > Pseudomonadota > Gammaproteobacteria > Burkholderiales > Burkholderiaceae_C > Rubrivivax. The sequence goes on from JANNRI010000163.1 coordinate 13,287, forward strand.
GCGGCATGGACGAATGGCCGGGCGCCGCGGTGGCGGTGAGCTTGACGGACATGCCGCCCTTCTCGGCCAGCCCGATCAGGGCCAGCGGCTGCGCCACGCCGGGCAGGATGCCCTCGGTGACGGCCAGGCCTTCGTCGAGCACGTAGTCAAGCTTGACGCCGCGCTGCTGGAGCAGGGCCACGATGGCCATTGCCCCCTGGCGCCCACCGATTTCTTCGTCGTGCCCGAACACCAGGAACACCGTGCGGCGCGGCTTGAAGCCGGCCTTGAGCAGTGCCTCGACCGCTTCGAGCTGGGCGATGACGTTGCTCTTGTTGTCCAGCGCGCCGCGGCCCCACACCATGCCGCTTTCAATGACGCCCGCAAAGGGCGGCTTCTGCCAGAGCTGTTCGGTGCCGGGCGCGATGGGCACCACATCCTGGTGCGCCAGCAGCGCGATGCCCTTGGCAGAGGCATCGCTGCCCTTCCAGGTGTAGAGCAGGCTCGCCGCGCCCACCACCTCGCGTTGCAGTTGCGCATGCACGAGCGGGTAGCGGCTGCGCAGGTGCGTGTGCAGGGCCTCGAACTCCGCAGCCTGGCCGGAGGGATCGAGCAGGCCGCTGACGGTCTTGGCGCGCAAGGCCACCGCCAGCGATTCGGCCACTGCCGCCTTGTCCACCGCCATCGGCTTCAACGCGGGCACGCCCACCTGGCGTGAACCCTGGCGCAGGGTGTTGACCACCAGCACGGCGGCCAGCAGCAGCACGGCGCCCAGCAGGGCCAGCAGCAGTCGCTTGATCATCGCGCGCCCGTGCAGCGTAGTCTTCAGCTGAAGCTCTTGCCTTCTGCCGCCAGCTTCGCCAGCAGCGGCGCCGGCTTCCAGAAGCTCGCATCATCGAGCGGGTTGGCGGCGAACTTCTTCATCGCCTGCACGACGTTGAACAGACCCACCGTATCCGCGTAGCACATCGGCCCGCCGCGGTGCAGCGGGAAGCCGTAGCCGGTGAGATAGACGATATCGATGTCGCTGGCCTTGCTGGCGATGCCCTCCTCGACGACCTTCGCGCCCTCGTTGACGAGTGCGAAGACGAGGCGGTGCACGATCTCCTCGTCGCCGATCTTGCGTGCCTTGATCCCGAGCGTGGCGCGGTGCTGCTCGATCATCTCCACCACGGCGGAGCTCGAAATCGCGTCGCGCTTGCCGGCCTGGTAGTCGTACCAGCCGGCATTCGTCTTCTGGCCATAGCGGCCGAGTTCGCACAAGAGGTCGGCCGTCTTGCTGTAGCGCATGCCGGGCTTCTCCTGGTAGCGCCGCTTGCGGATGGCCCAGCCGATGTCGTTGCCGGCAAGGTCGCCCATGCGGAACGGGCCCATCGCCATGCCCCACTTCTCGACCGCGCGGTCCACCTGCTGCGGCGTGCAGCCTTCCTCGAGCAGGAAGCCGGCCTGGCGGCTGTACTGTTCGATCATGCGGTTGCCGATGAAGCCATCGCAGACACCGGATACGACCGCGGTCTTCTTGATCTTCTTGGCGCACGACATCACCGTGGCCAACACATCCTTGCCGGTGGCCTTGCCACGCACCACCTCCAACAGCTTCATCACGTTGGCTGGGCTGAAGAAGTGCGTGCCGATCACATCCTGCGGCCGCTTCGTGAAGGCGGCGATCTTGTCGACATCGAGCGTGCTCGTGTTGGAAGCGAGGATGGCGCCAGGCTTCATCACCTGGTCGAGCTTCTTGAACACCGTCTCCTTGACACCCATCTCCTCGAACACGGCCTCGATGACCATGTCGGCGTCCTTGATGTCGTCGTAGCTGAGCGAGGGCTTGAGCAGGCTCATGCGCTGCTCGACCTTGTCCTGCTTGAGCTTGCCCTTCTTGACCTGCGCCTCGTAGTTCTTGCGGATGGTGGCGACACCGCGGTCGAGCGCCTCCTGCTTCATCTCGAGCATCGTCACCGGGATGCCGGCGTTGAGGAAGTTCATCGTGATGCCGCCGCCCATGGTGCCGGCACCGATCACGGCGAGCTTGTCCACCTTGCGCTGCGGCGTGTCCTCGGGCACGTCGGGGATCTTGCTCGCCGCGCGTTCGGCCAGGAACATGTGGCGCAGCGCCTTGCTCTCGGGCGTGGCCATGAGCGAGATGAACACTTCACGCTCGTAGACCATGCCCTCGTCAAACGAGCGCTTCATGCTGGCTTCCACCGCGTCCACGCACTTGGCGGGCGCCGGGAAGTTCTTCGCCATACCCTTGACCATGTTGCGCGCGAACTGGAAGTAGGCGTCGGCGTTCGGGTGCACGGCCTTCATGTCGCGCACACGGGGCAACGGCTTGGCACCACCCGCATGCTCGGTGGCCTTCGCTGCCGCGAGGGTGCAGGCGCCGTCGAGCAGGTCACCGCTGACGATCTGGTCGAGTAGCTTTTGCCCCGGCAGCGCCGCGAGCATCTCGCTCTTCACGGGCTCGCCGCTCACGATCATGTTGAGCGCTGCCTCCACACCCAGCGCGCGCGGCAAGCGCTGCGTGCCGCCGGCGCCCGGGATGAGCCCGAGCTTGACCTCCGGCAACGCCACGCTCGTGCCCGGCGCAGCCACGCGGTAGTGCGCGCCCAGCGCAAGCTCGAGGCCACCGCCCATGCACACGCTGTGCAGGGCCGCCACGACCGGTTTCGTGCAGTCTTCGAGTTGGCGGATCAGCGAGAGCAGGTTCGGCTCGGCAACCGCTTTCGCGCTGCCGAACTCCTTGATGTCAGCCCCGCCCGAGAAAGCCCGGCCAGCCCCGGTGATGACGATGGCCGCGATGGCCGCGTCGGCCTGCGCCTTGTCGATGCCGGCACTGAACTCGCGCCGCGTGTCGTAGCCCAGGCCATTGACCGGCGGGTTGTCCAGCGACACCACGGCAACGTTGCCGCGAACTTCGTACTTGGCGCCCATGGCGTCTCCTCTGGCGGGGTGAGGCGATGAAAAAGGAACTGTCGTTCGATTCTAGGTGGCGCGCGGCGCGCAGGTTTGTCCCAACAGAGACAGGCGGCAGGCCGCCCACACGACACCCTCCCCCTACACTCACTGCATGAACGCCGTCGAAATCAAGACCTGTCTGGAGGCCGCGCTCAACCCCACGCGCATTGAGGTGGTGGACGACAGCCACCTGCACGCCGGCCATGCCGGCGCCCGCGAAGGCGGGCACTACACGGTGCGCCTCACGAGCGCCCGTTTCAGCGGTCTCACGAGGGTGGCGCGGCATCGCCTCGTGTATGATGCTTTAGGCTCTTTGGCCCAGCAGCGCGTGCATGCGCTTGCGATCGAGGCCCGCTCGCCTGACGAGGTTTGAACCGTCTACGTTGCGTCGGCCGCACCACCCGAACCGTCTCCCCCAAGGCCTTTGATCCGCGGCAGCGCGGCCGGCCGCTCAACGCAGAGTGCACCACATATGAAGCCGACCTCCTCCGTCCTGCGCGCCTTGCTGCGCCTGGCTGTCATCACCACCACCGTGGCCCTGATGCCGCTGGCCGCTTCGGCCCAGAACCTGGCCCTGGTCAATGGCAAGCCGGTGCCCAAGGCCCGGCTCGACGCGCTGATCAAGCAGGCGCAGCGTGCCGGCCAGCAGGTCGGCCCCGAGGTGATGCAGCAGGCGAGGGACCAGGTCGTGCTGCGTGAGATCTTCGCGCAGGAAGCGACGCGGCTGGGGATCGCCGCGAGTGCCGACTTTCGCGAGGCAATCGAACTCGCGCGCCAGAGCATCCTGATCCGCGAGCTCTTTTCGGAGTACCAGAAGATGAACCCGGTCACCGACGAGCAGGCCTTGGTCGAGTACAACAAGTTCAAGGCCCAGTCCAGTGGCACCGAGTACCGCGCGCGCCACATCCTGGTCGAGAAGGAAGAAGAGGCCAAGGCGCTCATCACCCAGCTCAAGGCGGGCGGCAAGTTCGATGAACTGGCCAAGAAGCACAGCAAGGACACCGGCTCGGGCGAGAAAGGGGGCGATCTCGACTTCGCCAAGCCCGACAGCTACGTGCCCGAGTTCGGCAAGGCGCTCGTCGCGCTGAAGAAGGGCGAGATGACCGAGGCGCCGGTGAAGAGCCAGTTCGGCTTCCACATCATCAAGCTTGAAGACACGCGCGAAGCGCCCTTCCCCGGCTTTGAGGACGTGAAGGGCCAGCTCAAGCAACGCCTGGAGCAGCAGAAGGTGCAGGCTTACCAGGAAGAGTTGCGCACCAAGGCCAAGACCGACTACAAATTCGGCGGGTCCTGACCGACCCCGAAGCAGCAGCGCCCGCTGGGCGCGCGCCTCAGATCACGAACACCGTCGAGCCTGTCGTCTTGCGCGCCTCCAGATCGCGATGCGCCTGCGCCGCATCAGCCAGCGGGTAGCGCTGGTCGATGCGGATCTTCACCGCGCCGCTGGACACCACCGAGAACAGGTCTTCGGCCATGGCCTGCGTCGCCTCGCGCGTGGCGATGTGCGTGAACAACGTCGCCCGCGTGATGTACAGCGACCCCTTGGCCCCAAGGATGCCCGGCGCGAAGGGTGGCACCGGCCCCGAGGCATTGCCGAAGCTCGCCAGCAGCCCGAACGGCCGCAGGCAGTTCAGGCTGCCCTCGAAGGTGTCCTTGCCGATCGAGTCGTAGACCACCTTCACGCCTTTGCCGCCGGTGATCTCCTTGACGCGCGCGGCAAAGTCTTCCTCCTTGGTGTAGTCGATGACATGCGCCGCGCCATGCTCCTTGGCCAGCGCGCACTTGGCCGGTCCGCCCGCGGTGCCGATGAGCTGCAGGCCGAGCGCGCGCGCCCACTGGCAGGCGATGAGACCCACACCACCGGCGGCGGCGTGGAAGAGCACATGGTCGCCCTTCTGCAGGCCCTCCGCAGGCAGCGTCCTTTTCAGCAGGTACTGCGCAGTGAGGCCCTTGAGCATCATGCCGGCGGCCGTATCGAAGGCAATGCCGTCGGGCAGTTTCACCACGTTCTTGGCCGGCATCACGCGCGCCTCGCTGTAGCTGCCAGGCGGGTTGCTGGCATAGGCGGCGCGGTCGCCGGCCTTGAGGTGCGTGACACCCTCGCCCACCGCCTCGACGACACCGGCGCCCTCCATGCCCAGGGTGTGCGGCATCTTGAGCGGGTACAAGCCGGTGCGCTGGTAGACATCGATGAAGTTCAGACCACTCGCGTGGTGACGGATGCGGATCTCGCC
>JANNRI010000164.1:0-1573 GCA_031401195.1 Burkholderiales bacterium
CGCTCGTTGAGGTACAGCACATTGCCATGGCTGTCGCCGATCAGCTGGATTTCGATGTGCCGCGGCTCCTCGACAAACTTCTCGACGAATACCCGGTCGTCGCCAAAACTGTTGCGGGCCTCATTGCGGCAACTGCTAAAACCCTCCAGCGCCTCGGCGTCGTTGAAGGCCACGCGCAATCCCTTGCCGCCGCCGCCAGCGCTGGCCTTGATCATGACCGGGTATCCGATCCCGCGCGCGATCTCGACCGCGTGCTCGGCTGTTTCGATGGCTGAATTGACACCGGGAATACAGTTCACCCCGGCCGCCCCGGCCAGCTTCTTGGACTCGATCTTGTCGCCCATGGCGGCAATCGAGTGGTGTTTGGGGCCAATGAAGACAATGCCCTCCTCCTCCACGCGTTTCGCAAATGCCGCGTTTTCACTCAAGAATCCGTAGCCCGGGTGTACCGCCTGCGCACCGGTCTGTTTGCAGGCGGCGATGATGCGCTCTGCCAGCAGGTAACTCTCCCGGCTCGGGGCGGCGCCGATATGCACCGCCTCGTCGGCCATCGCAACATGGCGCGCCTCACGGTCCGCGTCGGAGTACACGGCGACCGTCGCAATACCCATGCGACGTGCCGTCTTCATCACGCGGCAGGCGATTTCACCCCGATTCGCGATCAGTATCTTGTCAAACATGGGTTGGCTCCATCGGGTTGCAATCGCCTGCGCCCGCTTCGCGTGCCACGCGATTTGGCTTCGCCGCTGCGCCGCTGCGCGGCTGGTCACCCCGATTCGCGATCAGTATCTTGTCAAACATGGGTGCTCCTACAGTGGGATATTGCCGTGTTTGCGCCACGGGTTCTCGATCTTCTTGTCGCGCAGCATCATCAGGCTGCGGCAGATACGCTTGCGGGTCTCGTGCGGCAGAATCACGTCGTCAATGAAGCCGCGTGCGCCTGCCACGAACGGGTTGGCGAACCGGGCCTTGTACTCGGCCTCGCGCGCCGCAAGCTTCACCGCGTCGCCCTTGTCCTCGCGAAAGATGATCTCCACCGCACCCTTGGGGCCCATCACCGCGATTTCGGCCTTGGGCCAGGCAAAATTCACATCGCCGCGCAGATGCTTGGACGACATCACGTCGTAGGCGCCACCATAGGCCTTGCGCGTGATGACGGTGATCTTCGGTACCGTGCATTCTGCATAGGCGTACAACAGTTTGGCGCCGTGTTTGATGATGCCGCCATATTCCTGGCTGGTACCGGGCATGAAACCGGGCACGTCGACAAAGGTCAACACCGGGATGTTGAAGGCATCACAGAAACGCACGAAACGCGCCGCCTTGATCGACGATTTGATGTCCAGGCAACCCGCCAGCACCAGCGGCTGGTTGGCCACGATGCCCACCGTTTGCCCATCCATGCGCGCAAAGCCGATCAGGATGTTCTTCGCGTACTCAGGCTGCAGCTCGAAGAAGTCGCCGTCGTCCACCGTCTTGACGATCAGTTCCTTCATGTCGTAGGGCTTGTTCGGGTTCTCGGGCACCAGGGTGTCGAGGCTCAGGTCCATGCGCGTGATCGGGTCGCCACTGG
>JANNRI010000165.1:0-66608 GCA_031401195.1 Burkholderiales bacterium
GACCCTGCCTTCACCGAGACGGCGCAGAAGGCCGACGAGTGGATCCCCATCCGCCCGGGCACCGACGGCGCCATGGCGCTTGCCATGTGTCACGTCATCATCGAGGCCAACCTTCACGATAAGGCATTCGTCGCGCAGCACTGCGTGGGCTTCGACGGCTTTCGCGAGCACCTGCGCCGGCATGGCTATACGCCCGAGTGGGCCGAGGGCATCTGCGGCGTGCCGGCGGCCACCATCACACGGCTGGCGCGCGAGTTCGCGCAGACAAAGCCGTCGATGTCGGCCATCTTCAAGGGCTCGGGCTACTACACCAACGGGGCCGACGCCGGCCGCGCCTGCTACATCCTGGATGCCATCTGCGGGCAGGTCGACCAGCCCGGCAACCTCAACCTCAAGGACTGGGCGCCGCTGCACAGCCCGGTGGACATCCCCGAGCATGTGCGCGGCAAGGCCGGGCACCCGGCGCTGCACGTGGCGATGGGCTATCCGCTCGCGCCCGATCTGCCCAATGCGCGCTTGCCGGCCGCAGTGCTGGATGGCAAGCCCTACCCCGTGAAGGCGCTGTGGGTGCATGCCACCAACCCGGTGATGAGCGACCCCAACCGCGAGCAGGTGCAGAAGATGTTCGCCGCGCTCGAGCTCGCGGTGGCTTGCGAGCTCTACATGAGCGAGACGGCGCTGGAGTGCGACATCGTGCTGCCCGAGACCTCGTTCCACGAGCAGGCCGAGATCCGCAACGGCATGTGGCTTGGCCCCGAGGTCATCCTGTGCCAGCCGGTGGTGCCGCCGGTGGGTGAATCCAAGCCCGCCTACGAGATTGCGCAGGGCATCGCGCGCAAGATGGGCTGGGGCGAGTACTTCGCCTACGAGCGCTGGGAGGATTGGGCCAAGCCGATGCTCAAGGACATCCCGATGTCGGTCGACGAGCTCAAGGCCAAGGGCTTCTGGGCCGGCGCAGTGCGCTACGACAAGGTCAAGGATGGACTGCCCACGCCCTCGGGCAAGGTGGAGATCCACTCGCAGGCCTATGCCGACGCCGGGCACGACCCGTACCCCGTCTTCGTGCCGCGTTCGGTGATGCCCGATGCCGAGTACCCGCTCCAGGTGACGCACTCCAAGCTCAGCATGCACTGCAACATCGTGACGCAGAACAATCCGCTGCTGATGGAGGTGTGCCCCGAGAACTGGGTCGAGATCAATACCACCGATGCGGCGCGCTACGGCGTGGTCGACGGGCAGGACGTGATCGTCGAGTCGCCCAAGGACAAGATGCGCATCAAGGCCAAGGTGACGCAGGGCGTGATCCCCGGCGCCATCTCCATCCGCCACGGGCACGGCTTCGGCCACTGGGCCATGGGTTCGGTGGCCAAGGGCAAGGGCGCGCACTCCAACAACCTGATGGATGCGTACACGAGCCCGATCACCGGGGCCAATTGCTACAACGAGTGCAAGGTGCGCATCCGCGCTGCGGGTTGACGCCAACGACAACGCCACCGCCAGGAGACACGCCATGCAACACGGCTTCTATTTCGACCACACGCGCTGCGTGAAGTGCCACGCCTGCGAGATCGCCTGCAAGACCTGGAACGAGGTCGAGGTCGGCCCACGCTGGCGCGAGGTGGTCAAGCTCGAGACCGGCATTTTCCCGAACGTGCAGGCGATGAACGTCTCGATGGCCTGCATGCATTGCGGCGACGCACCTTGCCAGAAGGCCTGCCCGGTGAGCGCCATCAGCAAGAGCGCCGACAACGGCATCGTCACGGTGGACCCGAACAAGTGCATCGGCTGTGGCTTCTGCACCTGGGCCTGCCCGTTCAACGCTCCGCAGCTGACCTCCATGACCGGCAAGATGGAGAAGTGCAACTTCTGCCAGACCCCGGGCATGGAGCGGCCGCTGGACATGCCACGCGCCTGCGAGGAGATTTGCCCCACCGGCGCCATCCGATCCGGGCCGCTCACGATGGTGACAAGCCAGGGGCGCGAGCGCGCCGCGGCGCGCCTGGCGCCGGGTGGCATGCAGGGGTTTCCGGCGGTGGTGGTGGACGGGGCGCGTCAGTTCGGCGGTTGATGCAAGAGGCTTGCCGTGCAAACCCTGTTCCCGCTGCGTTGTGCTGCAGCGGAATTGCGCTGAAGCGCCGACGTGCCTGACGCACCGCGAAAAGCCACCATGTCGGACGATCCCTTCGACCGGCTTGTGACCGACGTCAACCTTTGGCGCGGCCGCGCGCAGCCGCTGTCCGAGCGACTGGCGCGGTTCAGCATCACCACGCCCGCGCGCTTCAACATGGCCGAGGCAGCCGTGGGCCGCCACGCACGCGGTGAAAGGCGCGGTGCGACGGCGCTGGTGGATGCGAGCGTCGAGCCACCGCGCCGCTTGAGCTTCCATGAACTCGACGAACGCGCGGCACGCTGTGCAACCTTCCTCGCCGCGCTTGGGGTTCGACGCGGCGATGTGGTCATCGTCTACATGGCGCAGTGCCTCGAGGCGGCGCTGGCGCATCTGGCCGCGTACAAGCTGGGCGCCATCGTGGCGCCCTTGTCGTTGCTGTACGGCCGTGACACCTTGCGCCATGCCATCACCGACTGCCGGGCGCAGGTGGTGGTGAGCACACGCGCCGCGCTCGACGCGGTGCCCGGGCTGATGGCCGAACTGGCGGTGCCCTGCGTCGTGGCTGCTGGCGCGGCGAACGTGGGTGAAGTCGTGTTCGACGAGCACCTGGCTTGTGAGCCCTTGTCGGCTCCCGTGGACACGGCCGCAGACGACCCGGCGTTGCTGCTCTACACCTCGGGCTCGACCGGGCTGCCCAAGGGCATCCTGCATGCGCACCGGCTGCTGCTGGGCTACCTCGCCTCGGTGTCGCTCTTCTACGAAATGCAGATGCGCGAATCGGGCCAGGTGCTGTGGACTCCTTCGGACTGGTCGTGGATTGCCGGCATCGTGAACGTGCAGTTGACTGGCTGGTTCTTCGGCCACACCGTGGTGGCCGGGCAGGCGCCGTTCAGCGCCGAGTGGGTGCTCGGTTTCATGGCGCGCCACGCGGTGACGCACACCTTTCTCACGCCCACCGCGCTCAAGCGTTTGGCGCAGATCGAGCGGCCGCGCGAGCGCTGTCCGGGTCTGGCGCTGCGCGTCATCGGCACCGGTGGCGAGCCTTGCCCGAGCGCCGTGCTCACCTGGGCTGACGAGCGGCTGCGTGTGCCGGTCAACGAGTTCTACGGGCTCACCGAGGTTAACCACCTGGTCGGCAACTGCCGTGGGCTCTATCCGGTGAAGCCCGGTTCCATGGGCCGGGCCTACCCGGGCCATCGGCTCGAGGTGCTGGATGAAGCGGGGCAGCCCGTGGCCGCCGGCGAACTCGGACAGATTGCCGCGCACAAGAGCGACCCGACCCGCTTTCTCGGCTATTGGGGCCAGCCCGAGCGCACGCAGGCGATGTTCCTTGGGGATTGGATCCTCACTGGCGACTATGCACGCCGCGACGCCGAGGGCTACTTCTGGTACAGCGGGCGCAACGACGACCTGATCAAGAGCGCGGGCTACCGCATCGGTCCGGCCGAAGTCGAAGACACGCTGATCCGGCACCCGGCGGTGGCCGAGGCGGCCGTGGTCGGCGCGCCCGACGACGAGCGCGGCCAGGTCGTCGTGGCGTATGTGCGGCTTGCGCCCGGCCACAGCGCCAGCGATAGTCTGGCCGGCGAGCTGCAATTGCATGTCAAGCAGCATCTGGCCGTCTACAAGTATCCGCGGCGCATCGAGTTCGTCGAGGCATTCCCGCTCACCAGCACCGGCAAGATCAGCCGCAAGGCATTGCGCTCCGTACTCACGGGATAGAACACTGGCAGCCGTCCGGCAGTCCGCCGCGGGGCGGATGGCCGGGTGTTGATCAATCCCCCGCGCTACTTGGAGGAGTCATGAAACTCTTGCGAACCTTCGCGCTTGCCGCGACCGCCACCGTGCTTGGACTCGGCCTGGCCTTGCCGGCCATGGCGCAGCCAAAGCACTCGTTAAAGCTCAACTCGCAGTGGCCGGCCACCACTGCGGGATCGAAGGTCGACCAATGGTTCGCCGACGAAGTAAAGAAGCGCACCAACGGCGAGGTCGAGATCCGCATCTTCTGGTCCGAAGCGCTGGGCAAGGCGGCCGAGAACTTGACCCTGATGCAAAAGGGCGCCATCGAGATGGGCGCCATGTCGCCGGGCTACTTTCCCAAGCAGCTGCCGTTTCATGCCGCGCCGAACTCGGTGCCGATGGCGATGAGTTCGGTCAAGCAGGCCAACGTGCTGATGACGCGCCTGGCGGCTGAAGTGCCGGCCTTTCGCGAGGAAGGCAAGGCCAACGGCGTGCGTGCGCTGTTCTTCCACCACCTCAACCCGTATCTGTTGGTCTCCAAGGAGCCGCTGGTCAGCTTCGATCAGCTCAAGGGAAAGAAAATGCGCACTTGGGGCACCGACATGCCCCGCATGGCGCAGGCCGCCGGCATGACGCCCGTGACGCTGTCGCTGCCGGAGATCTACGAGAGCCTCGGGCGCGGTGTTGTTGACTCCGCACCGTTCTCGGTGGACCTCGTGATGAACTACAAGATCTTCGAGGTGGCCAGGAATATCAGCGAGGTCACGCTGTGGCTGGGCCCGAGCTGGGGCGTATGGATCTCAGAGCCGGCCTGGGAGAAGCTCGCGCCCGCGCATCGCAAGGTCATGGAGGAGGTGGCGGCCGAAGCGCGCGAGCGGGACTACACGGCCACCATCGAGGCCGAGAGGTCCGCCCGCGAGGAGCTCAAGAAGCGTGGCGTGATCTTCCACGCCTTCCCCGCCGCCGAGCTGCAGAAGTGGGTGGCCGCGCAACCGGACTTCTTCGCCGACTTCATCGCCGAGATGGAGAAGGCTGGCAAGGGCGCGGATGCGCGCAAGGCCGTGGCGGTGTGGAGGGATGTGCAGGCGAACGTCAAGTGACCACGGTGCGTGAGGCCTTGACGCGAACCGGATGGCCGCCGCAGGCGAGTCGGTCGGTGGTCGCAGCGTGAGACTGCTCACTGGTCTGGCCTCCGGCGCCATGCGCGCCAATCGGCTGTCGGCGCTGCTGGCGGCTTCCGCGGTCATGCTGATGATGGCCGTCGGCGTGATCGACATCGTCTCGACGCAGCTCTTCAGGCGGCCGATGCCGGGCGCCTACGAGTTGGTCGAGACGGCGATGGTGGCGGCCATCTTCCTGTCGCTGGCCATCGCCCAGGCGCAGCGCAACCACGTGCACGTGGAAATCCTCGTCGACCGCCTGCGCCCCCGGGCCCGGGCGGTCTTCGACGTCTTCTCCCACCTGGCCTCGACCCTGGTGTACGCGTTGATCGCGTGGTACGGATGGGACGCGGCGATCGTTTCTATCAGAGTCGGCGAGTTCACCGCGGGGCTGATCGCATTTCCGTTGTGGCCTGCCAAGCTGTGCCTGGCCTTCGGTGCGTCGCTGGCTGTCGTGCAATGCGCGGTGGACGCCGCCTCGAGCTTGGTGAAAGCCTTTGGGCGGGAGCGTTCGGTTGAGCCCTGAGACCATCGGCTACCTCTGCGTGGGTTTGCTGTGCGTGCTGCTGATGGCCGGTGTTCCGGTGGCCGTCACGATGGCCCTGGTCGGCGCGCTGGGCATGTGGTGGGGCATAGGCTTGGCGTTCTTGGCCGGCCAGTTCACGACGCTTCCCTACGCCGTGGCCAGCAACTACGCCTATGCCGTGCTCCCGCTGTTCGTGTTGATGGGATTGCTGGCCGAGAAGGCAGGGATCACCGACGAGCTGTTTCGCGCCGCCGACCTGTGGCTGCGCCACCTGCGCGGCGGGCTGTACCAGGCGGTGATCGTGGGCTCGGCGATCTTCTCGGCGATCTCGGGCTCCACAATCGTGAACGCCGTGGTCTTCACGCGCATTGCCTATCCGCAGATGATCAAGGCCGGCTACGACCGCTCGCTGTCGGTCGGCTGCATCGCCGCCTGCGGCGCGCTGGACGCAATGATCCCGCCGTCGATCACGATGGTGATCTACGCCATCATCACCGAGCAATCGGTCGGGCAGTTGCTGGTGGCCGGCATCATCCCGGGGATCCTGACCGCCATCGTCTACATGGGTGGCGTGGCGTTGATGGTCCGCTTGAAGCCGTCGCTGGCCCCGGGCGCCGTCCCGCGCGTGCCGCTGCGCGAGCGCATCACTGCACTGGGCCTGCTGACCAGCAGCGTGGTGCTCATCGTCGGCGTCATGGGCGGCATCTACATGGGGTACTTCCCCCCCTCGGCTGCGGGCGCCATGGGGGCGTTCGGCGTCTTCGTCATCTATCTGTGGCGCGTGCGCGGCAACGTGCGCGGAACCCTGGCGGCAGCACTGATCGACACCGCCGGGGTGAGCTGCATCATCTTTGCCATCCTGATCGGTGGGCTCGTGTTCTCGCGCATGCTGGTGGCGCTGGGCATGATTGACCAGTTCGTGAGCCTGATCACCGCTGTCGCCGGTGGGCCCATCCAGTTCCTGCTGCTGGTGGCGGTGCTGTACATGATCCTCGGCATGTTCCTCGACTCCACGTCGATGATGGTCGTGACCCTGCCGTTCATCTACCCCGTCGTGCAACACCTCAACATCGACCCGATCTGGTTCGGCATCATCATCGTCAAGCTCATCGAGATGGACGTGATGACGCCGCCGGTGGGCATGAATCTGTTCGCCGTGATGAGCGCGGTGAACGACCCCAAGACGACCTTTCGCCACGTGGTCGTTGGTGTCGTGCCCTTCCTGATCATGGAGGCCTTTGTGCTTGGGCTGCTGATAGCCTTTCCGGAGTTGTCTTTGTGGCTTCCGCGACAGATGCTGGAAAGGTGAGCCCGAGGCTGTCCGTTTGTCCAGCGGGCCGCCGATCGTCGCCGCGGATCGGAGCGGGTCGCGCTGAGGCATGACGGCCGCCCGTCTTGATGTACCGGTCGTGCTAGGTGGAGCCGTGGGCCGTTTCGGCAACTTCCGCGACGGCTCGCACTGGCGCGATCGCGTGCGCCAAGTGGCGCAACAGGCGCTCGACGACGCCGGGCTCGAACGCCGTGATATCGATGCGCTGGTGGTGGCCAGCGAGAGTGATGCCATGTCGTTGCAGATCAACCCGGCGCCGGTGATCGCGAGCGACCTCGGCCTGGGCGCCATCTCGGTGTTGCGCGCCGAAGGCGGCGGCGCCAGCGGCGCGCTGGCGCTGCGTGCCGGCGTGATGCAGGTGCTGGCCGGCATGGCGCAGCGTGTGCTGGTGGTGGGCTTCGATGACGCGGCGAGCCGGCTGGCCGGTGCCGATACGCGGCTGCTCTACTCGCTGTCCTTCGACACCGACATCGAGGGGCTGGCCGGCGCCACGGCGGCGAGCCTGTATGCGCTGTCGATGTCGCTGCACATGCAGCGCCACGGCAGCACCGAGCGCCAGATGGCCGCCGTGGCGGTGAAGAACCGAGCGCATGCACTGCACAACCCGCAGGCCCACAAACCGATGGTGATCTCAATCGACGACGTCCTGCGCTCTGCGGCAGTGAGCACGCCTTACAAGCTGCTCGATTGCAGCCTGCTCAGCGACGGTGCGGCCGCGATCGTGCTCGCCGCGCCTGAAGCGGCGCCGCGCGGCGAACGCGCGCGCGTATTCATGACCGGCAGCGGTTGCGCTGTCGACGCCGAGCGACTGGGTGATCGCCCGCGGCCGGAGCATTTCGATGCGAAGGCGGTGGCGGCGCGTGCGGCATTTGCCATGGCCGGCGTCGAAGACCCGAGCCAGCAGATCGACGTGGCCGAGGTCTACGATGCCTTTTCCGGCGCCGAGATCCAGTCGCTGGAGGCGTTGGGTCTGGCCGGCGTTGGGCAGGGTGCCGCGGCAGTCGCCGCCGGTGAATTCGGCCTGGATGGCCGGCTGCCGGTGAATCTCTCCGGCGGCTTGATGGGGCAGGGCGGTTCACCGGGAGCGGTGGGCATCGCGCAGGCGGTCACCGTGAGCCGGTTGCTGCAGGGCCGCTACCACGCCGGCGCACAGCCGGTGCGGGCGCTGCGCCGTGGCCTCATCGATGCACATGGTGGCGTGGCCACCCTGTGTGTAGTACACGTGCTCGAGGTGGAGGACATGTGATGGGTGAGGGCCCAATCGCCGGCACAGGCATCGGTCTGACCGGTGGCGACACGGTGCTGCTGCATCTTGAGCTCACGCATCGGCACGGCCTGGGTGCGCTCACGCCCTATTTCCGCGGTCTGCTGGCCGGGCGTGCACTGGCTTCGCGCTGCCGGGTCTGCGATCGCTCGTGGTTCCCGCCGCGCGCCGGGTGTCCCGAGCATGGTGCCACGGTCGATTGGACCGAATTGACGGGCGAGGGGCGCGTGGTGGCGCTCACGCGCACGACGGGCGTGCTGCCGTTCGGCATCGGCGACGGCGCCGCTGCGTTATCGCCGACACCCTTGACCTTCGCCCTCGTGGCGCTCGATGGCGCGCACAACCTGGCGTTCGCACGACTGGACGGCAGCGCAGCGGCGCTCGCGGCGGTTGGCGACCGGGTCTGGCTCTCGCGCGCCGCGGGTGAGTGGCCGCATCCCTCGCAGGCCGCCTGTTTCGTTGCCAACGATGCCGAACGTGTGCGCACACCGCTTGCGCAGTCCGAGTGAACCATGAGCTATCGCATCGATCCGCAACGCCTGCCGAGCATGAATCTTCGCGCGGCGCCGCCCGGCGCAGCCGCGGGCCTCTACATCATCACCATCCCCGAACACTGCAACATCGCCGCCGACACGGTGGCGCGCTGGGCCGCCGGGCCGCGGCGCGATCACCCGGCACTCGTCTTCGAGCGCACCGATGGCAGCGTGCAGCGCTGGACCTTCGGCGAAGTCGATGAACTCGCCACGCGTCTGGCCGCGCGCCTGCGCAGCCTGGGCGTGCGGCGCGGCGATCGGGTCGCGGTGCACACCGGCATGCGGCCCGAGACCGGTATCGCGCACGTGGCGATCTACAAGCTGGGCGCGATTGCGGTCACGCTGTCGCAGCTCTACGGCCCGGACACGCTGGCGCACATTCTCGACCATTCCGAAGCCTCGGTCGTGATCACGCAAGAGCGCGCCTGGGCGGCGCAACGTGCGCAGGCCTTTGTGCATGTGCGCCATCGCATCGTGGTGGGCGCGGCGTCGCCGGGGGACATCTCGTTCGAAGACTGCGTGGGCCTGCCGGCGCCGGGCTTCGAGCCGGTGGCCACACGTGGCGACGAGGCCGCGCTCCTGATGTACACCTCGGGCTCGACCGGCCTGCCCAAGGGCATCCTGCATGGGCATCGCATCCTGCAGGCCTACGTGCCAAGCCTGAGCCTGACCTACAACCTCGATGTCGACGGCGACGACCTCGTCTTCTGGTCGCCCGCGGACTGGGCCTGGGTGGGTGGCCTGCTCGATCTCCTGCTCATCGCCTGGGCCTTCGGCCACACGGTGGTGACGAGCGAGGCACGCTTCGATGCCGACTGGGCCTTCGACTTCATGGCGCGGCGCGGCGTCACGCATTCGTTCCTCACGCCGACGGCGCTGAAGCGGCTCGCCGAATGCCGCGCTCCGCGCGAGCGCTGGCCGGGCCTCGCGCTGCGCGTGGTGTGCACGGGTGGCGAGGCGCTGCCTGGGCCCGTGCTGCGCTGGTGCCACGACGAGCTGAAAATCGTCTGTAACGAGTTCTACGGCCTGACCGAGGTCAACCATCTGGTGGGCTGCTGCGAGGCCCTGTTCCCGCCCCTGCCGGGCTCGATGGGGCGCGCCTACCCGGGACACGCGTCGGAGATCGTCGACGACGAGGGCGAACCGGTGCCCGCCGGTGAAGTCGGCGAGATCGTCACCGCGCTCGACGACCCGACGCGCTTCCTCGGCTACTGGAGAGACGAAGCGCGCACCGCCGAGTTGCAACTGGCGGGGCGCTGGTTGCGCACGCACGACCTCGCGCAGCGCGACGCCAACGGCTACTTCTGGTACCACGGTCGCAGCGACGATCTCATCAAGAGCGGGGGTTACCGCATCGGCCCGGCCGAAGTCGAAGACTGTCTGCTGCGCCACCCCGCGGTCGCCGAAGCCGCCGTGGTGGCGAGCCCCGATGTGCAGCGCGGCGCGATCGTCAAGGCCTTCGTGCGGCTGCGCGCGGGGCATGCGGGCGGCGAGGTGCTGACACACGAACTGCAAGACCTCGTGAAGACACGCCTGGCGGCCTACAAGTACCCGCGCGAGGTGGAATATGTGCAGCGCTTCGAGATGACGAGCAGCGGCAAGATCAACCGCAAGCTGTTGCGCGAGGCCGAGCGCACGCGCAAGTCTGGGGACACGGGCTGACTATGAGCGGCCGGCGCGTTGGCGCCCGCCTGGCGACGCCATCGTCTCGCGCCTTGGAGGCTTCTCGCTAGTCGCCCTCGCGGCAGTCGCGCCAGGCGAGCGCCGCCTTCAGCCCCTCGCGCTGCGTGATCTCCTTGAACGTCCTGCGCGAGGGTGTCTCCAGGCTCTCGATCTGCGCCGCAATGTTCAAATTGGCGCTCAAGGCCTCGCGCAAACCCATCAAGTCGAAGCTGCGGTGGATGGCTAGCTTCGTGAGGCGCACCGCATCGCGGTCGTGGGCGGCCATGCGCGCGGCCAGGCGCATTGCGCTGGCCAGGCCCTGGCCCTGCGGAACCACTTGGTTGACGAGGCCGATGCGCTCGGCGCGTTCGGCGCTGATGCGGTCGTCGGCGGCCAGCAGCAGTTCCTTCGCAATCTTGGGGCCGGTGAGCCAAGGCATCAGCATCGCGGTGATCACGGTGCCGAAGCGCAACTCGGGCTCGCCGAGAAAACAGCCCTGCTCGGCGATGGTCACGTCGCAGGCCATCGCCAGCTCGCAGGACGCTGCAAGGCAAAAGCCATGCACGGCGGCGAGCGTCGGCTTGGGGCAATCCCAGAAGCGCATGATGAGGGCGAGGTCGGCGGCCAGAACCTCGCGCCAAGCCTGCTCACCCCGCGTGTGCCCCGCGGCATCGTCTTTCAAGTCCATGCCCGAGCTGAAGGCGCGGCCGGCGCCGGAGATGACGATGGCCCCGATGGCCGCGTCGGCTTCGAGCTCATCGAGCAGGTGGTGTATTTGCGCCTTCATGCCGGCGTCGATGGCATTCAACCGCGCCGGCCGATTGAGCAGCAAGTGCGCCACCGCGCCGTGACGGGTGAGGACGATGTGGGTTTCGGGCATCGGCGTCACACCGTGAGCACGAGGCCGTCGTGCGCGAGGGTTTCGCTCAAGGTGGCGGCACGCTCGAGCACCGCCGGGGAAGGGTGCGTGAGGACGATGCGCCTCGCGCCCAACGAGGCCTTGTGCGTGGCGATGGTGGCATGGTCCAGATGCCAACGGCTGGGCGTGTCGTAGTAGTAGCACTCGGTGATCAGCAGGTCCGCCCCTTCGCAGGCCTCAGCAATGGCCACGGTCCAGGCGGTATCGCCGGTGTAGACGATGCTGCGGCCTGCGATCTGCACGCGCACGATCGTGGGCTGCGTCTCTGCCGTGTGCAGGGCCGGCCAGTTGCGCATGCGCAGTGCACCGAGCACGGCATCGGACCCCGGCACGACGTCCACGAAGCGCAGTTCGAAGCGCGGCTTCAAACCGGCGGAGCCCGGGAACAGCACCTCCATCAGCCGGCCGACATGGGCCTGCACACCCGCCGGCCCGGCGATCGTCAGGGCGCGCGTGCGGCGCGAAACCGCCATGGCATGAAAGAGCAGGAAGGCCACGCCGCCGCAATGATCACCGTGGAAATGCGTGAGCACGATGGTGTCGATGCTGTCGGGGTCGATCCCCTGCGCCGCCAGGCCGATGAGCGAGGAGCAGCCGCAGTCGATGAGAAAGCGCAGGCCCGGAGCGTCGACGCAGAAGCAGGTCTGCAGCCGCCCGCCGCTGCCGAAGGCATCGCCCGAGCCGATGAAGCGCAGCGTCACGCCAGCGCCGGCGCCGGCCGGTACCGTGTGCGTTGCATCGAGCGCGAGCGGATCGACCATCGCGCCCATCGTAGACGCGTTTGTCCTGCGCGGGGGTCCCCGGCGCGCTGCCGCTCAGGGCTTGACGGCGCTGCCGCGGCCTGGGGGCTGGTAGACGCCCGTGGCCTCGCCGGCCTTGCGCATCGCGGCGATCGCCTCTTCGGTGGTCATCAGCACCGTGATGTCGGTGCTGGCCACTGCGCCCGCCGCGGACATCGTCATCGCCAGCGCCGCGGCGCTCACGTTGTCGGGCAGCTCGAACAGCATCATGAAGTCGTACTCGCCGAAGCAGAAGAAGAAGTAGTGCAGGCGCCCGCCGATGCCCTGCAGCAGCCGCGTGGTGGTGACCAGGCGATCCTCGGGCCGCTTGACCAGGGCCTGCATCGCGTCCTGCGAATACTTGCCGCGCATGAGGTAGTAGGACATGGCTGCGCTCCGGTTGAAGAGTGGGGCGGTCAGTGTAGGAGGCCGGCCTGCCTGGAGGCGGTCGTCGTGCGTGGGTCAGGGCTGCACGAGGCGCATGCCCAACGTGGGCGACACCGCGTCGACCGAGAGCGGTGTGCCCGATGCGCGCGGCCCGTTCTCAACCAGCTGCGGGGCTGCGCTGCGCCAGTTCGCGCTCGAGTTCGGCGATGAGCCGCCGCGCCTCGTCACCCTCGGGGATCGGGCGGCCGCTGTCTCGCCATTCCACCGCGCTCTTGAATCCGTGCACTTGCGCTTGGCGGCGGAACCACAAACCTTCGGGGTTGTGACGCGTGATGCCGTCGAAGATGGTGGCGAACATCTGCGTCTGCTCCAGGCCCATCGCCAGCATCGCCTGGTTGACGACCATCTTGTGCATCGCCAGGTGAGGGCGCGGCACACTGGCAATGCGGCGCGCCAGCGCCAGCGTCGCTTCTTCGAGCTGGGCCGGCGGTACCGCCTGCGTGGCCAGGCCCCAACCGGCGGCGGTGCGGCCGTCGATCATGTCGCCGGTGAACATGAGCTGCTTGGCGCGCATGGGCCCGACGCGGTAGGTCCACATCGCGGTCGTCGGGCAGCCCCACACGCGCACGGGCGGGTAGCCGATGCGCGCGTCTTCGGCCATCACGAGCAGGTCGCAGCACATCGCAATGTCGCTGCCGCCGGCGAGCGCCACGCCGTGCACCATGGCGATGGTGGGCTTGCGGCAACGCCACAGCGACATGAAGTCCTCGGTGTAGCGCTTCATCTCGGCGTAGTCTTCGGTCGGCTCCCAAGGCGACTTCTCCTGCTTGCACGGGTGTTCGGTGCGGTCGGAGCCGAAGTCCTGAAGGTCGTAGCCGGCGCAGAAGGCGCGCCCGGCGCCGCCGAGCACGATGACATGCACTTCCTCATCGGCCTCGGCCTGCTGCACCGCGCGCCGGATCTCGCCCGGCACCGCCTGGTTGATGGCGTTCAGCCGCTCGGGGCGGTTGAGGGTGATGCGCGCGATACGCGGCTCGCCGCGCTGCCGTGTCAAGGTGAGGGTGCTGAAGTCGCCCGAGGCACTCGGTTCGCGCAATTCACTCATGTCTTTCATCGGGGTCTCCGAGGGTGCGGTGCGGCCCGCGGGAGGGCAAGCATCGGCCACAGCCACGCGCCAGCGCCCCAGGAGAAACACGGCTTTACAAAGCCTCCCCTCTTTTGATGTCTACAGTCGGTCATCGGGCGCCCCCGGGCGGCCGTTGCAAGGCACATGACAGACGCCCGCCCCACCGCCGCCGCCGAGCGCGCCCGTTTCTCAGCCCGTTTCTCAGTGCAAGACGTTGCCCGGCATGGGCCCCGCGCACGGGGGTTCGTGACCTGGATGCTGGGCCTGCTGGCCGGCAGCCTGCTCTGGGCCGCCGGCATGCCGGCCCGCGCCACCGTGCGCGACGGTGAGACCGATCCGCCCGCGCGTGTGGGCCGCATTGTCGAGCTGCAGGGCAACGTCTCCCGCTACGACCAAGAAGAGGGCCAATGGAGCGACGCGGAGCGCAATCGCCCGCTCACCACCGGCGACCGGCTCTCCACCGCTGGCGGCGCGCGCGTCGAATTGCGCGTGGGCTCGACCAGCTTGCGCCTGGGTGGTGGCACCGAACTCGAGGTCGTGCGCCTGGACGATGAGCGCCTCATTTTCCAGTTGCACAGCGGGTCGCTGGCCGTGCGGGTGCGCTCGCGCGAGAAGGCCGCCGAGGTCGACATCGTCACGCGCGAAGCGCGCCTGCTGCCTCTGCGAGCCGGCCACTACCGCATCGATCGCATCGACGACACCACTTACGCCGCCAGTTGGAGCGGCGACCTGCGCGTGGCCGATGCCGACCGCCTGACGGCCAGCAACGGCCAGCGCCTAGAACTGCGCCGCGACAGCGGCGGCGCGTTGCGCCATGTGTGGCGAGGCCTGCCCAATGATGCGTTTGCCTCCTGGGCCATGGCCGACGACCAGCGCGACGAACGCACGGCTTCGTCGCGATACATCTCGCCCGAAATGACCGGCGCCGAGGATCTCGATCGCTGGGGCACCTGGGATCGGCACCCCGAGCACGGCGCTATCTGGTATCCGCGCGATGTCGACGCGGGCTGGGCGCCATACCGGCACGGGCGCTGGGTGTGGGTGCGCCCCTGGGGCTGGACCTGGGTGGACGAGGCGCGCTGGGGCTTTGCCCCGTTCCACTATGGGCGCTGGGTGCATTGGCGCGATCGCTGGTGCTGGGCCCCGGGTACCTACGTGCAGCGGCCGGTCTATGCGCCTGCCATGGTGGCCTGGGTCGGTGGCCCGAGTGTGAGCGTGTCGGTGCACATAGGCGGGCCGCCGGTGGCGTGGGTGCCGCTGGCGCCACGTGAGCGCTACGTGCCGTACTACCGTGCCACGCCGGTCTATATCGACCGTGTCAATGTCAACCCGCGCTTCCAGCAACCCGGGCAGCCGCAGACCGTGCCGGGTGCCCCGGTGGCTTACACCAACCAGGGCGTTCCGGGCGGCGTGACCGCGGTCCCGCGTGACGTGCTGGTGCGCCGGGAGCCCGTGGCGCGCGCCGTGGTGAGCGTGCCCGACATGCAGCGCGCGCCGGCCATGGCCGCTCCAGCCGCTCCGGTCTCCAGGGTGCAGGTGGCGCCAACCTTGTCGACAGTGCCGACTGCGCCGACTGCGCCGACAGTCTCGACAGCGCCAACTGCGCCCGCGGGCCGCGTGGCCACGCCGCGGGACATGGCGCCTGACGACGGGCGTCCCGGCCAAGCCGGCCGCCGTGCCGAGCCTGCCGCAGTGGACTCAGCCCCGCGCGAGCGCGAGCGACGCGATCCTCGTGAAGGACGCGATCGAACCGATGGCCGCGGCTCGGGCGGTGACGTGCGGCCGATTCGCCCGGTGCCGTCGGGGCAGCCCGCCCCGGCCGTACCGCCAGCAGCGGTCGCACAGCCGCGGGTGCCATCGCCGCCGGCGCCAGCGGCCGGCCCGACGCCCCCTCGGCAGAGTGCCGCGCCCGTGGTGCAGGCGCCGCCGGCCGCGCAAGCCGCTCCGGTGCAGCGTGTCCAACCCGCGGCGCCCCGGGCGGCTGCGGACGACGATCGCAAGCGCAGCGGCCAGGCCTCTCGTCAAGGCGAGCGGGAACGCGAGGCGACACGCTGAGCGAGTCGTAGAGCTCGGGCCAGCACAGCGGCGCGCGCGGGCGCGCCGCCTGCTACTTGAGCAGCGGCTTCAACGCCGGCCAGATGTTGTCGAGGATGCGTGGATGCGCCTCGGCCTTGGGGTGGATGCGGTCGGCCTGGAACATCGCCTCGGCATCGGGGCCGTCGGCCACGCCAGCCAGCATGAACGGCACCAGCGCTGTGCCCTCGGCCCGCGCCACCTTGGCGAACAACGCGACGAACGCGTCGCCATAGCTGCGCCCATAGTTGGGCGGCACGGCGATGCCCGCCACCAGCACGCGCGCGCCACTGCGCTTGCCCTGGCGCGCCATCTCGGCGAGGTTGGATTCGGTCATCGCAAGCGGCAGGCCGCGCAGCGCGTCGTTGCCACCGAGTTCGAGCACCACCACCTGCGGCCGGTGTTCGGCCAGCAGTGCCGGCAGGCGCGAGCGGCCACTCGAAGTGGTGTCGCCGCTGATGCTCGCGTTGATCACCTTGTACGCGCTGCGTTCGTTGGCCAGGCGCTTTTCCATCAAGGCTACCCAGCCCTGTCCGCGTGCGAGGCCGTATTCGGCCGAGAGGCTGTCGCCCACCACGAGCAGTGTCTTGCCACTCACGGTCGGGCCCGATGCCCGCGACCCTTGCACCTGCGCGAGTGCCCCCACCACGGGGCAGGCCAGCAGTGCCGGCACGCTACAGTGCGCCACCACCGCATGCAACCACCGCCTGCGTTGAACGTGCTGCGTTGAAGAAGAACCTGCGATGTCTGTTGCCTCTGCCGAATCCATCATTGCCGTGCGTGCGCTCACCAAGCAGGTGGCCGACGCCACCGGAACGCTGACCATACTCCACGAGATCGATTTCGCCCTTGCGCCCAGGGAGAGCGTGGCCATCGTCGGCGCGTCGGGTTCAGGCAAGAGCACGCTGCTTTCGATCATCGCCGGGCTCGACGTGCCCAGCAGCGGCACCGTATTCCTGGCTGGTCAGGATCTCTTCAAGTTCGACGAGGATGCGCGCGCCGAACTGCGGGCGCGCAATGTCGGCTTCGTATTCCAGAGCTTCCAGCTGTTGGGCAACCTCACCGCGTTGGAAAACGTGATGCTGCCGTTGGAGCTGATGGGCCGGCGCGATGCACGCGCCGCGGCCACCGAGATGTTGGGTCGCGTGGGCCTGGCCGAGCGCCTTGGCCATTACCCCAAAGTGCTTTCGGGCGGCGAACAACAGCGTGTGGCGCTTGCCCGCGCCTTCGTCGTGCACCCGCAAGTGCTGCTGGCCGATGAGCCCACCGGCAGCCTCGACTTCGCCACCGGTGCGCGAGTGATGGAGCTCATGTTCGATATGAACCGCGAGCTGGGCACCACGCTCGTCCTCGTCACGCACGACCGCGCCATCGCGGCACGTTGTGACCGGCAGTTGCGCATCGAGGCCGGGCGCATCGCCGGCGATACCACGCGCGCCGACCAGCTGGCCGAGCCCGTCGAGGCATCGGTCCGCTGACGTCGGGCTGCCGCCTTCACTGGGGCAAGCCCAGAAAAGCCCGCACCGGCTTCACGGTGCGCATCGGGTCCTCTTCGTGCGGCACATGGCCGAGGTCGTCGAAGATCACGAGCTTGCTGCCCGGGATGACACGCCCGAAGTACTCACCGACGGAGAGCGGAATCAGCTTGTCGCGCCGCCCCCAGATGATGAGCGTGGGCGTGCGCAGTGTGGCGATGCGTTCGACATCGGCGCCAGGCCGCCAGCTCTGCAGCCTCTGCACCAAAGCGCGGCGGTTGCCCTCGCGCAGTGTCAACTCGTAGTAGCGGTCTATCAACTCGGGTGTGATGCGTGTAGGGTCAGCGTAGGCGGTGGCGAGACCCTCGGCCACCAGCGAGTGCGGCAGCACCCACTCCAGCACCCTGTTCAGCCCCGGCACCGTGGCCATCTTCCAGGCCAGGGGGAAGGTCTCCGGCACGAAGGGCGGCCCAGCGGCGTCGACCAGCACGAGCTGGTGCACCCGCGCCGGCGCGAGCGTGGCCACGCGCCACGACACCTCGCCGCCGAGCGAGTTGCCGCCGATGACAAAGCGGCCGATCTTGAGCTGGTCGACTAGATCGAGCACGAAGCGTGCGTAGGTGTCGCCACCGTACCCGCCACCCGCGTAGCTGCCGGCGAAAGCGCCAGTGAGCCCGAACGCCGGCAAATCGAAGGTGATCACTCGCCGCTCGCGCTTGAGTGCCTTCACCCAGCCTTCCCAGGTGTGCAGGCTGGCGGAGGTGCCGTGCACAAGCACGATAGGCAGCGGGTCGTCGCGCGGGCCTTCGTCTCGCAGGTGCACGATCTGGCCCTTGACTTCGACGAAGTCCGACGGCGCCGGTGCCCAGCGTGCCACCAAAGTATCCACCGGCCGATCCGGTGCGCGGGAGACGGCCAAGGCCAGTGCCGTGAGCAACAACAGCACCCCCACCGCACGTTGCAGCCACCACAACATGGGCCTCATTCTAGGCAGGCTGCCGAGGCCGACTCACGAGGAGGTTGCGAGGGAGATCGCGAGAGAGCGCTGCCTACAATCACCGCATGCCTGCCCACACATCCACCCAAGCAGCAGTGAGCGAGCCGACACCGGCCGCGTACGTCAACGCAGCGCCGCCCGCACCGCCCGGCTTTGTGCACCTGCGGCTGCACAGCGAATACTCCGTGGTCGACGGCATATTGCGCATCGACGACGCGGCGGCCGCGGCGCGTGCCGACGGCATGCCTGCGCTGGCCATCACCGACCTCAACAACCTTTTCGGCGCCGTCAAGTTCTACCAGGCTTGCCGTGGCCTAGGCGTCAAGCCGGTCATCGGCGTCGATGTCTGGATGGAGCCGCTTGCCAACGCCGGTTTCGTGAAATGCAGCGACAAGTCGGCCAGCCGCCTGCTACTTCTGGTGCAGGACGAGCGCGGCTGGCACAGCCTGTGCGAACTGCTCGCGCGCGCCTGGGTCGAGAACGCACAGCGCACGGTGGCGTGGGTGAAGTGGCCCTGGCTCGAAGAGCTGGGCGCTGGCCTGATCGCGCTCTCAGGGGGTGACCTGGGCGCCATCGGCACCGCCTTGCTCGCTGGCGATGTGCCACGCGCGCAAGCCGTGGCGAGCGAACTTGCGCGGGTGTTTCCCGGTCGCTTCTACATCGAGCTTCAACGTGCCGGGCAGCCGCAGCAGGAGGCGCATGTGCGCGTCGCCGTGCCGCTCGCCGCGGCTCTGGGCCTGCCGGTGGTGGCCACGCACCCGGTGCAATTCCTGGGCGCTGACGACCATGAGGCGCACGAGGCGAGGGTGTGCATCGCCGAAGGCGAGATGCTGGCCAATCCGCGTCGGCTGAAGCGCTTCACGCCTGACCAGCACTTCAAGACAACAGCCGAGATGGCCGCGCTCTTCGCCGATGTGCCCAGCGCCCTGGCCAACAGCGTGCGCATCGCCAGGCGCTGCAACCTGAGCCTGACGCTCGGTAAACCACAGCTGCCCGATTTCCCCACGCCACAGGTGGACGGCGTGCCGATGCCGATCAACGCCTACTTTCGCCAGGCATCGCTCGATGGGCTCGAGAGGCGGCTCGCCGCGCTGTACCCCGAGCCGGTCAAACGAGAGCACGAACGGCCGCGCTACATGGAGCGTCTGGAGTTCGAGCTCGCGACCATCGAGAAGATGGGCTTCGCGGGCTACTTCCTCATCGTCAGCGACTTCATCGTCTGGGCCAAGCAGAACGGCTGCCCGGTGGGTCCGGGGCGCGGCTCGGGCGCGGGCTCGCTGGTGGCCTACGCGCTCTTCATCACCGACCTCGACCCGCTCGCCTACAAGCTGCTCTTCGAGCGTTTCCTCAACCCCGAGCGCGTGTCGATGCCCGACTTCGACATCGACTTCTGCCAGGCCAACCGCGAGCGTGTCATCGACTACGTCAAGGCCAAGTACGGCCGCGACGCAGTGAGCCAGATCGCCACCTTCGGCACCATGGCCGCCAAGGCCGCGCTGCGCGACGTGGGGCGCGTGCTTGGCATGGGTTACGGGCATGTGGACAGCATCGCCAAGCTGATCCCGGCGCCGCCAGGCAAGTCGGTGACGCTGGCCCAGGTGCCGCACGACTTCGATCCGGAGAAGGACCCGACCATCTACGCCCGCCGCGAGGTGCCCGAGCTCGAGCAGCGCGAAGCGGCCGAAGAAGAGGTGCGCGAACTGCTCGCGCTGGCCATGCGCGTGGAAGGCATTGTCCGCAACGTCGGCATGCACGCCGGTGGTGTGCTCATTGCTCCGGGCAAGATCACCGACTTCTGCCCGCTGTACCAGCAGCCGGGCAGCGACAGCGCGGTGAGCCAGTTCGACAAGGACGATGTCGAGGCCATCGGCCTGGTGAAGTTCGACTTCCTGGGCCTGGCGACGCTGACCATCCTCGAGCTGGCCAAGGACTTCATCCGCCGCAAGCCCGGCCAGGAAGCCTTCGCTTTCGAGCGCGTGCCCTTCGACGATGCGCGTGTGTACCGGCTCTTCGCCGACGGCCGCACCGAAGCCATCTTCCAGTTCGAATCGCGCGGCATGCAGGGCATGCTGCGCGAGGCCAAGCCCACTCGGCTGGAGGACCTGATCGCGCTGAACGCCATGTTCCGCCCGGGGCCGATGGAGAACATCCCGAGCTTCTGCCGGCGCAAGAACGGACAGGAGGAGATCGTCTATCCGCACCCGCTGCTGGCCCAGGTGCTGGAGGAGACCTACGGCATCTTTGTCTATCAAGAGCAGGTGATGCAGGCCGCGCAGATCCTCGCCTGCTACTCGTTGGGCGGCGCTGACCTGCTGCGCCGCGCGATGGGCAAGAAGAAGGCCGAGGAGATGGCGCAACAGCGCAACATCTTCCGCGAGGGCGCGGCGAAGAATCAGATCGGGCGGGCCTTGGCCGACGAGGTCTTCGACCTGATGGAGAAGTTCGCGGGCTACGGCTTCAACAAGAGCCATGCCGCGGCGTACTCGGTGCTGGCGTACCACACGGCGTGGCTGAAGGTGCAGCACCCGGCGGAGTTCTATGCCGCCAACATGACGGTCGAAGGTGACAACACCGACAAGCTGCGCGTGTTGCTGGCCGATGCGAAGATGTTCGGCGTCGAGTTCGAGCGGCCGGACATCAACCGCGGCACCTTCCGCTTCGAGCCGGTGGTGGACAAGCGCGTGCGCTACGGCTTGGGTGCGGTGAAGGGCACGGGGCAGGGGGCCATCGAGGCCATCGTCGCGGCGCGTGAGGGCGAGGGCGAGCGCGCGGGCGAAGGCGGTGGGCCGTTCAGGAGCCTGTTCGACTTCTGCGTGCGTGTGGACCGGCAGCGCGTCAACAAGCGCGTGGTGGAGGCACTCGTCAAGGCGGGCGCCTTCGATGCGCTGCATGCCGACCAGTCCGCGGCAAGGTCGGCGCTGCTGGCCAGCGTCGGCCTGGCCTTCGAGTGGGCAGACACGCAGTCAGCCAATGCCTTGCAAGGCGGCCTCTTTGACTTCGCCGAAGGCGACAGCCACGGCAGCAGCACGCAGGAGCCGGCGCTTGTGCACGCCGCGCCGTGGGGCGTGCGCGAGCGTCTGATGCAGGAGAAGGCGGCACTCGGCTTCTACCTCAGCGGGCACCTCTTCGATGCCTGGTCCGACGAGGTGAGACGCTTTGCGCGCCAGCCGATTGCCGATCTGGTCGACAGCCGCGAGCCGCAACTGCTGGCCGGCATCGTGACCGACCCGCGCACGGTGAACGGGCAGCGCGGGCGCGTCGTGATCTTCAGGCTCGACGATGGCAGCGAGCAGATCGAAGCCGTCGCGCCCGATGAGTTGTTCGAGGACCGACGCGAGCTGGCGCAGGAGGACCAGCTCGTGATCGTGCAAGGGCGCGTACAGACCGACCGCTTCAACGGCGGCCTGCGCCTGAACGTGGCCCAGGTGTGGGACCTGCCCGCGGCGCGGGCGCGCTTCGGCCGCCACCTCACGGTGGAGCTCAACGGCGGCATGCCGCCAGTGGGCGATGTGTTGAAGCTGTGGCCCTCGCGTCGCGTGGATACCGAGCACGGCGTGCTGCAGCAAGGCCTGCTTGTGCGCCTCAAGCTCAAGCGGCGGCACGCGGTGGCCGAGATCGAGCTCGGTGACGAGGGCCGCTTCTGGCCTTGCGACGAGGCGCTCGTGCGCTGGCGCACCATGGCCGAAGAGGGGAAGGCGACGGTTGTGTACGAATGAAACCGTGCCGCTGTCTTGCCATCGCGCCGGCATGATCTGCCGTTGAGAGGAAACACAGTCACCGGAGAGGCCATGTCCCAGTTGCTCGCCAGAACATTGTCATTCGTCGGCCTCGTCGGCCTCGTGGGCCACTCGATCGTGGCGGGCCCGGTGGTCGTGACGGCTCTGGCGGCCCTCACGGCACCGTCGGCCATGGCGCTGGAGGTGCACCTGCCGCCTCCCCCGCCGATCGTGCTGCCGGGGCTGCCCGGGCGGGTCGACGTGAGCCGGCTGCCATTGCCGCGGTTGGTGCTGCCCAATCCGG
Source organism: Burkholderiales bacterium (assembly GCA_031401195.1). Lineage (GTDB taxonomy): Bacteria > Pseudomonadota > Gammaproteobacteria > Burkholderiales > Burkholderiaceae_C > Rubrivivax. The sequence goes on from JANNRI010000165.1 coordinate 22,102, forward strand.
TGATCATCGCGCCGCCGCCGCTCCCGCCGCAGCGCCCGGGGGTGGTGGTCGCCACGCCGGCGCCCCGCCCCCAGCCGGTGTACGTGTGGGTGCCGCCGGGGCACCAGAAGAAATGGGCCAAGCATTGCCATCGCTACCAGGCCTGCGGCGTGCCGGTGTACTTCGTGCGCGACGACTGGTACGACCGCCACGTTCACCGTGGCGCGAAGCACGCGGCGGACGTCGAGGACGACCGCCGTGGCCGCGGCCACGGCTACAGCGAGGGCAAGGGGGGCGAAGGCAAGGGGCACGGGAAGAGCAAAGGCGACTGATTCGCGGCTGAGCCTTCGCTTCGGTAGACATCCCGAATTCGAGGGCATCGCTTCGCGCCCGCGCTTGACCTCTGCGAGTCTCGGCAGCGGTGTGGTGCCGCCACAATCACGGCATGTACGAGACCCCGCTCACCGGCCTGGTCCTCAGCGGTGGCGGCGCCCGCGCTGCCTACCAGGTGGGCGTGCTGCGTGCGCTGGCCAAGCTGCGCCGCGAGGTGATGGGGCCGCGCGCCCGCATGGCCAACCCCTTCGGCGTCATCTGCGGCACGTCGGCCGGCGCGATCAATGCCGCGGCGCTCGCCGCACACGCCGACCGCTTCGAGGCCGCGGTGGAGGTCATCGCCAAGGTCTGGCAGAACTTCTCCGCCGATCAGGTCTACCGCTCCGATTCATTGGGCGTCATCCGCAGCGGCGCGCAGTGGCTCACCATGCTCTCGGTGGGTTGGTTCATTGCACGTTGGCGCAAGGCCCGCCCGCGTTCGCTGCTCGACAACGAACCGTTGGCAGACCTGCTGCAACGGCTGGTGCCGCTGGAGCGCATTCCGTTCGTGCAGGCGCAGAAGCAACTGCACGCGCTCGCCATCACCGCCTCCAGCTACACCAGCGGAGAGCATTACACGTTCTACAGCATGGAGCGGCCGGTGGAGACCTGGATCCGCTCGCAGCGTGTGGCCGTGCCCTCGACGATCACGCACACGCACCTGCTGGCATCGGCGGCGATCCCGTTCGTGTTCCCCGCCCAGCACCTGGATGTGCCGGGCGACCCGGGCTTTTTCGGCGACGGCTCGATGCGCAACACGGCGCCGCTGTCGGCGGCCATCCACCTCGGGGCCGAGCGCCTGCTCATCATCGGCGCCGGGCGCATGCAGGAACCCACCGGCCGCCAGATCATGCAGGTGGGGTACCCGAACCTGGCGCAGATCGCGGGCCATGCGCTGTCGAGCATCTTCCTCGATGCGCTGGCGGTGGACGTGGAGCGCATGAAGCGCATCAACCGCACGCTGGCGCTGCTGCCCGAGTCGGCGCTGGCCGACACGCCGCTGCGCCCGGTGGAGGCGCTGGTGATCGCGCCCTCACTGCGGCTGGACGACATCGCCGCGCGTCACCTGCATACCTTGCCGGGGCCGGTGCGAGCCTTGCTGCGGGGCGCCGGTGTGGGTGGCGAAGGACAGAACGCGCGTGGCACGGCGTTGGCCAGTTATCTGCTGTTCGAAGCGCCTTACACGCGCGAGCTGATGGCGCTCGGGGAGGCCGACACCTTCGCGCGGCGTGACGAGGTGATGCAATTCTTCGGCTGGGAAGCCGCGAGTCGGGCGTTGCGCCGCCAGCAAGGGCTGCCGCCTGGCCAGGAAGCCGACCTCGACTTTGATATCTCGCGGCCGATGCCGGACCTCGAACTGCCCTGAAAGAAGCGGGCCCGCAGGCCCGCCCTTGATCAGGACTCGGCCTTGTCCGCCTTGTCCGCCTTGTCCTTGCGGCCGGCCTTGCGCGCAGGCTTGGCGGGCTCGCCGCCGCCGGCCATGGCCTCTTCTGCGCCGGCCTTGCTGGCCTTGCCGGCCTTGGCCGCCGCCGGGGGCAGCGCGTTGGCATCGAGGGCAACGCCACCCACGGTGAGCCCGGCCTTGGAGAGCTTGCCGGCGCTGGCGGCGCCAACACCGGGCACGCGCAGGACCATGTCGGCCCAGTTCTTGAACTCACTGGTTTCGCGGGCCTTGAGGATCTTGGCCGAGAGACCGGGGCCGATGCCCTTGACGGTCTCCAGCTCGGCGCGGCTCGCGCGGTTGATGTCAATGGCGGCGAAGGCGTTGAACGCGACCGTGGCCAGCAAGGCAATGATGTATTTGCGGAACATGGTGATCTCCTGTGAACGAAAACGATGACGGACTGGGAAGTCGGACCTTGGCCCGGACGTCAAGCGTTGCGAGGTTGACTTGCCTCGCCACGTTCGCCGCCGGGTCCAGAGCCATTCTTCGCAGTGCGGCCCGCGCCTTCACTCCCCCGCGGGCAGGTGCGCAGGGGGCCCCAGTTCGGGTGGGATGCGAGCGGCCGGGCGCATCCCCCCGCGGAGTGTCAGCGGCCGGCCCGCTGGTGCAGCAGCGCTTGCGCAGCGGCCAGCACCTCGGCGCGCGCGGGCCAGTGCCCACCGCCTCCGAGACATTGCACACCGGGGCCCCAGGCGCCCCACTGGGCGGGGTCGGTCGGGCCCAGCACGGACAGCAGCGGCGTACCCACCGCGGCGGCCATGTGGCCCGGACCAGTGTCGTTGCTGACCATCAAGGCCGCCTCGGCCAGCAAGGCCGCGTAGGCGCCCAAGCCCACATTGGGCAGGCAGACAGCATCGCCATAAGCCTCCCGCGCCGCCGCCTCTTCGCCCGGACCCGGGCAGATCAACACACGCCGGCCTTGGGCCGCTGCCAACGGGGTGAGATCCAGGCGCACGAAGCTGCTGAACTGGGGCCATGACTTCGGAAGTCTGTCGTAAGTGCCACCCGCGAACGGGCAGACCACGATCGGGGCCTCGGCCAAGCCGTGGGCGCGACGCAACTCGGCGGCCGCCTCGCGGTGCTGCGGCGCCAGCACGAGGCCGAGCTCGCGTGGCAGGGCCGCGATGCCGAGCAGCGCCTCGCCGAGCTCCCAGTAGGTCTCCAGTTCGTGCCGGCCCCGATGCAGCGGCAGGGCGCGTGCCAGCAGCCAGCTGCGCCCCTCGTGCGCATGACCCAGCGCGCGCAGGCCGGCGAGGCGGAACTCCAGCGCGCTCGAAAACGAGTAGGGCAGGCACAGCGCGTCGATGCGTGCCGGCGCTGTGGCCCGGGCCCGCACCAGGCTGACCTCCACGCGCAGCCGGCGCAGCAGCTGCACGCGTTCGGCCAGCGTCCTGGGCAGCACATGCACCGGCCAGCCGTGTCCGACCAGCAGGTCGCGTGCCCAACCCTTGCCCACGAGGTGAAGCTCGTGCCCGGCATCGGCCAGCCTTTGCAGCATGGGCAAGCCCAGCAGCACGTCACCCACCCAGTTGCGCAACCGCACCACGAGCGGGCCGGGTGCGGCGTGCGCCCCCGGTACCTTGTCGGCGGTCGCACCTGGCCATCCCGGATGAGCGCGTCGAGCGGGCGAATTGTCGATGGTCACCACGCGCGGCACATAATGCGCGCCGATTCTGCCAGCCCATGCGGGGCCGGTCAGCGAGATACAGACCTCCCCCGAATGTCGCAGCCCCTGCTTTCTGCCGCCGCCGTGGTGGCCTTGCACGACGAACTGATCACCACGCCGGGCTGGCCCCGCGAGGAGCCCGCGGTGCGCGCGCTGCGTGATGGAGATATTGGCGATGCCGGCGATGCCGGCGATGCCGGCGATGCCGGCGATACGGGCGATACCGGCGATACCGGCGATACCGAGCTGTGGCGCTGGGTGCAGACCAACCACCTGTACAACTGTCGTCTGTGGGCCGAAGAAGACCTTGCGCGGCGCACCACGGTGGCCGACGCCGAGATTGCCGCCAACAAGCGGGCCATCGACCGTTTCAACCAGGCGCGCAACGACGCCACCGAGCGCGTCGACGAGATCCTGCTCGCGGCACTCGGCCTCGTCGATGCTGTATCGGCGCGCACCGACGCACCGCGCTCGACAGTGGCCGCCGGCGCACGCCTGAACAGCGAGACCGCAGGCAGCATGATCGACCGTTTGTCGATCCTCGCGCTCAAGGTGCATGCGATGCGGCAGCAAAGCGTCCGGCGCGACGCCGACGAGGCCCATCGCCAATCGAGCCACGGCAGGCTCGCGCGCCTGGAACAACAGCGCAGCGACCTCGCAGGCTGCCTCGACGCGCTGCTGGCCGACGCTGCGGCAGGCCGGGTGTTCTTCAAGGTGTATCGACAGTTCAAGATGTACAACGACCCGCGCTTCAACCCCGCGCTCGTCGCCGAGCGGGAGAGAGCGGCTGATGCAGCCGTGGCGCGGAAGGGTTGAGGAAAACAACGGCGATGCGCCTCCTGATCGTCAAGACTTCCTCGATGGGCGACGTGGTTCACGCGCTGCCCGTGGTGGCCGACGTGCTGCGCCACGACCCCGGCGCGACGATCGAGTGGCTGGTGGAGGACGCTTACGCCGCGATCCCGCAGCTGCATGCTGGGGTGAAGCGGGTGGTGCCTATGGCCTGGCGCAAATGGCGCCGCGCACTCATGAGCGGCGACACCTGGAAGGCGATGCGCGAGCTGCGTGCCGAGCTGCGGCGCGAGCCGTACGACCTCGTGCTCGACCTGCAGGGCTTGCTGAAAAGCGCGATCTGGGCGCGCCTAGCCGTGGGGCCCGTGGCCGGCTACGACCGTGGCAGCGCGCGTGAGTCGATGGCGGCCCTGGCCTATCACCGCACGGCCGCCGTGGGCCGCAAGCTGCACGCCGTGCAGCGTTGCCGCATGCTCGCGGCCGCACATCTCGGTTACGCCGTTCCGACAGATGCTCCCGACTTCGGACTCAAGCGCTCGGCGCCGGGCTGGGGGCCGAAGGCGCCGTATGCGGTGTTGATTCCGAACGCCAGCCGCAAGGAAAAGCTCTGGCCTGAACGGCACTGGGTGTCGGTGGGAAAACGCCTGCGCGAGCGCGGGCTGATCCCGATCGTGCTGTGGGGTGCTTACGAGGAGCAGACGCTGGCCGAGCGCATCGCCGCCGATTGCGAGGGGGACGTGCCGCCGTTTCTGCGCGTGGGCGAGATGGCCGCGGTGCTCGCCGGGGCGCGCCAGGTCGTGGGCCTGGACACGGGCTTTACCCACCTCGCCGCGGCCTATGGGCGGCCGACCATCGGCATCTATTGCGACCACGATCCGGGCCTGGCCGGCCTCATCGGCCCGGGGCCCGTGGCCAGCATCGGCGGCAAATGGCAGGTGCCCTCGCGCAACGATGTGCTGGGCCTGCTGGAGCAGCACCTGACGCGTTGACGGGAAGTCCCGGAGCAGCGGCGCACTGCGCATTGCAGTGCGCGCCGCGGCGCGCACTGCAATGCGTCGCTGCAATGCGTCACTGCAATGCGTCGATGCGCTGCGGCGGGTAGCTCTCCCAACTCAGGCAGCCCGGGCATTGCCAGAAGTAGTGCTGGGCCTCGAAGCCGCAGGCGGCGCAGCGGTAACGCTGCAGTGGGCGTGCCGCGCGTGCCACGGCGGCGCGTAGGGCCTCCAGACCTGGCGTGTCCCAGCTCTGCGGGGGTGAGGCGAGCACCTGCTGTGCCGCTGTGAGCGAGGGCCACTGCTGCAGGTGTTGCACCCAACGCGCCTGGCGGAGCGGGTGCAAGGTATCGCGTGGTGTGGGGGCGGCCTCGTCGAGCAGGTCCAGCGCCGCATGCAGCTCGGTGGCCGGGTGTCGGATGAGCGCCGCTTGCAGCGCCGTGCGCGCGGACCCGCTGCGCCCACAGGCGATGGCCGCACGGGCAAAGTCTTCGGCCACGAGCAGGAACGCGCCGCTGCCCTGGTGTTCGCGCAGTTCGTCCCACGCCGCCAAGGCCTCGCGCGGTCGGCCCTGCTGGAGGTGGCGCTGGCCCAACAGCATCAGGGGCCGTGCTGCGGCCGGTGCCACGTGGCGCGCACGTGCGAGTGCGGCCTGCGCTTCCTGCGGCTTGCCGGCGGCATCGGCGGCCAGCGCGAGTTCGCACTCATAGTGCGCGATGCGTGCCGAAAACGCGCCGCTGTCACCCTGGTTCAGTCGCGTGGCCACTTCCACCGCGCGCGGCCAGTCGCGTGAGCGCTCGGCCAGCGTCAACTGCGCCAGCCGCGATTCCCCGTCGTAGGGGGTGCCTTCAAGCGCGCGCCACGCGGCCTCGGCGCGGTCGAAAAGACCGGCCTTCATGAAGTCCTGCGCCAAGGCGTGCTGGGCACGCTCGCGGTCGCGTACTTTCAGGTCACCGCGCGCCAGCAGGTGCTCGTGCACGCGCACGGCGCGCTCGAACTCGCCACGGCGGCGGAACAGGTTGCCCAGCGCGAAGTGCAGCTCGGCGGTGTCGGGGTCGTGCTGGACGGCCTCGATGAAGGCGTCGATGGCCTTGTCCTGCTGTTCATTGAGCAGCAGGTTCAGGCCCTTGAAGTAGGCGCTGGGGGTCTCGCGCCGTGCGCGGCCGAGTTGCCGCAGGTCCAGCCGAGAAGCCACCCAGCCAAGCGCGAAGGCCAGTGGCAGCCCGATCAGCAGCCATTGAAAGTCGAATTCCATGCCCGGATCTTGCCCGATCGGCGGGCCGCCCCGCCTTCCGATGCCGGGCTGTGTTAACCCAGGCGCGGCGGATGATCAGCGCCCGGCCCGGGTGAAAGCGGCAGGATGCTGTTCAGGGGCGGGGCCTGCGAGTCCTGCGAGTCCTTCGCGGAAGGCGCCGGCGGTGTCTGTGAACGCCTCGCGCGCCACCAGCTCGGCACCATTGCCAGCACGCCCAGCGCAGCGCCAAGCGCGAAGGCCAGCAGCACCACGAAGACGAGCGGCGTCTGCCACTCGATGCCGAAGAACCAGCGCACCGTCGCCATCTGCTGGTTGTTCAGCGCAAAGGCGAACAGCGCGAAAAACAGGAAGGCTCGAACGAGCCAGGCGACGATGCGCATGGGCGTCGCGGGCCTAGAAGTGCTCCGAGCGCTCCGTACGCTCGACATCCACCGCCTCGCGCAAGGCCTTGCCGGGTTTGAAGTGCGGCACGAGCTTCTCCGGGATGGTGACCTGAGCTCCGCTGCGGGGGTTGCGCCCCAGCCGCGGCGGGCGTCGGTTGATCGAGAAGCTGCCGAAGCCGCGGATCTCGATGCGGTGCCCGCGCGCGAGCGCATCGCTCATCGCGTCGAGTATGGTCTTGACGGCGAATTCCGTGTCGCGCTGGGTGAGTTGCTGGAAGCGCTCAGCCAGGCGGGCGACGAGGTCGGAACGGGTCATGCTCAACGGGGTGGCTCAGCGTACCGCGGGAGGATCCTGGAGCGTGGGCACCGGAGCCGCGGGCGCGGAGGAGCTGAACCAGCCCCCCCCGTGCCCCGCGCCCCTCGGCAGCTCACTCGTTGCTGCCCTTGTCCAGCTTGGCACGCAGCAGCGCGCCAAGGCTGGTGGTGCCGGCTGTCTCGCGCTCGTTGCTCTGTGCGAGGCGCTGCATGGCTTCCTGCTGGTCGACCTGGTCCTTGGCCTTGATGCTGAGCTGGATGCTGCGCAGCTTGCGGTCGACGTTGACGATCATCACCGACACTTCGTCGCCTTCTTTCAGCACGTTGCGCGCATCTTCCACGCGGTCGCGGCTGATCTCGCTGGCTCGCAGGTAGCCTGTGACATCGTCGTTGAGCTGGATCTCTGCGCCGCGCGGGTCGACAGTCTTGACCTTGCCGTTGAGGACGCTGCCGCGGTCGTTGAGCGTCGTGAAGCTCGTGAACGGGTCGGTGTCGAGCTGCTTGATACCCAGGCTGATGCGCTCGCGCTCCACGTCCACAGCAAGCACGAGAGCCTCGACTTCCTGGCCCTTCTTGTAGTTGCGCACGGCGGTCTCGCCAGGCTCGTTCCACGAGAGATCGGACAGGTGTACGAGGCCATCGATGCCAGCCGTGAGGCCCACGAAGACACCGAAGTCGGTGATGCTCTTGACGGGCCCTTTGACCTTGTCGCCGCGCTTGACGGTGGAGGAGAACTCTTCCCAGGGGTTGGCCTTGCACTGCTTCATGCCCAGGCTGATGCGGCGCTTGTCCTCGTCGATCTCGAGCACCATCACCTCGACCTCTTCACCGAGCGTGACCATCTTGCTGGGCGCGACGTTCTTATTTGTCCAGTCCATCTCCGAGACGTGCACCAGGCCCTCGATGCCCGGCTCGATCTCGACGAAGGCACCGTAGTCAGCGATGTTGGTGACCTTGCCGAACAGGCGCGTGCTTTGTGGGTAGCGGCGGCTCACGCCCATCCAGGGGTCGTCGCCGAGCTGCTTGATGCCGAGCGAAACGCGGTTCTTCTCGGCGTCGAACTTCAGCACCTTGGCGCTGAGCTCCTGGCCGACCGTGACCACCTCGCTCGGGTGACGCACACGGCGCCAGGCCATGTCGGTGATGTGCAAGAGGCCATCGATGCCGCCGAGATCGACAAATGCGCCGTACTCGGTAATGTTCTTGACCACGCCGTGCACGATGGCGCCTTCGGTCAGGGTTTCGAGCAGCTTGGCGCGTTCCTCGCCCATCGAAGCCTCGACCACCGCACGGCGCGACAACACGACGTTGTTGCGCTTGCGGTCGAGCTTGATGACCTTGAACTCCATCGTCTTGCCCTCGTAGGGCGTCATGTCCTTGACCGGGCGCGTGTCGAGCAGGCTGCCGGGCAGGAAGGCGCGGATGCCGTTCACGAGCACCGTCAGGCCGCCCTTGACTTTGCCGCTCACGGTGCCGCTGACGAATTCGCCCGACTCGAGCGCGTTCTCCAGACTCATCCAGCTGGCCAGGCGCTTGGCCTTGTCGCGGCTGAGGATGGTGTCGCCGTAGCCGTTTTCGACGGCATCGATGGCCACCGAGACGAAGTCACCGACCTGGACCTCGACCTCACCCTGGTCGTTCTTGAATTCCTCGATCGGGATGTAGCTTTCGCTCTTCAGCCCTGCATTCACCACCACGTGGTTGAAGTCGATGCGCACGACCTCGGCGGAGATGACCTCGCCGGGGCGCATGTCGTTGGACTTGACCGACTCCTCAAAGAGGGCGGCGAACGATTCCATGCCACCGGTGGAGGTGGCCATTTGGGTTGCTGACATGGGTTTCCTGGTGCCCGGGGGGTTGGTTGTGGCGCAGAGCCGGGCGATGCGTGCAGCGGGTGCCGCGGGTTGAGGTTGAGAACACCACCGCGCCGAGGCCACCCAGGAACCTGCAGCCCTGGGCGAGCCGGCACCGCAAGTTGAGGCTTGGGGTGGCGCGGTGGAACCGTGGCCCGCTCGTCAGTGCGCCGGCACGGGCACGAACCTGTTGAACGGGCAACGCTGCTGCCACCAAGTCAGCACCTGAGCCACCGACTGTTCGATGGTGAGGTCCGAGTTGTCCAGCAACAGCGCATCTTCGGCCGGCTTCAATGGCGCCACGGCGCGATTCCTGTCGCGCGCGTCGCGCGCCTCTAGGTCGGCGCGAAGAGCGGCGATGCTAGCCTGAATACCCTTTGAAATCAATTGCTTATGGCGACGCCCGGCACGCTGGGTGGCGTCCGCCGTCAAGAACACCTTGAGCGGGGCAGTGGGGAAGACCACCGTGCCCATGTCGCGACCGTCGGCGACCAGGCCTGGGGCGCGGCGAAAGGCCAGTTGCAGGCCATGCAGCGCCTGTCGCACCGCGGGCAAGGCGGAAACGCGGGAGGCCAGCAGGCCGGTGTTCTCATGTCGCAGGTCGTCGGTGATGTCGCGGCCGCCTAGCCACACTTTGGGCGGGGCACCGTCGGCTTCTGCGTCGCTGCCGAAGCGCAAGTTGAGCATCGAGGCCAGGCGCGCCACAGCCGCTTCGTCGTCGGGAGAGATGCCTGCTGCAACCGCGGCAAGCCCGGCGGCGCGGTACAACACGCCCGAATCGAGCAGGTGATACCCGAGCGCCCGCGCCACCGCGGCGGCCAGCGTGCCCTTGCCCGAGGCGGTGGGCCCGTCGATGGTGATCACCGGCACATCGTCGGCAGTCGTCCCGGCGAGGCCGAACAGCGCTTCGAAGTAGTCGGGGAAGGTCTTGGCCACGCAGCGCGGGTCTTCGATGCGCACGGGCACCCCATGTCCGGCATCTGGCGGGCGTGGCGATGCCAGCGGGTTGAACGCCGCCAGCGACAGGCACATCGCCATGCGGTGGTCGTCGTAGGTGTGGACGCTGGCTGCCCGCCATTGCCGCGGCGGGCGTACCTCGATGAAGTCGTCGCCCGTGAGCACCTCGGCGCCCAGCTGGCGCAACTCCGCGGCCATGGCGGCGATACGGTCGGTCTCCTTCACGCGCCAGCTGGCGATACCCAGGATGCGCGTGGGCCCGTCGGCGTACAGCGCCATGACGGCGAGCGTCATCGCGGCGTCAGGGATGTGGTTGGCGTCGAGGGTGATGGCCTTCAGCGGCCAGCGTCCGCGGTGGGCCTCGATCCAGCCTGGGCCGCTCTTGACTTCGGCACCCATTGCGCGCGCGGCATCGATGAAGGCGATGTCGCCCTGGATCGAATCGCTGCCGACGCCAAGAATGCGCACCGGCGCGCCGCCTGTGGCGGCGATGGCGCCCAGTGCGATGAAGTACGAAGCCGACGATGCATCAGCCTCCACATGCAGCCGGCCCGGGCTGCGGTAGCGCGAGCCGCTGGGGATGGTGAAGCGCGCGTATCCCTCGCGACGCACGTCGATGCCGAAACGGCTGAGCAAATTGAGCGTGATTTCGACGTAGGGCTTGGAGATCAACTCGCCCTCGACCTCGATCGTGATGTCGGCCTCGCCGGCCACCAGCGGCAAGGCCAGCAGCAGCGCCGTCAGGAACTGGCTGGAGATGTTGCCGCGCACATGGATAGGCTGCCCCGCATGCAGACCCGCCAGCCGGCCGCCAGCCTCGCCACGCAGGCGTAGCGGCGGATAGCCGGCGCGACCGAGGTCGTCGATCGTGCAGCCCAATGGCCGCAGCGCGTCGACTAGATCGCCGATCGGGCGCTCGTGCATGCGCGGCACGCCGCGCAGTTCGAAGCAGCCACCCTGCGTGGCCGCCAGCAGTGCCAGCGTGGCGGCCAGCGAGCGCAACGCGGTGCCGGCGTTGCCGACAAAGAGATCAGCCTCGTGCACGCGCAGCCGTCCGCCCAGGCCCGTGATGCGGCACTCGCGATCGCTGCGCTCGACGCCGCAGCCCAACACGCGCAGTGCTTCGAGCATCACGCGTGTGTCGTCGGAGTCGAGCAGATCCAGCAGCACCGTCTCGCCATGCGCGAGCCCGGCCAGCAGCAGCACACGGTTGGAGATGCTCTTGGAGCCAGGCAAGCGCACCGAGCCCGAGGCGGTTCGCAGAGGTGGCAGGTCGAGGGTGGGGATGTCGTACAAGTGAGCGCCGGTGTGTCTGTGATCCGGTGTGGGCAGGCCTACGCTGTTCGCGGTGCAGAGGCTGCGCTGTGGCAGTGCTGTGGCAGTGCTGGGGCGCGGTGGGCCGACCCAGGCGTGCCTCAGCGTGGCTTTTGCCCCGTACCGCCGCCGGCGCCAGCAACAGGGCCACTGCCAGGCCCGCTGCCACCTCCAGCGCTCGCGCCATTGCCGCTACCAGGCACGCGCAGGGATCCCATCTGCCATGCCGCGCGGCCTTCCGCGGGGCCGCGGATGAGGCTCTCCAGCGCTTCGGTGTTGCCGGTCTGCAAAGCTTGCTCGAAGGCCGTGAGCGCGTGCCGAAACAGCTGGGTCTGGCGGATGATCTCTTCGCGGTTTGCAATCAGGATGTCGCGCCAGATCTCCGGGTTGCTCGCGGCGATGCGCGTGAAATCCCGGAACCCGGGCCCCGCCAGGGAGAGGAAGTCGCTCCCGGCCGGCTGGTTCACCACCGCGCCGAAATAGGCAAAGGCCAGCATGTGCGGCAAGTGGCTCACGGCGGCAAACGCCGCATCGTGATTCTCGGGCGACATCTTCAGCACCTGCGCGCCCATCGCGGCCCACACGTCGGTGGCCTTCTGCAGCATCACCACGTTGGTCTGCGGCAGCGGCGTGAGGATGACCTGGCGCCCGACAAACAACCCGGCATCTGCATGTTCGATGCCCGAAGCCTCCTTGCCGGCGATGGGGTGTGCGGGCACAAAACTGGCGATGCGCTCGCGCAGCACGCGCCGCGCGGCGTCGACCACGTCGCGCTTGGTCGAGCCGACGTCCATGAACAGCACGCTGGGTTCGATGAGGTCGCGAATGGCGCGAAAGGTGGTCTCCGAGGCCGACACGGGCACGGCGATGAGGACGATGTCCGAGCCCGAGACCGCCAGCAGTGCCGACTCGGCGGCGACGTCGATGATGCCGATGCGGCGCGCTCGCTCGGTGGTGGAGGGCGATTTGCTGTAGCCCACCACGCGCTTGACCAGCCCGGCGCGGCGCAACGCCAGCGCAAACGAGCCGCCCATGAGACCGCAACCGATGACGCCGAGTTGATTGAACATCTCGTGTACGTGTTCGTCTCAGTGCACGTCGACCGGGTAGCTGCCCAGAACCTTGAAGAAGGCGCACATGCCTCGCAACTCCGACAGTGCCGTGCGGACATGGGGCTCTTCGGCGTGGCCCTCGATGTCAACGTAGAAGTAATACTCCCATTGCCCGGAGCGCGCCGGACGCGACTCGAAGCGTGTCATCGAGACGCCGTGGTTCTTCAGCGGCACCAGCATGTCGTGCACGGCGCCAGGGCGGTTGGTGACGGAGACGACCAGGCTCGTGCAGTCGTGCCCCGTGGCCTTGGGAGCTGCGTGGAGCATGGGCTCGGCGACGATGGCGAAGCGGGTGCGGTTGTGTGCGTCGTCCTGGATCGCCGGCGCCAGGATGTGCAGACCGAACTCGCTCGCGGCGCGCTCGCTGGCAATGGCGGCCAGTGCGACGTCCGAGGCTGCTTGGCGCGCTCCTTCAGCGTTGCTGGCCACCGGGCGGCGTTCTGCGTGCGGCAGTTGAGCGCTGAGCCAGGCGTGGCACTGCGCCAAGGCCTGCGGGTGCGCGACCACGGCAGCCACACCTTCAAGGCGGTCGATCCGGCGCATCAAGTTGTGGCGCACGAACAGGCTCGTCTCGCCAACGATGGCCAAGGGCGTGTGCAGAAAGAGATCGAGAGAACGCGCGACCACACCCTCGGTGGAGTTCTCCACCGGCACCACGCCGAAGTCGGCCGCGCCGGCGCTGGTGGCGCGGAAGACTTCGTCGATGCTCGCGCAAGGCACGCGCACGATCGACGAGCCGAAATAGCCCAGCGCGGCCAGTTCGCTGAACGTGCCGGCCGGCCCGAGGTAGGCCACACGCGTTGGCGACTCCAGCTTCCGGCTGGCGGCCATGATCTCGCGCCAGATCGGCGCCACACATTCGTTGGGCAGCGGACCGGCGTTGACCGCCTTGAGGCCATCGATGACTTGCGCCTCGCGCTCGGGCCTGAACACCGGACTGCCGTCGCGCTTCTTGAGCTCACCGACCTCGAGAGCGAGGCCGGCGCGCCGGTTGAGCAGCACCAGCAGTTCGCGGTCGAGTGCGTCGATCTGCGTGCGTAGGGCCAGCAGCTCGGGCGTGGCCGGGGGCGAGGACTCAGGCATCGCTCAATTGCCGCGGCCACTGGCACGCGGGCCCGGAGCGCCGACAGCGCCGTTTGCCGGGCCGCTTGCAGGGCCGCCGGCACCGCTCGTACCGGGTGCACCACCGCTTGCCGCTGGCGCATTGGCGCTGCCGGTGGCCGCGCGCAGCCGCCCCTGGATGTTCTGCTCCAGCGCCTTGTACTTCGGTTCAACGACGGAGCGCGTGTCTGCGATCACCTTGGCGCCGAGTTCGCGTTGCATCTCCACACCCATGGCCATGTAGCGGGCATTGACGGGCGATTCGAGGATGGTGATCAACTGGCGCAACTCGTCCTCGGTGAAGCGCTTCTCGATCATGGGCCCGAGCGTGGCTGGGGCGAGCGCCATGGCGCGGTCGCGCACGATGGGACCGACCTCCGCCGCATAGCGCCGCGCGTCGCCCTCCATCTCGGCAGCGATGGCCTCGCGCTTGTCGGCCGGCAGCCGCGCGACAGCGGCGCGCACCGGCGCCACGAGCGGCAACAAGGGCTGCTCGGCGAGCTGGCGCGCGAGGTTGTCGATACCGGGCTGCTGCAGCTTGAGCACCCGCGCCACGAGCTCTTTTTTTGCAGCCGAGATGGCTTCAGTGTTGGTGGGCGCCTGCGCCCGGGCAGAAGTGACGGCGGCCAGCGGTATGGCCAGCAGGGCCAGCGCCGTGGCGCCGGCGAAGATGCGGTGCACGGTCATGGGTTGTCCCCGCCCGCCGTGTCGGCATCGTCACCGTTTTGGCCGCCTTCTCCGCCATGTCCGCCTTGTCCGCTTTCTCCGCCTTCCTCAGCCACCCCAAGCTCGGCGGCCATGTGGGCGTCGTTCTCCACGATGCGCTGCAGCCCCGAGAGCTTGGTGCCGTCGTCCAGCGCGATCAACGTCACGCCCTGCGTGGCGCGGCCGAGTTCGCGGATCTCCGAGACCCGCGTACGTACCAGCACGCCCTTGTCGGTGATGAGCATGATCTCGTCCTCCGCGCGCACCAGCGTGGCAGCGACGACTTTGCCGTTGCGCTCGCTCTGCACGATGGCGATCATGCCCTTGCCGCCGCGGCCGTGGCGCGTGTATTCCACGATGGAGGTGCGCTTGCCGTAGCCGTTGCGGGTGGCCGTGAGCACGCTCTGCGTCTCGTCCTCGGCGACGAGCAGGGCGATGACGGTCTGCCTGTCATCCAGCGTCATGCCCTTGACGCCTCGCGCCTGACGGCCGTGCGCGGTGACCTCGTCTTCGGGGAAGCGCACCGCCTTGCCGCCGTCGGAGAAGAGCATCACGTCGTGGCGGCCGTCGGTGAGGGCCGCGCCTATGAGCACGTCGCCTTCGTCGAGCGTCACGGCAATGATGCCGGCCTTGCGCGGGTTGTTGAAGTCATCCAGCGGCGTCTTCTTCACCACGCCGAGCGCGGTGGCCATGAACACGTAATGGTCCGCCGGGAAGCTGCGGAATTCGCCCGTCAGCGGCAGCACGACAGTGATCTTCTCGCCCGTCTGCAGCGGGAACATATTGACGATGGGCTTGCCGCGGCTTGCGCGCCCGCCTTGTGGCACTTCCCAGACCTTCAGCCAGTACACACGCCCGTGGTTGCTGAAGCACAAGATCCAGTCGTGCGTGTTGGCAATGAAGAGCTGATCGACCCAGTCGTCTTCCTTGGTCTGCGTGGCCTGCTTGCCGCGCCCGCCGCGGCGCTGCGCGCGGTACTCCGAGAGCGCCTGGCTCTTGACATAGCCGCCGTGGCTCAAGGTGACGACCATGTCGGCGGGCGTGATCAGGTCCTCGGTGCCGAGTTCCTGTACGTTGCGCTCGATGACGCTGCGGCGCGCGCCTTCCTTGGTCTGGCCGAACTCCTGGCGCAGCGCCCTGAGTTCGCCGGAGATGATCGTCTTGACGCGGTCGGGCTTGGCCAGAATGTCCAGCAGGTCGGCGATCTCGGTCATGACCTCTCGGTACTCGCCGACGATCTTGTCCTGCTCGAGGCCCGTGAGCCGCTGCAGGCGCATCTGCAGGATTTCTTGCGCCTGGTCGTCGCTCAGACGGTACAGGCCGTCTGCCTGCATGCCGTAGCCCGAGGGCAGGCCTTCGGGGCGGTAGGCGGCGCGGCCACCGGGCGTGCCCTCTTCGGCGCGAGAGAGCATCTCGCGCACGAGCGAGCTGTCCCAGCTCTTGGCCATCAGCGCGGCCTTGGCCAGCGGCGGTGTGGGCGAGTTCTTGATGGTCTCGATGAACTCGTCGATGTTGGCCAGCGCCACCGCCAGGCCCTCGAGCACGTGGCCGCGCTCGCGCGCCTTCTTCAGCTCGTACGCGGTGCGCCGCGTCACCACCTCGCGCCGGTGGTCGAGGAAGATTTCGATCAACTGCTTCAGGTTGCACAGCTTCGGCTGGCCGTCGATCAACGCGACCATGTTGATGCCGAAGGTGTCTTGCAGCTGCGTGTTCTTATACAGGTTGTTGAGCACGACCTCGGGCACTTCGCCGCGCTTCAACTCGATCACCACGCGCATGCCGGACTTGTCGCTCTCGTCCTGGATGTGGCTGATGCCTTCGATCTTCTTTTCGCGCACGAGCTCGGCGATGCGCTCCTGCAGCGTCTTCTTGTTGACCTGGTACGGGATCTCGTCGACGATGATGGCCTGGCGGTCGCCGCGCTCGAGATCCTCGAAGTGGCACTTGGCACGCATGATCAGCTTGCCGCGCCCGGTGCGGTAACCCTCGCGCACGCCGTTCAGGCCGTAGATGATGCCGGCGGTGGGGAAGTCGGGTGCCGGCACGATCTCCATCAACTCCTCGATCGTCGCCTCGGGGTGCGAGAGCATGTGCAGGCAGGCGTCGACGATCTCGTTGAGGTTGTGCGGAGGAATGTTGGTCGCCATGCCCACCGCGATGCCCGCGCTGCCATTGACCAGCAGGTTGGGCAGGCGCGCGGGCAGCACCGAGGGTTCGCGTTCACTGCCGTCGTAGTTGGGGACGAAGTCGACGGTCTCCTTGTCGATGTCTTCCAGCATCGAGGCCGCGATCTTCGACAGGCGGATCTCGGTATAGCGCATCGCCGCGGCGTTGTCGCCGTCGACGCTGCCGAAGTTGCCCTGGCCGTCGACCAGCATATGCCGCAGCGAAAACGGCTGCGCCATGCGCACGATGGTGTCGTAGATGGCGGTATCGCCGTGCGGGTGATACTTGCCCATCACATCGCCGACGATGCGCGCGCTCTTCTTGTAAGGGCGGTTCCAGTGGTTGCTCTGCTCGTGCATCGCAAAGAGCGAGCGCCGGTGCACGGGCTTCAGGCCGTCACGCGCATCGGGCAGCGCACGCCCGACGATCACGCTCATCGCATAGTCGAGGTAGCTGCGCCGCATCTCCTCCTCGAGGCTGATGGCGACGGTTTCCTTGGCGAACTCGGGCATGGAAGAGGGCGACGAAGGCGCCGTACAGAGGCGGCTCGAACGACCGCAGAGCGCGGGATTCTACGGGGGCCGACCCTGTCGCAGATGCGCAACAACGGCGGCTGACCTGGGTGCCTTCACAGCCAAAATGAGGCTCGGTCGACATCCCATGGCACAATGACTTGTCGATGGTGAGTGCCCGTGCGCAATGCGTTGTGTCATAGGTATTCACCCGGGATTCATGCCTGTCGTTTTCGACGTATCGCAGTCCACTGCGGCTTTCCTCGAGAGGAGAATCAATGAAGAAACTGAACAAGGTGGCGGTGCTCTTCGCATCTGCTGCACTTGCCGCCCCGATCGCCGCACTGGCGGCTGCCCACTCGGGCGGTGCCAGGTCGGTCGACAACTGGCGAGCAGCAGACGGCACCGTCTGGAGGAGCGGTTCCAGCGAACTGTGCTGGCGCGATGCCGTCTGGACCGCGGCCACTGCGGCCGACCCGTGTGATGGCGTGATCAAGGCTGCGCCCCCGCCGCCTCCCCCGCCGCCGCCGCCGCCCGTGGCGCCGCCCCCGCCCCCGCCTCCACCGCCTCCCCCGCCGCCGGCCCCCCCGCCGCCCCCGCCGCCTCCGCCCCCGCCGCCTCCGGCGCCGGTGAGCGAGAAGGTGACGTTCGCAGCGGATGGCTTCTTCGCCGTGGGCAGCCCGAAGCTGCAGCCAGGCGCGACGGCCAAGCTGACTGACCTCGCCGACAAGGTGAAGGGCATGGCGCTGGAAGTCATCATCGCGGTCGGTCACACCGACAGCACCGGCAATGCGGCAGCGAACCAGAAGCTGTCGGTGGCGCGTGCTGAAGCGGTGAAGGCCTTCCTGGTGAGCAAGGGCATCGAGCGCAATCGCGTCTACACCGAAGGCAAGGGCTCTGCGCAGCCCGTGGCCGACAACCGCACCGCCGAAGGCCGTTCTAAGAACCGCCGCGTCGAGATCGAGGTCGTGGGCACGCGCGCCAAGAAGTGATGCCACGCCGTTGATCGGCATGCCGGGTTGATCCCGGCACAGGGAAACCCCGCTTCGGCGGGGTTTTTCGCTTTCCTGGGCGCCTCGTTGCCTTGCCCGTCTCGGCCCACGCCGTCGGGCTACGATCTGATCATGATCAATGTCGACACGCAAGAGCTCGCCAAGTTCAGCGACCTGGCCCACCGCTGGTGGGATCTCGACAGCGAGTTCCGCCCGTTGCACGAGATCAACCCGCTGCGGTTGGCCTGGATCGACGAACTGGCGGGCCTGCGCGGCAAGTCCGCACTCGATGTGGGTTGCGGTGGCGGCATCCTCGCAGAAGCGATGGCCGAGCGTGCCGACTGCGTGCTCGGCATCGACCTGGCGACGAAGTCGCTCGGCGTGGCGCGGCTGCATGCGCTGGAGGCGGGCGCGACGCGTGTGGAGTACCGCGAGGTGGCTGTGGAGGCGCTGGCGGCGGAGCGGCCCGGCAGCTTTGATGTCGTGACGTGCATGGAGATGCTCGAGCACGTGCCTGACCCTGCCTCGGTGGTGGCTGCCTGCGCAGCGCTCACCAAGGGCGGTGGCTGGGTGTTTTTCTCCACTCTCAACCGCAATCCGAAGGCGTTCGTGCAGGCCATCGTCGGTGCGGAGTACGTGCTCGGGTTGCTGCCGCGTGGCACGCATGAGTACGCGAGATTTATCCGGCCCAGCGAGCTGGGCCGGTGGTGCCGCGATGGCGCCCTGGTGCTGCAGGCGACGCGCGGACTGCAATACAACCCCTTGACGCGGCGCTATCGACTCTGCGACGACACCAGCGTCAACTACTTGCTGGCTAGCCGCAAGGCGGGATGAGCGCCGTGCCGCCGGCCGCTGTCTTCTTCGACCTCGACGGCACGCTGATCGACAGCGCGCCCGACCTGGCCGCCGCGGCCAACGAGATGCGGGCCGGGCGTGGCTTGCCCGCGCTGCCCTATGAGCAGTTGCGTCCGATGGCGGGCTCCGGCGCGCGCGGCATGCTGTCGCGGGCCTTCGGACTGGCCCCGGGCGATGCCGACTACCTGTCCTTGCGCGATGAGTTCCACGACCGCTACGAGCGCTTGATGCTGAACAGCGTGCGAGCTTTCTCGGGCATCGACGGTCTGCTGCGCCACATCGAGCGGCGTGGGCTTCCGTGGGGCATCGTCACCAACAAAGCCCGCCGCTTCGCCGGCCCCGTCGTGCAGGCCATACACACGCTGCGCGGCTCGGCCACCCTCGTGTGCGGCGACTGCACGCCCCACACCAAACCGCATCCGGCGCCGCTCCTCGAAGCCGCGCGCCGCCTGGGCCAGGAGCCCACGCGCTGTGTGTATGTCGGTGACGATCGCCGCGACATCGAGGCCGGCCATGCTGCAGGCATGGGCACCGTGGCGGCAGCCTGGGGCTACCTTGGCCCTGGAGCCTCGGCGCACGAATGGAGCGCCGGCCACGTGATC
The DNA here is from genome assembly GCA_031401195.1 of Burkholderiales bacterium. GTDB lineage: Bacteria > Pseudomonadota > Gammaproteobacteria > Burkholderiales > Burkholderiaceae_C > Rubrivivax. The sequence goes on from JANNRI010000165.1 coordinate 41,469, forward strand.
TCCGCGCCCGAAGAGCTCTTGAATCGCCTCGATCTGGCCTAAACTGGACTTCTTGGGACCGACCTGGCTTCGACGTGGGTTCGGAGTCGACGCGGGGCATGCCGAGCACCAGTTCGCTCGTAAATCCACTGGAAACAAAGTAACTGCGAACGATCAAACGTACGCACTCGCCGCTTAAAACCGGTGAGCCTCTCAACGGCAGGCCGATGGGCCGGGTTGAAGGTCGCAAGACCAACGACTGAGAGGTCATTCACATCGGCTCGTCCCCGACTGCGTCATTCAGCCGGGGCCTAAAACCAAGTGACTCGGGGCCTCGGTAGCGTGCTGCTGCGCGACCAGGGCCCTCAGACTCAAATCAGACAGCTACGCATGTAGAACCGTCCGGCGAAGGCTTGCGGACGGGGGTTCGATTCCCCCCGGTTCCACCATCTACTTGTCCGACAAAGTCCGGCAGCTTCCAAGGCGCTAAGTTAATCAAGGACTTAGCGCCTTTTCTTCGTCCAGAGACGGCCGAAAGTGTCCTGCAACAGCCGCCGACCGTGCGGGTAACTACGCGGGTAACTCGCCACAAGTGGGCCGCTGCGGCGTAGAGTTACCCGCATGGCAAGCACCAACACCCTGACAGACAAGGCGATCCGCGCCGCCCTGAAGACCGCTGAGAAGGCCGCCGCGGGCTCCCGATTGAGCGACGGTGACGGGCTGCGCCTGGACGTGCAGCCAAGTGGCGCCGGCTGGTGGCGGTTGCGCTACCGCTTCGCAGGCAAGGAGGGGATGCTGTCGCTGGGCACGTACCCGGACGTGCCCTTGGCGCTGGCGCGTCAGCGTCGGGATGAGGCCCGTGCATTGATCGCTGCAGGCGCCGACCCGAGCGCGGAGCGCAAGCAAGCCAAGCGCCAGCGCGACACGCGTGCCGCCACCGAGCAGGCCATCGCCGCGGGCGAGCCGGTGTCAGGCAGTTTCGAGAAGGTGGCGCGCGAATGGTGGGAGGTGGTGCATGCCGCCAAGGTGAGCGAGGGCCACGCCGAGCGCACGCTGATCCGCCTCCAGAACGACGTGTTCCCCTTCATCGGCGCGCGACCCATCACGGACATCGAAGCGCCTGACCTGCTGACCGTGCTGCGCAGGATCGAAGCGCGCGGCGCCATCGAAACCGCACACCGCGCGAAGGACGCATGCGGCCAAGTGTTCCGGTTCGGCATCGCGGCAGGCTACTGCACGCGTAACCCGGCCGCGGACTTGCACGAGGCATTGAAGCCGGTGCCGACCCGCCATCACGCGGCCATCGTGGACCCCAAGCAAGCCGGCGAGCTGCTGCGCGCGATGGTGGACTACCAAGGGCACCCGCTGACGCGAGCCGCCCTGTCGCTTTCGGCACTGCTGATGCTGCGCCCAGGCGAACTGCGCCAGCTCGAGTGGTCATGGATCGACTTCGACGCTGCGACGCTGACAATCCCCGGCGACCTGATGAAGCGCAAGAAGGCAGAGAAGGCCAGCGGTACGCCGCACATCGTGCCGCTGGCGCCGCAAGCCCTGGCGATCCTGCGCAATGACGTGCAGCCGCTGACGCATGGCGGGCGCTACGTATTCCCCGCGCTGACGACGGCCGAGCGTCCGATGAGCGAAAACACGGTGCGCGGCGCGCTGCGTCGCATGGGCTACGGCAACGACGACATGACCGCGCACGGGTTCCGCGCGATGGCTCGCACGATGGCCGCCGAGCGCCTGGGCGTGGCCCCCGAGGTGATCGAGGCGCAGCTGGCGCACGTCGTGCCCGATGCCTTGGGTCGCGCCTACAACCGGACGCAGTACATCGAGCAGCGCCGCGAGCTGATGGCGAAGTGGGCCGACTACCTGGACCGGCTGCGCACAGGCGCAGTCGTGACCGCGCTGCCGCCGCGGAAGACCGCGGCCTAGGTAGAAGCCACCACCCCCAGCGCCTTCCGGCGCGTGTGCTGACGCCAGCGGCTCCCGCTACGATCCGGCGCAAACAGCCGCGGCTTGCCGCGCGAGGGGAGACTGCGCCGATGAGCGCTCTGCAAGACATCCTGACCAGCTACCGCCAGGCCGCGCTGAGCGAGCGCGAAAAGGGCACGTACTTTGAAGACCTGATCCTCTGCTACCTGCGCAACGAGGCCAGCTACCGCGACCTGTACGCGAAGGTGTGGCGCTATGCCGAGTGGGCCGCCGAGCAGGGGCTGGACAAGCGGGACACCGGCATTGACCTGGTGGCGCAGACGCAGGGCACGGGCGAAGTCCACGCGATCCAGTGCAAGCTGTACGCCGAAGACTACCGGCTGCAGAAGGGCGACATCGACAGCTTCTTCACGGCCTCGGGTAAGAAGCCGTTCACGCACCGCGTCATCGTCAGCAGCACGAACCACTGGACCGAGCACGCCGAAGATGCGCTGCGCGACCAGCAGCCGCCGGTCAGCAAGATCGACCTGTTCGACCTGGAGAACAGCCAGATCGAATGGGCGAAGTACGCACCGAAGAAGCCGCCCAAGCTCAAGCCGCGCAAGACACTGCGCCCGCACCAGACGACTGCCAAGGACAAGGTGCTGGCGGGCCTGCAGCAGGCCGACCGCGGCAAGCTCATCATGGCCTGCGGCACGGGCAAGACCTTCGCCAGCTTGAAGATCGCCGAGGCGCAGGCCGGGCGCGGCAAGCGCGTGCTGTTCCTGGTGCCCAGCCTGGCGCTGCTGTCGCAGTCGTTGACCGAGTGGACGCAGGAGAGCGAGACGCCGCTGCACAGCTTTGCCGTGTGTTCGGACAGCGACGTGGGCAAGAAGCGCACGAAGGACGACGACACCGTGCAGACGCTGATGCACGAACTGCGCTACCCGGCCACGACCGAGCCGAAGCGGCTGGCCGCTGAAGTGGCCAAGCGGCACGATGCGCAGCACATGAGCGTCGTGTTCAGCACCTATCACTCCATCGACGTGATCAGCCAGGCGCAGCACCAGCACAGGCTGCCGGCATTCGACCTTGTCATCTGCGACGAAGCGCACCGCACCACGGGTGCCACCTTTGACGACGAAGACGAAAGCACCTTCGTGAAGGTGCACGACGGCGACTTCCTGCGCGCCGCCAAGCGCCTGTACATGACCGCTACGCCGCGCATCTACGGCGACTTGGCCAAGGGCAAGGCCGAGAAGGAAAACGTCGCGCTGTGCAGCATGGACGATGCGGCGCTCTACGGCCCCGAGCTGCACGTCATCACCTTTTCGGAGGCCGTGCGGCGTGGCCTGCTGGTGGACTACAAGGTGATCGTGCTGGCAGTGGAGGAAGCACACGTCAGCCGGCGCATCCAAAGCCTGTTGAAGGACGAGAACAACCAGCTCAAGGTAGACGACGCGGCCAAGATCATCGGCTGCTGGAAGGCGCTGTCCAAGCAGGGGCTAACCGAGAGCCTGCCGGGCGACGACGGGGCGATGCAGCGCGCCGTGGCCTTCTGCCAGGTGATCGAGGTGCAGAAGGGCGCCAAGACGCACAAGGTCAGCTCAAAGAACATCGCCGGGATGTTCCAAGCGGTGGTGGAGGCGTATCAGGAGAGCGCCGAAGACGAAGCGGCCGTCGCGCTGGCCTGCGAGGCCGAGCATGTGGACGGTGGCATGAACGCCAGCGAGAAGGAAGCCAAACTGGCCTGGCTGAAGGCCGAGCCGCCGCCCGACACCTGCCGCATCCTGAGCAACGTTCGCTGCCTATCCGAAGGCGTGGACGTGCCGGCGCTGGATGCGGTGCTCTTCCTCACGCCACGCAATTCGCAGGTGGACGTGGTGCAGTCGGTCGGCCGCGTGATGCGCAATGCACCGGGCAAGCGGCGCGGCCACGTCGTGCTGCCAGTGGTGATTCCGGTGGGGGTCGAGCCACACGAGGCGCTGAACGACAACAAGACCTACAAGGTGGTGTGGCAGGTGCTCCAGGCCTTGCGCTCGCATGACGACCGCTTCGACGCGATGGTCAACAAGCTGGAGCTGAACGGCCCCAACGTCCAGAAGATGGAAGTCGTGGCCATTACCGACAAAGTGGAGAAGAAGCAGCGCAGGGCCCCGGGCCCGAAGAACAAGGATGCGGGCAAGGGCGGGTTCACCATCGGCGAACCGGCGCCCAAGCGTTATGGAAAGGACGATCAGGCGAATCTGCCGTTCGAGATCGGTGATATCGAGCGCGCCATCTACGCCAAGCTGGTGCAGAAGGTCGGCAACCGCAGCCACTGGGAGGACTGGGCCAACGACATCGCCAAGATCGCGCGGACGCATATCGATCGCATCCGCGGCATCCTGGGGCTGCCGCCCGAGAAGGCTCGTTCCAACGTCAGCGTGCAACCCGATGAGACGGACGCGGCGAGGACCGCGTTCATCGCATTCGCCAAGGAGCTGCGCGACGACCTGAACGACAGCATCAGCGATGGCGACATCGTGGAGATGCTGGCGCAGCACCTCATCACCAAGCCGGTTTTTGACTCGCTGTTCGACCAGTACAGCTTCGCCAGCCACAACCCTATGTCCAAGGCCATGCAGGCTGTGCTGGACGCGCTGCAGGAACACCGGCTGGACAAGGAGACCGACACGCTGCAGGCCTTCTACGACAGCGTAAAGCTTCGTGCCGAAGGCATCGACAACGCGGCCGGTAAGCAGAAGATCGTGGTCGAGCTATACGACAAGTTCTTCCGCAACGCCTTCCCGCGCATGACCGAGCGGCTGGGCATCGTCTATACGCCGGTGGAAGTGGTGGACTTCATCATCCACAGCGTCGCCCATGTGCTGCAGACGGAGTTCGGCCAGACGCTGGGCAGCGAGGGTGTGCACATCATCGACCCGTTCACCGGCACGGGCACCTTCATCACGCGGTTGTTGCAAAGCGGGCACATCAAGCCCGAGGACCTGGCCTACAAGTACAAGCATGAGATCCACGCCAACGAGATCGTGCTGCTGGCCTACTACATCGCGGCCATCAACATCGAAGCGGTGTATCACGGCCTGGCGGGCGGTGAGTACCAGCCGTTCGAGGGCATCTGCTTGGCTGACACCTTCCAGATGTACGAGAAGGACGACCTAGTTAGCGCGCTGCTCGTAGACAACGGAAAGCGGCGCAAGCGGCAGAGGAAGCTCGACATTCGGGTGATCATGTCCAATCCGCCTTACTCGGAAGGGCAAGAGAGCGAGAACGATAACAACGACAACCTAGCCTATCCGCACCTCGACGAGCGCATTAGGCTTACCTACGCAAAGAACTCGAGGGCCACTCTGTTTAAGGGCCTGTACAACAGCTATGTCCGCGCCATAAGGTGGGCCAGCGATCGCTTGGGTTCGAGCGGCGTAATAGGTTTTGTGACCAATGCAGGATTTCTGGACGCGGCCTTCTCGGACGGTTTGCGAAAGAGCTTGGCCGCTGACTTCAGCAGCATTTATGTTTTCCACCTTCGCGGGAACCAGCGGACGGCCGGTGAGCTATCCCGAATGGAGGGCGGGAAAATTTTTGCTGCGGGAAGTCGCGCGCCGATAGCTATCTCTATTCTGGTAAAGAACCCTCAAGCCGCGAGGCAAGGTCAGGTCTATTTCCACGATATTGGTAGCTACCTAAATCGGGAACAGAAGCTGTCCAAGATCGCAGAGTATGCGAGCACCGCGGGGATAGCGCACGCAGGTGCTTGGCGTACCGTAGAGCCCGACACGTATGGCGACTGGCTGAGGCAACGAGACGACTCGTTCAAGCAACACATTCCGCTGTGGGACAAGACCGGCGACGAAGTCAGCCTATTCGAGACTTCGTCGTTAGGCGTCGTAACGGCGCGCGACCCTTGGTGCTACAACGCGTCCAGTTCGCGCCTTCGAAAGAAGGTGCGGGAAATGGTCGCGTTCTACAACGACGAAGTGAAGCGATTCTCCCAAGCGGCATCCTCGCTCAGCAGGCAACAGAAAGAAGACCTAGCCAGCGGATTCATCAATGCGGACAAGAGCCGAATTAGCTGGACGCGCGCGCTGAAGCAAGATTTGATCAAAGGGAAGCCAGTTCTCTTTGATGAAACACGCGTCGTCCGCAGCTTGTACCGGCCATTCACCAAACAGTGGCTCTACTTCGATCGGCGTCTGAATGAGATGGTCTCCAAGATGCCGCGCCTGTTCTCTGGCAGAGGGTCGAGGAATCGGATCATCTGCGTATCAGGGCCGGGTAGCGTTTCGGGCTTCACTGCCCTGATGGCTGACTCTCCAATTGATCTGTGCTTCGCTACGATGAAAGGCGGCACACAGTGCTTCGCCCTTCATGCATTGGAGCAAGCGGAGGAACCCGAACTCGAGGGACGACCCCAAGGGGCACTGTTTGACGCAGGCGCTGATGTCAGCAAACGATCGTTCCACCCGGCCATCACAGCCAAGGGACTGGAACACGTCCGAGCGGCTTTCGGCGATAGCGAGATCGCGGGGGAGGATGTCTTCTACTACGTCTATGGCTTGCTGCACTCGCCGCAGTATCGAGATCGATACATCGACAACCTGAGCAAGGAACTGCCCCGCATCCCCTGCGTGAAGCCGGCGGCCGACTTTTGGACCTTCAGCCGCGCCGGCCGCGAACTGGCCAAGTTGCATCTGGAGTACGAAGCGGTACCGATGTACGCGGCTAAGGTGGACACCGGAGGCAAGGCGCTGAGCGATGCCGACTACCGCGTCGAGAAGATGAAGTTCGGCAAGAACGGCAAGGACAAGGACCACACGACCATCCACTACAACGAGCGCATCACGGTCAGTGGCATTCCCCTTGAGGCCTACGACTACGTGGTGAACGGCAAGCCGGCCATCGAGTGGGTGATGGAGCGCCAGGCGGTGAGGACCGACAAGGACAGCGGCATCGTCAACGACGCGAACGACTGGGCCACCGAGACGATGGGAAACGCGCGCTATCCGCTGGAACTGCTTCTGCGCATGGTGACGGTGAGCCTGGAGACGATGAAGATCGTGCGCGCGCTGCCGGCGCTGAAAATCTGAGTTCGGCGCGACAGAGAAGACCCAAGCCGTACATTTACGTTCCAAGCCGCCCGATAGTGCGCGGCACAGGGGCTTGGAATGGGGCGTCACTATTCGACGAGGGACTTCTTCCGGCAGATGCCGAAGGGTCTGCTGGGCCGCTACTTCGCGGCGCAGAGTGTGCTGGCCGAACTGGACTTCGCCATGATGAAGGATGGCGATCCGCAGGCCCTGTTCGACGCCTGGCAGGCGTTGCCCGAGGACAGCCGGCGCCGCATGGAAGCAGACTTCGGCGAGATTGCCGAACTGAGCGACCCTGCCGGGCTGGTGGCTATCCTGGACGAAGCGAAGTTCCATCTGCAGGACCGCCCAGGCGGACTGGCTGGCGTGCGCGAGGCGCTGGCCGCATTGCCTGACCATCACTCGCGGGCGATGGTCACGTTTCTGGATCACCCCGAGATGTGGCGCGGTGCGCTGTACTTTCATCATGCCGACAAGCTGACCTGGTGGCGCAAGCGCAAGAACCTGCCGCGGCGGCCGGCCGCGGTGGACAAGGCCAGCCTGGAACTGCTGGCCGAGAAGATCAAGGCGCACTTCCGGGCCACTGACGGGCGCGGCCGGAACTGCGTGGTCGAGCCCTATCGTCGGGGCGAGCGCGACTACTTCTTCGCCTTTCCCGAGGACCATGCGCAGCGGCACGTCGAATGGGTGGAAGGCGGCCGCTTCGAACTGCGGCCCCACAACCCAGCCTTCGAGATCGTCTACGTGTACTGCCAGACGGAGGGCACGCTGGAGCTGAATGCGCGCGGGCTGGGGCAGAGCGTGGAGACGCTGCAGGCGATATTTGCGCAGGCGATCCTGAAGATGGACAGCCTGCCGCCGGACCCGCGCGACGAGCGGGTCTATGACCTGGGGCCGCTGGTGCGGCGCGAGTTCGCGTTCGTGACCGAGGCCGGCAGCGGCATCGGCGCCGTGGTGCTGAAGCGCGTGCGCCTGGCGTCGCGGGTGCGGCGTGGCGACCGGCTGACCATCGAGGCCGACCCTTCGCAGAACCGCATGGCCGTGCACGAGCTGATGGAGGAAGTGGGCAAGTCCGTGCCGCTGCACCTGTACAACGTGACGCAGGTGGACGTGGAGGCCACAGTGCTGGTGGCCGACGGCAAGGCCAAGCGCAAGGCGATCCGCATCACACATCCGAACATGTGTTCGCTGAAGCAGGAAGACATGGACCTGAAGCTGCGGCAGATGCTGGTGGCATCTGGAATCGAGCCGCGTGCCCCGGCCGCTGAGACTGCCGCCCATGCTGTCGGCACTGCCGGCTGAACTGGCCGACCTGCTGGCACGGCTCGGGGCGACGGGCGGCGCACCGCTGCTGATCGGTGCCGAGGAGGTCGAAGCCTTGCCGGCGGCACTGGCGGATGCGCTCAAGTCGCAGGGCGCGATCGAACGTGCGTCGATGGCCACCAGCGTGGTGTGCCCTGGCTGCGAGCAGGCGTGCGTGATGCCGGTGGATGTGAGAGATGCCGCGGGGCGCGAACCCGTTGCCTTCGTCGCCTGCGACAAGCGGGCGGACATGGGGCGTGTGCATCTGGCGCTGTCGCGGTTGAACCGCTGGCAGATGACGCCACGCACGCTGGCGCAGGCGCTGGCAGGGGGCCCGGATGCGGTTTCTGTGCAGGCCATCGCCTCGGGCTGGCGGGTTGATCGGGTGGCCGGGGCAGCGGGGCGCGCCGATGTCCTGTTGAGTGACGTGCGCGGGGCGCTGCGCATTGGCGTAGCGGGGCATGCGTTGCCGCTGGCTGATGTGCTGGTGTGGGACGGCAAGCGCCTGGGGTTGGATGGGCGGACGCTGGCGCGCCTTGCCGCCGCGCCTGCTGCTGGCGCCGCGCCGGAAAGCCCTGAAGACAGGGCGGCGCGCCTGCTACGCCGCAAGGTCGAGCTGAAACAGGCCGGGGTCCGAGGTTTCTTGAAGCAGATTGCTTCGGAGGAAGGCCTGTCCCGCTCGCGCGTTAAACAGATCATCGAGCGGGCCGAAACGGCGCCGCCTGCCGGCGGGCCAGCACATCCCTTCGCTGGGCTTGGCGCGCGAAAAGGGAAGACAGCCCCTGTCTCGCCACCGGCAGGACGCAAGCGTTGAAGCGCCGCTGACGAGACAGCTTGCGAGACAGCCCCCTGTCTCGCGCCCACTGGCACCCGTGATGACCAACGAGGTGCCAGCATGTCGCACAAGCTCCTGAGACTTCCCGCGGTGAAGGGCGAGTCCGGCCTGAGCCGCAGCACGATCTACCTGCGCATCGGACAAGGCCTGTGGACCCGGCCGGTGAGTCTGGGCGCGCGCGCCGTGGCCTGGCCGGCCGAGGAAGTGCAGGCGCTGAACGCGGCACGCATCGCGGGCAAGGGCGACGGCGACATCCGCAAGTTGGTGCAGCGCCTGCATGACGCGCGCACCGCAGGGGCGGCAAGGTGACGACGCCGCTGACGCGCGAGGCGCAGCGCGTGATCGAGGGCGAGCGCCAGGCGAACGACTACCTGGCGCGGCTGCAGGTGCAGCAGGCGGACCCGGACGAGCTGGCGCTGATCGTGGCGGCGCTGTACGGCGCCGCGTTGCGCGGCTTCTGCGCCGCCATCGTGAAGGCGCTGCGGAGCGTGGCGCCATGACGGAACCCCGCGAGGCTTTCCACGCGGCGGTGCTGGCCGCGCTGGGACACGCGCCCGAGGTGATCGAGCCGGGCCGGCTGCACCGATTCGCAACCAGCGACAAGCGCGGCGACGATGCCGGCTGGTGCAAGCTGTTCGCCGACCTGCGCGGCGGCGTGTTCGGCTGCTACCGCGCTGGCATCAGCGAAACCTGGCGGGCCGAACGCGAGCGGCCGATGACGCGCGAGCAGCGCGCCACGCTGGCGCGGCACGTGGCCGAGGCCACGGCCGAGCGCGAACGGCACCAGCGCCAGCAGTGGACTGAGAACGCCCAGCGCATCGCGCGGCTGTGGGCGCAATGTGTGCCACTGGTGCCGGGCGACCCGGTTACGCTGTATCTGAAGCAGCGCGGCTTCGCAGGCGTGTGGCCGCTGCCTGCCTGCCTGCGTTTGCACCGCGCGCTGCCGTGCTGGGAGGGCGAAGAGCGCATCGGCACGTTCCCGGCGATGGTGGCGCCGCTGGTGGCGCCGGGTGGGCGCGTCGTCGCGCTTCATCGAACCTACCTGACGGCGGACGGGCGCAAGGCCGGCGTGCCCAACGCGAGGAAGCTGACCGCGACAGCCGGGCCGCTGGCCGGCGCCTGCATCCCGCTGCACAAGCCGCGGGGCGGCGTTGTCGGCATTGCCGAGGGCATCGAAACTGCGCTGGCCGGGGCTTTGGCGTCGGGCGTGCCTACCGTGGCCGCGTACAGCGCCGGCAACCTGGAGGCGTGGAACTGGCCGGCAGGGGTCGGGCGACTGGTGATCTTCGGCGACAACGACGCCGCCGGGCGCAAGGCGGCCGATGAGCTTCGCGCGCGCGCGTCTTCGGCGGGCCTTGCGTGTGAGGTGCTGACCCCGACCGAAGAAGGTGCCGACTGGTGCGACGTGTGGGCCGCACGCGCGGCCGTCGAAGCGGTGGCGGCATGAGTGGCGCTGTGCTGAAAGACCTGCAGCGCGCCGCGCAGGCCATGCCCGGCGTGCGCCTGCTGCGAGGCGATGCGGTGGCGCTAGAGCCGGTGCGCTGGCTATGGCGCGACTTCCTGCCGGCGGGGATGCTGACGATCCTGGGCGGGGCGCCGGGCTGCGGGAAGACGACGATCGCGCTGTCTCTTGCCGCCACTGTGACCCGCGGCGGTTCGTGGCCGGACGGGACACGTTGCACCCGACCCGGCGACGTGATCGTGTGGAGCGGCGAAGACCCGCCCACGGTGACGGCGGCGCGACTGACCGCCGCAGGCGCCGACATGACGCGGGTGCACTTCATCGACGGCGTAAGCGATGGCCAGGCCTTCGACCCGGGCCGGGACATGCTGCTGCTGGAGGCGACAGCCGAGCGGCTGGCAGCGCCGCGGCTGCTGATCCTGGACCCCATCGTGTCGGCCGTGGCGGGCGACTCGCACAAGGGCGCCGAGGTGCGGCGTTCGCTTCAGCCGGTGGTGGACCTGGCGCATCGGCTGGGCTGCGCCGTACTGGGCATCACGCATTTCAGCAAGGGCACGAGCGGGCGCGATCCCATCGAGCGCGTGACCGGCAGTATTGCCTTTGCGGCACTGGCGCGGCTGGTGCTGGTGGCCGCCAAGGTGAAGGCAGAGCCGGGCGACGAAGGGGAGCCACGCCGCGTGATGATGCGTGCGAAGTCCAACATCGGGCCGGACGACGGCGGGTTCGCCTATGCGCTGGAGCGTGTGGAGGTGGCGCCGGAGGTGGAGGGGCAGCGGGTGCGCTGGCTGGAGCCGCTGGAGGGCACGGCGCGCGAGCTGCTGACGGAAGCCGAGGCAGAGCCGGCGGACGACGCCGACGATGGGCCGGGCGACGTGGCCGAGTGGTTGCGTGAGCTGCTGGCTAGTGGGCCGGTGCCGGCGCGGGATGTAAAGCGGCAGGCCGACGAGGCCGGCTACTCCTGGCGCAGCACGCAGCGCGCGATGAGGCGGGCCGGCGTGGAATCGAGGCGGGCAGGGTTCGGCAAGCCGGCCGAATGGTTCCTGAGCGGCAGTCGCGCCACAGTCGCGCCATCTGCGCCAGGGCCGAGCCTTGGCGCCACGGGCGCCACTGGTGCCGACGATGGCGCGACTGACGACGACATCGAGGTGGTCTGATGGGCGCCCGCGAGCTGTTGAACGGACTGGCTGGCGTCGGTGTGAACCTCACTGTGGATGGGGGCCGGCTGGTGATCCGGCCGGCATCGAGGCTGACCGCCGAACTGCGCACTGCGCTGCGCGAATCGAAGCCTGAACTGCTGGCGCTGCTGGCCGGTGATGCCGAACGTTTCGCGCGCACGCGCGCGCGACTGCTGCGGTGGGGCTGGCCAGTCAGCGAGGCGGAAGCGATGGCCGAGCGGCTGGCCCGGCGCGACAACGCTGGCGACGACCGCGTGAGTTGTGCCGGTGAGTGCGAGCACTACCGGCCCGGCCGCTGCGGCAACCACGGGCGCGCTGGGCTGCGCGTGCCTGACGTGGGCCACGACCTGGCGGCAATGCTGCAACGCTGCCCAGGCTTTCAACCGGCGAGGTGACGACATGGCGACGAAGGCAAGCAAGACCGTTGCGGCGGCGAAGAAGGTAGCGGTGGCGACGTTCCCCGACCCGCCGGACAAGGAGAAGGCGGAGGCGCTGGCGAAGATGGTGCTGCGGCCCAGCGTCAACGCGGCCGCGGTGCTTGAGCCCTATTCGAAGGCCACGTTGGGAGAGCAAGACTTTGGCTCCCTGGTGACTGCACTGATGGCGGGCATGGAAGACGTGTGGGCCGGTGACATGCGGAGGGCCGAGGCGATGCTGTATGGGCAAGCGCACGCGCTGCAAGCCATCTTCACGAACCTGGCGCGGCGGGCCACCAATCAGGAGTACCTGAAGCAATGGGAAGCCTACTTGCGAATGGCCTTGAAGGCGCAGAACCAGTGCCGCATGACGCTGGAAACGCTGGCGATGATCAAGAACCCGCCCGTGGTGTTCGCGCGGCAAGCCAACATCAACAACGGCGGGCAGCAGCAGGTGAACAACGGGGCCCGGCCTTCGCACGGTGCGCCGCCTGCTGGGGAGGGGGCCGTCGAATCCCTACCAGGCGCCGATTCCGAAACCGATCATGATCGGACGCAGAGAATTTTTCCCGCTGGCGTAGGAATTCAAACCCCGCAGGCGCGCGGCGTGTGAGTGGTGCAGCCCGCGGGGTCCGACCAGTACGCGCGGGGCGCGGGCGCGCGCGGCGAATTCTTCGACCGAGCAAACCGAACTATTGGAGGCGCCCCATGGCCAAGGGCTGGACACCCGAGCGACGGGCACGGCAAGCGGCGCTGATCCGTACCTGGAAGCCGTGGGAGCGATCGACCGGCCCTCGTACCGATGAAGGCAAGGCGCGCACGTCGCGCAATGGTTTCAAGGGCGGACACCGGGCGACGCTGCGCGAACTGGCGAAGGAACTGAATCAAGCGCTCAGAGAGCAGCGCGAGATGCTCCAGCGGTGCTGAAGGGGGGGCTGCGATCGATGGGGATCATTCCGACCTGCACGTTCGATGACGAGCCGCTCGCCCTACACGCGCCCGGCACATCAGTTGAAGTAGGCGTCCAGGATCGGCCCGAACCGGACGAACTGGATCGACGCGGTGGGGAACGTGGTGCGGATCGTGGAGCCGTCCGCGAAGTTGTCGTCCGGGGTCCACTCCTGCAGAATGTAGCGCCCGTCACGCGAGATCTGGAAGTTGGGCGATCCGCCGGTATAGCGGATGCGAATCGTCTTGTTCCTGGCCACGTTGAAGACGTAGAGGTCGAAGCCATCCTTGGTCACAAGGATGTTTCCGTCCGCCGACATGTTGCGTGCCGGCCGGCGCTCGGATCGATATGCACACTGTGCGGTGAACATGTTCTTGTTCTGCCCAAGCGTGACGGACCGGCTGGCGACGTCGTAGACGAGGATGTTGAAGGCATTGCCTGTGGACCAAGCGCCGGTCAGGTTGGCGACGTTGCGGATGTTCGTGTAGAGCATCAGCTTGCTCGCGTCGGCGTTCATGCCGCAGACGCGGGCATAGACGCGCCTTGTGGAGCTGACGTCGATGCCGTCGGGGCGAAGGTAGTCCTCACCCGAGCGGCCAGAGAACTCGGTCAGCAGGGGCCGGCTCGGGGATTGCAATTGCGCGTCGTAGCGGATGTAGCGAACGCCGGTGCGGGTCCTGCCTGCCACCGGGGGGTCTTCCGGCACACGGAAGGTCTCGGTGTAGAGCACGTGCCGGCCGTCCTGCCCCAGATCGAAGTAGGAGATGTCCTGTGAGCCATCTCTGCCGTTACCGTGGATCGCGGTCAGGTCCTGGCCGACGATCTCGGCGCTGCCGCTGGTCACATCCTTGATCGTGCGGTGCCACATCTTGGTTCGTGCGCCGGCGCCAGCGTTGAGCATGAAGGCGAAACTCTCGCCCGATGCCCCCGCCACCAGAAAGGCCGGCAGCCCGACGACCGGATCGCCGTAGCCATAGGTGCCGTTGTTCGGGAACGTGAACCCCCCCGTCTGCCGCGGAGCGTTGTCGGCCACGCCGGTGGTGAGGTTGAAGCGGAAGAAGGTGTCGAGATCGCGCGTCACCAAATCCCGGTAAAGGATCGGGCCGTACCCGTTGACGAACATGAATTTGCCGTCGCCGCTCATCGCGTGGTGGGCCTGCGTGAGACAAAAGCCGCTAGCCGACTTGGGCATCGCATATCCCGTAAGCGTACCGAGCGTCATGTCCTTGACGTACAGCGACTTAAGGCAACCCTCGGCTGAGTACTCTGGAAGGCCGAAGCTGTTGGGAGCAAACACTGACTGCGAGAACGACACATAGCGACCGTCGTCGGACATGCTGGCGCCGAGTAGGTAGGCATCGTCGTTGTAGAGCGTGAAGACAAGGCCGTTTCCTTGCGTGCGCGTCGTCGCAAATTTGTACGGCAAGGTGACCGTCGAGATGGGTACGTCTATCTGGTCGGGAGGCGTAGGTGCAGGTGCTGGCGCGGGTGCAGGGGCCGGTCCAGGTGCCGGCGCCGGTGCTGGCGAAGGCGCGGGCGCTGGAGTGGGCGCCGGCCCAGGGGCTGGCGCCGGGGGCGCTGGCGACGGTGCAGGCGAAGGGGACGGGGCTGGCGCAGAAGGTTCTCCAGGGCCGCCACAGCCCAGCAGTACCGCGGCGAAAAGGGAAGCGACGACAACGAAATGGGGTTTGCTCACGGTCAGCTTCCTCGTTGAAGATTTGACTCTGACTCTATTCATCGCGCCGTAAGCCCACAACCCGAAAGCAAGGGGCTGCCACCGCGGTGCTAGTCGGCAGAGAACACGACCGATCCAGACAGGCTGCGGCAGCTTCTTGTTGCCGCCTCCGGTGAGGGCGAGGTTCCATTGACGCCTTGGGCTATCGCCGCCCTAGGCTGCGCCCTCTCGGAGCTGGCGCTCAGGCGGCGGGTTGTTCAAATCCAGCGTCAGCTGGGATCGTTCTCGCCTTCGTAGCCGTGCCAGATGCCCGGGGCATCCATAAGAAAGCCGCAGTAGCGCAGCACGATTGCCCATGGCACCGGCCGGCTGTCGAAGTGGCCCACGCCGACAAGCGGTCAGGTCGGTCGCGGCATTCATCGCGGTGGCTTCGGGCCCGGCGAAGCCCTATCCAGTGACTTCGACCACTCTCGCGCCGCCTCGATCGGGTCCGCGTCCTTGGTGTCGAACTGCTGCCACGCCGATAGGCTCATCGTCGTGAGGAGCCGCGGCGTCAGGTGGGGTCGCTGGATGGAGAGCTGATCCTCGAAGGAGGCGGTCCATTGGTCCTTGCGGTAGGCCATGGGCTCAGATCGTAGCGCGCGGCGGGAGCGGCCAGGGCAACACTGCCGCGGGCGGCCCGGGCTCGTCATCTGTGCCCGGCTCGCGCATGAAGGCGCTGCATCCGCGCTAGGGCATCGAGCGGCAGCGGCAGCACATCAGGAGGTCGCAGACCGCTGAGGTGCCGCCGTTGGCCAGGCCGGCGAACCAGTGGCAGTGCCAGCACGGGCGGGACTCGCCCCAGGGGCTGAAGTTCTCGGCTAGCATGTCAGCAATGGTGCCGGCCCGGTGGCTCATGCGGTGAGCAAGCGCGCGAAGAAGGGGCAAGGGGTGCACGGGTGCAACTGACGCAGCACCCCGAGCCCGCTCGCTGCCACTCGTGCGGGTAACTTTGAGGGTAACTCGCAACACTGCGCCCCTCGTTCATAGGGGAGTGTGAGTGACCCCGGTCCACCATTCATGGGTTGCCATGGAGCTACACACGTGGCCTCGCTTGAAGCCTGAGGTGATTCAGGCCAGGGGCCGACACGGCCTGTCACGACGTCGAGGACCGCCCCGCTCATCATCGAGCGGGCGGATGGGAATTGCACGAGCGCCGCTCGGGAGAGGAATGGCTGATGGACAAGTCGATGATGAAGGGCGTGGCGATCGGAGGCGTTGCGATGGTGGTGCTCGCAGCCGGCGGTGTCACGGGCTACAAGACACTGACGAAGCCGAAGTTTGCCGAGGTGGTGTCCGCCAAGGAGATCTTCGAGACGGTGGTGACCCCGCGCGAGCAGTGCGAGGACGTGAAAGTGCAGCAGCAGGCGGCGGTCAAGGACAAGAACCGCGCAGCCGGCACCGCGATCGGCGCGGTGGCGGGCGGCCTGCTGGGCAGCACCGTCGGCGGCGGCAAAGGCAAGACGGTGGCCACGGTCGCCGGCGCAGCCGCAGGCGGTTATGCCGGCAACCAGGTGCAGAAGGGCATGCAGGAGCGGGACGTCACGACGACCACCGAGCGGCGCTGCAGGACGGTGAGCGAGAAGTCGCAGAAGCTCGTGGGCTACAACGTCACCTTCCGCCTTGAGGGCAAGGAAGGTGTCGTGCGCACGTCGTTCAAGCCGGGCCCCACGCTGCCGGTGAAGGACGGACAGGTCGTGACCACGCAGCCCGAGACCAAGACGTAGCGCTGAGGTCACTGCGAACTGGCGTGTAGCCGTTGGGCGCGGCCTTGGCGACGATGTCGCTGCCAATGTTGCCGTCGCCGCCGGCGCGGGCCCCGAGGGCAGAATCTTGCATCGCGGCGCGAGCCGCACCATGCGGGTCTACCTGCGCCGCCCGAAGGATCGGCTCTTCTGATGAAGCCTGCTGCCCCGCACACCACCCCATTTGCAGTCTCCCAGGGCGCCCCGCCTTCTTCGCCGCCCGCGGTCACTCCCGAGTTGCGGGCCGAGATGGCCCCCGGCGGTACGCTGCGCGTGGCGCTCAACCTGTCGAACTTTCTGCTCGTGCAAAGGGCGCCCGCAGGCGGCGAAGCGATCGGCGTCGCCCCCGACATCGGCCGCGACATCGCTGCGGCGCTCGGCGTGCCCGTGAGCTTCGTGCCCTATCCAAGCCCCGGTGACCTGGCAGCAGCGGTATCGGCCGGCGCCTGGGACGTGGGGCTCATCGGCGCCGACCCACTGCGCGCCGCCGAGATCGCCTTCACTGCGGCCTATCTCGAGATCGAGGCCAGCTACCTGGTGCGCGCCGAATCGCCGATCCGCACACTGGCCGACGTCGACCGGCCCGGCGTGCGCATCGCCGTCGGCGACAAGACCGCCTACGACATGTACCTGCGCCGCACGCTGCAACACGCCACGCTGCATCGCGCGGCGGGGCTGGAGGCTTCGTATCAGCTCTTCGTGGACGAGCAGCTCGATGCGCTGGCGGGCCTCAAGCCCCGGCTTGTCGGTGACCAGGCGCGGTTGCCCGGTTCGCGTGTGCTAGAAGGGCGCTTCACCGCGGTGCAGCAGGCCATCGGCGTGCCCCGGGAGCGAACTGCAGCGGCAGCCTGGCTGCAGGAATTCGTGCGCGCGATCAAGTCAGGCCGCGTCGCCGAACTGATCGCGCGGCACGGCGTGAGGGGAGTGAGCGTCGCGCCGCTCTGATCGAGGAGGATTTAACCGCCCTGCCCGCAGGCTTTGTGATACTGTACATAAATACAGTTCACCTGGCAACTCCGGGAGAGTTCGATGACGGCTCCTCCTCCATCCGACCATCGCGGACCTTTCGGCACCCGCTCGCCGCAGACGCCGCAGACGCCGCAGACGCCGCCGCCGCCGCTGACGCCGACGCAGACGCCGACGCAGACGCCGACGCAGACGCAGACGCCGCAGCACCCGCCGCGCCTGCTCGATCAACTGCGCCAGCAGATCCGCTACCTGCACTACAGCAGGCGCACCGAGTATGCGTACGAGTACTGGGTGCGTTCGTTCATTCGCTTCCATGGCCTGCGCCATCCGGCCGAGCTCTCGCACGGAGATGTCGAGGCGTTCCTGAGCTGGCTGGCCGGCGAGCGACAGGCGTCGGCCTCCACGCACAAGCAGGCGCTGTCGGCGCTCTTGTTTCTCTACCAGAAGGTGCTGCGCCTGAACCTGCCTTGGGTGGGTGAGATCGGGCGTCCGCGCACGGTGCGCCGCATGCCGGTGGTGCTGAGCGGCGAGGAGCTCGCGCGCCTGTTCACCGAGCTCGATGCGGCGCGCCCCTCGCCCAACGCCGCCGCAGGCCGCGAGCCGCCTTCACCACACGGGCTGCTGGCCAAGCTGCTTTACGGGACCGGGATGCGGTTGCTCGAAGGGCTGCGGCTGCGCGTGAAGGACATCGACTTCGAGCACCGCGCTGTCATCGTGCGCCATGGCAAAGGCGGCAAAGACCGCGTGGTGATGCTGCCAGCCGCGTTGGAGCAACCACTGCGCGAGCAACTGCAGCGCGCGCACGCGCTGTGGGCGGCCGACCGCGCGTTGGGCATCGCCGGCGTCGAGTTGCCCTTCGCACTCGAGCGCAAGTACCCGCGGGCGGGCCTGTCGTGGAGCTGGCACTGGGTGTTTCCGCAGGCCACCTGCTCCACCGACCCGCGCAGCGGCATATACCGCCGCCATCACCTCTTCGAAGGCACCTTCCAGCGCGCCTTCAAGCATGCGCTGGAGCGCGCCGCCATCGCCAAGCCCGCTTCGCCGCACACGCTGCGCCACTCTTTTGCCACGCACCTTCTGCAAGGCGGTTATGACATCCGCACCGTGCAGGAACTGCTTGGCCATGTCGACGTGAGCACGACCATGATCTACACGCATGTGCTGCGCCTGGGCGGTGGCGGTGTGCGCAGCCCGCTCGACGCACTGGGCGGGCAGGGTGGAGTGGGTGTGCCCGGTGGGGGGCTCGGGTCGGGGCTGATGGGGTCGACCGGCGGCTACGCGCCGATTTGTGGGGCCGGCGGCTACGCGCCGATGGGTGGGGCTGGCGGCTACGCGCCGGTGGGTGGCGTGGGTGCCGGTCCTGGCGTCGACCTGCGCCACGGCGCTGCCGTGGCCCGCGGGCCGCTCCCGGGGCGGCGCGTGGAAGAGCCTGCAGCAGGTTATGAGGTGGCATCGCCCTGACCCCCTTCTTGCAACGGTTTGCCTGATTGCGATCTCGCGAGCCAACGCGCGCTGCGGCCTCGGCCTCGGTCTCTGCCTCAATACCACTGTTCATGGCACCTGACCTGCCGCTCACGAACCATGCGCACCGGCCACTCCCTCCCCAGCTACGCCGAGCTGCATTGCCGCAGCAACTTCAGCTTCCTCACAGGCGCCTCCCACCCTGAGGAACTGGTGGCACGTGCGCACGCGCTGCGCTATGCCGCGCTCGCCATCACCGACGAGTGTTCGCTGGCCGGCGTGGTGCGCGCCCATGGCGAGGCCAAGCGCTTGGGGCTGCACCTCGTCATCGGCGCCGAGATGCGGCTCGCGCGCTCGGCCCAGGCTGCGCAAGCAGCAAAAGCAGCTAAAGCAGCTAAAGCAGCTCAAGCAGCTCAAGCAGCTCAAGCGGGAAAGGGTGCCGCGAATGCCGCAAAGGCGCAGGGCAGCGCTGAGCCAGGCCCGCACCTCGTGCTGCTGGCGCAATCACGGCGCGGCTACGGCAACCTCTCGCAGTGGATCACCGTGGCGCGCCGCCGCGCAGCCAAGGGCGAGTACCAGGCGCTGATGTCAGACCTCGAAGGCCGCGTGCCGCACCTGCCCACGCTGGCCGGCCTGCCTGATTGCCAGGCGCTGCTGCTCACGCCAGGCGTGCTTCGCTCCACGCAACCCTTCGAGACACTGCTCGCGCACGCGCTGTGGCTGAAGACCTGGTTCGCCGAACGCGCCGCACTTGCGTTGCCGCAACTGTTGCACGCGCACGATGCCCTGCTGGTCGAGCTCGTGCAGCGCGTGGGCACGCTCACCGGACTGCCGATCGTGGCCGTGGGCAGCGTGCTGATGCACGCACGTTCGCGCAAGCCACTGCAGGACGCGCTCACCGCCACGAGGCTGAAATGCACAGTGGCCGAATGCGGCTTTGCACTCGAGCCCAATGCAGAAGCGCACCTGCGCTCACGCGCTCGCCTGGCGCAGATCTTCCGGCCCGAGTGGCTGGAAGCGAGCATCGAACTGGCCGCGCGCTGCGCCTTCTCGCTGGACGAGTTGCGCTACGAGTATCCCGAAGAGATCGTGCCCGCAGGCCACACGCCGGCCAGCTGGCTGCGCCAATTGACGGAGCAGGGCGCCGTGACGCGCTTCCCCGCCGGCGTGCCGCCCGCCGTGCGCGCCACGCTCGAGCACGAGCTCGCGCTGATCGGCGAGCTGCGCTACGAAGCCTATTTCCTCACCGTGGCCGACCTCGTGATGTGGGCTCGCGCGCAGGGCATCCTGTGCCAGGGTCGCGGCAGCGCGGCCAATTCGGCGGTGTGTTATTGCCTGGGCGTGACGGAGGTGGACCCTGCGCGCATGACGTTGCTCTTCGAACGCTTCGTCAGCCGCGAGCGCAACGAGCCGCCAGACATCGACATCGATTTCGAGCACCAGCGCCGCGAAGAAGTCATCCAGTACGTCTATCGAAAGTACGGCCGCCATCGCGCCGCGCTCACCGCGGTGGTCATCAGTTACCGACCGAGGAGCGCCCTGCGTGACATGGGCCGGGCGTTGGGCATCGACCTCGACCGCATCGATGCGGTGGCCAAGAGCCAGCACTGGTTCGACGGCCGCCGCATCCAGGCCGAGCGGCTGGCCGAAAACGGCTTCGACCCCGAGTCACCCACGTGCAAGCTGTGGGTGGAGCTGACGACGGCGCTGATCGGTTTCCCGCGCCACCTCAGCCAGCACCCCGGTGGATTCGTCATCGCGCGCGACGACCTCGCGCGCCTGGTGCCGGTGGAGAACGCTGCGATGGAAAACCGCAGCGTCATCCAGTGGGACAAGGACGATCTGGACGCGCTCGGCCTGTTGAAAGTGGACCTGCTGGCGCTGGGCATGCTGAGCGCGATCAAGCGTGCGCTGGTCTTCATCGCGCAGAAAGAAGGTCTGCCCGAGTTCCGCATGCAGGACGTGCCCGCCGAAGACACTGCCGTGTACGAGATGCTCTGCCTGGGTGACAGCGTGGGCACCTTCCAGGTCGAAAGCCGCGCGCAGATGAGCATGCTGCCGCGCCTGAAACCGGTGAACTTCTACGACCTCGTCATCGAAGTCGCCATCGTGCGCCCCGGCCCCATCCAGGGCGGCATGGTGCACCCTTACCTGCGCCGGCGCAGCGGCGAAGAGCCGGTGGACTACCCGAGCGCCGAAGTGAAGCAGGCGCTTTCGCGCACGCTGGGTGTGCCCATCTTCCAGGAGCAGGTGATGCAGCTGGCGATCCTCGCCGCCGACTTCACTCCCGGCGAGGCCGATGCGCTGCGCCGCGCGATGGCGGCGTGGAAGCGCAAGGGCGGCCTGGGCCCCTTCTACGAACGGCTCGTCGGCCGCATGGTCGAGAAGGGGTACGCGCAGGACTACGCCGAACGCATCTTCAAGCAGATCGAGGGCTTCGGTGAATACGGCTTCCCCGAAAGTCACGCGGCGAGTTTTGCGCTGCTGGTGTACGTGAGCGCTTGGATCAAGCGCCACCACCCCGATGCCTTTCTCGCCGCTTTGCTGAACAGTCAGCCGATGGGTTTTTATGCGCCTGCGCAACTGGTGCGCGACGCGCGTGAGCATGGAGTGCAGGTGCTGCCGGTGGACGTGACTGCGAGCGCGTGGACTTGCGAGATCGAGCCTACAGCGCATGGCCCCGCCACCGACTTGTGGCCAGTGCGTCTGGGCTTCAACAGCGTGAGCGGCCTGGCCGAGGAGGCCGCACGGCGCATCGTGGCTGCACGTGCCGAGTCCCCCTTTGCCGCGCCCGAAGACCTGGCCCGCCGCTCTGTCCTCGACGCCCATGCTCTTGCGCTGCTCGCGCAGTCCGATGCGCTCAAGCCCCTCACCGGCCACCGGCACCAGGCCGTGTGGGCGACGGCAGGCATCGATACGCGCGCCACGCCCATGCTCGCTCAGACACGCACGCACGAAGACCACGCCGAACTCGCCGCGCCTGATATCGCCGAGACCGTGCTCGCCGACTACCGCGCCACCGGCCTCAGCCTCGAGCAGCACCCGGTGGCGCTGCTGCGCGATCAACTCACCGCCTTCAAGGTGCAGCCCGCCGCCATTCTGCGTGGCTACCCGCATGGGCGGCTGGCGCGTGCCAGCGGCATCGTCACCCACCGCCAGCGCCCTGAAACCGCCAAGGGCGTGGTCTTCGTGACGCTGGAGGACGAGACGGGCGCCGTCAATGTCATCGTCTGGCCGGCCGTGGCCGAGGCGCAGCGCAAGCCGCTGCTGGCCAGCACGCTGCTCACGGTGTATGGCATATGGCAGCGCGAAGGGGAGGTGAGGCACCTCGTGGCGAGAAAACTTGTCGATCACTCCGACCTGCTGCATGGGCTGGCCTCGAGGAGCAGGAACTTCCGCTAGTGGCTGGGCCAGTGGCTGGCTCAGTCCGACGCGCCTCGGAAGTGGCACCGACCACCGAGTCGTCGGCCGGACCTGCGAGAGGGACACCCGTGCAGCTAGTCCACCAGCAACGGTGTCAGCTCACCATGCGCAGTGAACAACTGCTCGAGCCCCGCACGCCGCTGCAGGAGCGCCTCGAACTCGGGCACGCTGACCGCACGGCTGGTGAGGTAGCCCTGGTATTCGTCGCACTTCACCGACTGCAGGAAGGCAAGCTGGGCGCGGGTTTCCACGCCCTCGGCCACGACTTTGAGCTTCAGGCTGTGCGCCAGAGCAACGATGGCGCTGACGATGGCTTCGTCGTCCGGGTCGGTCTCGAGGTCGCGCACGAACGACCGGTCGATCTTCAGTGCCGCGATCGGCAGCTTCTTCAAATAGGCCATCGAGGAGTACCCAGTGCCGAAGTCGTCGATAGACAAACCGACACCCAGCGCCGCCAGTTCCTGAGCGATGCGCACGCTGGTTTCGGGGTCGGCCAGCAGGATGGATTCCGTGACCTCGATCTCCAGGCAGCTGGCCGGCACGTCGTACATCGCAAGCGCCCGACTCACGAGCGCGGGCAGCCCCTCCTCGCGCAGGTGTGTCGAAGCCAGATTCACTGCCACCGGGACCGGGTCCAGTCCGGCGGCGCGCCACAGCGCATATTGGCGGCACACGGTCTTGATCGCCCATTCGCCGATCGGGATCTCCAGGCGTACGTCTTCGACGAGGGGGATGAACTCCGCAGGCGGCAACAAGCCGCGCTCCGGGTGCTGCCAGCGGATCAATGCCTCGGCGCCGACGATGCGGCCACTGATCACGTCCACGCGCGGCTGGTAGTGCAGCAGGAACTCTTCGCGCTCGATGGCGCGCCGCAGACTGGCCTCCATGTGCAGGCGCTCCAGCGCGCGCGCGTTCATCGAGGCGTCGTAGAGCTGGAAGGTGCCACGCTTGCTCGCCTTGGCGCGGTACATGGCCGTGTCCGCGTTCATCAAGAGCGTGTCGATGTCGCTGCCGTCTTCCGGGTAGGTGGCCACGCCGATGCTGCCGCCCACGAACACCTCGGTGCCATGCACCACGATCGGTTGGGCCAGCGTCGTGACCAGCCGTTGCGCCACCGAGGCTGCATCGGCCGGATCGGCGACATCGGTGAGCATGACGATGAACTCGTCGCCGCCCAGGCGCGCGATGCTGAGTGGCGCACGCTCCAGACCTGCGCGTGCCATCGAATCGTTGGCGCGCAGCGCCGAGGCCAGCCGCGCGCTGGTGGCGCACAGCAGTTCGTCGCCGGCGCGGTGGCCTAGCGTGTCGTTCACGCGCTTGAAGTTGTCCAGGTCGATGAACATGACCGACAGGCGCTGCCCATGACGCTTGGCATGTGCCAGTGCCCGCTCGAGCTGCTCGACGAAGAGCAGGCGGTTGGGCAGGCCGGTCAGCGCGTCGTAGTAGGCGAGTTGGCGGATCTGCTCCTCGGCCTCCTTGCGCCGCGAGATGTCGTGCACCGCCCCGGCCAGACGGACCGCCGCACGGTCGACGCCCCGCTCGATGACCTCCACCTGCTGATGCACGTGGCGCAGGCCCTGGCCGCTCAAGACGATGCGGTGCTCGATGGCGAAGCCCTCGCCGCGGGCCACCGCTTGCTCCCAGGCGCTGTGCAGGCGCGCGGCGTCGTCGGCATGCACGCCTTCGAAGAACGCGAGCGTGGGCACCGCCTGCGTGGCGCCTTCATGGCCGAAGAGGTACCAGGCCTGCTCCGAGGCGACGACGTGGCCGGCGCGCTGGTCCCATTCCCAATCACCCATCTCGCCTATGCGCTGCGCGTTGGACAGGCGCCGTTGGCTCAGCTGCAGTTCGTTGATGGCCGCGGTGGCCCGCAGCATGTAGCGCACGCGGTGCGGCAGCACCGCCCAGTTGATGGGTTTGGTGATGAAGTCGGTGGCGCCGGCCTCGAAGGCACGTTCGATCGACTGCGTGTCGTCCAGGCCGGTCATCATCACCACCGGCACGCGGTCACCGCCCGGCAGGTTGCGCAGTTCCTCGCAGGCCGTGAAGCCGTCCATCACGGGCATGCTCACGTCCAGCAGCACCAGGTCCGGCAGGCCCTCGCGCATGGCGTCGAGCGCCGCCTTGCCGTCACCCACTTCGCTGACGCGGAAGCCCGCCTTGTTGAGCGTGGCCCGCGTCAGCCGGCGGTTGCCCGCGTCGTCGTCGACGACCAGGATGTGTGGGCGCGCTGCTGCCGCTTCGGTGGCTTGCGGTGCGTTCATGCCGGTTGCCTCATCTGGGCGCGCAGTGCGGGCTGCACGCGGTCGAGCATGACGTGAACCGCGCCCGCCAGTTCGGCCAGGCCCTGGGTCTCGCCTTGCTTGCACTGATTCTCGAGACTGCGACACATGTCGCCCAGTGTCTTGGCACCCACGTTCATGCTCGCCGACTTCAGCGCGTGCGCGATGCGGCGTATCTCGGGCAGGTCCGCTGCGTCCATGGCCTTGCTCAGGCGTTCGACATGTTGGGGTGCTTCGTCCAGGTACATCTGAATCACCTCGTCCAGCACCGAGCCGTCATCGTCGATGGCCCGGATCCCGTTCAGCGCCGCCTGGTCGATCAGCGGGTCTGCGTCCCCTCGGGCATTTGCATCCGCGCCCGACGCCGCTGCGCCGTCCGCGGCCGCAGTCGGGTGGGTCACGCGATCGGCTGGCAGCCAGCGCG
>JANNRI010000166.1:0-2336 GCA_031401195.1 Burkholderiales bacterium
GCACCTTCTTCAACATCGGCCTGGAACACGGCAAGGACAAGCCCGACGTCGGCCGCTTCAACGTCACCAAGGCCGAAGTTGACCGGGGTGCGTTCAAGACGCCGTCACTGCGTTCGGTGGCGCTGGGGGCACCCTATTTCCCCGACGGCAGCGCGGCCACCCTGAAGGAGGCCGTGCGCTACATGGCCGGTGGCGGCAAACCCGATCCGAACAAGACGCCGGTGCTGCAACCGCGCGGCCTGAGCGAGGCCGAGATCGACAAGCTGGTGGCATTCCTCACCAGCCTGACGAGCACCGAGGCCTGGCAGGCGCCCAAGCTGCCCTGAGCTTGTTGCCGGGGCACTGCCGCGCAGGCAGTCGGTGCGCTTCGATGACCGCTGGCATCTGCTCAGACAACGGCTTCATCGATTGCTTGCCACCACGACTCGACACGCGTTGGGTTGAGCTGGAACGAGTAGTAGTTGCCGCCGCCATTGGGGGGCTGGTCCCAGCGGCGCGAGATGGGTTGGTCACTCAGGTGAGAGTGCAGCAGGGTTCCAACGGCACCGTGCGAAACGATGGCAATTGTTCCGGTGGTCTTGTCGTGCAGGGCCAGAGCCTCGACGGCACGCAAGATTCTGTGCTGAGCCGCATTGGCCGTCTCCCATCCGCGCACCGATTCATGCGGCCGAGCGAAGAACTGATCTGCCACCTGCTCGAACTCCTGAGGTGGCAGAAAGCCTGTGGCCGAGCGGTCGTTTTCACCGAGCTCAAGCATCTTTGTGACGTTCAGGCCCAGATGCTGCGCCAGGATGTCGGCCCCGTCCATGGCCTTGCGCTCTGTGCTGCAGTAGATCGACGTGATGGACGCAATCCAAGGCTGGCGAAGCGCAGCCTGCATGCGTGCGCGGCCAACGGCCGACAGCGGCCATTGCGGCACAGGAACACCTTTGCTGATCACCACATTTGGATGGGTGATGAAAATGACTTTGCGCATGGCAGTTTGCACCTGAAGACTTCAGCTCAGGGGCGCGCGCGCCCTCGGCGGCTGATTGCAGCACTGCCCTGACGCGACACCCCGCAAGGGGCATCAGCCGGCAATCGTCGGTTCAACGAGCGTGGCCAGTTGGGCCAGCGACTCTTGCCAACCCAGGTAGCACATTTCCAGCGGAATGACGGCGGGCACACCCGCCTGAACGATGCTGATGTCGGTGCCGCAGGACACGCGCGTCAACACCACTGTCACTTCCATCTCGCCGGGCAAGCTGGCGTCGTCGAACTTGTCGGTGTAGCGCAGCCGCTCGTTCGGCACCAGTTCAAGGTACTCACCACCAAAGGCATGGCTGTGGCCGGTGCCGAAGTTGATGAACGCCATGCGGAAGCTGCCGCCGACGCGGGCGTCCAGGTGATGCACCTTGCACGTGAAGCCATAGGGCGGCAGCCACTTGGCCATCGCGTCGGCGTCAAGAAAAGCGCGATAGACGCGCGCGGGCGGCGCGCGCAGCACGCGGTGCAATCGGACGGTGCCTGTGCTCAGGGTGAGCCTTCTGGGGTTGCGCCGCCCGACTGCGCTTACTGGCGCTGCTGAATCCCGGCGATGGCCCAGTTGCGGCTGTCGTCGGTGGGCTTCACCAGATGCCACACCTCGTCGAAGGGCGTGGCGGCGGCGTCGGCCTCTTCGATCATCTGGCCGGTGAAGCGAACGCTGACGATCTGGCGCTCGGCTTCGTCGGCGAAGTCGATCAACTGGGCTTCGACCTTGACCACGTCGGTGTGCTGCTTGGCGTCGCCGCGGTCTTGCAGGTCCACGCGCAGCGAGGCGAACAGCTCGGGGGTGGTGAAGTTGCGCAGGTCGTTCAGGTCGGCCGTGTCATTGGCCGCTTGCAGGCGGATGAAGATCATCTTGGCCAGGCGCTCAAACGCTTCGGTGTCGAAGCCGGCGGGTAGGCTGAGCACGGCCGGCGTTGCCAGGTCGGCGATGGGCGCCAGGCCGGCCACGCTCATCGGCGGCTTCAAGTCGGAGCCGATCACCGGCGCCAGCGCGTCACGTTGCAGCGGGGCCTGTGCTGACGCTGGCACGGGCGATTGCACTGGAGATTGCATGCCCGGGCGCTCATCGACGAAGCGCGTCGGCGGCGCCACGGCCACCGGGCCGCTGGTACGACCGCCCGCACCCGCGCCGGCCATGGCCAGGCCTGAGTTCTGGGCGTTGCCGCCGGCGAAGCGCCGCATCAGCAGGCGGATGACGAAGAAGGCGGCCACGGCAAGCAACGCGATCATGACGAAATTGGCCAGGCCTTCGCCCATGCCGAAGTGACTGAACAGGGCAGCCAGGCCCAAACCGGCCGCCAGGCCGG
>JANNRI010000167.1:0-93781 GCA_031401195.1 Burkholderiales bacterium
CCAGGGGCGGGCCGGGCGACCGCGCGGGCCGCTTTATGATTGTGCGTGAAAAGGCTGCGCCGACAAGGCGCGCCCCCCCGGCGGCGCCGCCCCAGTGGCCGGCGCACGGGCCACCTTGTTCAGGCGGCGCGGATGTTGGACGCTTGCAAGCCCTTCTTGCCCTGCGTCACTTCGAACTGCACCCGCTGCGCTTCAGCCAGCGTCTTGAAGCCGCTGGCCTTGATCTCGCTGAAGTGCGCGAACAGATCCTTGCCGCCGCCGTCCGGCGTGATGAAGCCGAAGCCCTTGCCGTCGTCGAACCACTTCACGGTGCCGGTTTGAGTGGTATTTTCAGTCGTCATTTGATTTCCTTTCAGGTTGCTGTGCAGCCAACGCGGCGGCCCAGGCAGTCACACCAAGAAGGTCATCAACCGGGGGATCGACTTGCGCCCGCAACGAGCGTCGCGGGTGATGAAGAGACCTACGAAGGGACGGTCTTTGTGCAGAACTACCCGCTGATACTAACCGAAGATGAGGCTCCGCCCTACGCAGACCTCACCGGGAGGTAGAAGCGGGTCGAGTCGGGCCCTTGCGGGCAGCGCCGACACGATCGCGCGCTACCTGTCGCTGTTCTGGGGCCCGGCCCGGTTTGGCGGCCAGCTCGCCGCTGGATCGTCCAACTTCGGGTCTATCGCCGCGGGGGTACGCCAGTCGCTCAGGGCTGTGCCCATGCCGCCGACATCTGGCGCGCTTCGCGACGTGGGGCCGATGCCGTGCCGCGAAAAGAAAGCGGAGCCGATGCCCCGCTCTTTTGCACCGCTTACCGCTGACTACTTCTTCTCGGGCGCCGAGACGGCGGGCTGCGCGGCCGCGGGCTTGGCAGGCTTGGCGGGCTTGTCAGCCGCCGCCTTGGCTGGCTTGTCAGCCATGGGCTTGGCGGGCTTGTCAGCCATCGGCTTGGCTTCGCTGGCCTTGCCGCCCGGTGCGGCGGCAGCGTGCGAGGCAGCCTGGGCGGTGAACGGGGCGGCGGCGAAAGCCGTGGCAACCAGCACGGCGAGGATCTTGCTCATGGGGTCAGTCTCTCTAAAAAGATTGAAGAAAACGAGGTGACTCGTTTGGTACTCAGGCCGGGTTGTGTCTCCCGACCGAAACCTAACGGGGTCCTTGTCCGGTCGTTGACAGGCTGGCAACGCCATCGCTGTGCCGCCGACCGAAGTGCGTGTCGGACTCCAGAGGTGATGGCACGCGAGGCGTGTCCGCTGTAGCAGCTAGCATCTCTGGGATGCTGCTGTTCCGGGTTGTTCCTTTCTGTTGCATGTTGCTGGCGCTGAATGCGAATCCTGCCCTGTCCCAGCCACGCACGCCGACCTCTGACCTCGAGGTGCTCCAGCGCGTGCCCTCCCGCACCAACGATGCCACGGCGCGTGCGTTGGCCACGTTGCGTGAGACCTGGCGGCGCAATCCCTCCGATGCCGAGGCGGCGCTGGCACTGGCCCGGCACTGCATCGACCGCTTTCACGCCGATGGGGACCCGCGGCACCTGGGCTGCGCCCAAGCCGCCCTTGGCCCGTGGTGGGCGCAACCGAATCCGCCGACGCTGCTGCGCATTCAGCGTGCCGTGGTGCTGCAGTTCAGCCACCGCTTTGATCCGGCGCTGGCCGACCTCGACGCCGCCATCGCCAGCGATCCGCAGGCCCACGAGGCCTGGCTGTGGCGCGCCGCCATCCTCATGGTGCAGGCCCGCTATGCCGAAGTGCGTCAGGCCTGCGAGAAGCTCGCGGCCCTGACCACGCCCCTGTCAGTGCTGGGCTGCCGGGCCCAGGTGGACGCAGCCACGGGATCGGCGGCCGCTGCAGCGCAGATGCTGCGAGAGGGCCTCGCGCGGGAGGACGCGGTGAGCCCGGCCGAGCGCCTGTGGGTGCTCACGCGGTTGGCCGAGACCGAGGAACGCCGCGGCCAGGATGCCGCGGCCGAGGCGGCCTACCGCGAGGCCCTGGGCATCGACGCACGCAATGTTTACCTGCAGGCTGCGTACGCCGATTTCCTGCTCGACCACAACCGCCCCGCCGAGGTGAAGGCACTGCTGGCCGGCCGCGAACGGGTGGACGTACTGCTGCTGCGACTGGCCCTTGCCGGCGAGCGGCTGCGCGAACCGCAGGCGGCCGAACACCGCCGCGAACTGGCGTCGCGCTTTGATGCTGCACGGCGGCTCGGCGACGCCCTGCACGAAAAAGAGGAGGCCCGCTTTGTGCTCGCGCTGCAGGGTGACGCCGCGCGTGCGCTCACGTTGGCACGAAGCAATTTCGCCGTGCAACGCGAGCCCGCGGACGCCCGTGTGCTGCTCGAGGCGGCCCTGGCCGCCCGCGACAAGGCCGCGGCCGAGCCGGCATTGCGCTGGCTGACCGAGTCGCGCATCGAGGCACCACGCCTGCAGGGGCTGGCCGATGCCCTGAGGCGACTGCCATGAATGCGGATGTCTTGAATGCAGCTGCCGAGGGCTTGCGTGCAGCGGGGACGCGGCTGTTGATGGCGCTGGCCGCCATCTGCACACTTGCGTCGCCGGAAGTTCAGGCGCACAGCACGTCCGAGGCCTATCTGACGCTGAGCACCAAAGCCGGCAGCGCCGCCGTGACAGGGCGCCTGGACTTGGCGTTGCACGACCTCGACGAGGTGCTCTCGCTGGACCGCGACGGCAACGGCGAGATCACCTGGGGCGAGCTGCGCCAAGCGCATCCTGCCATCGCCGCCTACGCGAGCGCACGCGTGGTGCTGCAGGCAGACGGCCAGCTCTGCCCGGGCAAGCCCGCCGAACATCAGGTGGTCGAACATGGCGGCAGCGGCTACGCGGTGCTGTTCCTGAACTTCGAGTGCCCCGCGGTGATGCGCGAGCTGGCTCTCGAATACCGCGTGTTCGCCGACAGCAACCCGACTCACCGCGCGCTCTTCAAGCTCGAGTCGGGCGCCGCCACGCGCAGTGCAGTGCTTGATCCCGGCGCGCCAGTGGCCCAGCGCTTCGTGCTCGCCGAGGCAGGCGCGTGGAAGACCTTCGCCACTTACGTCGCGCAAGGTGTGTGGCACATCTGGATCGGCATCGACCACATCCTCTTCCTCGTGGCCTTGCTGCTGCCCGCTGTGCTGTGGCGGGAACAAGGCCGCTGGGTGCCGACGGGCACATTCCGCGGTGCCTTCCTCGACGTATTGAAGATCGTCACCGGCTTCACGCTGGCGCACTCGATCACGCTGACGTTGGCCACGCTTGAATGGGTAACGCTTCCTTCGCGGCCGGTCGAATCGATGATTGCGGCCTCGGTGGTGCTGGCTGCGGCCAACAACGTGTGGCCGTTGATCGGCGGCCGCCGCTGGCTGGTGGCCTTCGGCTTCGGCCTCGTGCACGGGTTCGGGTTTGCCGGAGCGCTGGCCGAACTGGGTTTGCCGCAGGGCGCGTTGGCGCTGGCGCTGCTCGGCTTCAACGTCGGCGTCGAACTTGGCCAACTCGCGATCGTGCTGATCTTCCTGCCGTTGGCATTCAGCCTGCGGCGCACGCCGTTCTATCGGCGGGCGGTCTTCACCGGCGGCTCGATGCTGATCGCCGCATTGGCGCTGCTGTGGTTTGTCGAGCGTGCGTTCGGCGTCGAAGCTGGCTGGCTCGGCTGAACCGGGGGGGCCCCGTCGGGCACCGCGAAGGTGTGCGTGACGAAGCGGCTTTCCCAGCGCCCCGGCTCACCCGGCGCGGGCCGAAGATCCGTGGCGCGCAACACCCAGCGCCCTGCAAAAGGCAAGGGCACGCTGGCGCGGCCTTCTGCATCGGTACGGCGCCAGACACCCAGGCGGCTCAGGGTGCCGCGCAGTTCGACGGCCTGGTCAGGCAACGGCCGGCCATCGCGCAGGACGCGAAAGGAGAGCACGCGCCCGGCGCGCAATTCGCGGCCTGGCTCCAGCTCGATGTCCAGCGCCAGCGGCGGCAGTTGTGGTGCCGGCAGGGGCGCAGCTTCCAAGGTGATGCGGGCGCTCTTGGAGTAGCGCTCGCGCCAGGGCAGGCCCTGCTGCTGCTGCTCGGCCCAGGCCTGTTGCACTGAAGGTGGCGCAGCAATCTCGCGCAGGTACTTGGGCACCACGGCCGCAGCGATCTCCACTTCGAACACGGTGGTGTGCACGCTGCAGCGAAGCAGGCGCGTCCCGCCCGGCGTCGAGGCCGCGAGCCAAAGGGCTTCGGGTCGGCTTTGTATCGGCACCAGGGTCACGGCCCGGCCGGTCGAGCTCTCACATTGGCGTTCGACCAGCGCATCCGGCTCGGTGCCTGACTCGCCGCGCGGGAAGAGATCCCCGGTGGTCATCGCCAGTTGCACCACGCCCGGCCCGGCGCCCGCCACGCCCTCGCGCACTTCGAGCCAGGTGTCGTGGGCGCGTGTCGCAGGCACGAAGCTGACGCAAAGGCAGGCGAGAAGGTGCGGAAGTCTTGGACGCATGGTCGCGTTATACGCGTGCCGCAATGCTGCGGATGCGCCCCTCCGCGCCAGCCATGGCCCTGCCGAGCGCCCCAATTCGACACGGCCGCGGCTGCTGCGGCCCGCCTGCCCATGACGGGCGTCGATAGAATGTCGATTCCCCGAGGAGCGTTGCAACGCGCCCATCGTGTCCCGCCTGCGGGGCCGGCGCGCCAGGCTCGGGGCACCGCGGCCGGGCCAGTCACCGAGCTCGATCGTGGTCGGCAACGGCGCTCGTCCCCTTCCACAAGGTGACCGAGCCCCCGCCGTGAACGCCCCTGCCTCCCCCACCCGGCCCAAGCCACGCCCGATGCTGCTGTCGGGCCTGGAGCCCGTCTCCATCGGCGAGGGCCACCTCTTCGTCAACATCGGCGAGCGCACCAACGTCACCGGCAGCCGCGCCTTCGCCAGGATGATCCTCGAAGGCCGCTTCGAGGATGCCCTTGCCGTGGCCCGCCAGCAGGTGGAGAACGGCGCGCAGATCATCGACGTCAACATGGACGAGGCGATGCTCGACTCGGCCGCGGCCATGGAGCGCTTCCTCAAGCTCGTCGCCGGCGAGCCCGAGATCGCGCGCGTGCCGGTGATGATCGACTCCAGCAAGTGGACCGTCATCGAGGCCGGCCTCAAGTGCATCCAGGGCAAGGGCATCGTCAACTCGATTTCGCTCAAGGAGGGCGAGGCCGAGTTCAAGCGTCAGGCCAACCTCGTGCGGCGGTATGGCGCGGCCACGGTCGTGATGGCCTTCGACGAGAAGGGCCAGGCCGACACCTACCAGCGCAAGACCGAGATCTGCGCGCGCGCCTACCGCATCCTCGTCGAGGAAGTCGGCCTCCCGGCCGAGGACATCATCTTCGACCCCAACATCTTCGCCATCGCCACCGGCATCGAAGAGCACAACAACTACGCCGTCGACTTCATCGAGGCGACGCGCTGGATCAAGCAAAACCTTCCAGGCGCCAAAGTGAGCGGCGGCGTCAGCAATGTGAGCTTCAGCTTCCGCGGCAACGACCCCGTGCGCGAGGCGATCCACACCGTGTTCCTGTACCACGCGATCAAAGCGGGGCTGGACATGGGCATCGTCAACGCCGGCATGGTGGGCGTGTACGACGACCTCGAACCGGTGCTGCGCGAGCGCGTGGAAGACGTGGTGCTGAACCGCCGCCCCGACGCGGGCGAACGCCTCGTCGAAATCGCCGAGACGGCCAAGGGCGCGGCCAAGGATGAAACCACCCGGCTCCTGTGGCGCAATGCCGGCGTCGCGGAGCGGCTGAGCCACGCGCTCGTGCACGGCATCACCGAGTTCATCACCGTCGACACCGAAGAATCCTGGCGTGCCATCGAGGCCAAGGGCGGGCGGCCGCTGCACGTCATCGAAGGGCCGCTGATGGCCGGCATGAATATCGTCGGCGACCTCTTCGGCGCCGGCAAGATGTTCCTGCCGCAAGTGGTGAAGAGCGCGCGCGTCATGAAGCAGGCGGTGGCGCACCTGCTGCCCTACATCGAGGCCGAGAAGCGGGCGCTGCAGGACGCCGGCGGCGACGTCAAGGCCAGGGGCAAGATCGTCATCGCCACCGTGAAGGGCGACGTGCACGACATCGGCAAGAACATCGTCACTGTCGTGCTCCAGTGCAACAACTTCGAGGTCATCAACATGGGCGTGATGGTCCCGTGCCAGGACATCCTCGAGAAGGCGCGTGTCGAAGGCGCACACATCATCGGCCTGTCTGGCCTCATCACGCCGAGCCTGGAGGAAATGCAGCACGTGGCCGCCGAGATGCAGCGCGACGAGTACTTCCGCGCACGCGCCACGCCCCTGCTCATCGGCGGCGCCACCACGAGCCGCGTGCACACCGCGGTGAAGATCGCGCCGCACTACGAGGGGCCGGTGGTCTACGTGCCCGACGCATCTCGCTGCGTCGGCGTGTGCTCGGAGCTGCTGAGCGACACACGCGCCGCCGCCTTCATCGCCGAGCTGAAGGCCGACACCGAGCGCGTGCGCACGTTGCACGCGCAGCGCAAGCAGACACCGCTGGTCACGCTGGCCCAGGCCCGCGCCAACAAGCACGCCATCGACTGGGCGGGTTACGTGCCACCCAAGCCGCGCTTCATCGGCCGGCGCGTGCTGCGCAACCAGGACCTCGCCGAACTGGCCGGCTACATCGACTGGGGCCCCTTCTTCCAAACCTGGGACCTCGCGGGCGCCTACCCGGCCATCCTCGACGACGAGGTCGTCGGCAGCGAAGCGCGCAAGGTGCTTGCCGACGGGCAGCGCCTGTTGCAGCGTCTCATCGATGGCCGCTGGCTGCAGGCCCACGGCGTGCTCGCGCTGCTGCCGGCCAACACGGTGGACGACGACACCATCGAGATCTACACCGACGAGTCGCGCACCCAGGTGGCGATGCGCTGGAACCCGCTGCGCCTGCAGACCGAGCGCCCCGTGGTCGAGGGAGTGAAGCGACCGAATCGAAGTCTCGCGGACTTCGTGGCGCCTCGCGGCGTGGCCGCCGACCACGTGGGCCTCTTCGCCGTCACGGCCGGCTTTGGCGTGGAGAAGAAGGAGCGCGAGTTCGAGGCCGCGCACGACGACTACTCGGCCATCATGCTCAAGGCTCTGGCCGACCGCCTGGCCGAGGCCTTCGCCGAACGGCTGCACGAACGCGTGCGCAAGGAGTTTTGGGGCTACGCCGCGGGCGAGAAGCTCTCCGAGCGTGAGCTGATCGGCGAGGCCTACCGCGGCATCCGCCCCGCACCCGGCTACCCGGCCTGCCCGGCCCACGGCGTGAAGCGTGCGATGTTCGAGACTCTGATCGCCACCGAGATCGGCATGGACCTCACCGCGAGCCTGGCGATGACGCCGGCGGCCAGTGTCAGCGGCTTTTACCTGGCCCACCCCGAGGCGCGCTATTTCAATGTGGGGCGCATCGGCGAGGATCAGCTCGCCGAGTGGGCCACGCGCGAGGGCGTGCCGCTGGTGGACGCACGCCGCGCGCTGGCGCCGGTGCTCTGACCTCACACTGATTGGGTGCGGCCCTGCGGATCCGCAGGGCTGTATCGGCTGCATCCTTTGGTAACGCCGAGACTCGACAAGAGCGCTCGGACACGTCGCATTCACAACTCAGCCCCGACAATCGCGACGTTCCTTGTCCGGAGGCCGCAGCCATGATGCTGACGAATGTTCGAAGCGCCTTTATCGCCTTGGCCGCCGCGGCGGCCCTCGCCGGCTGCGGAGGCAACGGCGGTGACGACCCTGGAACGAGCCCGCCGCCACCACCGCCGCCCTCGGTGGAGAAGCCTGCGACGCGCGACGAAGCGGCGCGTTTCCTGGCTCAGGCCACCTTCGGGCCCATCGATGCCGACATCGACCGCTTGATGGAGATCGGCTACGCCGCCTGGATCGATGAGCAGTTCGCGCGCGCGCCGGCGCAGAGCCATCGCGTTCACTGGGAGGCGCGCGACGCCGAGATCAAGGCCGCCAACGCGGCCAATGCGGCGGGCCAGAGCGAGGTCTTCGAATCGTTCTGGAAGCAGGCCGTCACCGGCCCCGACCAGTTGCGCCAGCGTTTGGCCTTCGCCCTCAGCCAGATCTTCGTCATCTCGATGGTCGACAGCACCGTGGGCGACAACCCGCGCGCGGTGGCGGCTTACCTCGACATGCTGGGCGAGAGGGGCTTGGGCACGTACCGCGAGCTGCTGGAATCGGTATCGCGGCACCCGATGATGGGCGTGTACCTCTCGCACCTGCGCAACCAGAAGGCCGATGCGCGCACCGGCCGCGTGCCCGACGAAAACTATGCGCGCGAGGTGATGCAGCTGTTCACCATCGGCCTCGTCGAGCTCAACGAAGACGGCAGCGTGAAGACCGGCGCGGGCGGCGCCGCGCTCGAGACCTACACGCCGGCCGACATCTCGGGCCTGGCGCGTGTCTTCACCGGCTGGAGTTATGCCTGCCCCGACTGGCCGGCCAACAACTGCTTCTTCAGCGGCGCCAACAACGGAGTGAGCGACCCCGACCGGGCCTTCAAGGCGATGCTGGGCTATGCGCAGTATCACAGCACCGAGAGCAAGGTCTTCCTCGGCACCACCGTGGCCGCGCAGACCACGGCCGACCCGACGGCGAGCTTGAGCGCTGCGCTGAACCGGCTGAACCTGCACCCCAACGTGGGGCCGTTCATCGGCAAACAACTGATCCAGCGCTTTGTCACCAGCAACCCGAGCTCTGCCTATGTGGCCGCCGTGGCGCGTGCGTTCGCCGACAACGGCAGCGGCGTGCGCGGCGACATGAAGGCGGTGCTGAAGGCGGTGCTGATGCACCCCGAGGCACGCCGCATGAACGACACCTCGGGCAAGGTGCGCGAGCCGGTACTGCGCCTGGCGGCCTTCCTGCGTGCCTTCCCGCACGCCAGCGACACCGGCCACTACAGGGTCGGCAACACCGACAACCCAGGCACGCAACTCGGGCAGACGCCGCTGCGCTCGCCCTCGGTGTTCAACTTCTACCGCCCGGGCTTCGTGCCCGGCGGCACGCAGACGGCCGCGCGCGGGCTGGTGTCGCCCGAGTTGCAGATTGCCAGCGAGACCAGCGCCGCGGGTTACGTGAACTACATGCGCGACAACCTCTCCGCCGGTGTGGGCATCGCCAATGGCGCGCCCTTCAACCGGCGTGACCTCCAGGCCGGCTATGCCGCGGAGATCGCACTGGCCGCGGACGCCTCCGCGCTGATCGATCGCGTGATGGCACGCCTGATCTACGGCGCGGCCAACGCGGCGCTCAAGGCCGAGATCGTGGGTGCGATCAACAGCATCACCATCCCGGCGGCGAACGGCAGCAACCAGGCGGCTATCGACGGCGCCAGGCGCAACCGTGTCAATGCGGCGGTCCTGCTCACGCTGGCGTCGCCCGAGTTCGTGGTGTTGAAGTGAGCCGCGCGAGGAGCCGACCATGAAGCCAACCAAGATCCAGCACCCCTTGCACTCCATGCCATCGATGGCCAACGCCCCGGCGCTGCACCTCGATGCCTCGAGGCGCCTGTTCCTGCGCCACGGCGCAACGATGTCGGTGCTGGCCGGGGCAGGCGCACCGCTGGCGCTCAACCTGCTGGCGGCCGGCTCTGCCGCGGCACAGGGCGCGCCCGACTACCGGGCCATCGTGTGCCTCTTTTTCTTCGGCGGCAACGACGCCTTCAACATGGTGTTGCCGACCGACAGCGCGAGCTGGTCGGCGTACACCGCCACGCGCAACCAGGCGCCCGACCCCATCTCTCTGCTCGCCCCCGGCATCGCGGCCAACACCGCCGCCGCTGCGGGCACGCCGGCGCGGCTCGGTGGCGTGCTGCCGATCGCACCCATCAATGCGCAGGGGCGCACCTTCGCGCTGCACCCGTTGATGGGTGAGCTGGTGACGATGTTCAACACCGACCGTCGCCTGGCCATCCTGCCGAACGTCGGCCCGCTGGTGCTGCCGACGTCCAAGGCGCAGTACGGACAGAGTTCGCACCCGAAGCCGCTGCGCCTGTTCTCGCACAACGACCAGCAGAGCACCTGGCAGGCGCTGGCACCCGAAGGCGCCACCAAGGGCTGGGGCGGGCGCATGGGCGATGCACTGGCCAGCATGAACACCAACGCGGTGTTCACGGCCGTCTCCGCCACCGGCAGCGCCGTCTGGTTGAGCGGCAACGGCGTGCAGCAGTACCAGGTGGGCAGCGGCGGCGCCATCCGGCTGGGCGCGAATGCCAATGGGCAGGTGTACGGCTCCGTCGCGGTGGCCGATGCACTGAACCGCATCGTCGGCGGCGCGCGCGGCGGCCATGTCTTCGATGCCGATGTGGCCGCCGTATCGCAACGCTCCATCGCCGCCGAGGCGCTGCTGCGCTCGGCGCTGCGCCCGGCCAGCGATGCCGCGTTCGGCACCGTCCCGCCGAGCGGCAACTACAACGCCAATGCCGACCCCAAGCTGCTGTACCCGAACCCGCTCACCGGCGCACTCGCCTTCAACGCCGTCGCGCAGCAGTTCCAGGTGGTGGCGCGCATGGTGGACGCTGGCATGCGCGGCGCCACGGGGGCCAAGCGCCAGGTGTTCTTCGTCAGCCTGGGCGGCTTCGACACGCACGACCTGCAAAACCGCAACCATGCCGACCTGATGGCGCGCGTGACGCAGGCTCTGCGCTACTTCGACACCGCGCTTGGCGCATTGGGGGCACGCGATCTGGTCACCACCTTCACCGCCAGCGACTTTGGCCGCACCTTCACCAGCAACGGCGACGGCACCGACCACGGCTGGGGCTCGCACCACTTCGTGATGGGGGGCGCCGTGAAGGGCGGCGATCTATACGGCACCTTCCCCACGCTCGCGACGAAGAACGCGAGCAACAGCAACTTCGATGGCAGCCCCGACCAACTCGGCAACGGCTCGCTGCTGCCGGGCACCTCCGTCGATCAGTTGGCGGCGACCTTGGGCACTTGGTTCGGCGTCTCGGCCGGCGACCTCGCCACGATCTTCCCCAACCTCGCCAACTTCGACGCGGCCAAGCGCAACCTCGGCTTCATGGTCTAGTCGTCCGCGCGCAGCTGCCCGCGCAACTCGCCGCCCGGGTAACGGCTGGAGTGCACGTTCACATAGGCCACGCCAGCGCGCACCGCGGCGGAGAACTTGGCGTAGTCGTTGGCCGCCACGCCTTGGGCAGCAACAGCCAGGATGTTGGCCGAGCTGATGCTGCCGGTGACGCTGCCCGAGGCCGGGCACAACGGGGTGCCGGCCGGCCCCGGGCTGGTGGGCGTACCGCACAACCAAACCATGATGCCGCCGTTGACGCCGCGCTGGCCAATGTGGATGTGCGCCATCACCACATTGCCTTCGAGGCCGCTGTAGCTGAGTTCGTAGCTCACCGTGCCCGAAGCCTGGTCGGCCCAGGCCTTGAATCGCCCTTGTGCAGGCGATACCACCGCCGGCACCTCGTTGAAGCTGCGCAATCGGGTCTCGATGCTGTCACGGTGGTGGCCCTCGGTGGCCCACGCCGCTGGGGCCCCCAACGCGAAGGTCAAAGCCGCCAACGAAATGACTGTGGCGCCCCGCGAGTTTTCTCTTGCGATCATCCGTGTCTCCTTGCCGTGGCCCGGTCAGGCGCAGCCGTTGTGGCCACGCAACTTCCGGTGACTAGGTGTACGCGGGACGTGCAGCGCCCATTCCGCGCTTCCCGTTGGGCGGCCACTATGATCCGCCGCCCCCATGAATGCCCCCTCGAAATCCGGTACCGCCGTCGTGGCTTCACTCAACCCGGCGCAGCTGGAGGCGGTGCATCACCTGCATGGCCCCTGCCTCGTGTTGGCTGGCGCCGGCTCGGGCAAGACCCGCGTCATCACGCACAAGATCGCCAAGCTGCTACAGCACGGGCTCGAGCCGAAGCAGATCGCGGCCATCACCTTCACCAACAAGGCCGCCGCGGAAATGCGCGAGCGCGCCAAGGTGCTGGTGGGCCCGCGCGCGGCCAAGGAGCTGGTGGTGAGCACCTTCCACAGCCTGGGCGTGCGCATGCTGCGGGCGGACGGCGAACGCATCGGCCTGAAGAACAACTTCAGCATCCTCGACAGTGACGACGTGCTGGGCGTGCTGCGCGACTGCGGCGGCAACACGGACAACGCACAGGCGCGCCGCTGGCAGTGGGCCATCAGCCTGTGGAAGAACCAGGGGCTGGACGTCGACACCGCCGCAGCCGCCGCCGCCGATGACGACGAACGTGTGGCCGCGCGTGTGATGCGCCTGTACCAGGAGCGGCTCTTGGCCTATCAGGCGGTGGATTTCGACGACCTCATCGGCCTGCCGCTGGTGATGCTCAGGCGCGACGAAGAGGCGCGCGCCAAGTGGCAGGCCGCATTCGGCCACGTGCTGGTAGACGAGTACCAGGACACCAATGCCGTGCAGTACGCGCTGCTGAAGGCGCTCGTAGGCGGCGCGCAGGCCGACGGCGGCCGCACGCCCTTCACCGCCGTGGGCGACGACGACCAGAGCATCTACGGCTGGCGCGGCGCGACCATCGACAACCTCAAGCGGCTGCCGCTGGAGTTCCCCTCGCTCAAGGTCATCGCGCTCGAACAGAACTACCGCAGCACCGGCCACATCCTGCGCGCGGCCAACGCCGTGATCGCCAAGAACCCCAAGCTCTTCGAGAAGAAGCTGTGGAGCGAGCTCGGCGACGGCGATCCGGTGAAGGTGATCGAGTGCGACGGCGAGGAGCACGAGGCCGAGCGCGTGGTGGCGCGCATCCAGGCGTTGCGAGGTGGACGGCTGGGGGTGAACTCGGTGAATGGCGCCGTGTTGCCGGTTCAGTTCGCGGACATCGCCGTGCTCTACCGCGCCAACCACCAGGCCAAGGTATTCGAGCAAAAACTGCGCGCGGCGCAGATCCCCTACAAGGTGAGCGGTGGCACCAGCTACTTCGACCGCGCCGAGATCAAGGACCTGTGCGCGTGGCTGCGCCTCATCGTCAACAACGACGACGACCCCGCCTTCCTGCGCGCGGTGACGACTCCCAAGCGCGGCATCGGGCACCAGACTCTGGCCTCGCTCGGCGAATTCGCCGGCAAACGCAGGGACAGTCTCTTCGAGGCGCTCTTCGCACCCACGCTATCGGCCGCACTCAAGGGCAAGGCCATCGATGCGCTGCACGAGTTCGGCCGCTATGTGAACGACTTCGAGCACCGCGCACGCCACACCACGGGCAGCGAGGATGCCAAGGCCCTGCTGCTCGGCTGGCTCAAGGACATCGGCTACGAGCAGCATCTCTTCGATGGCGAAGATACCGAGAAACTCGCCACTGCGCGCTGGAGCAACGTGCTCGACTTCGTCGACTGGATCGCCAAGCGCTGCGGCGGCGAGATCACGCAGGAAGGTGGCACCAACGAGCGCGAGCGCAGCAGCGTGTTCGACGTTGCGCAGACCATCAGCATCATCATCAGCATCGCCGAGCGCGGCGAAGATACCGACGTGGTCACGCTGTCCACGCTGCACGCCGCCAAGGGCCTGGAGTGGCCGCACGTGGTGCTGGTGGGCGTCAACGAGGGCCTCATCCCCTTTAAGGGTGCCGAGGAAGAGATGACCACCGAACGCCTGGAGGAAGAGCGCCGCCTCATGTACGTCGGCATCACGCGCGCGCAGCGCACGCTGGCCGTGAGCTGGCTGCGCCGGCGCAAACGCGGGCGTGAGATGGTGGCCAGCATGCCGAGCCGCTACATCGCCGAGATGAAGCTTGACGAGGAGACGGTCAAGGAAGACCCGCGCGAGCGCTTGAAGCGCATTCGCGCCGAACTGTCTGCGCGTGTGTTGGCCACGGAGGCGGCGGCAGCGGATTCAGCGAAGGGCAGGGAGCCTGCGCGATGACGGCATCGGTGACGGCATCGGTGACGGCATCAGTGACGGCATCAGTGACGGCAACGGGAACGGAAGCCGCATGAAGTCGCTGGCCGGATCGGGAGGGCACACGGAGCGCTGGCTCGCCGCAGGCCTGTGGCTCTGCGCCACGCTCGCCATCGCCTCGGCTCCTTGGGCGCTGGCATATCCGGCGCTCAATTTCGTCTTCAAGCCTTTGGCCACGCTGTGCGTGATCACGTACGCCACACGCCGCGGCGAACTGAGCGGCGAGGGCACCACGACGCGGAGCTGGGTATTGGCCGGCCTCTGGCTCTCGCTCGCCGGCGATGTGGCACTGCTGTGGCCACAAGAGGGCTTCCTGCCCGGCCTCGTGAGCTTCCTGCTCGCGCACCTGGCGTATCTCGTGGCCTTCACGCGCCGCCAGCGGTTCGGCGCCTGGTGGCCGGCGTTCGTGGCCTACGCGCTCGTTGCGGGACTGATCCTGTGGCGGTTGTGGCCCGGTGTGCCTGGCGCGCTGCAGGGGCCGGTGATCGCCTATGTGCTGTGCCTGGCTTCGATGGCGGCACAGGCCACCGTGCTGTGGCGCCGTGGCGAGCCGCGCGGCGTGGTACTCGCGCTGGGCGGTGCGCTGTTCGTGGCCTCCGATGCGCTACTGGCAACGAACAAGTTCGCGGGGCCATTGCCCCTGGCAAGCCTGTGGATCCTCACCGCCTACTGGGCGGCGCAGTGGTGCATCGCCTCGTGGTTGATGCCGCGGCCTGGCCCAGCGCGCGCCTGACGCGCGCGGCTGTCGGTCAGCCTCCCATCAGGCCGGGTCGTTGAACAGAGAGCCAAGCCGCAGTTCGTCGCCGACCTCGGGGCACGAAAGAGGACCGAAGGCGCGCCCTCATTCGGGAGCCAACACGCCGGCCTCGCGCAGGAAGCCGAGCGCGAACTCAGCGAGTGGCGGGCCCGAGACGAGCACGTGCGGGTGACCGCCCAACGCGCCACTCCAAACATGGCCGAGCCCCGGCAGCACGCGCAGCCGCAGCACAAGGCGGCCCGCCGCGCGGTACTCACGGCCGTCGCCCAGCGGCTGCTCGGTCAGTCCACCGGGCAGGCGTTGCAGCACGTGCGCGGCCTGCGTGGCCAGCTGCTCGGCGCACAGCGGCGACACGACGTCATCGTCTGCGCCGTGCAGTACGAGCAGCGGCGCGCAGCCTTCGAGGTGCAAGGCCGCGATCGAGGGCGAGATCGACAGGCCCTGCTTCATCACCTTGCGTGGATCCTGCAGGCTGCCTCTGCCCAGCAGCGGTGGAGCAGCCACGGTCACCACGGCATCGAAGCGCGTGGCGTGGTGGAACGCCAGCAACGCCGCCAATCCGGCGCCGGCGCTCTGCCCCATGGCAGCGACGCGGCCGCAGCGCACGCGCTCACCGGCAGCATCGAGCGCCTGCAGCACCACCTGCAATTCGCCCTGTCCATTCTGCGCCGGTGCGTGGAACCAGTTCCAACAGCGCCATGCGTTGGCACGCTCGCGCTGCTCGGGGCACAGCAGGCGGAAGTGCCCGCGTTCCGCTGCCGCCACGAGGCCGGTGGCCAGCGCGAAATCAACAGCACGTTGACCGCAGCCATGCAACAGCACGATGAGCGGCGCCTCCTGCCCGTCGGCCAGGCCAGCGGGGCGGTAAAGCATGCAGTTCCAGCTCGTCCGGCTCCAGGGCATGGGCCACCAGGTCCAGCGCGCCACCGAGGCCTCGACCTCGATGTGCAGCCAGCGGCCGCGCAACAGGCTGGTGCGCTTGGCGAGCCAGTTGCGAAAGCGCTGCCACAGCGGTTGCAAGCGTGGCCAGTTCATTCGGCCCACCGTAGCACACGGTGGTGACGTGGCTCGGCCGCGCTGCGGCCGCGCTGGTTCGTCAGCGCGCCCCGCCCATCCAGACCCACACAAACGCCAACGAAATCAGCGTCACCACGATGCCGATGAGCGCAGGCGCGGATCAGTGAATGCGAAGCTCCTGCGCAGCCGCAGCCGCAGGCGCAAGCGCCAGCACAAGCACAAGCGCCAGCGGCGGCCAGATCATGGGCCGGCGCCGGGCGACGCAAAGGCCGCGGCCAAGGCATCGATGC
Organism: Burkholderiales bacterium; assembly: GCA_031401195.1. GTDB lineage: Bacteria > Pseudomonadota > Gammaproteobacteria > Burkholderiales > Burkholderiaceae_C > Rubrivivax. The sequence continues at coordinate 15,937 of JANNRI010000167.1, forward strand.
GGGCGGCCAGCTGGAAGTCGCGCTCGCTCAAGCCCGCGACGTCGTGCGAGGTCAACTGGATGCGCACAAGGTTGTAGACGTTGAACCACTCCGGGTGGTGGTTCATGCGCTCCGCAGCCAGGGCCACTGCACTCATGAAGCCAAACGCCACCTGGAAGTCGGCAAACTTCAGTTCGCGCTCGAGCTTGCCTTCAGCCAAGTGCCACGCCGGCGCGTCGCGCAGACGGCGTGTGATCTCGGTGGGTTCGAGGCGGGGCGACAGGGCAGGCATGGGTCGCCATTCTCGCCCCACGTTCGTCGCGCGTGCCACCGAGCCAGCAGCATGGCCCGGCGGCTACGAAGGCAGAAAGTCCACCGGCCAGCTCACCACCATGGGCTCGACTTCCTTGGCGCCGAAGTCGAACTGCCGGATGCGCGCCACGAGCTTGCGCTCGAGGTCGTCGTTCTTCAACTCGCTGCTGATGATGCGGCAGTCGGTCACCGCGCCGCTGGGGTCGATCTTCAGCGACACCACCACCTTGCCCTGCAACGACGAGTCTTCGCGCAGCGCACGGTTGTACAGCGCGTAGATGGCGCCCTTGTTGCGCTCGAAGACGAGCTTGACGTCCTCGATCGAGCGGCTCGCCTTGCCGCTGCCGCTGCGCGTGAGGTTGCCACCCGCCGCTGGTCCCGCACCGGCACCACCGCCTGCGCCGGCACGGCCGCTGCCTCCGGCGCCGCCACCGCCCGCGCCACCACCACCGCCACCACCGGCATAACCTTCCACCACCGTGGTGGCGCGGCCGGCGAGGCCGCCGCCGCCCGTGTCGCGGCTGACGGCGGCAGTGTTGAGGCCGCCGCTGCTGCGGCCGGCGGTGCTGGTGATCATTGCGCGCGCCGGCAGGCCAGCCTCGGTGCCCGCGCCCACGCCCGCGCCCTGGCCCGCGCCCACGCCAGGGCCGGTAGCGATGTCTTGCCGCAGCTGCACGGCGGCGGGCGCGGCGGCGATGGCCGCGATCTCGCTGCTGGCAGCGAGCAGGCCGACGCCGGTGGCGCGCCGGCGTGCCGCCGCGATGGCCTCGCCCGGAGGCTTGTTCGGCACTGGCTTGCGTGCCTCCGGCACTGGCGCACGCTCGTCCTTGCGCGGCGGCTCGGGTTTCGGGGGCAGCGTCACATCGGCGAGCGGCTTGTCGGCTTGCGCCACCTGCGGCGGCGGGGGCGGCGGGGGCGGAGGCGTCTGGCGCTCCAGCAGCAGCTTGGCCAGCGGCGGGGGCAGCGCCTGCGCGCGCTGCAACTCGGGCGCCGGACGCGGCACCCAGGGCATGATCAGCGCCAGCAAGAGCACGATGCCGAGCACCCAGCGGGTGATGCGGCGAAAGCGCTCCTCGTCACGGGCCGCGATCGACCAGGCGAGAACCGGCTTGCGGAAGGAGACAGCGGCGAAAGAAGCGGCCGCCATCTCAGATCTCCTTGCCTTCCCTGCGACGCAGGGCAAAGGAGACGTCGCCGAAGTTGGCCGTCGCGCAGGTCACCATCACCTTGCGCAGCACGGCATAGGGCACGTCCTTGTCGGACATGATGGTGATGGCGTTGGTGGACTTCTTGTTCTCGGCGCGCACGGCCACGCGCTGGGCCTGCTGATCGAGTTCGGCCTTGAGCGCGGCGATGAGATCGCCGGGTTGCGCGACGACGGCGGAGAGGTCGGCCACCTTGCGGCCTTCGACCAAAATCTCGGTGCCGCTGACCACCAGCACCACCGCCGGCTTGGGGTCCTTCTCGGCCGTGGACATCGGCAACTGCACCGCCTTGGGGCTGGGCAGCGTCTCGATCGGGCCCACCTGCGCGAGCAGGAAGAAGATGAGGATGGTGAAGACGTCGATCAGCGACACGAGGTTCATGTCCACCGACGAACCCGAGTTCTTGCGCGCGTTGCGCCTGTCGAGGGCAGTCGAGCGGCTCATCGCTGCGCTCCTGGCCTGGTGGCGGCTGCATTGGCGGTGGTCGTGGCCGCGGCTGCGGCTGCGGGGGCGGCCACGGAAGCGGCAGTAGCGCGCGCCGTGCCGGCGGCGGCGCCGCGCACCGGCGCGTCACCCACGGCGATGTCGGGGAACAGTTCGCCCATCATCACCTTGGCGCTGCCGTTTTCGATGCGCGAGGTCGGTGCGGCGCGCACGGCGTCCATCACCTGGATGAGCTGGTCGTAGGAGGTGTCGGGCTCGGCGAGCACGGAGACCTCGGTCTTGTCGGGAAACTTCTGCTTGATCTGCACCATGAGCGCATTGAGCGTCTTCAATGCCACGGTGCCGTTGGCCAACGTCGCCGGCGTGGCCGCCGCCGCCGAAGCCGCGGCGCCAGGCGCGCCCGTGGCGTTGGCCGCGACCGGTGCTGCCTTGTCGATGCGCTGGATGAGGCCACCGACGCGGTCGCCGACCTCGAAGGCGTCCTTGCGGATCACCACCTCGAGCTGCAACTCGCCAGCCTTGATCTTGTCCAGCGGGCCTCCCGAGCTGGGCGCTGGCAGCGCAAGGTCCATCACAGACAAGCGTGTGAAGACGGCAGTGGACAGCAAGAAGGGCACCAGCACCACGATCAGGTTGATGAACGCGGTGAGTTCGAGGTGCGCTGCCTCGCGCTTCAGACGGCGCTTGCGCATGTCGGGCTAGCCTCGTGTTCGATGCGGGCAGGTGGCCATCGGCACGCGCGCGTCAGCGGGCCGCCGCGGCGCTGGCGTGCTCAGCACTGGGCGAGGACATGCGCTGCACGAGGTTCAGGAAGGTGATCTTGGCCGCTTCGAGGCTGTCGACGATCTCGGTGGCGCGCGCCTGCAGGAAGCTGTGGATGAGCAGGAACGGAATCGCCACCATCAGCGCGAACGCGGTGTTGTTCATGGCGATCGAGATCGAAGCCGAGAGCAGCTCGGCCTTCTCCGCCGGGTTCACCGCGGCCACCGCCGTGAAGCCCTTGATGAGTCCGATGATCGTGCCCAACAGCCCGACCAGGGTGATGACGTTGGCGAAGGTGGCGATGTAGTGGGTGCGCTTTTCCAGGCGCGGCACGATTTCCATCATGCCCTCCTCCATCGCGTGCTCGATGTCCTCACGCTTGCGCGAACCGCTCATGCGCTCGATGCCGTTGGCAACGATCTTGCCGATGGCCGATTCACTGCGGGCGGTGATGCCGTGCACCTCGCGGAAGCGCCCACTCTGCAACATCGGCAGCACCTGGTCCCACATCTTGCGGTTGTCAGATCGCGCGCGACGCAGGAAGACGAAACGCTCGATGGCAATCGCCAGACCCACCGCCATCAGGCCGGCGCTCGGGTACAGGAAGGGGCCGCAATCGACGAAAAACTTGACCACGGTCTGGAACGTGTTCATGGTGGGGTCACTCCGGGAGAGATGCCGACAAGGTTAGGGAAGTCATGGGGCGCTGTCGGTGGCGCCGGTGCAAGTGGCTCAGCCAATTTGTAACCGCGACCCGTGTTCGAGGGGTGGCATTGCATCACGCCACCCGGGTGATGGCGGGGCCGGAACTCACACCCCACCACCAGGCGGTCAGGCGGGAAGGCCGGAAGGTGTCAGCCGCGGCCGAATGCGGATCGGGCTGCCCTGCCCATGCGCACGCGGTGCGCTCGCGGTGCGTCCCGTTTTCAGGGCCTGCTCGGGCGAGGCTGCGGAATTCAGTGCCTCAGTGCCTCTTAAGGAGTCCTGGCCGGCGCGGCGGGCGCCGCGGCCGCCGGCGCCGCGCCGGCGACCGCGGTGCGGATCTGCGCGTCGTAGCTCACCTGGCGGCGCAGCACATCGCGGTCGATCGGTGCGAGGGCCTCGTCGACCACACCGGTGACGGCGCGCCCGCCCATGTTGCCGTGCAAGGGCCTCTTCCAGGGCACGATGTACAGCACCTTGGGCAACTCGCGGTTGCCGATGATCCGCGTGCGGTCGAGGTCTGCGCGGTCGGTACGATCCGCGGGTGCGGCGGGTGCGGCGGGTGCGGCAGCCCCTACCGGCGCGGCCGGCTCGGCAGCCGCCCTGGTTGCGGTAGCACGCTCGCGGGCTGCTGTCGGCGCCGCAGCCGCTGCCGCGCGCTCCTGCGCACTTGCTTTGCCAGGCACGGCGAGCGGCAACGCTGCGGCCAGGGCCAGCAGCCACCAGGTCCAACGCGGCAGACGCAGGGCCTTCGTGCCCTTCGCCTGGCGAGGTATCGGGGTGGGGCGGTGGTTCATTCCTTCTCCTTGCGCGGCGGTAGGGCCGGAGAGGTGGTGGCTGGGGCGGTAGCGGCACCGGCGGGCGCCGAGGCGGCGAGCTTGGGGTCGGCCTTGCGGTTCTTCAGTTCGGCCAGCCACTTGTTGATGGTGGCGGCCTCGCCAGGCAGCAGCGCCGCGCCCCGGGTGTAGAGCTCCGTGGCCCGCGCCGCGTCGCCGAGATAGACGTCGTTGAGGATGGCCAGGTTGATCAACGCGCCGGCGTGTGCCGGATCGAGATCGATCGCGCTCTCATAGGCCTTGCGCGCATGGTCGAAGCGACCGAGCGCGCGCCAAGTGATGCCGAGCTGGTTGTGATACGAGGCCTGCTTCGGCGATAGTTTCACGGCCTGCTGCAACGCCAAGGCCGATTCCTCCAGGCGCCCAGCCTTGCGGTGGATGAGGCCCAGATTGGCGTGCACGCCGGCCAGCTGGGGCTGCTGCTCGGCCAGCGCCCTGAAGGCACGTTCGGCATCGGGCAGGCGGTTGGCGCGCAGCATGCGCACGGCTTCGTCGAAGCTCGCCCGCGTCGCGGCATCCACCGGCGGCAACGGCGCTTGCACCGGTTCGGTCGGGGGTGGCGCAGGCGCGGCCTCGACTGGCGCGGGTGATGTGAGTGGTGCGGGTGCGACGGACTCGACTGCCGGCTGCGCACCAAGCGGCGTGGCGATCACGGTCGCAGGCGCGGGTTGCTCCGCAGCCGGCTCCGGGAAGAACGGCCAGCCTGCGCAGCCCGATAGCCACGCTGCGGCCAGCGCCGCGGCTGGCCCGCGCCAAGCCATGGGCATCGGGCCGCCCAAGCGCCCGGCGGCCGGCCGCCCTGCATAGGGAAGGATGTCAGCGGATCGCATCGAGCGCCTCCTCGCTGCGTTCGGCCTTGGCCCATCGCACGGGCTTGAGCGTGGCGAGCGCCGCCAAGCTCTTCTTGATCCAGTCGTCGTACAGCCCCTGCGCCGTGCGCCGGGCGTTGGTCTCGTGCAGCTGGATCGCCTTCTCCTCGAACGGGAAGGCCTGCTCCTCGAGCAACACGTTGTACTGCTCCAGCTCGAGCTTCTTCAGATTGCGCGGGCGTTGCGAGCCCAGCATGGCCTTGCCGAAGTCCTGGTACAGCGCCGCGGTGTGGAATGTGGCGGCGGTGACGGCCTCGGCCGCGCCGTCGGCACTGGCTTCGGCGTAGGCCTTGAACAAGGCCTCCATGCGCGCCTTCTTCTGCTTGAGGTTGGCGGCCAGCGGCTCCACGAGCTTGACCTTTTCGTAGGCCTCGCGCAGCGGCTGCGTGAGTTCGATCGCGGCCAGCGACGACAGCCCCTGGGAGCGCGCGGTACGCGCTTCACCGCCAGCCAACTCGAGCGTGCGCAGCGCACGCGTCCAGACCAGCGACTTGGCCCCCTGCCCGTCGGCACGTGTGAGCTGCACGAGTTTCCAGCGGGCTTCGGTGGCGGGCTCCAGCGGCTGCGGCCAGGCGGCGACATAACGTTCGTAGGCGGCGATGGCCAACTTGCGCGCCGCGCCCGGTGCCGCGGCCTCGGCCAGGGCCTTCTCGTGCAACTCGGCCACCTGCCATTGCGCCGAGCGGCGCAACGCGGGGTCAGCGGCGCCCGCGGCGATGCGGTCGTACTCGCCGGCAGCGGCCGACCAACGCTTCTGTTCCGTGTAGGCCAAGGCCAGCTTGGCCGGCACGTCGGCCTGCAACGCGTGGCTCGGGTAGCGGCCGCGGAAGTCCTCCAGAGAGGTTGCGGCCGCGCCCCAGTCTTTCAGGCCGATGAGCGCGGTGGCGACGTCGAACTGCGCAGCCGCGCGCATGGCCGACTGCGGCGCCAGGCTGGCCAGCCGCTCGAAATGCCCGATGGCCTCGCGCATGCGGCCGGCGGCGCGCGACGCGTCGCCTTGCTTGTAGATGGCGGCCGCGCGGCGCTCGGCGAGTTCGTTGGCCTGCGGCGTGCCGCTGCCGGCGCGTTCGATCGCCTGGCCGAAGGCCTGTTCGGCCTGCGCAAACTGGTAACGGTCGAAGGCGCTGACGGCGATCACGGTCCAGGCGGTGCGTTGCTCCGCCGCCGTAGCGGGACCCGCCAGCGCTTGGCGTGCGACCTTGGTCGCGCCTTCGCCATCGCCCATCGCGAGCAGCGATTCGGCGGCATTGGTCGTGACACGGCCCACGCGGCTGTCGGCCGGGAAGCCCGCCGAAAAGCGCAATGCGCTGGCGATGCTGGCGCGCTGAAGCGCCACGCGCTCACCCGCACCCGGGGCCGCCTTGAGCTGCTCGACGTAGCCCAGCAATGCCGCATAGCCGGCATCGGCCGCCTTGACGAACGGCGCGGCAGTTGACTGGGGTACGGATGAGGCCGTCGATGGTGACGTCGGCTTGTCCGGCACCGACGCGGCCACCGTCACGCCGGCGATAGCGGCCAGCGCATCCGTGGGCGCACCATAGGCCACGGTCTCGTACTCGACGATGGCCGGCAGGAACTGCTTGTCTTCGAACAGCAACTCGGCGAGCAGGAATCGCTGCGGCACGACTTCCGCATCGTCGGGGAAAGCGGTGAGCAGCTCGCGGTACCAGCGCACCGCCTCCTGCAAGTCGGCGCGCGCCTTCGTCTGCTGCGTGGCGGCGTGGTGATGGCGGGCGAGCTCGGCCAGGTGCGTCTTCACCCGCGGCTGTGCGGCCTGCCAACCCTCGGCATTGGCCTTGCGGAACTCGCTCGTGCGGCCGTAGCGGGTGACGAAGTCGCGCTTGGACTCCAGCGCCAGCGTCGGAAAACCCCTGCTCTCGTGGATGTCGATGACACGCGCCAGCAGCTCGGGCGCCGGCGTGGCCAGCGGCCGCAGCCGGGCGTAGAACGCGAGCGTATCGGCCGCATCCTTGGGCCGGTCTTGCTTGAGGTAAAGCTCAGCGAGCTCGATGTACACGCGGTGCTCATAACCTCGCCGCGCTTCGCCGCCGGCAAACTTGCCGATGCTCGCGGCACCCTCGAGGTTGGCCAGCGCGAGGCTCATCACGCGGTGTGTGTCTTCGAGCAGTTCGCGGTCGGCACGCGTCAGATGCGCCAGCGGATCGGGCCCTGGTGAGGCGCGGCCGCCGAGCTTGAGGTCGAGCACCTTGAAGAAGGGTTCCAGCGCCTCATCGAGCTTGGCCTGCTTGAACAGCGACCAGCCGCGCATGTACTGCGCGCGCTCGGTGAACGGTGTCGTGGCACTGCTCTTGAGCACGGTGGCGTACGCTTCGCCGGCGCCGGCGTAGTCGCGCGTGGCGAAGAGCAGTTCGCCGCGGCGGAAGTGCACCTCGTCGCGGTGCATGGTGTCGGGATAGTCTTTGGCCACACGGGTCAGTGTCTTCAGCGCCGCTTCGAGGTCTCCGCCCTGCTCCTGCGCACGCGCAATCTGGTAGAGCACGCGGTCGTTGCCGGGCGAATTCGGATGCTCCTTCAGCACCTTCTCGTACTGCGCGACGGCCGCCTTGTAGTCGGGTGTGACACCGACATCGGCCGACTTGCGGTCGGCCAGATCCATCTCGAGGTCGGCCAGGCGACGCATCACCTCGGGCCGCTGCGGTGCGGATCGCGCCACATCGAGATAGGCACGGTAAGCCGCCATGGCCTGCGCTTCGTTGCTGGCCACACCCGTGTCCACCGGGATTTCGACGCTGCGATTGGTCAGCGTGGCCAGCGTGGGCGCGTCGTCGCCGGGCGGGCGCTGCTCCTTGGTGGCGCAGCCGGCCAACACCACCAGCACCCCCAGCACCACCAGCGCGGCCAGGGTCGGCGCGCCGGGCAAGCCGGGACGGCGGCTCTGCGCCGCCGCTCCTGCCTTGATGCCTTGGCGCGGAGAGCCGCACTGTCCACCGGGGCGCTTCACCTGGGCGTCTCCAACTCGCGCTCGCGGCCGTCGCTGCGCCGCACCGCGAGTTGTGCACGGTCGTGCAACTGCGCGATGCCCAGGCGGGCCTGAGTCATGTAGACCTCGAGCCGCTCTTGCTGCTGCTGCAGCGCCGCGATCGCGATGTCCTGCAACTGGCCGGACTGCTCGGTGCGCAAGACGGCCACCTTGGGGATCAAGCCAGCAATGCGCTGCTCCAGCACCAAGATGCGCGCTGCGAAAGCCTCGAAGCGTGCCGGTTCTTCGGCGGCCGCGCGCACGAGGGCCGCATCGCGGGCCCGGGCTTCGATGACGGCTTCGCCACTGCCGCGCAGGGTCTTCTGGGCCTGCCACAGGCGCGAAGGGTATTGCTGCGTGAGTTGCCAGGTCAGGGCGCCGGCCACACGGCGCAGGCGCTCGTGTGACGCCGCGGCATCGGCATCACCGGCGGCGGCGCCTTGCAAGGTGGCTCGGCCTTGCCTGATGCGCTGCTGGTGCACCTGCTCGCGTGCATCGGCAAAGGCGGCCACGTCGGTCGCGGATTCGGCGGCAGCGAGTTCGGCGGCGATGGCGGCGCGCCGCTGCTCCAGTCCGTCGATGTCGAGCGCGCCGGCGCGCTCGCGCATGCGCGGCAACCGCTCGGCAAAGGCCTGCCGGCGGTTGGCCAGCATGTCCTGGTAGGTGATCAGCTTGCCTTGCCAGCCTTCGAGGTTGCGCCCGATGAAGACGAGGTCGTGCAGGTTCTTGAAGGCTTCCTGGAACTCGTGCCCGGCCATCACCGGCGCCAGATGGCCGGCGTGCGGCATCTGCTGCAACGAAGGCAGGCGATCGAGGCCGCCGAACCAGCCCATGCCAGCGCGCGGGTTGCGATCGAGCATCGCCGCGACGAAGGCGCCGCCGCGGATGGCCGCGATGGACTGCTCGATCGTGCCTTTCTCGCCGTCGAACGCAAGTACGGCCTTCTGGTAGCCCTGCAACGCGGCACCGCTGGCGCCGCTCTCGGCCAGCGCGTAGGGCACCGCGATGTGCGCTTCCACGGCAGACGGATCACTCACCGGGCGCTCGCGCAACTCGCCCCAAGGCACCAGCGCACGCTTGGGCTCACCGAGCTCAAGTGCCGCCCAGCCGTAGCCGAGCAGCGCCTTGCCGGAGTCCAGGCCCTGCAGGCGCACGCGCTCGAAGTAGCGGCGCGCATCGACACCGAGGCTGTTGCCCAGAGCCGCGAAACCCAGCGCGACGTTGGCGCGGTCGCGCAGCGCGCGCTGCTCTTCATCGGCCGCGCCTTGCTGGCCGAGCACGTCGAGCAGCGCCATGCCCTGCGGCAGGTCACCGGCCTTGACCATCGCCACGCCAAGATTGAATCGCGCCACCGCATTGGCTTGCGGCGGCAGCGTGCGCAGCAATTCGGCCGCACCCGCATGGTCGGCGCGCGCCATCAAGAGCCGCGCTTGCAAAAGAACCCTGTCTTCCTGCAGCGCCGCGGGCAGGGGGTTCTCGATGCGCGCCAACGCCGCCTCGGCGCCTTCGGGCACACCACGCTGGTAGCGGATCTTGGCGAGGTGAAACCAGGCGCGGTCGCGCACCGACACGGGCAGGTTCTGCGCCAGCAGCCGCTCGAAGACCTCGCCCGCCTCCTGGTGCAGGCCCCAACTCAGCAGCAGGCCACCGCGCAGCAGTTCGCCCTCGTCGTCGTGCGGGCTCACGCGCTTGAAGTGCTGCGAGACCATGAGGCCCGTGATGGCCTCGAAGTGGCGGTCCTGGAAGAACTCGAACAACGTATCGCCGTAGTGAGGCGCTCTCACCGGCTGCGGCGTGTAGTCGCGCTCGGCTGCCGCCGATTGCGCCAAGGCCGGGGCCGGCGTGGTCGCTGCAGCCAAGGCCAACACAGAGCCCGCCGCGGCAAGCCGCAGCCGAGCGACCGCCGCGGATCCAGTTTTGCCAGTCCGCAAGCGGTGCCGCCCGGGGCTCGCAGAGTCCCCTTCGGAGACTCGAGGGGAGGCGACCGCAGGTCGCTTCGGGGGCGAACTCATCACCAGACCTTGACCTCGAACTCCGGCTGCAGCGCCTGCAGGCTGTCCTTGATGCGCAGCTCGATGTACTTGGGCTCGGTGCCCTTGTCGAACTTCAGCGTCGCGCCACGTTTGTAGTCGCGCGTGTGCGGGCCGCGGCCGGTGAAGAAGGCATCGATCGAGTGCTGGCCCGCCTTCAGGTTGCCCACGAAGATGCGCTGCACGCCGCCGCGGTGCAGCGCCTGCACCTCCAGCGGTGTGTACAGGTAGGAGGCGACCACCTTGTCATCGAGCTTGATCTGCACCGACTCCAGATCAAAGAGCTTGCCCACGTCCATGCTGACGAACAGGGCCACCTGCGTGCCGGCGGGGAAGAGCAACTCCTCCTCTAGCACCAGCAGGTCGCGGTTGAGGCGGATGACCTCGGCCTTGATGTCCTGCACGCGCTGGTCCAGGCCCGCCGGCGCGGCACCGGGCGCCGGTACGGCCGGGGCGGGCGCCGAAGCAGCGTTGGCGGGCGCGGCAGCGGCAGTCGGTGCGGCCGGCGCAGCCGCTGCCGTGGCCGGCTTCGGCGGCTGGGCCGCCGAGGCCGATGCCGCCATGCCCGGCGCGGGCGCGGCCTGCTGTCCGACCGCCGCGGTGGCGCCGGCCAGCGCGAGCACACAGCCCATGGTCAGGCGTGCAAGCAAAGGAAGATTGGCAAACATGTGGAAGGCACTCCTCGAAGAACTCGCAAGATTGCCGCGCGGCGCGCGCCCTGTGCGTCAGAACCGCGCCGACAGCAGCAACTGCATCACGGTGGCGTTGTGTGAGTACAGGCCGCCCGTGCGCGAGTCGGTGAAGTCACTGAATTTGAACTGCTTGCGCTCGAGCACACCGGTGAACTTGGTATCGAATCGTGCCCATGCGCCGCCGAAGGTGTAGGTGGCCTTGGCCGCCACTGCTGTGCTCTTGAAGCTGCCGAGCTGGCGGTTGCGCGTCACATAGAGCGTCTCCGCCAGCGCGTTGTCGCTGTAGAAGAGTGCCTTGCCCTGCGAGTGGAATCGCATGCTGGCCTCGGCCAGCCACCCAGGGGCGACGTACCGTGCGGCGCCGAATTCAGCGGTGTGGGCGGTGATGTCCCAGTTGTCCCAGAAGTAGCGGTACTCGGCGCGCAGCGCCGTGCGCGTTGGGCCGTCGCCGTAGTCGTAGAGGCTGCGGAACTTGACCGCGCGGCTCGAACGGGTGCGCGGCACGCGCTCGGGCACGGCGGCACCGAATACGCGCGCGGCGCGGTAGGGGCTGCCGAGATAGCCGGCGTCGGAGATGGCCTCGAAGTTGACGCTCGTGAGCCAGCGCGGGGAGAGGATCTGGCTGACACCGAAGCGGTATTGCCAATGCTTGGCCACGTCCTGAAAGGTCGGTTCGTAGGCCTTGCCTACCTCGTCGCTGCCGCGCGTGAAACCCAGGCTCACGGTGGTCATGGCGCCGAACACTTCGTGCGCCGCGTCCACGCTCACCGCATTGGCCACGTAGTCGGGTTCGCGGCTGCTGCTCAGCGACAGCGACACGAGCGTGTCGCGCACCAGCCAATCGGCACCGAAGTCGTACGCCTGGCGCGTCTCCTTGAAGGGGCTGGCGGTGGTGACGACATCGATGGAGGCGTTGCTCACCGCGTCGACGTAGTAGCCCGCCGAGAGCGAGATACGATCGGCGATGCTCTTGCGCACCAGCAGCGCAGGGCCGGTGGCACGCACGCCGCCGCCGTCATAGAAGTGGTAGGCGAGCTCTGAGCGATCCTCGGGCAGTGTGGCGGCGGTGGCTTGTGTGGCCAGCATGCCTGCCGGCACAAGGCCGGGCAGCATGGCTTGCAACAACCGTTGTGCTCGGCGCAGCAGGCCGAGCAGACGCGCCGGCGTTGCCCGCTCGGGCCGACGTGCGCCGCCGGCGGATGCCTCAGTTGCAGCCACAGCCCCCCCCTTGCACGCCGGTGGCGCCGCGCGCGGCTTCGCGCACCACATGCACGTGCTCGCGGTGCTTCTCGGTGAGGGCCGCCCGCGAGAACTGCATCAGCGGGTCGGCCAGGCGTTCGCGCTCGTAGGGCTTCACCCAGGGCTGCGGCGCAGAGCATGCGCCGCCGAGCAGCGCGCCTGCGATCACGAGCGCGAGGCGGGTCTTCGGGCCAACAGAGGCCCGGGCGGCGAACCGCATGGCAATGGGATGAACTGTCATGGCACGGCGTCCCTGGTCCTTCGGTGGTTCATTCCTTCACCAGCGCGCGGATCTGCGCGTCGTAGGTCTCCTCGACCCCTTCGCGATAGCCCTTGTGCACGTGGCGCACCTTGCCATCGCGGTCGATGAGCACGGTGCCGGGCATGCTGTCCAGCGCGTAGCGACGGCTCACCGCCTTGTCGGTGTCGAACAGCACCGGAAACTTCAGGCCCATGCGCGTGGCCAGGGCCACCGCCTGCTTGGGATCCTCGTCAATGTTGACCCCCAACAACACGAAGCCGGCGCTGCGGTACCTCTCGTAGATGCGGTTCAAGTGCGGCATCTCGATCTTGCAGGGCCCGCACCAGGTGGCCCAGAAGTTGACGAGCACGACGCGGCCGCGAAGTTCGCCCAGGCGCAGGTTGCCGCCTTCGGCGCTCTTCAGCGTGAAGTCGGGAGCGGGCATCGAAGGCGCCAAGGCGGCGCGGGCACGGCGGTGCGTGCCAACCAGGGCCCCGAAAAGCGCCGTCGCCCCCAGGCTGGTGAGCAATACGCGCCGGGCCTGCTGCTGGATGGAAAGGTCTTGCACGGTAGGCATGGCTGGTCCTCAGAAGATGACCGTGACCCCGAGTCCGAGCTCGAGGTTGTGCGTGGTCTGGCGCCGACCCAGGAGATCGAGGCTGAAGATGTGGTCGCGCACGTCCGCTTGCAGTGCCAGGCGCTGGTTCCACAGCAGGCGCAGGCCAAAGCCCAGATCAATGGTCTGCTTCTTCTGGCCCGCGAAATCGGTGGTACCGGCGCCGAACAGGACATAGCCCTGCGAGAGCTTGGCGCTGCCCTTGAACAGGAACACCTCACCGGGCAGCAGGTTGTAGCCCATCGACAGCGTGTAGTACTTCAGCGTCTCGGTGCGGTTCACGAACACGCCGCCGGGCAGGATCTGGCGGAAAGACTCGTCGCTGACCTTGGTGGCGCCGTACTGTCCGGTGACGAAGACGTCTTCGGTGATGTGATAGCCCAGGCGCACGCCGCTGACACTGTTGGTGCCGAAGTTCTGCGTCGAGTAGAAGCCCGTGAAGAGGCCGAATTCGATGTCGCGCGAGGGGTAGTTGGGCAGCTTCAGGTCGCGACGGGCGACCTGGGGCTCCACCACGGTGGGCGCGGCAGCCGGCGTGGGCGCGCCGGCCCCGGCGCCGACGCCAGGCGTGGCGCCCGCCTGCGCCGTAGCGGCAGCGGGTACCGTGGATGCAGGTGCCGGCGCGGGCTTGGTGGCGCAAGCGGCGGCCAGCGCGGCCACGAGCAGCGCCGCACTCAACCGCGCGATGCGCAGGATGTGCGTCCCGGGGGTAAAGGAGGATGGGTTCTTGAACAAGGTGAGGCCCTCGCCGGGTTCAGAAAAAGAACGAGATGCCCGCGGTCACCGCGCGGTACTCGAGCGAGCGCTGGTCGGAAACGAAGGCGGTATAGAGCGCCCAGTCCAGGCGCGCCACGAAGCGGTCGGAGACATACCAGCGCAGCCCCAAGCCGGCATGACCGAGGTTGGCATTCACCGTCTGCGCCTGCACGAGGCTGGTGTTGGGGATGTTGCGGAAGCGCCCGAAGCCCAGGCTGATGAACGGCGACAGGCGCTGATGGCTCCAAGGCTCGGAGACGAGCGCGATGTGCCAGAAGTCGCTGCCGGAGAATGCACCTTGCACCTGGGCGAAGGTGAGTTCTGCGCCCAACGTGTCGCCCAGGCGCACGCCAGTCCACAGCTTGATCAACGGCTCGGCGCGCAGCCGGCCCCAGGCAGAGCCGAACTCGACGCGGCGGCCGAGGTAGTCGTCCACCAGGAGGTCACGGAAGGTCTTGCCGCTGCCCGCTTCGGTGAGCGTGCTGGCGAGCTGGGAACGGTGCACCCAGCCCACGGCACCGCCCTGGGCGGTTTCGCTGCGCACCTGGTACCAGTCGGTGCGGCGAAGTTCGATGCGGATCCAGCCGCTGCGCTCGACGACATGGAACACCGGGTAGCCGCGCCCGGGGCCCGTGCGCAACTCGATAAAGGGGTCGGCCACCTGCAGCCGCTCGACAAACTCCGGGCTCTCGCGGCGGGCGGGTACGGCGGCAGGCGCTGAGCCGGCCGCGGGGGCCGAAGCAGCTGGCGCGGCCGGGGGCGCGGGCACGGGCGCGGGCGACCCCGCCCCAGCCTGGGCAAGCGCCGGTTGGCCGGCCAGCATCACCGCGGTGGCGAACAGCACCGCGATGACGCGGTCAAGCCACGGCAGCCTATTCGAGACCTTCATGCCCCAGACGCCCTTCTTGTTTCTCTCGCGCCCAACGACCTCGGGCGGCGGTGCAGCCGCATCAGTCCGTATTGCACGTGCCGTTGACGATATCGGCCGGCGTGAACAGGGTCGCCGCAGCGGTGCTGAACTCATCCTGCCCGGCCGGCATGGGCCGGGTGATCCAGTAGCGGATGATCTTCGCATTGGGGTCGGTGTCACTGGCAAAGATCAGGCCCCCACCGTGAAGAACGGTACGCACCAGCGGCTTGTTCAGCAGCCGGCTGGACAGCGGCGCGCCTATCAACGTTTCCCCCTGGGACGAGTAGAAGTTGCGGTACATCTCGGTCGTGCGAATGACATCGGGCGTATTGCCCGGCACCACCAGATCGACGGGTGCCGCACTGCCGATGAGGCGCAGCGCGCCGCCGGTGCCGCTGGTGTTGTCGTGGCAACCACCGGCGGCACAACTGTTGACGGAACTCACGCCGCTGATCGTCACCGGCAGCTGCGCGCGCAGTATGGGGAACACGCAGCGCTGGTAGTAGGCGAAGGAGAGCTTCTGCCCATTCACCGTGCCCGCAGGGTTGGATACCGTGGACGGGTTGCCAAGAGGGTTGTCGCCGTCACCGCCGCCGCACGACACCAGCCCCAGCAACGTCACCAGCGCCAAACCGGCCGCCGCCCACTGGGGCAGTGTGTGCGTGCGACGGTGCGGCGGTGGTGTCATGCAGAGCCTACTCGAGGGCGGAAGCCGGATGGTCAGTTGCAGCCTGTGGCGATCCAACTGGCGATCGCCGTATATCCCGGGCTGCCCACGGCCAGCACGGCCGCCGTCTGGCCCAGCGCGCCGTTCGGGTGCGGCACCGAAGAGGGCCGCGCCAGCAGCGGGTTGGCGGTAGCCAGACAGGCATTGTTGACCATCGTCAACGAGACATTGAAGTCACCTTCGGGATTGCCAGTCAGGATGAATCGGTTGCGCTGGAACCCCAACCCTGGCTGGTGGCAGCCGACGCAGTTGGCCCGCAGGACCGGCAGCACGTTGGTCGTGAACGCCTGCTGCGACAGGCCGGTGATGCTGCGCACGCCGCCCGTGGTGTTGAACGGGTCGTTGTAGTACTGGCCACCCAGGTCCATCCACTCCGCCAGCAGGCGCTTCTCGGCGCGGTTCAGCATCGTGGCGTGGTTGGGCGCCGTGCCCGGTGGGTTGGGATGCGCCGTGCGCGCGTCGGCGCCGACGAGCAAGGTCTCGCCCCACAGGATCTCGGTGAGACGGCTCTTGCGTGCCAGACCGGCCGAACGCTGGTCGCCGCTCATGGTGTTGACGAGCGCTGGGCCGCGCACGACCTCGGGCACGCCCTCGACGAGGCGCGTCACCGGCTGCCCGTTGGCGTCCAGTTGCGGGTCGCCCAGCAGCAGCTCCTCGTAGGAGACCATGCGGCCGGTGCCAGCGACGGTGTTGCGCAAGTCGAGCTTGAGCGGGTCGGTATGGCAGCTGGTGCAGGTGTTGGCCCCACCGGCTCCACGCACCTTGGTCCACAGCGGCTGGATGTGTTCGGGGTAGTTGATGACCCCATTCACTGGCGCGAGTGTGGTCAGGTCGTCGGCTGCATCGGTGTTGCCGGTGTAGCGCAGCGAGATGCTCTGGCGCGCGGTGACACCTGGCTTGGTGGTGTCGGCCCACTCGTCTGTGAACACCGGATGGGCGGCCAGGCTCAGCGCACTCGGGTCGAGCCGGGTGCGCAAGGAGGCCATCGTCTCGCCGGACTGGTGCTGCGCGGTCAGCGAGGCCTTCAGCGAAGCCGGCATGGCGTTGACCACCGCACCGCTGTTGAGCGCTGCGCCGCGGCGCGGGCTGTGGCAGCCGTCGCAGGTACGACGCTCGCCTGGGCGCACCTGGATCCAGTTGGTGTGCGTCTGGAAGGCGCGACCCTGGCCGTCGACGATCTGCAGGCCCAGCGGAATGTCCGCCGGCACCTGCAGCTTGAACGAACCGTCGGGTTCCACCGGCGCGTAGCCGAGGATCTGCTGCTGCTCGAACTCGGTCTCGCCGATGACCTGGCGCGTGCCCATGCCGGCGGGTGGCGCCACGGCGCGCACCGCACGCACGAAGCGCACCGGCGTGCAGTGGTAGGCCGGATCGGCGGCGTCCTTCATGCGCGAGAGGTCGGCCACGGTCGTGCGCGTCTCGGTGGCTTCGGGTGTGGCAGCCTTCATCGCGATGCCGCTCGCGCAGCCGGCCGGCTTGTCGCCCGCGGTGAGCATGGGTTCGGCCATGCGTTGCAGGCCGTCGGTGTCGTACACGCTGCGCACCTCGATGAGCGCCATGTCACGCGCGGCCAGCGCCGGGTCGACAGTGGTCGGCTGCGTGGCGTTGGGCTCGACGCGAGCCTGCAGCGGAATCGGATCGGTGTACATGAAGCCCGGCGACGGCGCCGCGACGTTGAGCCACGTGTTGTTGCGCGGGTCGAACATGTAGATGCCGTAGGCGGCGGGCGCGTTGTCTTGCACCGCATCGGTGGCGCGCGCCTCCATGGTGCGGTTCGTGTCCGACAGCTTCGCCCGCTCTTCGGCGGTGAGGTTCACGCAAGGAATGACCTGTCCGTTGCGGGTGACCTCGCACGGGCGGTACGCGAGCAGGATGCGGTCGGTGCCGTCCCACAGCGGGTACGGCGTGCTGACGCGGCCGAATTCACTCAAGCCGCGGCCGTCGCGCAGGGTCTTGTCGGTGCCTTCGCGCTGGCCGCCTTGGGCCGACACCGTGGTCGTGGCCGGGGTGTTGATCTCGGAGTAGTTGGCGGCATCGATGAACTGCAGCGAGCCGCCTTCCTGCGTGCCCGACAGGCTCATCAGCGAGCTCGTCAGGTAACCCTTGAAACGCCCGTTGGGATCGGTCTCGCGCGGGTGCAGGTAGCTGTTGCCCGGGCTGTGCGCGCCGTAGAGCACGAACATGTCGGTGCCGTCGGGCTTGGCGCGGAAGATGGCGAAGCGGTTGCGGTCGGCCACGTGCTCCCAGCGCGAGAACATGATGTCGCCGTTGGCGCGCACGACGGGGTTGCGGTCGTGGCTCTGGTTGAAGGTGATCTGCTGGATGCCGGCGCCGTTGGCGTCCATCGTATGCAGGTTGAGCACGGCCTCGCGCTCGTATTCGTCCAGCGCCTTGTAGGAGCGGCCGAGCGCCTGGTTGCGGCTGCTCTTGGCCTGGCGGTTGGAGGAATATACGAAGCCCTGGCCAGCGGGCAGGTAGGCAGGGTCGACGTCGTCGTCGGCAGTCGAACTGGTGACACGGCGGAACTTGCCGCCGGCCAGGCCCGTGCCGGTCATGTCGTACTCCCAGATATTCCAGCGGCCCGAACAGGCCGCGACCTGCGTGCCTGTGGCATCGGCCACGGTGACGGCATTGCTCGTCGGGCAGCGCATGGCGAAGACGACCTTCTTGCCGTCGTAGCTCACCTCGGGGTCGCTGGCATCGCCGCGGCCCTGCGTGAACTGCGCCGTGAGGTTGTGTTCGCGTGCGCTCGGGCTGGACTTCTCGCGCAGCATCAGGTCGCCGCCGTCGGCGCTGGAGGTGCCGTCGGTGGGATTGATGCGGATCTCGGTGGAGCGCTTGGCATAAACCAGTGGCACGTCGCCCTGGACGACGACGCTGTCGTTGTTGTCGTTGCTGCTTCCGCTGCAGGCAGTGAGCAGCGCGGCGGCAACGGCAGCGGCCAGGGGGAGCGAACGAGCCCACTTGCCAAGCGTCGTCGATGTTCGACCCGTTGTTCCACGGGTGGTGCCACGGGCTGTGCGGCCCGTGGTGCCTTCATTCGAAACAGAGCGTGTCATGCGTTTTCTCCTTGTCGGGCCGAAGCCTGGCCGACATCCATGAGTCCAGGGGTGGCGTGCAGGCGACCTTCCGAATCGATGATGACCCCATCCACGCCGGGGATGGTTTCCAGAAGTTCCAGGCCGGCCGCGGGGCCGAGCACGAACACCGCCTTGCTCAGCCCCTCGGCGGTGATGCCGTCTGGGGCGAGGATCGTGACGCTCGTCACGCCCTGGGGCGAGCGGCCGCTGGCGGGGTCGATCAGGTGGTGGTGGCGGGTGACTTCGCCGCCCACTACGTGCTCATCGAAATATCGCTCGTAGTCGCCCGAAGTTGAGATCGCAGTGTCTTCAAGTGGTAACACAGCCACCACCTTGCCCGGCCGGCGCGGGTCGCGGATGGCCACCGTCCAGGGCCGGCCGCGGCGGTCGCCTAGCACGCGGCTGTCGCCGCCGGCGGCGACGTACGCGTGGCGGATGCCCAGTTGCCGCAGCAGCGTGATGGCGTTGTCCACCGCGTAGCCCTTGGCGAAGCCGCCCAGGTCGATGCACATGCCGCGCTTGCCGAAGCGCACGGTGCGGGCGCGCGCGTCCAGGTGCAGGCGCTTCCAGCCCACGGCCGCGCGCGCGGTCTGCACTTCCACATCGGTCGGCCTGACGCCGGCGCGGTAGTCGTACAGCCGCCCCACGGCGGCGTAGGTGATATCGAAGGTGCCTGCCGACAGCGCGGAGAACTCCTGTGCACGGCCGAGCAGCCGAAACATCTCCTCACTCAACGGCACCGGACGCTCGAAAGCGTCGCGGTTGATGCGCGACAGCTCGGAGTCCAACTTGTACGGGCTCATGCGGCGATCGATGCGGTGCATCTCGCCCATCACCGCGGCGACGGCCGCAGCACCGATGCGCGCTTCCTCGGCCCACAACTCGACCGAGATCGCCGTGCCCATGATGGCTTCCTCGCGGCGCACCCAGCCGGTGGCGGGCGCCGCGGGCGTCAGCGGCGTCTGCGGCGTCAGCGGCGAACGGTCGGAATCTGCGGAAGGGGCAGGGCCGCGGCGCGCGAAATCGAAGCGGCGCTGGGTAGGGGCTTGCGCGGTCAGAAGCATCTCGGGGTCGCGGTTTGAGTGAGGGTCGTTCGTGCGGTCGGTCGGCTTGCTGCTGCTGCTGCGCAGGCGCTCGGCCCATCGCTGCATCCAGCCTGGGCCGGACCATATCGATCGACGCTCACTCATGCCGTGACCATGGGTGCGGGGATGCGTGGAGTTGCTTCAGATGTGTCGGAGGCGGGCCTTGCCACGAGGCAAGGCATGTTTCCGGCGCGCCGACACGGGCACTCGAGTGGGGGGGTCATCGGAGCACCTTCGTGCCGCGCACTGTGAAGCTCACCCGTTGGCTGGCCAGACGGCCGCGTGACCCATGCCCAACCCGCTACATGCCTTTGAACAGCCCTGTGTAGCTGCGGCTGACTTCGAGTTTCTCGCCATGGCCCTTGACGGTGACGATCTGGCGACCGCGGAAGTCGCGGTTGACGCCGGCAATGGCATTGACGTTGACCAGCGTGCTGCGGTGAATCTGCCAGAACTGGCGCGGATCGAGCTCGTCCACGAGTTCCTTGATCGGCTTGCGAATCAGCGCCTCCACCTGCAGCGTCTGCACGCGCGTGTACTTCTCGTCGCTGATGAAGAAGAGCACCTCGTCGACGGCTACCATCTGGATGTTCTGGCCCACGTTGGCCTGGATCCACTGCATGTACTGCGGTGCTTGTCCCGAGACGCGTGAGGACAGCTGGTGCAGCAGCTGCTGCAGCGAACCTCCCGTGGCCGCGTCGGCCGGTGCCTCCTGGCCCTGCGCACGTGCGGCCAGCCGCTTCTTGATGCGACTCACGGTGACCTGCAGCCGCTCGCGCTCGGCAGGCTTGAGCACGTAGTCGGCCACGCCCTGCTCGAAGGCCTCCACGGCGTACTGGTCGTACGCGGTGATGAACACCACTTCGGGCAACAGCGGATCCTCTTCACCCTCTCCGTGGCCTTCAGGCGGCGGCAGTTGCGCGATCTGTCGCGCCGCCTCCACACCGGTCAAGCCGGGCATGCGGATGTCCAGGAAAACGATGTCGGGCCGGTGCTGCTCCACGGCCTGCACCGCCTCGACACCGTTTTTCGCTTCGGCCACGATCTCGAGTTCGGGCCACACCTCGGCCAGGCGGGCGCGCAACTGCTCGCGCATCAGGCGCTCGTCGTCGGCAATCACGGCGCGGGGAGGTGCGGAGGTGGCGTTGAGGGTCATCGCTGTGGGGCCGAGGGCGCGTGGGGTACGGATGTAGCTGCGGGTGCGGGTGCGGGTGCAGATGAGGATGCGCTGCGGCGGTCGGGCGCCGGATTCGCGCAGGCTTCGCGGCGCATCGGGAAATCACGCGAGCGCGCGCGGCCGCTGCGCACGCCCTCAATGCGCGCATGCAGCCGCTCGGGCGGCACTAGCCGATAGATCACACGCTGCGGGAAATCGTGCGCCGGGTTCTCGAATACCCACTCGTGCTCGGTCTGTCGCAGCAGCGCAAAGGTGGTCGCCGACTGGCCGGAGGGCAAACCGATGAAGACGATGCGGCCGGCATCGTCGTGGCGGATTTGCATGAACTCGTGCGCCACCGTGCGGCCCGCCATGACCGTGCGCCCTAGGCCGAGCATGGTGCCGCCCGCTGGCGGCATCCACTGTTCGCCCGAGCCGGGCTCACCGCCTTCGCTGCGCCAGCAGCCGGCAAGGCCGGCCAGCGCTGCAGGCCAGGGCGCCTGAACAACCGGAGGTGTCTGTGCCCAGGCTGACGGGCAAATCAGCGTGACCGCAAACGCAACCGAGAACGCCTTGGCCGTTGTCGGGGCGGCTGCCGACGCGCGGGCCGACAGCGCGGCCAGGCCGGCCAGCAGGTGGGCGGTGCGGAATCTGCGATTCATGATCTGGCTGCATTCATGACCTGGCTGGCGGTTGGCCGGCGCCGAGGGCCGCGCCGGCCGACGAGGCCGCGATCATGCCTTGGGCCGGGCGGTGTGGACAGTGCCTCGAGGCTCGCGCAGGGCCAGCCACAGCAACAAGGCCACCACCCACAACGGCGACAGCGCCACCGCGGTCACGGCCAGCGAGACGAACACCGCGGCGAATAGCGCGGCGAACAGCGCGGCGCCGATGGCCAGCGCGGCGACAAGCAACGCCAGCAGCAGCGACAAAGGCACCACGACCAGCATCACCATCGCCGCCGGTAGCGCGGCGGCCAGGGCCCACCAGACGGCCTCACCCTTGGGGATGGAAAGCAGGCGCTCGTCATCGACATGGATGTCCAGGCCGCCGAGCGCGAGGTCGAATGCCGCGCCGAGCACCAGCGCGCTGGCCGCCACCGTGCCCACGAAAAGCACGGACAGCGCCAGCAATACCCGGGGCCACCAGCGGTGTGCGCGAGGCAGCGGCGCCAGGAGCCCGAGCCGAGGTCGCCGCGAAGGCTTGGATGTCGGCGTCTGTGATCGTGCTCATCTCCAGGCTCTCGGTCGCACCCAGTACCGGGCTTCAGGCGTCGATACCGGCGGTGGTCCTGTACGGCACCGTGATCGTCACTACCGTACCGCTGGGGGTGTTCTCGGCCACCGTGAGCGTGGCCTTGGGCCCGTAGAGCAACTGCAGCCGCTCGCGGATGTTCGCAAGCCCAACGCCCGTGCCAGCCGTGGCGGCGCGCCCGAAGCCCAGGCCCGTGTCAGCCACCACCACCTGCAACTTGCCATGCACGATCTGCGCCTTCACCGTGAGCCGGCCACCCGCGGGCTTGGGCTCCAGGCCATGCTTGATGGCGTTCTCGACGAGGGTCTGGATCATCATCGGCGGGAACTCCGCCGAGTGCAGGCCTTCGGGCACGTCGAGCTCCGTGACCAGGCGCTCCTCCATGCGCACCTTGAGGATTTCGAGGTAGGGGCGGATCACCGACAGCTCGCGACCGAGGTCGCGCAGCCCGGTGCCGGCCCCCGCGCTCGCCTCGCGCATGGTGGGCATGCTGGCGCGCAGCAGCGCGATCAGGTTCTTCTGCATCTGGCTGGCGCGTGCGGGGTCGGTCTCGATCAGGTGGTCGATCGAGGCCAACGTGTTGAACAGGAAATGCGGCTCCACCTGCGCTTGCATGGCGGCCATGCGTGCCTCGACCACCTGGCGCTTGAGCGACTCGGCCTCCGCGGTCTCGGTGGCGCGTGCGGCGACACGTTCGGCCTGCATGCGGCCCTTGTAGGTGGCCTTCAGCAGGGCCGAGCCGAACACCCACAGCAACGTGAACTGCATCAGGAAATCGCCGATGCCGATGCGCGTCTTGCGCGTGCGCTTGCGCGTGCCCGCGCCGAGTTCGGCGACCACACGTTCTGCGTCAGCGCGCGCTTCTTCGGCGTCGCGCTGAGCCTCCTCAGCGTCCTCACGGGCCTGGCGCACGGCCTCCTCGATCTCGCGGCGCGCTTCTTGTACAGCTTCGCGCACCGCTTCGCTGGCGGTACCGGGGGGCAGCGTGATGTGCACGCCGCCGTGGGTGCCTGAGGCCGCAGCGCTGGCCGGGCTCGCTGCCTTCGCGCCGCGCTGCGTGATGCGGATGCCGTCCTTGCCGATGCTGATGTCGACACCCTCAGTGCTGTCGCCTTTGCGCGGCGTCTCGATGCGGATGGGCGTGTCTTTCCCTGCGCTCCCCGTCCTACCAGCGGCCTCCGGGGCCGCAGGCGGGGCTGGTGCGGCTGGTACAGCTGGTACAGCTGCTGGAGCGGGGACGGCTTGCGGCCTGGGCACACGCGGCGTGCGCGCCGTACGCGGCACCGTTTCCTCGACCTGCTCGGTGAATGTCCAGGTGAACGGCGGCAGATCGTGCACGATGGCCACCACCACCAGCACCAGAAACGCGAGCAGGAGAAAGCGCCGCCAGGAGATGCTCACCAACCAGCTGGCGTAGGCGTGGAAGGCCTTGAGCGCGGCGGCGGAAAACCGCTGCCAGCGCTGGCGCCAGTCGGTGTTCGGTGGGGTGGCGTTGGTGGCTGGAGCGTTCATCGGGGGCTGCCTGTTGGGCGCGGCTCTTGCGGCGCGCTTCCCTGAGGTCGGGGCGGGATGTGGCCACTTTAGCGACCGCGCTGATGCTGTCCACGCACAGGCGACGCAGTCGCGCTGTCGCCCGACAGACTGCATCCTTCAGGGACAGATTGCCGTGACGAAGAATTCAACGGCAGCCCGTTGGCGCACCCGTGTTGACCCATGGGTGCCGGGTGCCGCCGCAGCGGCAGACCGCAGGCTGGCTGGTTGTGAAGTTTCACCCCCAATGGGCGAAGAGTTCGCCACGTGCCCTCTCAGTGATGGCCACCACGGCCGGATGCCGGATGCGCCGCTCGACGGTGATGGCGAAGAACTCCTCCTCCAGCTCGGCACTGCGGCCGATCACCTCAACGCCAAAGGTGGTTGCGATTTCCGCCTCGAGCACGCTGGCGGCCATGAAAATGCCTCGGCCTTCGCGCCCGAAGGCGTTCATCAGGGCGCTGTCGTCGAACTCGCCGACGATGCGCGGTGCCAGCCCCTGACGCTCCAGCCAGGCGTCGAACTGTTGCCGCACGGATGTGCTGGCGCCTTGCACGAGGAAGGGCGCGTTGTTCAGGCATTGCGGGAAATCGCCCAGCAGGGTGCGCTTGAGCGCGGGCGCGCAGAAGAAGCTCATCGGCGAGCGCCCCAGTGCGTGGTTGAAGGCCTTGACGCTGACGCGGCGTGAGATCGGCTCATTGGCAATCACGAGATCGAGCCGGTGCAATGCGAGCTCGGCCAGCAGATCGGCGAATTTCCACTCGTAGCACACGAGATGCACGGGCTCACCGATGCCGAGCGCCGGTTCGAGCAGCCTATAGGCCACCGACTTGGCCACCGAGTCGGCCACGCCTACGCGCAGCTCCAGCGCACGCGGACCTTCGGCGCTGCGCTCGCGCATCGCCGCTTCGAACTCGCCCGCGAGCGCGAAGATCTCGTCGGCATAACGCAGGGCCACGCGCCCGTCGTCGGTCAGTTCAAGCTGCCGGCCACGCTTGCGAAGCAGCCTGCGGCCCAGGCGATCCTGCAGCAGCTTGATCTGGGACGACAAGGTCTGCGGCGTGGTGTGCAGTTGCGCGCCGGCACGAGCGATGCCCCCGGCGCGGGCGGCCACCCAGAAGTAGTGGAGGTGCTTGAGGTTCATGGGCAGGCGCACTCCGCAACACTTCGGTTTTATCGATCTAATCTGGTTTAAAGATCGACTTTACGCGAGTCCTGTCTGCCCCTAGATTGCGGGCTGGGGAATCACCCCCTTCGGCGCGCAACTCGCGCCTGTTCAGGAGAGCACCATGCGTATCAGCACCAAGGGCCGCTTTGCCGTCAACGCGATGATCGATCTCGCCTTGCGTGAGGCCGCCGGGCCGGTGGCCCTGGCCTCGATCAGCGAACGGCAGCGCATCTCGTTGTCGTATCTGGAGCAGTTGTTTGGTGGCCTGCGCACGGCTGGGCTCGTGCAAAGCAGCCGCGGGCCCGGAGGCGGCTACCGCCTGGGGCGCGAAGCGCGCGACATCAGCGTGGCTGACATCGTGCTGGCGGTGGACGAGCGAGAGGCCCCGGGTGACGACCGGCCCGGCGCACCGGCGACGGCGTGGCTGTGGCTGCAACTCGAAGAGGCGATGCGCCAGCACATGGCCGGCATCAGCTTGCAGAGCCTGGCGTCGCAGCAGCAGGAACTGGGCGGTCCCATCATCGTGCCGCAGCGACGCCGCGCCATCGCACCGATGACGCCGACGCGGCCGGTGCGCGCCAATGTGCCGAACTCGGTGTTTGCGCTGGCGCGCACCTTGGGCGGCTAAGGAGGCCGACGAAGGCCCGCCGGACGGCGGGCCTGCCTCCCCAATCTGGCCCGCCGCGCGGGGGTTGACCACGCCCGTTTATTTGTAGAGCACGGTCGGCAGCCACATCCCGATGGCCGGCCAGATGTAGAGCAGGGCGAGCGCAAGGACCTGGATCCCCATGAACGGCATCATTCCCGCAAAGATCTGGTTCAGCGTCACATGCTTGGGCGATACGCCCTTCAGATAGAACGCAGCCATCGCCACCGGTGGCGAGAGGAAGGCAGTCTGCAGGTTCAGCGCTACCAGCAGGCCGAAGAACAGCGGATCGACGCCGAACTTGGGCAGCAGCGGGATGAAGATCGGCATGAAGATGACGATGATCTCGGTCCACTCCAACGGCCAGCCTAGGATGAAGATGATGAACTGGCTGAGCAGCATGAACTGCAGCGTCGTCAGGCCCAGCGACAGCACCCAGCGTTCGATAAGGTCCTGGCCGCCGAGCAGCGCGAACGAGGCCGAGAAGATCGACGAGCCGACGAACAGCCAGCAGACCATGGCGCTGGTCTTGGCGGTCAGGAACGATGACTCCTTGACGATGCCGCCGAGATCGACCAAGGTCTTCGCCACCGCATTGCCGCTCTTGGCCTGCCTGGCCGCGAGATACCGGTAGCCGCCGGCCAGCAGCAGGCCGCCGAACGCGCCAACGGCGGCGGCTTCCGTCGGCGTGGCCAGGCCAAACACGATCGAGCCGAGCACGGCGATGATCATCACCGCCAGCGGGAAGAACGAGGCCAGCAGCATCTTGAAGATCTCCAGCCGCTGCCAACTCATCAGCCAGTTGATCAGCAGCAGGCCGGCCATGCCGAGGCCGAAGACGATCCAGTACCAGGTGGGCGCCGGCACGCGCGCGACAGGCGCCGCCGCGGCAGGCATAGCCGGCACAGCAGCCGCCTGAACACTGGCCGCCACACTGGGCGGCGTTGCGGCAGAGGCCGCCTGCCCCGACCCGGCGGGCGGCTCCTTCAGGTCGGCACCTTCCTTCGGCGGCTCCTGCAGGCCGCCTTCTTCCTTGGGCGGCTCTTGCAAGCCCGAGGACTCTGCCAGTGGCTCGTCGGTGCTGCCCAAGGAGCCACCCGCCTGTACCAGACCGGTGGTATCCACCGCGACGACCGGTGCTGTGGATGAGGCGTACATGAGGGCCAGCAACGCGACGATGGAAACTGCCGGAAGCAGCGTCACGAACAATTGGCCGATCACCTGACCCTTGGGCAAGGAGGCGTCGCGCAAGCCACTGAGCAGCCCGGTGAGCGCATTTCGGTTGCGCGAACTCAGCGCCTTGGACAGCGGCGGCAGCGGCACCTGCCGTTCGCTTTCCGCCAAGGGCGGCGCGAGGTGCGGTTTCCATTTGGCGACGATGATCACGTAGGCGACGTACAGGGCCGCCAGCATGATCCCGGGGAAGAACGCGCCGGCATAGAGCTTGACGACGGACACGCCCGCGGTGGCGCCGTAGACAATCAACAGCACCGAGGGCGGGATCAGGATGCCCAGGCAGCCGCCCGCAGTGATCGCACCGGCGGCGAGCTTGATGTTGTAGCCGGCGCGCAGCATCGCCGGCAGCGCCAGCAGGCCCATCAGCGTGACGACGGCGCCGACGATGCCGGTGGCCGTGGCGAAGATCGCGCAGGTGACGATGGTGGCCACGGCCAGCGCGCCGGGCACGCGTGCCAGCGACAGGTGCAGGCTCTTGAACAGCTTCTCGATCAGGTTGGCGCGCTCGACCAGGTAGCCCATGAAGACGAACAGCGGGATCGCGATCAGCACGTCGTTGGACATCACCGAATAGGCCCGCTGCACCATCAGATCGAGGATCTGCTGCACGGCGAGATCCGGGTTCACGGCTCGATAGGCGATCCAGCCGAAGAACATGCCCATGCCCATCAGCGTGAAGGCGGTCGGAAAGCCGAGCATGATCGCCACCACGATCAGCCCCAGCATCAACAGGCCAAGCGCGCCGAGATCGTCCCGGCTCAGGTGGCCATCGGCGAAACCGGCCCAGGGCGTGAAGGTCACGACCACGGCGAGGATGATCGCCATCAGCGCAAAGCCGAACCACAGTTCCTTGCGAATCTTCACTTCGTGCTCCGGTTCGCGCTGGCCTGGGGTGCGACGAACTGGTCGAGCTTGGCGATGTCTTCGTCTTTCACGTGGACCATTTCCTTCAACTTTTCGACGTCGACCTCTTCCACGTCCACCTCGCGAGAGGGCCACTTGCCCTGCTGGAGGCAGATCACGCAGCGGACGATCTCGACGATGCCCTGCAGCAACAGGATCGCGCCGGCCAGCGGCAGCATCGTCTTGAACGGATAGATCGGCGGGCCATCGGCCGTGACGTTGGAGTGCTCATTGACGGCCCAGGACTCGGCCGCGTAGTAGTAGCCGGCATAGGTGAGCGCGAACACCCCGGGAAGGAAGAACAGCACGAACAGGATCAGGTCGATCGTGGCCTGCGTGCGTGGCGCAAAAAAGCCGTACAGCACGTCACCGCGCACATGGCCGGCCTTGGCCAGCGTGTAGGCGCCGGCCATCATGAACAGGGTGCCGTACAGCATGATCATGACGTCGAAAGCCCAGGCATGCGGCTTGTCCAGCGCATAACGCGAGAACACTTCCCAGGTGATCACTAACGTCAGCGCGACGATCAGCCAGGAAAATGCCTGGCCGACAAAGGTGCTGATCTTGTCGATCGCCAGAAGGATTTGCTGCATTGCGGGGCCCGCAAAAAAAGTAAATCAGCCACCCGGAACGGGCCCGGGTGGCCGATACACGGCGCGAAGGAGGTTCAGGCTTTCTTGGGCGCAGCCGCCTTGGCACCGAAGAAGTGGTTCACCGACATGCGCCGGCTGATGTTGTAGTCCTGGTCCCACTTCACGACGCGCTCGGCAAAGGCCCTTTGCGACTCGGCGATCTCCTTGAACAGCGGGTTCTCACCGGACTTCTTGGCGAGGATCTCGCTCCACACCTTGAGCTGCGCCTGCAGCACCACGTCGGGGGTCTTGTAGAACTTGACCTTGTCCGTGGTCTGCAACTCGATGTAGTCCTTGGAGTAGCGGTCGATGCCCTTCCAGGCCATGTCGGACGATGCGGCTTCGACACCGTTGGTGATGATCGCTCTCATCTTGGCCGGCAGTGCGTCGTACTTGGTCTTGTTGAAGCTGATCTCGAAGGTCTCGGCGCTCTGGTGGTAGCTCTGCAACATGCAGACCTTGGACACATCGGGGAAGCCCAGGATGCGGTCGGAGGTGGCATTGTTGAACTCGGCGCCATCGAGCAAGCCGCGGTCCAGTGCTGGCACGATCTCGCTGGCAGGCAGCGCGTTGACCGCCGCACCCATGCCGGTGAAGAGGTCGATGGCCAGGCCGTTGGTGCGGAACTTCAGGCCCTTGAAGTCTTCGGCCTTGGTGATCGGCTTCTTGAACCAGCCCAGCGGCTGCGTCGACATCGGGCCGCAGAGAAAGGACACGACGTTGCCGCCGATCGAGGCGTAGAGCGTGTTCAACAGTTCCTGGCCGCCGCCGTACTTGTGCCAGGCCAGCAGCATGTGGGCGTCCATGCCGAACATCGGACCGGAGTTCCACAACGCCAGCGCGTTCTGCTTGCCATAGTGGTAGCCCAGAATGCCGTGTCCGCCGTCCAGCGTGCCTTTGGAGATGGCCTCAAACAGGCCGAAGGCCGGCACCACTGAGCCGGCCGGCAAGACTTCGATCTTTAGCTCGCCGCCGGCCATGTCGTTGACCTTCTTGGCGAAGTCGGTGGCCATCTCGTGGAAGATGTCCTTCGCCGGCCAGGTGCTCTGGAAGCGCAGGCTGGTCGTGGTCTGCGCGCTGGAAAACATCGGCGCGGCGAGCGCGCCTGCGCCCATGGCACCCGCGGCAGCGGAACGGAGAAAGCGGCGGCGCGGCGCCTTGGCGGAAGTCTGGTTCATCGGGTGTTCTCCTTGGGACGGGGAAGAGTGGTCGAAAAGTCGCACACTATCTCGCCGGCTCGAGGAGAAGTTGATCGGGGGTTACCCCTGAGTGACGGATCCTTTGGCCCTGCAACGGCCCCGATCGTGCGAACTGTTCCTCAGCGCGGGAGCGCGGGAGGGTTGCCCACTGAACATCGAGCGCCCAAGCGCTTCAGCCCGCGCGGCCGTGCACGCGCAGCGCCAGGAGTCGCTGCGCGACCCACGCGTCGTCGAGCATCCGATGCCGCAGAAGGAAGTCGGTCGTCACGAGCGCGGCGTCCGTCGTCATCTCTTGAGTGCGCTCGACGATGCCGCGGATGTCGCCCACCGATAGCAGGGCGAACTCGGCCACCTCGCCGTCCTGATTGAGGGGCACGAGGCCATGTGGCAACTCCACGTCGTAGCTGTAGAGCCACTCGTGCTGGAAGCCCTCGGGAATATCCCTGTGCAGCCTCAGCACGCTGCCCGTGGTGGCTGGCGCGAGGCGGGCCGGGGCGAGTCCGGCCTCTTCGAAGCCTTCGCGCACCAGGGTGTCGCGCGGCGACTGTCCCGCCGGCACGCCGCCGCCGACAAGGTTGTCCAGCAGGCCGGGGTCAGTGGCCTTTGTGGGCGAGCGGCGCGCAATCCACAAGTGGCTCGGCCGCCCGTCCCCGCCCCGCACAAAACCATTGGCATGCGCGCCGAGGGTCAGCGAACCCCAGAAGCGCGTGGCCGCTCGCTCGATGCGCGCCAGCGGCTCGAGCGTCTCGGGGTCGAGGAGCGGGAAGGGCTCGTCGCGCCAGGCGACGATGGCGCCCTCGGCCCGCAACGTGGCGTGCAACTCAGCGAAGGCAGGCTCATCGGGCCGGGCGCAGTGCACACCGCTGCCATCTTGCTGAAGCCAAGCCGCGGACCGCGCGAGCAGGGGCTGATGGCACCGCGCGACCGAACCCACCTGCCGGCGGGCCACGACGAAAGGCACACGCGATGCAGGGTCACAGGCGATGGCGGCACGCAGCGCAGGCCAATGCATGAGGCAGTGTAGGCCGCTGCTCCGTCCCCTGCTCGGCGCCTGTGCCCCTCAGGCCCGCTCGAACCGGAACACGGCCATGCTGGCCAACAGATTCGGCCAGCGCCGCACCATCTCGCCCTCGTGCAGCCCGAAGCTGTCGGTGACGGCCAGCCCGCACTTGCGCGCCAGCACCTCGAAGTCGGCGTAAGTGCCGACGCGGATGTTGGGCGTATCGAACCACTGGTAAGGCAACGCCTTGGTCACGGGCATGCGCCCTCCAAGCACACGCAGCCGGTTGGCCCAGTGCGCGAAGTTCGGGAAGCTCACGATGCCGATGCGGCCCACACGCGCCGTCTCGCGCAGCATGTGTTCGGTGTTGCGCAGGTGCTGCAGCGTGTCCAGCTGAAGCACCACGTCGAAACTGCGGTCGTCGAAGAGCGCGAGCCCTTCCTCGAGGTTGAGCTGGATCACATTGATGCCGTGCTGCAGCGCCGAATGCACGTTGGCATCGGCCAGCTCGATGCCGTAGCCTGTGCAGCCGCGCGTGCGCTGCAGGTGCGCGAGCGCTACGCCGTTGCCGCACCCGAGGTCGAGCACGCGGCTGCGCTCGGGCACGAGGCTTGCCAGGATCTCGAGGTCGCGGCGCTCAGACATGCGCTGCCCCCGCCATGCCTTCCTGCCCCTGCGCCACCCTGTCGAAGTACGCGCGCAGCACAGCGTGGTACCGCGGATCGTCGAGCAGGAACGCATCATGCCCATGTGGGGCATCGATCTCGGCGTAGTTCACCGCGATGCGGTTGTCTACCATCGCCTTCACGAGTTCGCGGCTGCGTGCGGGCGCGAAGCGCCAGTCGGTGGTGAAGCTCACGAGCAGGAACTCCTTGTCGCGTGCCGGCTTGAAGGCCGCCGCGAGGTCGCCGTTGTGGCCGCGCGCCGGGTCGAAGTAGTCGAGCGCGCGAGTGATAAGCAGGTACGTGTTGGCGTCGAAGTACTCGCTGAACTTGTCGCCCTGGTGGCGCAGGTAGCTCTCGATCTGGAACTCGATCTCCTGCGTGGTGTAGCCCAGTTCACCGGCCGGCCCGGCCTTCAGCTCGCGGCCGAACTTGGCCTCCATGGAGTCGTCGCTGAGGTAGGTGATGTGGCCGATCATGCGCGCCACGCGCAGGCCGCGCCGCGGCAGCACGCCGTGGGCGTAGAAGTGGCCACCGTGGAAGTCGGGGTCGGTGACGATGGCGCGCCGCGCCACCTCGTTGAAGGCGATGTTCTGCGCCGAGAGGTTGGGCGCGGTGGCCACCGCGATGCAGTGGCGCACGCGCTCGCTGTGCCTCAATGTCCACGCGAGCGCCTGCATGCCGCCCAGGCTGCCGCCGATGACCGCGGCGAGCTGCCTGATGCCCAGGCGCTCGACGAGCAGCGCCTGCGCATCGACCCAATCTTCCACAGTCACCACCGGGAAGTCCGCGCCCCAGGCGCGGCCGGTGGCCGGGTTCAACTGCATGGGTCCGGTGGAGCCGAAGCAAGAGCCCGGGTTATTGACGCCGATGACGAAGAAGCGGTTCGTGTCCAGCGGCTTGCCGGGGCCGACCAGGTTGTCCCACCAGCCAGGCTGGCCCGTGGCATCGAGCCCGGCGACATGGGCCCCGGCATTCAGCGCGTGGCACACGAGAACGGCGTTGCTGCGCGTTTCGTTCAGGCGGCCGTAGGTCTCGTAGACGAGGTCGTAGGCCGCGAGTTGTGCGCCGCTGGCCAGGGCCAGCGGCTGGGCAAAGTGCATCTGCTGCGGAGTGACGGTTCCGATGATTGCCATCGCGCACTGGAGCGGCCCCAGGGGCCAGCTGAAAAGCGAAAACCCGGCGCCGCCAAGCAGGCAGCCTCCGGGTCGAAGGTCCTGTTTAGCGGCATTTGTTGAGCGCCCGCAAGCCGGAGCAAATCGGCGCCTTCGCATTCAGTATAGCGAGCGTCATTCGAGTGCTGAAGGCCGGCCACTTCCTTGGCGGACCTGATTCGGCTACGAACCGGGCCTGAACAACAGGTGCCCAAGCCCAGTGCTTCTTCGGGGAACGCGCTGGAGTCGGTGCAATAGCATCGCCCGCATGAGCCGTCGTCCGCCCCCGGGGGACGACGGGCGAGGGGCGGCGCGTGCGTCCCCTACCGAACAGACAAGCTGGAGACCGGCCCATGCACGCCTGGCTGCAAAGCATCGACCAACACTTCCCGGTTCGCTACGCGGCTTGGCTGGCCAGTGCCGTGGGCATGCTGCTGGCCGCCTTCACGCAGGTCGCCTACGGCATGGGCGGCGGGCTGGCACTGGTGTGCATGTTCCTCGTCGGCCTCGGTTGGCGCGACACGCGCCAGCGCCGCCACTCCGTGCTGCGCAACTACCCGGTGATCGGGCACCTGCGTTTCCTGCTGGAGTTCATCCGGCCCGAGATGCGCCAGTACTTCCTCGAGAGCGACAACGAGGCCGCCCCTTTCTCCCGCCAGCAGCGCAGCCTGGTGTATCAGCGCGCCAAGGGCGACTCCGACAAGCGCCCGTTCGGCACGCAGCTCGACGTGCATGCCAGCGGCTACGAGTGGATCAACCACAGCATCGCGCCGACGCGGCTCGACTCGCACGACTTCCGCACCGAAATCGGTGGCAGCGGCCACACCTCGTGCACGCAACCGTACAGCGCCAGCGTCTTCAACATCTCCGCCATGAGTTTCGGCGCGCTGTCGGCCAACGCCGTGCTGGCGCTGAACGCCGGCGCGAAGAACGGCGGCTTCGCGCACGACACCGGTGAGGGCTCCATCAGCGAGCACCATCGCGTGCATGGCGGCGACCTGATCTGGGAAATCGGCAGTGGCTACTTTGGTTGCCGTGACGCCGATGGTCGTTTCAGCGAACAACGCTTCATCGAGAACGCGACCTCGCCGCAGGTGAAGATGATCGAACTGAAGCTGAGCCAGGGCGCCAAACCCGGCCATGGCGGCGTGCTGCCAGGGCCGAAGGTGACGGCCGAGATTGCCGCGGCGCGTGGCGTGCCTGTGGGCGTGGACTGCGTCAGCCCGGCGCGGCATTCGGCATTCAGCACACCGGTCGCATTGTTGCAATTCATCGAGCGGTTGCGCCGCCTCTCGGGTGGCAAACCCATCGGCTTCAAGTTGTGCATCGGCCACCCCTGGGAGTGGTTCGCCCTGTGCAAGGCGATGCTGCAGACGGGCATCACGCCCGACTTCATCGTCGTCGACGGCGCCGAAGGAGGCACGGGCGCGGCGCCGCTGGAGTTCACCGATCACGTGGGTGCCCCGCTGCAGGAGGGCCTGCTGCTCGTGCACAACACGCTCACCGGACTCAATCTGCGCGATCGCATCCGCATCGGCTGCGCCGGCAAGGTCGTGAGCGCGTTCGACGTCGCACGCCTGATGGCCCTTGGTGCCGACTGGTGCAACTCGGCGCGCGGCTTCATGTTCGCCCTGGGCTGCATTCAGGCCCAGACTTGCCACACGGGCAACTGCCCCACCGGGGTCACCACGCAAGACCCGCTGCGCCAGCGCGCGCTGGTGGTGCCGCCGAAGGCCGAGCGTGTATTGCGCTTCCATCAAGGCACGCTGGAGGCATTGAAGGAGTTGGTGCAGGCCGCCGGCCTAGCGCACCCGCGCGAGATCACCCCCAGCCACATCGTGCGGCGCATGGCCAACCACGACGTGCGGCTGCTGGCCAACCAACTGAGCTTCATCGCACCGGGTTCGCTGCTGGCCGCCGCCGAAGGGCGCGGCGAGTGGCCGCACAATGTCTTCCGCGTGTACTGGCCTATGGCTCGCGCCGCGAGTTTCGCGGTGGCACAGACCACCGCTGAAGCTGCTGTGACGGCCGCGCCCGCCACGACCACAGTCTGATTGAAATGCCCGCAGCGGGCGTTTTCCATGCGCGCGCGCCGCGCAGTCAATGCGCCCCTACCGCCGCTCGCTTGCCCGGTTGGGCCGGGCCCTCAAGACTTCGGCGGCAGTGATTCCGCAAAGCTCGGCCGCAGCGCCAGCTTCTTGGAAACCCGCGCCAGGTTGGCATGGCGCGAGCGCCAGTCGATGTGTGCGAAGCGGAAGTCGAGGTAGCCCAACGCGCAGCCGACGGCCACATCGGCGAGTGTGAAGTGGTTGCCCGCGCACCAGGGCTTTTCGGCCAGGCCCTGGCTCATGGCGGCCAGCGCGGCATCGACGCGCGACATCTGGCGATCGATCCAGGCTTGGCTGCGCTCGCCAGCCTGGCGGCCGGCCCAGTTGGCTTCCAGCCGGGCCAGGATGCTGGCATCCAGCAACCCGTCGGCCAACGCCTCCCAGGTGCGCACCTCGACACGTTCGCGGCCCGTGGCAGGGATCAGCTTGCCCACCGGTGACAGCGTGTCGAGGTACTCGACGATGACCCGCGAATCGAACACCGCCTCGCCGCCCTCCAACACCAGACAGGGCACCTTGCCCAGCGGGTTGCTTTTGAGGATCGTGTCGTGGCCCCAGACGTCTTCGAGGAGGAACTGGAAGTCCAGTTTCTTCTCCGCCATGACGATGCGCACCTTGCGCACGTAAGGGCTGGTCAATGCGCCGATCAGTTTCATGGTTTGTGTTTGGTGTTTGGTCAGTCCCTGGGCCCCTCAGTTTCATTTTAGGTGGGGACCTTGGACCAGCGCTTTGCCTAGCCCTTCACGAGGAGCGCGCGCAGCAGGGGAGAGCAACCCCGCATCCCGGCGTTGGCCGGCGCTGAGGCGCTTGTCAGGCTCGGTTTTCGGATGCACACTGGCCCGCGAGGGACTCCCTCGCCCGACTTGGCACATGCCACCTCTCCATCGCCCGCCTCTGCTGCACGCCGTGCGGCCCTTTTGACTGCATCCCACACCCCCGATGGTTCGTTCGCGGCAGTTGCCGCGGCGGCCTGCTTTCCTCACGCCCTAGGAGGTTCTGATGAACTTGACGATCAGCGGCCATCATCTTGAAGTCACCCCGGCGCTGCGCGAATACGTACTGAGCAAGCTCGAGCGGGTGACCCGCCACTTCGACCAGGTGGTGGACGTGAGCGTGCTACTGACGGTTGAGAAGCTCAAGGAGAAGGAGCGAAGGCAGAAGGCCGAGGTGACTCTGCACGTCAAGGGCCGCGACATCTTCGTCGAGCAGAGCCACGAAGACCTCTACGCCGCGGTCGACCAACTGATGGACAAGCTCGACCGCCAAGTCATGCGACACAAAGACCGGGTGCAGGAACATCACCACGCGTCGGGCAAGCGCATCGGAGCGAGCGCCGACTGACGCGTCCAGCACTGCCGCGACCCCCGCGACCAAAGGCTCGCGCCGGCGCCCGCTCTGAGCACGGCCCCCGCAGGGGCCGTTTTTCACGAGCCGCGATGGGTGTTGCTGCAATGCCGCATTTCGCATTTCCCCGCTGGTTCGTGGGGCTCGCCCGGGACCGGCCGCAGCAGCCTGAGGTCTATCATTCGCCACCCCGCAACCCCAAGATCGCAGCGCCGCGCTGGCCAAGTCGCGCCCCATGCTGCGATAGGACAGGTCCCGATGAACCGTCTTGCTGCCATCCTGCCCACCGGCAACGTGCTGGTGAATGTGGAGGCCACCAGCAAGAAGCGTGTATTCGAGCATGCGGGGTTGCTGTTCGAGAATCAGCACGCGATCGCACGTGGCACGGTGACCGACAACCTGTTCGCGCGCGAGCGCCTGGGCTCCACGGGCCTGGGTCACGGCGTGGCCATTCCGCACGGCCGCGTGAAAGGGCTGAAGAACCCTCTGGCAGCCGTGGTGCGCCTGGCACAGCCCATCCCTTTCGATGCGCCCGACGACGAGCCTGTGCTGCTACTGATCTTCCTGCTCGTGCCCGAGGCGGCGACACAGCGCCACCTGGAGATCCTCTCCGAGATCGCCGAGATGCTCAGCGACCGCGACCTGCGCGAGCGCCTGAAGATCGAGACCGACGCGGCCATGGTGCACAAGCTGATCACCGACTGGGAACCGCTGAAGGCCACGGTCTGACCAGAATGACCGGCCGGCGCTTCTCCGCCGTGGGCGCGACCCGGTGAAACCCACCTCGATGAGCGCCGAGGCGCTGTTCGAGGCGCATCGCGTGGCGCTGCGCTGGGAGTGGATCGCCGGCCACGCGCACCCCGAACGGCGCTTCGACGAAAACGCGGTCCGCGATGCGCGCTCCGCCGCGGACCTGGTGGGCTACCTCAACTACATCCACCCATATCGCGTGCAGATCGTCGGCACGCGCGAGGTGGCCTACCTGACCGAGGCCGACCTCGACGATTGCGAGCGCCGCATCTCGCGCATCGTCACGCTCGAGCCGCCGATGATCATCGTCGCCGACCAGCAGACCGCACCCGACCGCCTGGTGGCGATGTGCGACCGCGCCGAAATCCCGCTCTTCGTCACCCAGGAGTCGGCCGGCCACGTGATCGACGTGGTGCGCGGCTATCTTGGGCGCCACTTCGCCGACCGCACCACGCGCCACGGCGTCTTCATGGACATCCTGGGCCTCGGGGTGCTGCTCACCGGTGAATCGGGCCTGGGCAAGAGCGAGCTCGGGCTCGAGCTGGTCTCGCGCGGCCATGGGCTTGTCGCCGACGACGCGGTGGACATCTACCGCACCTCGCAAACCACGCTCGAAGGCCGCTGCCCGGAGCTTTTGCAGAACCT
The DNA here is from genome assembly GCA_031401195.1 of Burkholderiales bacterium. Lineage (GTDB taxonomy): Bacteria > Pseudomonadota > Gammaproteobacteria > Burkholderiales > Burkholderiaceae_C > Rubrivivax. Next base: position 52,789 of record JANNRI010000167.1, read on the forward strand.
GCTCGAGGTACGCGGCATCGGCCTCTTGGACATCAAGGCCATCTTTGGTGAGACCGCCGTGCGCCGGAAGATGAAGCTGCAGCTCATCGTGCACCTCGTGCACCAGAGCACGATGGAGCGCGACTTCGAGCGCCTGCCCTACGAGCCGCTCTACGAAGAGGTGCTCGACATCCCAGTGCGCAAAGTAGTGATCGCCGTGTATGCCGGGCGCAACCTGGCCGTGCTGGTGGAGGCCGCCGTGCGCAATACGGTGCTGCAATTGCGCGGCATCGACACCTACCAGGAGTTCATCGCCCGGCACCAAAAGGCGATGGAACAGGGCGCGGAGAAGTAGCCTCCCGCACGCGGGAGCACCGGCTTACCTGGCCGCTTACTTGGCCCGATGCGCGCAGCCCGTCTTCGTGCAGCGCGCATACAGCGACAGCGAATGCTCCTGCAACTCGAAGCCGCGCGTGAGTGCGACGGTGCGCTGACGCTGCTCGATCTCGGCGTCGAAGAACTCCTCGACACGCCCGCAATCCAGGCACACCAGGTGGTCGTGGTGCTGCCCTTCGTTGAGCTCGTAGACGGCCTTGCCGCTCTCGAAGTTGCTGCGCGTGAGCAGCCCCGCCTGCTCGAATTGCATCAGCACCCGGTAGACCGTGGCCAGGCCGATGTCCGCGTCTTCGACGAGCAGCGCCTTGTAGACATCCTCGGCCGTCATGTGGCGGCGTTCGGTGTGCCGGAACACGTCGAGGATCTTGATGCGTGGCAGCGTGGCCTTCAGGCCGCTACTCTTGAGTTCTTCGGCATGCGTCACAGCGCCACCCCCTGGGCAAGCGACCGGTACGCCAAGGCCTCGGCCGGCACCCCGCCCGCTAGAATCGGAACATCATAGCCAGCCTGCCAAGCCCCTGTTCCTATGGGTGCGCTACGACTGGCCTCGCCCGCCCCGGGCCATCGCCTCTCCCCCTTTTGCCCGCCGTTTGCCCTCCCTCTTCCCCGCACCGCAAATGCCCCACCCCGCCCTGTCCTACCTGCTGTTCGCGGCCCCTCTGGTGCTCATGGTCGCTGGCTGCGACACGCTGCAACGCAGCGACAGCTTCCTGGGCGTGCTCACGCCGTACCGCATCGACATCGTGCAGGGCAACGCCGTGACGAAGGAGCAAGTGGCACTCATTCGGCCCGGCCTGACACGGCTGCAAGTGCGCGACGTACTCGGGTCACCCTTGCTGGCCGACCCCTTTCATGCGAACCGCTGGGACTATCTCTTCACCTTGCGCCGGCCAGGCACGGAGCCGCAACGGCGCAGCGTCATCGTGCACTTCGACGGCGAGCGCGTGAAATCGGTGGAGTCGGTGGGCGATTTGCCATCCGAGCGCGAGTTCGTCGCCTCGATCAGCCGGTACAAGGACCCGCGCGCGCCGCGCCTGGAGCTGAGCGAGGACGAGCGCGCCGCATTGCCGCCGCCCAAGCGGGCCGCGGCGCCTGCTGCCGACCCGGTGGGCCCGGTGCGCAGCTACCCGCCCCTGGAGGGCTCGTGACGAAGCCGGTCTCGGTGGCCATCGCCGGCGCGAGCGGGCGCATGGGCCGCATGCTCATCGAAGCCGTGCTGGCCAGCCCCGATTGCCGCCTTGGCGGCGCCCTCGATGTTCCAGGCGCGGCGCTGCTCGGGCAGGATGCGGGCGCCTTCGCGGGCAAGGCGACTGGCATCGAAATCACCTCCGACCTCGGCCGCGGCCTCGCCGGTGCCCAGGTCCTGATCGATTTCACCCGGCCCGAGGGCACGATGGCGCACTTGGCCGCATGCCGCGAGTTGGGCCTGCGCGCGGTCATCGGCACGACGGGCTTCACGCCCGAGCAGAAGGCGGCCATCGGCGCACACGCGCTGCACCTGCCGGTGGTGCTGGCCCCCAACATGAGCGTGGGCGTGAACGTCATGCTGCGTCTGGTGGAGAGCGCCGCGCGCATGCTCGGCGACACCTACGACCTCGAGGTCACTGAAATCCATCACAAGCACAAGATTGATGCACCCAGCGGCACTGCGCTGGCGCTGGGCGAAGCGCTGGCGCGTGCGCGCGGCGTGATGCTGGCCGATCAAAGCGTGTTCGCGCGCCACGGCCACACCGGCGAGCGCCGCCAAGGCAGCATCGGATTTTCCGCACTGCGGGGCGGCGACATCGTCGGCGATCACACCGTGCTGTACTGTGGCCCCGGCGAGCGCCTGGAGATCACGCACCGCAGTTCGAGCCGTGCCAACTATGCCGAAGGCAGCCTGCGTGCGGCCCGTTTTGTCGCCGGCAAGGCCAGCGGCCTGTACGGCATGGCCGACGTGCTCGGCCTGCACTGACCGGCGCGCTGCAGACCTCAGGGGCTGTTGCCAGGCCGCGCCGCACGACGCTGAATCATGGGTGGCCTCGATGCATTCTGGAGCCGTGCCGATGCGGTAAGCCGCGCCGTGGCCTTGCTGCTGCTGGCGATGTCAGTGACGGCCTGGGTGCTCATCCTGTGGAAGGGCTGGCTGCTGCGTCGCGCCGGCACCGACATCGTGCGCGCCGTGCCTGCCTTCTGGGACGCGGCCGGCATCGATGAAGGCCGCGAACGCCTGGCCGCCGGTGACCGCGAGCGCGTGTTGCTGCCGTTGCTCGAAGCCGCGGCCGCCGCTTCGGCCGCAGGCACGCTGGCCACGCGCGCGCATCTCGAGTCGCAGCTCACGCGCCGCTTGCGAGATGCGTTGCACCGCGGTCTTTCACACCTGCAGCTCGGGCAGGTGGTGCTCGCCTCCATTGGCAGCACGGCGCCTTTCGTCGGCCTCTTCGGCACCGTGTGGGGCATCTACCACGCGCTGCTTGGCATCAGCGCGGCGGGCACCATCACCATCGACAAGGTCTCGGGCCCGATCGGCGAAGCGCTGATCATGACTGCCGCGGGCATCGCCGTCGCAGTGCCCGCGGTTCTGGCGTTCAATGTCTTTGGCAAGCAGGTGGCCGCGTGCGAGGCCGAACTCGAAGGCTTCGCGCATGACCTGCGCGAGATGTTTGCGCCCTCAGGCTCACAGTCTTCACCACCAGGAATCACAGGCTGACCATGGCCTTCGGCCGCCTCGAACGCAACCCCGGCTCGTTGCCGATGAGCGAGATAAACATGACCCCACTCATTGACGTGATGCTGGTGCTGCTGGTCATCTTCATCATCACCGCCCCGCTGCTGGCCAGCAGTCTCAAGCTCGACCTGCCACGAACCGATGCCGCCAGTGCCGGTGAGGCGCCGGCGTTCATCGCGCTGGCGCTCGACGCCGAGGGGCGGCTTTACCTCGACGAAGCACCGGCCGAGAAGCAAGCCGTGCTGGAACGCGCGCGCCAGATGGCTCGGCGAAATCCGGCCACGGAGGTGCAACTGCGTGCCGACAAGCGGGTGCCCTACGGCCGCGTGGCCGAATTGATAGGTTGGATGCAAAGCGCCGGGCTCACGCGCATCGGCTTTGTCACCGAGGCGGCTGGCAACTGATCCTCAGCCCATGCCAACGCCCGAGCCCGACCTCGCCACCCAGCTTGCCAAGTTGCGCCAGCCTCTGCTGCGCTTCGCGCAGATGCAGCTGCGCAACGAATCACTGGCCGAAGACGCCGTCTCCGAAACCGTTCTCGCCATTCTCGAAGCACCGGCGCGATTCGAGGGACGCAGCACGCTGCGCACGTACGCCACCGGCATCCTCAAGTTCAAGATCGTCGACGTGTTGCGCCGGCGCGGCCGCGAGGTCGAGGTCGCGCCAGCGGACGACCAGACGCAGGACGAAGCCATCGAGGCCCTGTTCAGCACCGACGGCCACTACATCGAGCAGCCACAGGCCTGGGCGCAACCCGAAACCGCGCTCGAGCAAGCGCAGTTCATGTCCGTCATTCAGGCCTGCATCGAGCGCCTGCCGCCGCGCCTGGCGCGTGTCTTCATGATGCGCGAGTGGCTGGAAGAGGACACCGAGGAGATCTGCGCCGAGCTCGGCATCACCGCCAACAACGCCGGTGTGATGCTGTTTCGCGCGCGCATGAGCCTGCGCGAATGCCTGCAGGTGAGCTGGTTCGGAGAACCACGGTGAGCGCTGAGCAGGACAGCGATGACCTCACTTGCATGGAAGTGGCACGGCTGCTCAGCGAGCGGCATGACTGCGACCTGGGCGAGGCCGAGGGCGCGCGGCTGCGCCTGCACCTCGCCGTGTGCTTGGCCTGTCGCAATGTCGAACAGCAGTTCGATCTCATCCGCCGCGCCATGCAGCGGCTGAGCAAGGGTGGCGACCACGAAGGCGGCTGAGGCGCGGGAGGCAGCCCCGCTGCCTAGAATCCGCCCATGAACGAGAAATACCTTCCCGCTGAGGTCGAGTCGGCGGCCCAGGCGCACTGGTCGGCGCGCGACGCCGACCGTGTGGTTGAAGACCCTCGGCGCCAGAAGTTCTACGCCTGCTCGATGCTGCCCTACCCCAGCGGCAAGCTGCATATGGGGCATGTGCGCAACTACACCATCAACGACATGATGGCGCGGCAGCTGCGCATGAAGGGCCTGAACGTCCTGATGCCGATGGGTTGGGATGCCTTTGGCCTGCCGGCCGAGAACGCCGCCATCGACAACGGTGTGCCGCCGGCGAAGTGGACGCGCGCCAATATCGCCGACATGAAGGCGCAAATGCAGCCGCTCGGCCTCGCCTTCGACTGGGCGCGCGAAGTCGCCACCTGCGACCCGAGCTACTACAAGTGGAACCAGTGGTTCTTCCTGAAGATGCTCGAGAAGGGCATCGCCTACCGCAAGACGCAGATCGTCAACTGGGATCCGGTGGACCAGACCGTGCTCGCCAACGAGCAGGTGGTGGACGGCAAAGGCTGGCGCAGCGGCGCGGCGGTCGAAAAGCGCGAGATCCCCGGCTACTACCTCGCCATCACGCAATATGCCGACGAGTTGCTCGCCGCCGTCGCCGACAGCACCAGCGTCCACTACCTCGAAGGCTGGCCCGAGCGCGTGCGCCTGATGCAGGAGCACTGGATCGGCAAGAGCCAGGGCGTGCGCTTTGCATTCCCGCACGACATCCGCGGTGAGGATGGCAAGCTCATCCAAGACGGGCGCATGTACGTCTTCACCACGCGCGCCGACACCCTCATGGGCGTCACCTTCTGCGCCGTGGCGCCCGAGCACCCGCTCGCCGCGCATGCCGCGTTGCACGACCCCGCCATCGCCACCTTCATCGAAGAGTGCAAGCGCGGCGGCACCACCGAGGCCGAGCTCGCGCTGAAGGAGAAGGTTGGCCGCCCGCTCGGCGTCACCGTCACGCACCCGCTCACCGGGCAGCCGGTGCCGCTTTGGGTGGGCAACTATGTGCTGATGGGCTATGGCGACGGTGCCGTGATGGGCGTGCCCGCGCACGACGAACGCGACTTCGCCTTCGCACGCAAGTACGGCCTCGAGATCGCGCAGGTCATCCACGTCGACGGCCTCGAGTTTGACTACGAGCGCTGGCAGGACTGGTATGCGGACAAGGCGCGCGGAATCACGGTGAACAGCGGCGTGTGGAGCGGGCTCACGCACCCGCTGGCCGTGCATGCCATCGCCAAGGCACTGGCTGCCAAGGAGTTGGGCGAGAAGAAGACCACCTGGCGCCTGCGCGACTGGGGCATCAGCCGTCAGCGCTATTGGGGCACGCCGATCCCCATGATCCACTGCCCAGCCTGTGGAACAGTCCCTGTGCCGGAGCAGGACCTGCCCGTCTTGCTGCCCGAAGACCTCGTGCCCGATGGCAGCGGCAACCCGTTGAACAAGTGCGCCTCGTTCCTGAACGTCGCCTGCCCGCAATGCGGCAAGCCGTCACGGCGCGAGACGGACACGATGGACACCTTCGTCGACAGCGCCTGGTACTACATGCGCTACTGCTGCCCCGACAGCGAGCTGGCGATGGTGGACAAGCGCAACGAGTACTGGATGCCGATGGACCAGTACATCGGCGGCATCGAGCACGCGGTACTGCATCTGCTGTACGCGCGCTTCTGGACGAAGGCGATGCGCGACCTGGGCCTCGTGAGCTTCTCCGAGCCCTTCCGCAAGCTCTTCACGCAGGGCATGCTGCTTAACCAGAGCTTCTACCGCGAGGTGGAAGGCGCGCGGCCGCGGTGGTTCTACCCCACCGAGGTGGAAGTGGCGTACGACGACAAAGGCCACCCCATCGGCGCCACGGCGAAGTCAGACGGGCTGCCGGTCACGCTGGGCGGCATCGAGAAGATGTCCAAGAGCCTGAACAACGTGGTCGAGCCGCGCGACATCATCGCGAAGTTCGGGGCGGACACGGCCCGCGTGTTCACGATGTTTGTCGGGCCACCCGACCAGAGCGCGGCGTGGTCGGACACCGGTGCTGCCGGCTGCTACCGTTTCCTGAGCCGGCTGTGGGCCACGGCGCACAAGATGGCCCCAGCCTTGAAACTGGCCGCGCCCGACATCGCCGACGCCAGCAAGGGCGCGCTCACACTGCGCCGCGAAATGCACCTGCTGCTGCGCCAGGTGAGCCACGACTACGAGCGGCTTCAGTACAACACGGTGGTCTCGGGCGTGATGAAGATGCTCAACGCACTCGAGTCGGCCACGCTCGCGCAAACACCGGCCGATACCGCGGTGCGGCGCGAGGCGTTCTCGTTGCTGTTGCGCGCGCTGTATCCGGCGGCACCGCACATCACGCACGCGCTTTGGGTGGGGCTCGGTTTTTCTGCCCAGCACGGCGAATTGATCGACGCGCCGTGGCCCGCGGTGGACGAGAGCGCGCTGGTGCAGGACGAGATCGAGCTCGTGTTGCAGATCAACGGCAAGCACCGCGGAACGGTCCGCGTGTCGGCCACCGCCGATCGCGCTGCCATCGAGGCTGTGGCGCTGGCCACACCGGAGTTTGCGCGCTTCGGCGAGGGCAGGCCCCCCAAGAAGGTGGTGTTGGTGGCGGGCCGGTTGGTCAATGTCGTGGTCTGAGCTGGCCCGCGTGCTTCAGCCGTACGGGCACGCAGCGCCGACGGCTCGGCGGCGCGCGCTCGGCATGGCTGCGGTGGCCGCCATGACCTCGTACGCCGCCGTCGTAGGAGGCTGCGGCTTCGCGCTGCGCGTGCCGCCCAAACTGAGCTTTCGCAGCCTGGCCTTCACCGGATTCGCGCCCCGTTCCCCGCTGCTCGACGACTTGCGCCGTCCCATCGGCGCCCAAGTGACACTGATGGACGACCCGAACAAGGCCGAGGTCGTGTTGCACGCGATCGCCGACGAGCGCCAAAAGAGCGTGGTCGCCAGCACAGCCGCGGCGCAGGTGCGCGAACTGCAGTTGCGCGTGCGGTTCGAGTTTCGGGTTGGCACTCCCGGTGGCCGTGGGCTGATGCCCACGGTTCGACTGCTGCTGTCGCGCGACATGAGCTACAGCGAGACCTTCGCGCTGGCCAAAGAGCAGGAAGAGGCCGAACTCTTTCGCGATATGCAAGCCGACATCGTGGAGCAGGTGCTGCGTCGGCTCGCATCGGTGAAGGTCTGAGCGCCCGACGCGGAAATGAGGCGAAGAGGCGAACTGCGAAGCGCAAACACCATGCAGATCAAGCTCGATCAACTCGAAGCTCATCTCGCCAAGGGCTTGAAGCCGCTGTACACGCTGCACGGCGATGAACCCTTGCTCGCCCAGGAGGCTGCCGACGCCCTGCGCGCAGCCGCGCGCGCAGCCGGCTACAGCGAGCGCAAGGTCTTCACCGTGAGCGGCGCGCACTTCGACTGGAGCGGCGTACTCGGGGCCGCGCAGGCCATGAGCCTCTTTGCCGAACGGCAGTTGATCGAAATCCGCATCCCTTCGGGCAAGCCGGGCAAGGAGGGCAGCGAGGCCCTGCAGCGCTTCTGCGACAACCTCGCCGACGATGTGTTGACGCTCGTGCAACTGCCGCGGCTCGACTTCCAGCAGGCCAAGGCAGCGTGGTTCACGGCGCTCGACTCTGCCGGGGTCAGCCTGCGCCTCGATCCCATCGAGCGCCGCGCGCTGCCGGCGTGGCTCGCGCAGCGGCTGGCGCGGCAGGGCCAGCGCGTGGCCGCGGGCGACGACGGGCAGCGCACCCTGGCCTTCTTTGCCGACCGCGTGGAAGGCAATCTGTTGGCCGCGCACCAGGAGCTGCAGAAACTCGCCTTGCTGTACGCCGAGGGTGAAGTCGGCTACGCGCAGATCGAAGCGGCGGTGCAGGACGTGGCCCGCTACGACATCGCCAAACTGATCGAGGCGGTGTGGGGTGGCCAGGCCGCGCGCGCGCTGCGCATGCTGTCTGCACTCGAAGCAGAGGGCGAATCGGCAGTGTTCGTGCACTGGTCGTTGGCCGAAGACGTGCGCGCGCTGGCACGCGCCCGCACGGCGCTGGATGCGGGGCAGCCCCTGCCGATGGCGCTGCGCGAAGCACGCGTGTGGGGCAGCAAGGAAAAGCTCTTCGAGCGCGCACTTCCCCAGCTCACTGCCTCGCGGTTGGCGCGCTGGCTGCAGACGGCCCAGGTGTGCGATGGCCTTTGCAAGGGCCTCACCGACGCTCGTTGGCCCTCGGGCGCCTGGCCGGCGCTGCGGCAGTTCGTGCTCATCCTCCTGGGCCGCCCGGCCCACGCCGAGAGGCCGCTGGCACTGACCGCCTGACAGCGGTTGCCGCACGCGCACGGCGGGTGGGCTCTCAGTAGCCTCGGGCGCGGTCCACGAGATGCGCGATCGGCGCACCGTCGCGCAGGGCACGCAGGCTGGCCGTCACCACCGCTGCCGCGCTGCGATAGTCGGTGAGCGCGGCGGCGTGCGGCAGCATCGTCACGCGGGGATGGGTCCAGTAGGGGTGCCCGCCTGGCAAGGGCTCGGTCTGGAAGACGTCGAGCACGGCATGCCGCAAGCGCCCGGTGTCGAGCGCGGCCAGCAGGTCGCCGTCTACGACATGGCCACCGCGCCCGAGGTTCACGAGCGCCGCTTTGGCGGGCATGGCAGCGAGGAACCGGCCGTCGACGAGGCCACGTGTCTCGGCGGTCAACGGCAGCAGGTTGATCACCACCTCGCTGCAGGCCAGCAGCGGCGGCAGCGCCGCGCCGTCCCGCCGCCAGGTCATGACGGGATAGCCCTGCGCGCGCAGGGTGGCCGCGACGGATTGGCCCATCTCGCCGCTGCCGAGCACCAGCACCGGCACTTCTTGCGCACGCCGCTGGCGATGCTGGCGCCACTCACCCTCATGCTGGCGCCGCTGGTAGGCGAAGAATCCGCGATGCAACGCGAGGGTCGCCCAAAGCGCCGTTTCGGCCATGGCCGCAGTCATCGCCGGGTCGACCATGCGGGCGATCGGCACATCTCTTGGCAGCGTGGTGTCGGTGAGCAGGCGATCGACCCCTGCCCACAGGCTTTGGATGAGCCGCAGCCCGCTCAGCCCCGTCAGGCTGCCGGCCGGAGGATTGGCCACGACAGCCGCTTGAACCTGCGACGCCGCGCAACGCGCTTCGTCGACGCCGAGCCAATGCGCTTCGGGCATCGCCGATGCCAGGGCGTTGCGCCAAGCCGCCCACTCAGCGGCGTCGATGTCGCCGGCCAGCACCACCTTCATTTGACCATCCCGTCGGGGCTCGTCATGGGCGTGCCATCGGCGCATCGCGGTGGCATCAAGAGCGCGCTGCTTCCTGCAGGCATTGCATTGCGGCCAGCATCGTGGCGGTGCGCACGGCGCCGCGGTCTCCCGCCAATTGCAGACGCCGCACGTCGAGCCTCGAGGCGATGCCCGTGGCCAGCCACACCGTGCCCACCGGCTTGCCCGGCACCGCGCCGCCGGGCCCGGCAATGCCGGTCACGGCCACAGCCAGTTGCGCCGGGGCACGGGCCAGCGCGCCGGCCAACATCGCACGCACGACCTCTTCGCTGACCGCACCATGGCGTTCGATGAGACCGGCGTCGACGCCGAGCATTTGCACCTTGGCTTCGTTGCTGTAAGTCACGAAGCCGCGCTCGAACCAGTCGCTCGATCCGGCCACCGAGGTGCACGCGGCCGCGATGAGCCCACCTGTGCAGCTCTCCGCGCTGACCAGCTTCCAGTGGCGCGCCCGCAGCGCTTCGCCCAAGGCCAGCAGCTGTGGTTCGAGGACGTTCAGGTGTTCCATATCCGCAGCCACAACGCGATGAACAGAAGCGTGCACCCCGCGGCGACAAGATCGTCGAGCAGGATGCCCAGGCCTTGACGCCAGCCGATGGCTTGCCCGGGCCGCAGTTTGAACAGCCTGTCGGCCCAGCCGACGGGCCCTGGCTTGGCGGCGTCGAAATAGCGGAAGAGCGCAAACGCGGCCAACTGCGTCCACCACGATGCGGGCATCAACAGCCAGAGCACGATCCAGAAGGCCACGACCTCGTCCCACACGATGCTGCCGGGGTCGGCCACGCTCAGGTGCTGCGCCGTCAGCGTGCTCGCCCAGACCCCAACGAGTAGCGCAATCGCAATGATTGCGCCCCAGCCGACAGTGCCCACCCAGCGGTCGAGGACGAGGAAGGTCACCCAGCTCCACAAGGTGCCCACGGTGCCGGGTGCCCGCGGTGCCAGGCCGCTGCCGAAACCCAGCGCGACCCAGTGCGCGACATGGCCGCGCATGAACGCGAAGGTGGCACGCCGCGGGGCGCGGGGTGCCGTCGCGGCATCAGCGGGCGAAGTGATCGAAGCCACGCCAGCCCGCCTCCACCGCGCTGCCTTGCGCATCCAGCAACCTGAGTCCGCCCGCTTGCTCGATCTGGCCGATCCGGGTGACCGCCACGCCTGAGGCGCAAGCCGCTGCCTCGACCGCACCGCGGTGGCGCGCCGGTGCAGTGAACAGCAGTTCGTAGTCATCGCCGCCGGCCAGTACGCACAGGCGCTGCAGTTGCTGATCTTGGCGCGCAAGGATCTCGCTGCGCGGCAGCGAATCAAGATCGATCACCGCGCCCACGCGGGAGGCCGCAAGCACATGGCCGATGTCGCCGGCCAGCCCATCGCTCAGGTCGATGGCGCTGCTGGCCAACCCGCGCAAGGCACACCCAAGCGCCACCCGGGGCTGCGGGCACTCCATGGCCTGGCGCACGCGCTCGAACTCATGGCCCGGCAACACGACGGCACCGCGGAAGACCTCCAGCGCCAGCCGCGCGTCGCCCAGACACCCGCTGACCCAGAGGTCGTCGCCAGGTGTCGCACCGCTGCGCAACAGCGACTTGCCGCGCGGCACCTGGCCGAAGGCGGTGATGCAGATGTTGAGCGGCCCGGCCGTGGTGTCGCCACCGATCAGGTCGACGCGTTGCGCTTCGGCCAATGCAAACAGGCCATCGGCGAACGGCTTCAGGAATTCGTCGTCGGCGCGTGGCAGCGCCAGCGCGAGCGTGAAGGCCAGCGGCTCGGCCCCGCATGCGGCGAGGTCGGAGAGATTGACGGCCAGCGCCTTGTGGCCCAGGCGCTGCGGTGTCACCGTCGACAGGAAGTGGCGGCCCTCGACCAGCATGTCGGTCGAGATCGCCAGCTGCATGCCTTCGTCTGGGGCCAGCAGCGCACAGTCGTCGCCCACACCGAGCACCGCACGGCGCGCCGGGCGCTTGAAGTAGCGGGCGATGAGATCGAATTCACCCATGCGGACTCGGCGCGGTTTCGCGCTGCCCCTCGGTGGGCCCGGCCTGGGCCGGAACGTTGGTCGCCGGGGTGGTCGCAGGCGCGCGGCGCGGGTCCGATGCCGATGCCGATGCCGATGCCGATGCCGATGCCGATGCCGATGCGTTGGAGTGGCTCAAATCTGCATGCCTCGCTCAGGAGTCAAGGGGCGGCGCGTTGTGACTCAGGGGCACCAGTGTCGCCGCTTTCGCCTGGCGCTTGCGTCGGCCGCTGATTTGGCGGCGGCCCACCGCAGTTTGGCCAGAAGGACCTGCTCCAGGCCCGTATCGCCTGCAAGCCGTCCAGATCTAGGCGCGGCACCGAAGTGCCTGCACGGGTGACTGTCAGCCCCGCCGTCGACAATGCTCAAGTGCGGCCCCGGCGCCGCCCTGCCCCACCCTGGATGAGGAGAGATCGCCATGTCCCGCGCCGATAGCGCCAAGCCCGAGGGCACAGAACCCGCAGGCGCCGAACGAGGTGCGAAACGCGCCGCGGATCGGCCAGACGACCGCGCCGCCGAGCGCGCCGCCGAGCTGAGAAGCGCTGCATTGGAGTACCACGAGTTCCCGACCCCGGGCAAGCTCGCCATCAGCGCGACCAAACAGTTGACGAACCAGCGCGATCTTGCGCTGGCCTACTCGCCCGGCGTCGCGGCGGCCTGCGAGGAGATTGTTGCCGACCCTGCGAACGCCTTTCGTTACACGGCGCGCGGCAACCTGGTGGCGGTGGTGACCAACGGCACCGCCGTGCTCGGTCTGGGCGACATCGGCCCGCTCGCTGCCAAGCCGGTGATGGAAGGCAAGGCAGTGCTCTTCAAGAAGTTCGCTGGCATCGACGTGTTCGACATCGAATTGGCGGAGAACAACCTCGACAAACTGGTCGAACATATCGCGGCGATGGAGCCCACGTTTGGCGGCATCAACCTGGAGGACATCAAGGCACCGGACTGCTTCTACGTCGAGCGCAAGTTGCGCGAGCGCATGAAGATTCCCGTGTTTCACGACGACCAGCACGGCACAGCGATCGTGGTGGGTGCGGCGCTGTTGAATGCGCTGAAGGTGGTGGACAAGAAGATCGAGGATGTGAAGGTGGTGGCCAGCGGGGCCGGGGCGGCCGCACTGGCCTGCCTGAAGCTCTTGCTCAAACTCGGCGTGCAGCGCAAGAACGTGTGGGTCACCGATCTGGCCGGCGTCGTGTTTGCAGGGCGCACGGAATTGATGGACGAGGACAAGGTGAAGTTCGCGCAGGTCACGCCGCTGCGCAAGCTGGCCGATGTGATGCCCGGGGCGGATGTGTTCCTTGGCCTTTCGGCCGCCGGCGTGCTCAAGCCTGGGATGGTGGCGGCGATGGCCCCGCGGCCGGTGATTTTTGCGCTGGCGAACCCGACACCCGAAATCTTGCCGGAACAGGTCAAGGCGGTGCGCGACGACGCGATCATCGCCACCGGGCGCACGGACTACGTCAACCAGGTCAACAACGTCCTGTGCTTCCCCTATATTTTTCGCGGGGCGCTCGACTGTGGGGCCACGACCATCACCGATGAAATGGAGATCGCTGCGGTGAGGGCCATCGCCGAGCTGGCACGCGCCGAGCAAAGCGAGGTCGTGGCGGCTGCCTATGGCGGGGAGACTCTGGCCTTCGGACCCGAGTACTTGATACCGAAGCCCTTCGATCCGCGGTTGATGCTGAAGATTGCCCCTGCCGTGGCCGAGGCTGCGGCGGCTTCGGGCGTGGCGCGGAGGCCGATTTCCGATATGGCGGCATACCGGGAGCGGCTTCAGGGCTTCATCTACGCCAGCGGTCAGACCATGCGGCCCATCTTTGCCGCCGCCAAGGGCGCCAGCGCGCGCCGCGTGGCCTACGCCGAGGGCGAGGACGAGCGCGTGCTGCGCGCCGTGCAGGTGGTGGTCGACGAGGGGCTGGCTCACCCCACGCTGATCGGCCGCCCCGGGGTGATCGCAGCACGCGTCGACAAGTTCGGTCTGCGGCTCAAGGAAGGCGTGGACTACGAAGTCGTCAACGTGGAAAGCGACCATCGGTACCGAGGCTTCTGGCAGACATACCACGAGCTCACCGAACGCCGCGGCGTCACGCGCGAGCTGGCCAAGATCGAGATGCGCCGACGGCTCACGCTCATCGGCACGATGCTGCTGCACCACGGCGACGTCGATGGCCTCTTGTGCGGTACCTGGGGCACCACGGCCAACCACCTGATGTACATCGACCAGGTGATCGGCCCAAGCGTGGGGGGCAGCCCGCGCACGGCTCAGGACGTGCGTGTCTACGCCTGCATGAACGGGTTGATGCTGCCGGGGCGACAGGTCTTTCTCGTCGACACCCACGTCAACGCCGACCCCAGTGCCGAGGAGTTGTGCGAGATCACCGTCATGGCAGCCGAGGAGATGCTGCGCTTCGGCATCGAGCCCAAGGCGGCGCTACTGTCGCACTCCAATTTCGGGACCAGCGAGCTGCCGAGCGCCGTGAAGATGCGCCGCACTCTGGCGCTGCTGCGCGAGCAGGCCGCTTGGCTCGAGGTCGACGGCGAGATGCATGGCGACGTTGCGCTGGACGGCGCCCAACGCCGTGCCTTGATGCCCCGCAGCACGTTGCAAGGCGACGCCAATCTGCTGGTGCTACCCAACATCGATTCGGCCAACATCGCCTACAACCTGCTCAAGACCGCCGCTGGCGGCGGGATCGCCATCGGACCTGTGCTTCTGGGAGCGGCCAAACCGGTGCACATCCTGACGCCGTCCACCACGGTGCGCCGCATCGTCAATATGACGGCACTGACGGTGGCAGATGCTCAAGCAGGCCGTGGCGCCAGCATGGCTGGCTAACGTTGACGGATGCTCCCCGCCCACCCGCCTCGGCATCTTGCTGACCATCTGGTCAGCAACGATCTCTTGCCGGCAGCTGGCGCCTATATCCCAATCTTAATCGCAATTTGGACAGTGTGCGCACACTCATGTATGTGGGTTATGGTTCCCTGCAGTTCCTTGCAGCTTGAGTTCTCGAGGGTGTTCAGCTAACATTCGCGTTGGACTTTTCAGGGTTTACCCGTGTATTCGACCGAATTGGCTCGGGCGGGCTCGGAGGCAGTGGCAGCCGGGATAGCCCGCCAGGCGTTGTTCAAGTCGAGGCTTGCGGGTGGCGCCATGGCCCTGAGCTTGGTGGCCGCTTTGGCGGTGGGGCCGGTCGGAGTGGCGTGGGCACGGGCACCGCAGGGCGACCTGCCGACGGCGCCTTTGACCAGCCTGCCCTCCGAGGCCCGAACGACGTACGAGCTGATTCACGCCGGCGGGCCGTTTCCGTACGGCAAGGATGGCACGGTCTTCCTGAATCGAGAACGCATCCTGCCCACGCAGGCTCGCGGCCACTACCGCGAGTACACGGTGAAGACACCTCGCTCGCGGGATCGGGGCCCTCGCCGCATCGTGTGTGGAGGCAAGCCGCCCACGGCCCCGCAGGCCTGTTTCTACACCGCAGACCACTACAGCAGCTTCAGTCGCATCACAGCCCAATGAGATCGCTCCCGGCAGTGAACGCGCGCCCTCGTCTCCGATCGAATACATCCACTCAGCCCTAGAAGAAGGAGGAAAGCGACCATGCAGTTGCAGACCATCCGTACCAATCTGGTTCAGGCCATCCGGGCCTACCGCGTTTCCGATCTCATGCAGGCAACCGCCGACGGCGGCCAGCACTTCCTCTATGCCAACCTGGCCGAAGCCCAGAGCAAGCAGGACGTGCTGGATGGCATCGCGGCGGCCTTCACCTTTCCGACGCACTTCGGCAAGAACCTTGATGCGCTCTACGACTGCATGACCGACCACGTGCACAAGTCGGGCCAACAGCCCGGCTTCGTCGTCGTGCTCGAGCAGTTGCCCGACAACCCCCGCTTCGACCGCGAAGCACGCGAGCAACTGCTTGACGTCTTTAGAGACGCGGCCGACTTCTGGGGCGAACGACGAATACCGTTCAGATGTTTCTATTCTTTTCGGTAGCCCGCTCCCAGGAAATCGGGTCATGGGAGCGGGCGACGGAAACGGCCCAAAGTACTACCGGTACCAGCAACAACGGTGCGGCGCCGGCGACAAGACCAACGGTGAAAGTGGCAGTGCCCAAGAGTGGCGTCAACCCCAACTTCGGCATGAACATGCCGATGATGGTGAGCGCATTCGACACCGCTGCGTGGCTTAAGTCAGCGGCCTGAAGCCGCGCCATTGCTGGCTGGACTACACAGGGGCGGACGCGATCCGCCCCTGTTTCATTCGAGATCGAGCGAACGCGCGAGCGCCACGTACTCGGCCACCGGCACCTCTTCGGCACGGCGCTGCACGTCGAACACGCCGGTAAAACCGCGCTCCTGCAGCCAGCGGCCGAGCGTGTGCCGCAGCAGTTTTCGCCTTTGCGAGAAGGCCATCAATACGACTTCGCGAAGCAGCGCCGGTTTGGCCTGCTCACTTGCAGGCAACGGCACCATGCGCACGACCGCCGAGTCCACCCTGGGCGGCGGATCGAAGGCCTGCGGCGGCACCTCGAGCACCGGCTCGATCTCGTAGCGCCACTGCAGCATCACACTCAGCCGACCGTACTCCTTGCCTCCTGGTGACGCCGCCATGCGCTGCACCACCTCTTTCTGCAGCATGAAGTGCTGGTCTTGAATCGAGGGCGCCGCGCCCAGCAGGTGGAAGAGGATGGGCGTCGAGATGTTGTAGGGCAGGTTGCCCACCACGCGCAGCTTGGCGCCGGCCTGCGAGGACAGCGCGTTGAAGTCCACGGCCAGCGCATCCGCTTCGATCACCTTGAGACCCGCACGCGGGCGCAGCCGGGCCGCCAGGTCGCGATCGAGTTCGATCACCGTCAACTCACCGGCGCGCGCGAGCAGCGGGCCAGTGAGCGCGCCCAAGCCCGGGCCGATCTCGATCAACGCCTCGCCGGGCCGCGGCTCGATGCACTCGACGATGTCCTCGATCACCGCACCGTCGACGAGGAAGTGTTGGCCGAACCGCTTGCGCGCGTGGTGCGGCCTCACTGCGGCGGGTCGCGCAGTTCGATGTAGGCGCGGCCGCGCAACTCCTTGGCCCAGTCGATGTAGGTGGGCTCGAACTTCTGCTCGCGCAGCACGTTGCGCGCCTGTTCGCGCAGTTGTCGCGACTCGAGCGCCACCTCGCGGCGCTCCAGCACCTGGATGAGGTGGACACCAAAGCGCGACAGCACCGGCGCCGAGACTCCGCCAGCTTCCAGTGCGTTCATCGCCACTTCGAACTCGGGCACCATGGTGCCCGGCGCAGTCCATCCAAGGTCGCCACCTGAAGCGGCCGAGCCGTCTTCGCTGAATTGACGCGCAACTTCCTCAAACGTGGCCCGGCCGCCCTCGATGTTCGTGCGGTACTCGTTCAGCCGGCGCGTGGCAACCTCGGCACTCAACTGAGGCGAAGTGCGCAGCAGCACGTGGCGCACGCGGGTCTGTGTCACGGTCGAGGCGACCTCGCCCCCGCGCCGCTCGATGACCCTGAGGATATGAAAGCCCGCGCCGGAACGCAGCGGCGCCGCCGACATTTCGCCGGCCTTCAAGGCCTTGGCCGCCTCGACAAAGGCGTCGGGCAGTCGCGATGCCGGTCGCAAGCCGATTTCGCCGCCACGCTCGCGGTTGCCATCCTCGGAGATCTCGCGCGCGACGCGGTCGAACGGCTCGCCCGCCTTCACACGGGCCAGCGCGGCCGCGGCGCGCGCACGTCGCTCCGCAATGACCGGCTCGCTCGCACCCTCGGGCACAGCCACGAGAATCTGGGCGAGGTTGAGCTGGACATCGGCCGTGGCCGCGGCCCGCTGCTCCGCCAAATGCCGCTCGATCTCCTCGTCGCTGACTCTGATGCGCGGGTACACCTCGCGCTCGCGCAACTTTTCTATCAGCAACTGGTCGCGCAATGTGGCGCGAAAGCGCGTCATGTCGGTGCCGTCGGTGCGCAGGCGCTCGCGTAGCTGGTCGATCGTGAAACGATTCTGTGCCGCGACGCTTTGCACGGCACGGTCGAGTTCGGCCTCGTCGACGCGCACGCCACTCTCGCGCGCGGCGGTGATGATGACCCGCTCTTCGATCAGCGCGGCGAAAACTTGCCGTCGCAACTCGGCTTCCGTCGGCAGGCGAATGCCCTGGCGGGTGGCGTTCGCCCGGGCCGCGTCGATGCGGCGCTCTACCTCACCCGCTGTGACGAGTTCCTGGTTCACGACCGCGGCGATGTAGTCACCGGCAAGCGAGGCACCCGCCGGCAACGCCGCCTGCCCCCGCGCCGGCGCTGGCGCTGGCGCTGGCGCCCCAGATGCTGCCGCGGGCGTGCCGCCTTGCGGCAGCGCCTGCCCCGCTGCGGCCAGCATCGAGGCGGCCAGGAGGCATCGCAGCGTCAAGCGCGGGTGCGCGCTCCACGGGGCAGAAGTAAATGCACATTGAGTCATGGTCGTCGGGGCGCGTCGCTTAAAGGTACGGGCGCGCGCATGACGGTGCCCGTCTGGCGCCCGGTCACGTGTGGGTCACTCCGGCGCCGCCATCGGGCTGCGCTCCTCGCGCAGCAACTGGTAGCCGGGGATATTGTCCTTCAAGACCCGCAGGGGGTTGGAGCCGATGCGCGACAGCCCCACCAGCTCCAGCTGCACGAGCAGCCGCGTGGTCGCCTGGCTGCGGCCGGTGGACAAACGCTCGGCCACCACGCGCCCGATCCAGCAGCCAGCGTCGTACTCCAGCCCGAGCACCGAGTCGGTGACGCGGCTGTCCTTCAAGCTGTAGTTGACGCGACCCACGCCGTACCAGGAGCCGCTGCAGGACGCACTGGCGCTCGTGCGTTGTTCGGCCGCGCTGCGTTCGAACAGTGGCCACTGCCACCCCAGCTCAACCTGCTCCGAGAGCCCGCGCGCGATGCGGTAGGTTGTCGACACCGTGCGAAATCGCCCCGGCGAATAGCGCATGCCCAGGATCGAGCGCACCGAGCGCTGGATCTCCGGGCTGTACTGCACTGCCGCGTCGAAGGTCCATCCTGGCAGCACGTTCGTCGAACCCAGCAGCAGCACGTCGGAGAAGCGCTGCGTGAGCGGATCGCCGTCGGGCGTGCCGTCGGCCTGCGGCGTCACCAGCTGCGGCCTGAAGAGGTAGCGCTGCACGATGCCCAGGCGCAGAACCTCCCCGCCCGTCGCCTCGTCGACGAGGCGCGTCGTGACACCCGCAGTGAGCTGGTGCGCGTCGGACACACGGTCGACCCCGGAGAAGCTGTTCTCGCCGTAGACAGAGACGAAGTTGAAGTCCTTCGCCGCGGCGTCGTAGTTCGGCAATTGGCTTTGTGCTCGGGTGGGCGTGTTCACGTACAGCAAGCGCGGCTCCAGCGTCTGCCTCAGCGCGCGGCCGAACGCGGTGCCCGAGCGTTCGAACTCCAGCCCGGTATCGACGCTGAAAGTCGGGATCACACGCTTGGCTCGCCCGCTGGACTCGCTGTCGTAGGCCGCAGCGTTGAACGACAAGCGCGGCACCAGCCACAGGCCCGGTTCGCGTTCGCCGAACGCCAGCGACCCCAGCATGTGCACGCGGTCGCCCCCGAATCTTCCGGCTCGCGCGAGGCCAGCGGAGGGCAAATCGAAGCGGTTGTACTCGGACTCCAACGCCCATGCCCACGCCCCTTGCCGCCCGGCCAGTCGCACGCCCGCTTGCGGCATGCGCTGGTAGGGCGAGGCCACCACCTCGTCCGTGCCTTGCAGCACCTGCCAATGCGCTGCGCGGGCGTAGGCCAGCCCTACACCGCCCGCCAACGACAACGGTCGTTCCACCGCCAGCCGGGAGGGCAGCAGACGTGGCGCCAGCGAGAGCCCACGGTTGGGGAAGTCCTTCCACCAATTCTGGTCCGAGACCCGAGACATATCGAGCCTGGCCGTGGCGCCGAAGGGCAGCCCGCTCTCGTGCTGCCAGCGCACGGATCCTCGGGCCGCATCGGCCAGGAGGTCGTTGGGGAGCGCGTCGATGCGCAACTCGCCCGCATGCCGCGGCTCGAGATAGCGGAACTCCGCCTCGAGCCCCAGCCCGCGCCGCGTGATGAGGCGCGGCGCCAGCGTCGCATCGCGGTTCGGCGCGATGTTCCAGTAGTACGGCACTGAGAGTTCGACGCCGCTGCGGTTGTCGATGTTCAGCGTAGGCGGCAGCCAGCCTGACTTGCGCGCCTCCGACAGCGGAAAGCTCAGTACGGGCAGCGCAACGATGGGTGTACCGAGGAAGCGCAGCACGGCGCCCTCGGCGATGCCTTCGTTGGCGTCAAGGTCGATGTGAACCCGATCTGCCTTCAGCACCCAGGCCGGCTCCACACCTTCTTCGCGCGGACAACTCGTGTAGCTGGCGTTGTTGGCACGCGAGCGCCCTGGCCCGAGAAAGTCGACCCGGTCGGCGCGCCCACCGGCACCGAGCGTCAGGAACTCAAACATGGGCTCGAGAAAAAAGCCTTCGAAGCGCTGCACGTTGAGCTGCAGCTCGGGCCCGGTATAGACAACGCCCTCGCGCTCGATGCGCACGTTGCCTTTGGCCTGCGCACGGTCGTCGGGCACGTCATAAGCAATGCGGTCGGCACGAATGACCAAACCTGCACGGCGAAACTCGACGTCACCCTCGGCGACAGTTTCGAGGTCCGGCTGCCCGCGCAGCGTGCGCGCTTGCAGCACGATGGGCAATTCGCGCGCCGCCTCGCCGCGTGGCGCGCCTTGCAGTCGGGTGGACGGTGTCAGCGGCGCCACGGCCGTCGGGGCGGCGTCGGGTGCCGCCGAAGCAGTGGGCGCGGATGCCGCGCTCGTAGGAGCGCCTGCAGACATGGGCTGGACGTTGCCCGCCTGTCCCCGCGCCGTTGCGCCCCAGGCACACAGTGCCGCCGCAGCCAACGCCAGGGGTTGAAATCGCATCGGGGCAGCAAGGGCCACCAGGGCCCGGTTTGTAGAATGAATTATCCATGAGGCCCGCCACCCCGATCGCCTGGCCCGAGGCGACACGGCGCGCCGCCTTCGAGCGCTGGCTCGCCTCGATTGCGAGCCGCCACGGGCTGGAGCCCGAATCACTCGAGCCCGCCAGTGCCGATGCGAGCTTTCGCCGCTACCTGCGCCTGAAAGCCTCGCAAGCGCACGGCGGAAGTCTCATCGTGATGGATGCGCCGCCGCCGCACGAGGACGTGCGCCCGTTCGTCAAGGTGGCGCACCTCGCCGAGGCCGCGGGCCTGCATGCGCCACGCGTGCTCGAATCCGACGCGCCCCAGGGCTTCCTGCTGCTCACCGACCTCGGCCGCCGCCCCTACCTTGACGCGCTGAGCGCGGCGCATGTCGGTGAAGCGGACCGCCTGATGCGCGCGGCCCTGGCGGCGCTGGTGCGATGGCAAGTGGGTGTGCCGGCGGCGGCCCTGCCGCGCCACGACCGCGTGCTCATCGAGCGCGAACTCGCGCTCTTTCCGCAATGGTGTGTGCAGCGCGAGTTCGGCATCGAGTGGAACGCCGCACAGCTCCTGACGTGGCAGCGTATGACGAACCTGCTCGCCGACAGCGCCCTCGCGCAACCCGTGGTGGCCGTGCACGCCGACTACATGCCGCGCAACCTGATGGTTTGCGAACCCAACCCCGGCATCCTCGACTTCCAGGATGCCATGGCTGGCGCGCTCACCTACGACCTCGCCTCGCTGCTGCGCGATGCCTTTCTCTCCTGGGAGGAGGAGCGCGAGATCGACTGGGCCGTGCGCTACTGGGAAGCGGCGCGCCGCGCCGCGCTGCCGGTGGCCTCCGACTTCGGCGAGTTCTGGCGCGCCGTGGAGTGGATGGGCCTGCAACGCCACCTGCGCGTGCTCGGCATCTTCTGCCGCTTGAAACACCGCGATGGCAAGCCCCGCTATGCAGGCGACCTGCCACGCTTTTTCACCTACTGCACCAAGGTCGCGATGCGGTACGCGCCGTTGTCTGCGTTGCTGCCGCTGCTCGAGCCGATGAGTGGCCGCGCCGTGGCCTCCGGCTTCACGTTCTAGCGCTGGCACGCGCCTTCATGGGCGCCGTCACGGACAAGCAGCGATGACCTGCGACACCGCCGCGGTCAGCCGCTTGCCATACGGCACGTGCAGGAACTCGTTGGGGCCGTGGGCGTTGCTCTTGGGCCCGAGCACGCCGCAAACCATCATCTGCGCCCTCGGGAAGCCGGCGGCCAGCATGCTCATCAACGGAATCGTCCCGCCCTGGCCGATGTAGCCCACTGGGGCGCCGAAATGCGCCGTCGAAGCGGCGTTGAGCGCGCCCTCGAGCCAGGGTGCGAGATCGGGCGCATTCCAGCCCGTGGCCCCAAGCGCGCCGGCGCGGCCGTCGGGGTGGAAGGTGACCTTGGCGTTGTAGGGCGCGTTGTCCTCCAGCAGTTGCTTCAGCTGCACACTCGCCAGGTGGCCGTCCACCAGAGGCGGCAGGCGCAGGCTGAGCTTGAAGGCCGTGTACGGCCGCAGCACGTTGCCCGCGTTGGACAGCTCCGGAAATCCCTCGGCGCCCGTCACACTGAGAGTGGGCCGCCAGGTGCGGTTGAGCAACGCCTGCACCGGGTCGGTGGTGGTGGGCAGTGCCGGTCCGCCATCGGCACCGCATGCCCAGGGGAAGCGCTTCCACACCAGGTCGCCCAGGATGGACGCCGTGGCGCGCGCCTGCTCGGCACGCGCGGCCGGCACCGGACAGTGAAAACTCTCGGGCAGCAGGCGCCCGGTGCGCGAATCTTCCAGCCGGTCAAGCACCCGGCGCAGGATGCGGAACGACGAAGGCACGAGCCCGCTCGAGTCACCCGAGTGCACGCCCTCGGTGAGGATCTCGACCTTGAGCACGCCACTCACCATGCCGCGCAGGCTGGTGGTGAGCCAGAGCTGGTCGTAGTTGCCCGCACCACTGTCCAGGCACACCACAAGCCCGATGTTGCCCAGGCTCGGTTTCAACACCTCGATGTACGCCGGCAGGTCAGGCGAGCCGCTCTCCTCGCAACTTTCGATGAGGCCGACGCAGCGCGGCCGCGCGATGCCCCCGCGGTCCAGCGCCTCGATGGCGGTGATGGCGGCATACACCGCGTAGCCATCGTCGGCGCCGCCACGGCCGTAGAGCAGGCCGTTCTCGAGCTTGGGCGTCCACGGGCCAAGGTCGCCGCGCCAGCCGTTGAATTCGGGCTGCTTGTCGAGGTGGCCGTAGAGCAACACCGTGTCACCGCTGCCCGCGCCTGCCTGCGCCCGCGTGGCGGGGATGTCGAAGAAGATCACCGGCGTGCGCCCAGGCAGGCGCACCACTTCGAGCTTGAGCCCTGCGACCTTGCGGCCCTCCACCCACCGCGCCGCATCGACGACCACTCGGTTGAGCAGGCCATGCTCGGCCCACTGCGCATCGAACATCGGGCTCTTGGCCGGTACCGCGATGTAGTCGGTGAGGGCCGGCACGATGCGCTGGTCCCAGGCCTCTTCGGCATAGGCAGCCAGGGCCCGGGCTTCGGCGGGTCGGATGGGTGCATTCATGGGGCCTCCGATCGATGCGGTGTCGCGGGCCTGGAATCAGGCGTGGGCTTGGAATTCTGGAACCGACGCAGCCACTGGGTCACATCGGCCAGCACATCGCGCTGTTCAGGCTCGTTGAAGATCTCGTGATAAAGCTTGCGATAGCAGCGGCGCTTGACCACTGCCGCGGGCGCGGCACGCGCAAAAGCCGCGCTGCCCTCTGGGCGCACGCACAGATCCTCGCCCGCCCACAAGAGCAGTGTAGGAAGGCGCCAGCGCGGCGCCAGCGACTGAACAAGCGCGCCGTTGTCGACCATGAAGCGCACGAGCCGCGGCGTGACGCGGTCGTGCACGAGGGCGTCGGCAGAGAAGGCCTGCACGACGGCGGGGTCGCGGCACATCCACTGCGGTTTCAGGCCATTGCCCAGGCGCAAATCCGGCGCCACGCGGCCGAGCAGGGAGAGCAGAAAGCGGTTGAAACCGCCGAGCCCGATGTCGAACGCCGGCGAGGACAGCACCAGCGCGTCGAAATCCCGCGCAAAGCGCGCCGGCTGGGCAAGCAGGTTTTCGGCCACGAAGCGTGCCGCCGCGAGACCCCCCAGGCTGTGCCCGAGCAACACGCGCTTGCCGGTGCCTCGTGTGTGATCGGTGACCATCGTGAGATCGCCCAGCAACGCCATCGGGTGAGGAACGGTTCCGCGCGGCCCTTCGCTGCGGCCGTGGCCGCGCTGGTCGTGGCCGGCCACGTGCCAGCCCGCCGCATTCAACGCCGCGGCCACGTGCTCGTAGCGACCAATGTGTTCACCCAGGCCATGCACGATCAAAACCGTGCCGTGCGCGTCGGCACCGGCTGGCCAGCGCCGCAGGTGCAGCGCCAGGCCGTCCTGGGTGGTCATCTGCTCGCTAATGGGTGCCTGGGCCGCCTGCATGACACGCATTGGATCACGCCTCGCGGCAGGCTATGCTCACCGCCATGAACACGGAATTCTTCACCATCGAACGGTCGACGCACGGCATCGCGCACCTGCGCCTGAACCGGCCAGAGCGCATGAACACGATGACGCCGGCGTTCTTTCCGGCCGTGCGCGAGGCGGTCTCGCACTTCAATGCCGAAGGGCAGACGCGGGTGCTGGTCATTTCCTCCAGCGGCAAGCACTTCAGCGCCGGCATGGCGCTTGACGTCTTCGCAGGCGGCGGCGACCTGGCCTCGACCCTGCCCACGGCCAATGCGCGCGCGCGGCTTGCCTTCCAGGACGGCTTGCGACAGCTCATGCGCTGTTTCGACGTCATCGAACAGGCGCGCTTCCCGGTCATCGCCGCGGTTCAGGGCGGCTGCATCGGCGGGGCACTCGATCTGGCCACCGCCTGCGACTTGCGCGTGTGCAGCGCCGACGCCTTCTTCACGGTCCAGGAAATCCACATCGGCATGGCCGCCGATCTGGGCGTGCTCCAGCGCTTGCCCAAGCTCGTGCCCCCGGCCGTGGCGCGCGAGATGGCCTACACCGGCGAGCGCCTGGGCGCCGAGCGGGCGCTTGCGGTGGGCCTCGTGAACGCGGTGTTGCCCAACGCCGAGGCCTCGCTCGCGCATGCGATGAAACTGGCCGAAGCCATCGCCGCCAAGTCGCCGCTGGCCGTGGCCGGCACCAAGCTCGCGTTGAACTACGCCATCGATCACCCGACCAGCGACGCGCTGGACCAGATGACGCTGCTGCAAAGCGCCATCTTCGATCTGGACGAGATGGGCCGCGCCATCACGGCCTGGAAGGGCAAGACAGCAGGGCAGTTCGACGCGCTGACACCGGTCAAGCAGGTCTAGCGGGCCCTGCGGCACCGGGTGCCCCCGCTACGATGAGCGCGTGAGCGGGCGGCCGTTGGCCGACCTGGCCCGGGCACGGCTCTTGGCACCCTTGGGCATCGATCGATTCGAGTGGCGCAAAGACCGGCACGGCAAAGCCTTGTCGCATCTCCGGGCTTCGGCTTACACCGCGCAGTCTCGCACGCATCGACCGCTTGCTGCTCACGCAAGATCGCGTGCAGGGGCGCATCGTGATGCCCGCTGCTCAGAGCTTGAAGTCGTAATCGATGACCACCGGCGAGTGGTCGGAGAAGCGCTGCTCGAGGTAAATCGTTTCGCGTCGCGCGGTGGCCGCGATGGCCGGCGTGGCAAGCTGGTAGTCGATCCGCCAGCCGACGTTCTTGGCCCGGGCCTGGCCGCGGTTGCTCCACCACGTGTATTGCTCGGGCTTGGGGTTGAGCGTGCGGAAGACGTCGACGAGGCCGCCTCGGCCCAGAAGTTGGGTCATCCAGGCACGCTCTTCGGGCAGGAAGCCGCTGTTCTTCTGATTGCCCTTCCAGTTCTTGAGGTCGATCTCCTGGTGCGCGATATTGATGTCGCCGAGGAGGACGAACTCGCGTTCGGCCGCCAGCTTCTTCAGGTGGCGAGCCATCTTGGCCAGGAAGCGGAACTTGGCCTGCTGCCGCTCCTCGCCACTGGAGCCGCTCGGGAAATAGGCACTGATGACGCTGAACCTGCGCTGGCTCGTGTCGTATCGCGCCTCGACCCAGCGGCCCTCGGCGTCGAACTCGCCGCGGTCGAACCCGGTGATCACTTCGCTGGGCACACGCTTGGTGTAAAGGCCAACGCCGGAATAGCCCTTCTTCTCTGCGAAATGGAAATGCCCGCGCAGCTTTCCAATGCGGTCAAAGCGCCCCACCACGTGCTCGGGCTGAGCCTTGATTTCCTGCACACCCATACAATCCGCATCTGCGCTTTCGGCCCAGGACAGGAAGCCCTTGCTGGCCGCGGAACGGATGCCGTTCAAGTTGAGCGTGACAAGTCGAAAAGCCAACAGGACTTCCTTCCTTCAAGAAATGACGGCGGCAAACGACTCGGCAGCCTCGGGTGAGATTTCGGCCCAGGGCGAACTGGCGCAAGAATTCGTGCAGTTTGCGGTGCAGGCTGGTGTGCTGCGCTTCGGCGAATTCCGCACCAAGGCGGGTCGCATTTCGCCCTACTTCTTCAATGCCGGCCTGTTCAACGACGGCGCCAGCCTCGGCCGCCTCGCGGAATTCTATGCAAGCCGCCTCATCGCCAGTGGCGTCGAGTTCGACATGCTGTTCGGCCCGGCCTACAAGGGCATCACCCTGGCCTCGGCCCTGGCCGTCGAGCTCGCGCGGCGGGGGCGCAATGTGCCCTTCGCCTACAACCGCAAAGAAGCGAAAGACCACGGCGAAGGCGGCTCACTCGTCGGCGCGCCGCTGGCCGGGCGCGTTCTGGTCATCGATGACGTCGTCTCTGCAGGCACTTCGGTGCGCGAATCCATGGCGCTGATCACATCTGCGGGCGCCCACCCGTTCGGCCTGACCATCGCACTGGACCGCCAGGAGAAGGCCACGGCGCCGGCTGCCGAAGGCGGCGGTGACCTGCCTTACAGCGCCGTGCAGTACATCCAGCGCGAATTGCGGCTGGAAGTGGCGGCCATCGCCACCCTTGCCGACCTGCTCCACTACTTGCGCACGAGTGCCGATGCGGCACTGGCCGCGCATGCCGGGCCGGTGGCGGCCTACCGCCAGCGCTATGGGGTTGGGGTTGGGGTCTGAGGCGATGGCACGCGAACACTTGGTTCATGGCCCTAGCGGCCGCCGCGCCGGGCCGGTTCGGCCTTTGGGTGCATTCTGCGTCTGCGTCTGCGTCTGCGTCTGCGTCTGCGCCTTGCTCGCGGCGCTGCAGGCGCCGGCGTACGCCCAATCGGCCGGCGCAGGCGGCATCTACACCTGCACCGACGACCGCGGCCGCAAGCTCACCTCCGACCGCCCGATCTCTGATTGCTCACACAAGGAGCAATTGCTGCTCAACCGCGACGGCTCGGTGCGCGGCGTCATCCCGCCCACCTACACCCCCGAGGAGCGTGCCGAGCGCGAAGCGCGCGAGCGCCGTGCCGCCGAGGCCCGCGCCGCCCAGTTCGATGCCGTGCGGCGCGACCGCAACATGGTCGCTCGCTACCCCGACGAAGCGGCGCACGCCAAGGCCCGCGAGACCGCGCTCGACTCGCTGCGACTGGCCATCAGCGGCACCCAGCAACGCTTGAAGGAACTGGCCGCCGAACGCATGCCGCTGCTCAACGAGGCCGAGTTCTACCAAGGCAAGACCTTGCCGCCGAAGATCAAGCAGCAACTCGACGCCAACGATGCCGCGATGGAGGCGCAGAAGAGCGCCCAGGCCAATCAGGCCGCCGAGTTCGAGCGCGTCAACAAGATCTACGACGCCGAGTTCGACCGGCTGCGCAGACTATGGGCCGGCGCTCAGCCCGGCTCGTTGGGGCCGATGCCGGTGGTAGCGCCAGCAGTGCCGACAAGGCCGGTGAAGCCAGTCCACGGATCACCGACGCGGACTGCGCCCGCAACCTCGGCTGCCAGCCGCTAGAAGCTGCGTCTGGTGCCACAGGTCGCGCGCCTCTTGGCGTGGGCCCCGGGCCCCGTTCAGCGAGAGGCCAGCCGCTTGCGCAGCAGTTCACTGGCCTGCGCAGGATTGGCCTTTCCCTTGCTGGCCTTCATCACCTGGCCGACAAGGGCGTTGAAGGCCTTGTCCTTGCCGGCGCGGAATTCCTGCACCGACTTCGCATTCGCCGCGATGACCTCGTCGACGATGGCTTCGAGCGCGCCGGTGTCGTTGATCTGCTTTAAACCCATCGACTGAATCATTTCAAATACGGAACGCGCCACTCGTCTTTCCGGCGGCAGTTCAAGGCTGTGAGCACCGACAGAGCGATCCCCGGATAGCCGACTGCGCCCGACGCCCCACAACGCATCGAATACCTGCCGCGCCCCGTTGTGCGACACCGTGCCGTCGGCTACGCAGCCGATTAGATCCGCAAGCGCCGCCGCGGCAAGCGGAATCCGTTCGATCTCGACATTCTCGGCATTGAGCCGCTTGCTCACTTCGCCCATCAGCCAGTTGGCGGCGAGTTTGGCTTGGCTGCCGGCATCGCGCACCGCCTCGTAGTAGCGCGCGAACGCCAAGCTCTGCGTCATCATCGCTGCGTCGTAGGCAGGCAGGCCGTCGTCGCGCTGGAAACGCGCCGCCATCTCGCCCGGCAGTTCGGGCAGGCCGGCGCGCACGCGCGCGATCCACTCGGGCGCGATGACGAGCGGGGGCAGATCGGGGTCGGGGAAGTAGCGGTAGTCGTGCGCATCCTCCTTGGTGCGCATGGCCCGCGTCTCGCCGCTGTCGGGGTCGAACAGCACGGTGGCCTGTTCGATGGCGAGGCCGTCCTCGAGCCGCTCGATCTGCCACTGCACCTCGGAATCGATGGCCTGCTGCAGGAAGCGGAAACTGTTCAGGTTCTTGATCTCGCGCCGGGTGCCGAACGGGGCCCCGGGCCGGCGCACCGAGACGTTGGCGTCGCAGCGGAAGCTGCCTTCCTGCATATTGCCGTCGCAGATGCCCAGCCACACCACGAGCGTGTGCAGCGCCTTCGCATACTCCACCGCCTCGGCACTGCTGCGCATGTCGGGCTCGGAGACGATTTCCAGCAGCGGCGTGCCGGCCCGGTTGAGATCGATGCCGCTCATGCCCTGGTAGTCCTCGTGCAGGCTCTTGCCCGCGTCCTCCTCGAGGTGAGCTCGCGTCAGGCTCACGGTCTTCTTCTCGTCGCCGAGCATGAAATCGACCGAGCCCCCCTGCACCACCGGGATCTCGTACTGGCTGATCTGGTAACCCTTGGGCAGGTCGGGATAGAAGTAGTTCTTGCGCGCGAAGATCGACTGCGGCGCCACCTTCGCGCCCACGGCAAGGCCGAAACGGATGGCCCGCTCGACCGCACCACGGTTGAGCACGGGCAAGGTGCCGGGCAGCGCCAGGTCGACGGCACAGGCCTGCGTGTTGGGCGCAGCGCCAAAGGCCGTGGCAGCGCCACTGAAGATCTTGCTGGCGGTGGACAGCTGCGTGTGCGTCTCCAGGCCGATCACCACCTCCCATCCGCGCACGAGGGGCGAGCTCGCCTTGTGGGCAGCGTTCATGCGCGTGGCTCCCGCAGGTGCCAGTCCGTGGCCTGCTGCAGCGCGTGCGCAGCGTGCAGCAGAGTGCCCTCGGCGAAGTAGTTGCCGATGAGCTGCAGGCCCACCGGCATGCCGCCTTCGCCAGTGCCAGCGGGCACGCTCATGCCGGGCAGCCCGGCCAGGCTGGCCGGCAATGTGAAGATGTCAGCAAGGTAGGCCTTGACCGGGTCGTCAGCCTGTGCACCGAGCTTCCAGGCCACCGTGGGCGCCACCGGGCCGGCAATCAGATCGCAATGCCTGAAGGCGGCCTGGAAGTCGTCGGCGATCATGCGTCGCAGCTTCTGCGCCTGCAGGTAGTAGGCGTCGTAGTAGCCGTGGCTGAGTACGTAGGTGCCGATCATGATCCGGCGTTTGACCTCGGCACCAAAGCCCTCCGAGCGGCTCTTCTTGTACATGTCGAGCAAGTCGGCCGGTGCCTTGGCACGGTGGCCGTAGCGCACGCCGTCGAAGCGGCCGAGGTTGGAGCTCGCCTCGGCCGGCGCGATGATGTAGTAGACGGGGATCGACAGCTCCGTGCGTGGCAGGCTCACGTCGACCAGGATGGCGCCGAGATTCTCCATCTCGGCCAGCGCCGCGCGCACGGCATTGCCGACGTCGGCTGCCAACGCCTGCGGGAAGAACTCCCTGGGCAGCCCGATTCGCAGTCCCGCCAGCGGCCGCGCCGCAGTGGCGCCCTCGCGAGCTGCCAGCATGGCCGCGTGCAGGTCGGCCGGCGGCCGTTCGGCGCTCGTGGCATCGCGCGGGTCGAAGCCGCTCATCGCCGAGAGCAGCATCGCGCAGTCTTCGGCGCTGCGCGCCAAGGGCCCGGCCTGATCAAGGCTGGAGGCGAAGGCCACCATGCCCCAGCGCGAGCAAAGCCCGTAGGTCGGCTTGATGCCGGTCACGCCGCAAAAGCTGGCCGGCTGGCGGATCGAGCCCCCGGTGTCGGTGCCGGTGGCCGCAGGCACCAGCCCCGCTGCCACTGCAGAAGCCGAGCCGCCCGAAGAGCCTCCGGGCACGCGCGTGCGGTCCCACGGGTTGAGCACCGGTCCGTAGGCCGAGTTTTCGTTCGACGAGCCCATCGCAAACTCGTCGCAGTTGAGCTTGCCCAGCGTCACCATCCCGGCGCCGGGCTCGTGGCCTAATCCACCCGCCCCACCCGCCACGCCAGCGCCCAGACGTGCGACAACCGTTGCGTCGAAGGGGCTGGCATAACCCTCGAGCATCTTCGATCCAGCCGTGGTGGGCAGGCCCGACGTGCCGAAGTCGGTGGCGAAGATGTCCTTGTGCGCCACCGGCACACCGGTGAGCGGCCCAGCGACGCCATGCGCGAGGCGCTGATCGGCGGCGCGCGCCTGGGCCAGCGCCCGCTCGGCGTCGACTTGCAAGAACGCGCCGAGCGCGCGGCCTGTGCCGGCGATCAAGGCCAAGCGCTCCTGCACGAGCTCGACGCTGGACACCGTGCGCGCGCGCAACTGGCGCCCAAGCGCAGCCACGCCATCGGCCCGCACGGCGGCGTTCAATCGATCACCTTCGGCACGAGATACAGGCCATCCTGCACAGCGGGTGCGCTGGTCTGGTTGCGCGCGCGCTGCAGGCCATCGGCATCACCGACATCACCGGCCTCGGTGACCACGTCGTCACGCAGCCGCGTGGCCACCTCGTACAACGCCGCTAGCGGCGTGTAAAGCGGCTCCACACCGCGCGTATCCACCGCGCTCATCTGCTCGACGATACGGAAGAAGCCGTTCAGCTGGCCGAGCATCGCCGCCTGTTCGATCGGCGTCAGTTCGAGCCGCGCCAGGTGCGCGATGCGGCTCACGTCGTCAGGGGTCAGCGCCATGGGGTATTCGGCCCCCTGCCCCAAGCGGCCGCCCAAGGTCTCAGGCGCGCGGACGGGCGGGGGCTTGAAGGCTCGGGGCCGGGTTCGTTTTCTAGGGGGTTCGGTTATTATCGCCCGCTGCCTGCAGGCAGCCGCGTCGCGGTCTCCTTGCAGCGCCCGGCGCCAACCGGTCGCGCACCGGTTTGCCCACCACTTCTCGGTACTCTCCCGCACTCGCCTTCCCCGCGCGACCGACCCATGTTCGCTTCACTGCGCCGCTACGTCTCCACCGATCTCGCTATCGACCTTGGCACCGCCAACACGCTGATCTACGTGCGCGGCAAAGGCATCGTGCTCGACGAGCCTTCGGTGGTTGCCATCCGCCACGAAGGTGGCCCCAACGGCAAGAAGACGATCCAGGCGGTGGGCAAGCTCGCCAAGGCCATGCTCGGCAAGGTGCCAGGCAACATCGAGGCCATCCGGCCGATGAAGGACGGCGTGATCGCCGACTTCACCGTCACCGAGCAGATGCTCAAGCAGTTCATCCGCATGGTGCATCCGCGCTCGATCCTCAGGCCGAGCCCACGCATGATCGTCTGTGTGCCTTGCGGCAGCACGCAGGTCGAGCGGCGCGCCATCCGCGAGAGCGCGCTGGGCGCGGGTGCTTCCGCTGTGTTCCTGATCGAAGAGCCGATGGCTGCGGCCATCGGAGCCGGCCTGCCGGTCTCTGAAGCTTCGGGCTCGATGGTGGTCGACATCGGCGGCGGCACCACCGAAGTGGGCGTCATCAGCCTCGGTGGCATGGTCTACAAGGGCAGCATCCGCGTCGGCGGCGACAAGTTCGACGAAGCCATCATCAACTACATCCGGCGCAACTACGGCATGCTGATCGGCGAGCCCACGGCCGAGATGGTCAAGAAGACCATCGGCAGTGCCTTCCCCGGCAGCGAGGTGAAGGAGATGGAGGTGAAGGGGCGCAACCTCAGCGAGGGCGTGCCGCGCAGCTTCACCATCAGCTCCAACGAGATCCTCGAGGCGCTGACTGACCCGCTCAACCAGATGGTGAGCGCGGTGAAGAATGCGCTGGAGCAAACGCCGCCAGAGCTCGGCGCCGATATCGCCGAGCGCGGCATGATGCTCACCGGCGGCGGCGCGCTGCTGCGCGACCTGGATCGCCTGCTCTCTGAGGAGACCGGCCTGCCGGTGCTGGTGGCCGAAGACCCGCTCACCTGCGTCGTGCGCGGCTGTGGCATCGCGCTGGAGCGCATGGAACGGCTGCCCACGATCTTCACCTCGGAGTGAAGGGGCGGGGCGGCGTGGCCCTTTGGCCCTGGGCGCAAACCGCCGCGGTCCCCCCGCGCGGAAGTGTGCCCATGTCTCTCGGCATCCTCGAACGAACACCGCCGCCCTTCTTCCACCAGGGGTCGTCGGCCGCGACGCGGCTCATGTTCTTCGCCGCACTGGCATTGTTCCTGATGGTGGCCGACGCGCGCTTCACGGTGGTGGCGCCTCTGCGGCAGGCGATGGCCAACGTGTTGCAGCCGCTGCAGAGCCTGTTTGCGCTGCCTGTCCAGTGGCTGCGCGACGGGGCCGGCTATCTGGAGGGTCTGGCAGCCGCCCAGCTGGGCGAACGCAAGGCGCGCGAAGCCCTGACCGGCCAGGCGCAGCTCGCGCAGCGCAGCGTGCAGCTCGAGCGTGACAACGCCAGCCTGAGGGCGCTGCTCGACCTGCGCCCCGCGATCGCGACGCGCTCACTGGCGGCGGAAGTGCTGTATGAGGCAGCCGACCTGTTCTCTCGCAAGTGGATCATCGGCCGCGGCAGCAACCATGGTGTGGTGCTGGGCTCGCCGGTACTCAACCCCGCTGGCGTGCTCGGGCAGGTGACGCGCGTGTACGGGCAGATCTCCGAGGTCACGCTGCTCACCGACAAGGAGGCTGCGGTCCCGGTGCTCAACGTGCGCACGGGGCAACGCGCGGCCGCGTTCGGCGGCGCGGGGGGCGGGCTCATGGAACTGCGCTTCACGTCGGCCAACGCCGACGTGCGCGTGGGCGACACCTTGTCCACCAGCGGCCTGGACGGCGTCTATCCCGCCGGCTTGCCGGTGGCCACGGTGCGCTCGCTGGACCGTCGTGCAGAGACGGGCTTTGCGCGGGTCACCCTGACCCCGGCGGCGGCACCCGACGGCGTGCGCTTCGTACTCGTGCTCGAGCCCGTCGGCGCTCAACTACCCGCACGGCCAGCGCCGCCGCCCACTCCAGGGCCGCGCGAACGCGGCGCCGGCAAACCGGCGGCACGGAAGGCCTCGTCATGACTCGCGCGCCGCGTCTTGAATACGATAGGTTCGGGAGGTTGCTGCCGTGATCATGCCGCGGGGCAACGACCAGTTGCTGCTGCCGGCCAGCCCGGTGTTCATCGCGCTCACGCTGCTGGCAGCGTTCGCGCTGAACCTGTTGCCCCTGGGTCGCCAGCCGGCCATGCCCGATTGGCTGGCAGTGGTGCTGGTGTTCTGGGGCGTGCACCAGCCCAGTCGCGTGGGCATCGGCTGGGCGTTTGGCTTCGGTCTCTTGATGGACGTGCATCAGGGCGCGCTGCTCGGCCAGCACGCCCTGGCTTACGCGGTGCTGAGCTTCGCGGCCATCTCCATCCATCGGCGCGTGCTGTGGTTCGGGCTCTTGGGGCAGGCGGCGCAGATCGTGCCGCTATTCCTTGCCGCCCATGGCGTGCAGCTGCTGGTGCGGTTGCTGGCGGGCGACAGCTTCCCTGGTTGGGGCCTGCTGCTGGCGCCGTTGTTCGAGGGCGCCCTGTGGCCGCTGGCCGCGATGCTGCTGCTGGCGCCTCAACGCCGCGCTCCCGACCCGGACGAGAATCGGCCCTTGTGAACCCCCTTGTGAACCTTGTCGCCTGAGCCGCACCGGGCATGCCTCCCTCGCTACCTTCCCTGTCGTGGCTCAACTGGCGGCGTCGCTCCGAGCGCCAGGCCGAGTTGCGCAACCTGGAGCGCGAGCTCACGCACTTCCGCGGCCGCCTGCTGGCCGCCGCGTTCTTCGTCGTGCTCGGCCTGGGCCTGTTGGCGGCACGCTTGATGCAATTGCAGGTGGTGCGCCACGAAGAACTGGCGCTGCAGGCCGAGACCAACCGAACGGCCGTGGTGCCCATCGTGCCCAACCGGGGGCACATCCTCGACCGGCATGGCGTCGTGCTCGCCACGAACTATTCGGCCTACACTCTGGAGCTCACACCGGCGCGCATCGAAGGTGGTGTGGGGGCCATCGATACGCTCATCGATTCGCTGTCGCAGTCGGTCGATATCCAGCCGCGCGACCGCCGCCGCTTCAAGCGCCTGCTCGAAGACAGCAAGGGCTTCGAGTCGCTGCCGCTGCGCACGCGCCTGAACGATGAGGAGGTGGCGCGGTTCATGGCGCAGCGCTTCCGCTTCCCGGGCGTGGAGGTGAAGGCACGCCTGTTCCGCCAGTACCCGCTGGGCGAGGTCGGCAGCCATCTGTTGGGCTACATCGGCCGCATCAACCGGGCCGAGAAACGCGCGATGGACGGCTGGGACGAGGAACGCCAGGGCAACTACAAGGGCACCGAATTCATCGGCAAGCTGGGCCTCGAACAGAGCTACGAGGAAGACCTTCACGGCACCACCGGCGTCGAGCAGATCGAGACCAGCGCCGCCGGCCGCGCCGTGCGCCGGCTGGCGAGCCACCCGCCAACGCCGGGCAACCAGCTCTGGCTGTCGGTCGACATCCGGCTGCAGGCGATGGTGGAAGAGCTCTTCGGTGAGCGGCGCGGGGCGCTGGTGGCGATCGACCCTCGCAATGGCGAGGTGCTCGCCTTCGTGAGCAAGCCCACCTTCGACCCCAATCTGTTCGTCGAAGGCATCGATGTCGAGAGCTGGCGCGAGCTCATCGAGAGCCTCGACAAGCCGCTACTCAACCGCGCGCTGCGCGGCACCTACCCGCCAGGCTCGACCTTCAAGCCCTTCCTGGCCATGGCCGCGCTCACCAGCGGCAGGCGTGCGGCCGACACCGTCATCCATGATGGCGGCACCTTCCAGTTCGGCAACCACACCTTCCGCAGCCATGGCGACGGGGGCCTGGGCGCCGTGGACATGACACGCTCCATCGTCAAGAGCAGCAACGTCTATTACTACTCGCTGGCCAACGAGATGGGCGTGGACCTCATGAACGAAATGCTCTCGCCGTACAGCTTCGGCCAGCGCTCTGGCATCGACCTCGAAGGCGAGTCGACCGGCCTGCTGCCCTCCACCGAATGGAAGCGCCGGCACTACAAGCGGCCCGAACAGCAACGTTGGTACGCGGGCGAGACCATCTCGCTGGGCATCGGCCAGGGCTACAACAGCTTCACGATGCTGCAGTTGGCACGCGCCATGGCCACGCTGGCCTCGGGCGGAAAGCGCTACACGCCGCGCTTGGTGCGCGAGGTCGAGGACGTGATCACCCGCGAGCGCAAGCGCCCCGACGCTGAGCCGGTGGAGGCGCTGGCGCTGGACCCCGCCCACGTGGACCTCGTCGTACGCGCGATGCACGGGGTCACGCAGGAGGGCACGTCGGCGCGCGTCTTCCTTGGCGCGCCCTACAAGAGCCTGGGCAAGACCGGCACGGCACAGGCGGTGGGCGTCAAGCAGAACGAGAAGTACAACGCGGCCAAGCTCGAGGAGCACCAACGCGACCACTCGCTGTACATCGCCTCCGCGCCGATGGAGGCGCCCACGGTGGCACTGGCCGTGATCGTGGAGAACGCGGGTTTCGGCTCCGAGGCGGCCGCGCCGATAGCGCGGCGGGTCTTCGACTATCTGTTGCTCGGGCAGTATCCCAGCGCGCAAGACGTCGCGCTCACGCGCCAGGGCCGTTCGGCCGCGCCCGCAGGGACGCCGCGGCGGGCCACCGACGTGCCGCTGCCGGGGCAGGCCGGTGGCGCGGCCGGTGCGACCTCGGCGCCGGGGCCAGCGGCCCGCGGGCCGCTATCGCCCATCGTGTCCGCGGCACCGGTGGGGCCCACGACGCCCGGGGTCGCGAGGCCACTGGCCCCCACAGCGCAACAGCTCGCGGCGGCGCGATGACGACGATCTTTGTGCAGCCGACCGCCTGGCAGCGCGTGCGCCAGGTGCTGAGCGGCTTCGATGCCACGCTGCTCGCCGCGATAACAGCCCTGGCTGTCATCGGCCTGATGGCGATGTACTCGGCCGGCTACGACCACGGCACACGTTTCGTGGACCACGGGCGCAACATGCTCATCGCGCTCGTGGTGGTGTTTGTGGTGGCCCAAATGCCGCCGCACAAGATGGAACGCTACGCGGTGCCGCTGTACACGCTGGGCCTGCTGTTGCTGGTTGCCGTGGCGTTGTTCGGCATCACGCGCAAGGGCGCCATGCGCTGGCTCAACCTGGGTGTGGTGATCCAGCCCAGCGAGATCATGAAGATTGCTGTGCCCTTGATGCTGGCTTGGTGGTTCCAGAAGCGCGAAGGGCAACGGCGCGCCTCCGACTTCGTGGTCGCCGCGGTGCTGCTGGCCCTGCCCGTGGCTCTCGTCGTCAAACAGCCCGACCTGGGGACGGCGCTGCTCATCCTGGCGGCGGGCCTGTATGTCATCTTCTTTGCCGGACTGTCCTGGCGCATCGTGCTGCCGGCCCTGCTGCTGGTCGGCACGGGCATCGTCGCAGTCGTGCTCGCGCAGGACCAGATCTGCGACAGCGGCGTGCGCTGGCCGCTGCTGCGCGAGTATCAGCAGCACCGCGTTTGCACCTTGCTCGACCCCACGCGTGACCCGCTGGGCAAGGGCTTTCACATTCTGCAGGGCCAGATCGCCATCGGGTCAGGCGGGCTCTTCGGCAAAGGCTTCATGCAGGGCACGCAGACGCACCTGGAGTTCATCCCGGAACGCACCACCGACTTCATCTTCGCCGCATTTTGCGAGGAGTTCGGCTTCGTCGGGGTGGTGGTGCTGCTGCTGGCTTTCGCGGTGCTCATCCTGCGAGGCCTGGTCATCGCCGCCGATGCCCCCACGGTCTTCGCGAGGCTGCTTGCCGGTGCCGTCACGATGGGGCTGTTCACCTACGCCTTCGTCAACATGGGCATGGTGAGCGGCATCCTGCCCGTGGTCGGCGTGCCGCTGCCCTTCGTGAGCTACGGTGGCACGGCCATGGTCATGCTCGGATTGGGGATTGGCATCCTGATGTCGGTGGCGCGTAGCCGGCAATTGATGCGGTCATAGCGGGCCTGCGCGTGACCCTTCCCCAGCGTGGCCAGGCGGCGGCGTGCCGCGCGGCAGTCGCACGGTGAGGCGCGCGCCCGGGGTGTCGGCGCTGGCGCCGCTGCGCGGGCGAGCATCGGCAATGGTGACGGTGGCGCCGTGGCGCACGGCGATCTCGCGCACGATGGCCAGTCCGAGGCCGCTGCCATCCACCTGCGTGCCCAGGGCGCGGTAGAACGGCTGAAACACGAGGTCGCGCTCGGCCGGCGCGATGCCGGGACCCGTGTCTTCGACTTCGAGCACCACGGCGTCGGCGGCTGGATCGGACCGCACACGCGCCGTCACGGAGCCGCCGCCGGGCGTGTACTGCAATGCGTTTTCCACCAGATTGCGCACGAGCTCCCCCAGCAGCACCGGTTCGGCCATCAGGCGCGCCGGCAGCGCGCTGCCGGCAGCGTCTTCCGGCCCCTCGTAGCCCAGGTCGATGCGGCGCTCGAGGGCGCGCGGCACGTAGTCGCGCACGACATCGCGGGCGATGATCCCCAGGTCCACCCACTGCGACCGCAGCGCGATGAGGTCGGCTTCGGCTCGCGCCATCGACAGCAACTGGTTGACCATGTGCGCCGCGCGCTGGCTCGACACTGCGATCTGAAGCAACGAGTGCTTCATCGATTTCGGATCGATGCGCCCGCCATCGACCTCGCGTGCGGCCAGCTCGGCTTGCGTGCGCAGCCCGGCCAGCGGTGTCTTCAGCTGGTGCGCTGCGTCGGCCAGGAACTGGCGCTGGATGACCATCGAGTGGTCCAGCCGTTGCAGCAAGTCGTTGATCGCGCGTACCAGCGGCGCCACCTCGTCGGGCACATCGCGTTCAGGGATCGGTGAGAGATCGTTGCTCTGGCGCTGGCGGATTCGTTGCTGCAGTTCATTCATGGGTCGAAAACCCTGTGACAGCCCCAGCCACACCAGCACCACCGCCAGGGGCAGGATCACGAACTGCGGCAGCAGCACTCCCTTGATGATGTCGATGGCCAGGCGGTCGCGTTGCACCAGCGTCTCGGCCACCTGCACCAGCGCGTCGTTGTCCCTCTCGCCGTTGCCGGCCGTCATCCAGAGGTAGGCCACGCGCACCGACTCGTCACGCAGCACGTCGTCGCGGAAGTGAACCTCGCCGGCGCGCACCGTCTCATCCGTGGGCACCACGAGCGCGGCTTCGCCCGCGAGCAGCTCCCCGCGCCGGCCTAGCACCTGGAACCAGCGTTGCGACTCGTTGTCACCGCGCAGGATCGCCTGCGCCGAGCGCTCGATCTCGGCGGCCAAGCCGTGCCCCGGGCTGCGCGTCTGCGTGCCGCGCACGGCCGAGGCGTTGGCGGCCAGCGCCTGCACCAATCGCGCAAGCTCAGCGTCGTAGGGCCGGTGGGCGATGTTCTGCGCCACGAACCACGTCAGTGCCAGGCTCATCGGCCACAGGAAGAGCAGCGGGGCCAGCACCCAGTCGAGCAACTCGCCGAACAAGGAACGCGACTCGCTCACCGATCGGGCAAACACGCCCTGGGGGCCGCGCAAGGCGCCGCGGGCACGGCGAGTGATCGGGGTGCGCGGCGCGGCTGCCGGCAGCGGTGGCGGCTGCGTGTCGTTCATCGCCACTCAGGCGCATCGGCAGCGCTGCCGCCCATGTCGCCCGTGGAGATCGCTCACCCGGCGATCTTCTCCAGGCAGTAGCCGAGCCCACGCACAGTGGCGATGCGCACAGGCCCCTGCTCGATCTTCTTGCGCAGCCGGTGGATGTAGACCTCGATGGCGTTGTTGCTCACCTCTTCGCCCCACTCGCACAGTCGCTCCACGAGCTGGTCCTTGCTCACCAGGCGCCCGGCACGCTGCAGCAGCACCTCCAGCAGGCTCAGCTCGCGCGCAGAGAGCTCGATCATCTGGTCGTTGAGGTAGGCCACGCGGCCGCTGGCGTCGAACGTGAGCGGGCCGTGCTTGAGCAAGTTGGAGGCGGTGCCCAGGCCGCGCCGCATCAGCGCACGCGCGCGGGCTTCCAGTTCCTGCAGCGAGAAAGGCTTGGCCATGTAGTCGTCTGCGCCGAGGTCCAGGCCTTTGACGCGCTGCTCCACGCTGTCGGCCGCGGTGAGTATGAGCACCGGCACGCTGCTGCCGCGCGCGCGCAGCTTGCGCAGAACCTCGAATCCGTGCAGCCTCGGCAAGCCGAGATCGAGGATGACGAGGTCGAATTCGTGCGCGGCAATCGCCGCATCGGCCTCCGAGCCATCGGCCACCTGGTCGACCGCATAGCCGGCAGCCCTCAGTGCGCGCAACAGCCCGTCGGCCAACACCTGGTCGTCTTCGGCGATGAGGACTCGCATGGACCCTGGTCTCCTTTAGGGCCTGCCGGACCGTCAGCCGGCAGCTTGACACCGTCGCACAGCTGCATTTACAGCGAATTCTAGGTAGCTCGACAGCGCCTGCCTGCGGCGACAAACCCTGTGCAGCGCCTCGCAACCCCCAGGCCGGGGCCCTCTTGCGCGGCTGGCGAGACACCCGGACGCAGGCCCCCGAAAGAGCTGTACAAATATCCAGCCCGTGGCGCATAATCGTTTTCATCCCGACAGGAGAGACGAAAGATGGACGCACCCGTGAAGGCCCTCAACACCGAGAAGGCCAAGGCCCTGCAAGCGGCGCTGGCCCAGATCGAGAAGCAGTTCGGCAAGGGCTCGATCATGCGCCTGGGCGAAGGCGAGAAGATCGAGGATATCCAGGTCGTCTCCACAGGCTCGTTGGGCCTCGATATCGCGCTAGGAGTCGGCGGGCTGCCGCGTGGCCGCGTGGTCGAGATCTACGGGCCGGAGTCATCGGGCAAGACCACGCTCACGCTGCAGGTCATCGCCGAGATGCAAAAGGTTGGCGGGACCTGCGCCTTCATCGACGCCGAACACGCGCTCGACATCCAGTACGCGCAGAAGCTCGGCGTCAACCTTCAAGAGCTGCTCATCAGCCAGCCCGACACCGGCGAGCAGGCGCTCGAGATTGTCGATGCGCTGGTGCGCTCGGGCTCGATCGACCTCATCGTCATCGACTCGGTGGCGGCGCTCACGCCCAAGGCCGAGCTCGAAGGCGAGATGGGCGACTCGCTGCCCGGCCTGCAAGCGCGGCTGATGAGCCAGGCGCTGCGCAAGCTCACCTCCTCCATCAAGAAGACCAACACCATGGTCATCTTCATCAACCAGATCCGCATGAAGATCGGCGTCATGTTCGGCAACCCGGAAACCACCACCGGCGGCAATGCACTCAAGTTCTATGCCTCGGTACGCCTGGACATCCGCCGCACCGGCAATATCAAGAGGGGCGAAGAGGTGGTCGGCAGCGAAACCAAGGTCAAGGTCGTCAAGAACAAGGTCGCGCCGCCCTTCAAGACCGCCGAGTTCGACATCCTCTACGGCGAGGGCATCAGCCGCGAGGGCGAGATCATCGACATGGGCGCCAACGCACGCGTGGTCGACAAGAGCGGCGCCTGGTATGCCTACAACGGCGAAAAAATCGGCCAGGGCAAGGACAACGCGCGCGAGTTTCTGCGGGAGAACCCCGAACTCGCCCGCGAGATCGAGAACAAGGTGCGCGAGGCCATGGGCGTGCCGCCCGTAGGCGGCCACCCGGCCACCGAGGGCTGAGCCCGGCGGTTTCGGTTCACGCCATGGTGGCCGTTGCGCCCTCGCTGAAGGCGCGCGCGCTGCGCCACCTGGCTCGGCGCGAGCACACGCGCGCAGAGCTCGAGCGCAAGCTGGCGGTGCACCTGCCAAAGCATGGC
>JANNRI010000168.1:0-3981 GCA_031401195.1 Burkholderiales bacterium
TGGCGACGACGATCGCAACGGCGATCAAGCCGAGAATGAAACTGCCGAAATCAGCGCCGGTCATGGTGGTGTCTCCAGGGTCCTATCGGGTCATTTGCGTGAAGCGCCGGGTGGTCTCGGTCAGCGCCACTTCGGTCGGCAGCCGCTCCATCGAGCTGGCGCCATAAAAACCATCACAGGTCGGGCACTCGCGCAGGATGAATTGGGCATCCTCCGGTGTCGCAATCGGGCCACCGTGGCAGAGCACGATGATGCCGGGTCGCACCGCGCGCGCCGCCGCGGCCCAGGCGTTGATGGGGCCGACGCAGTCGCTGAGCTTCATGGCCGTTTCGGCGCCGATGGCGCCGCCGGTCGTCAGGCCCAAATGGCAGACCACAATGTCGGCGCCCGCCTCGGCCATGTCGCGCGCATTCTGTTCGGAGAAAACGTAGGGCGTGGTCAGCAGGTCCAGCGCATGCGCGGCACGGATCAGCTCGACCTCGAGCGCGTAGCTCATGCCGGTTTCTTCGAGGTTGGCGCGGAAGCTGCCGTCGATCAGGCCGACGGTGGGGAAGTTCTGGATGCCGGAAAAGCCCAGGTCGATGACGCGGCGCAGGAACTGGTCGGTGATCATGAAGGGGTCGGTGCCGTTCACCCCTGCCAGCACCGGCGTGTGCTGGACCACTGGCAGCACCTCGCTGGCCATCTCGCAGACGATCTCGTTGGCGTTGCCGTAGGCCAGCAAACCAGCGAGCGAGCCGCGCCCGGCCATGCGGTAGCGGCCGGAGTTGTAGATCACGATGAGGTCGATGCCGCCGGCCTCCTCGCATTTGGCGCTGAGGCCGGTGCCGGCACCGCCGCCGATGAGGGGGCGGCCGGCGGCGATCTTGGCGCGGAAGCGGTCGAGCAGGGTTTGACGGGGTATGCGGGCCATAGGGGTCTCGGTGGGGCGTCAGGCGCGACGTGCGCCGGCGGCGGTGCGCTGCACCTCGTGCCAGGCGGCCACCAGTGCGTCGGCAAAGGCGTCGTCGTTGATGTGGTGCGGCAGGCGAATGAGCTTGCGCTCGTTGCCGGCGCGAAAGTGCTGCTCGATCGTCGTGAACAGCATGCGGTCGGCTTCGGGGTCGTGGAAAGGCTGGCCGGGTTTGTCGATTGCCGAGACGCCGCCTTCGGGGATCAGGAAGCGCACTGGGCCGGCCATGGCATTGAGCTTGGCGGCGATGAATTCGCCGATGCGCCGGTTCTCGTCGGCGGTCGTGCGCATCAACGTCACCGTCGGGTTGTGGCGGTAGAGCTTGCGCGACTTGAAGCGCTCGGGCACGCTGTCCCAGGCGCCGAAGTTGACCATGTCGAGCGCGCCGCAACTGCCGACATAGGGCAAGGCATGGCGGGCGAAGACGTCCAGGCGCGTCGGGCCTGCACTCAGCACGCCGCCACCGATTTCGTCGGCGACTTCAGTCGTGCTGACATCGATCACGCCCGCCAGCAAGCCCGACTCGACCAGCTTTTCCATGCTCTGCCCACCGACGCCGGTGGCATGGAAGACGAGGCAGTCGAAATCATCTTGCAGCCGCTTCGCGACGGCCTGGACACACGGCGTGGTGACACCGAACATCGTCAGCCCCAGCGCCGGTTTGGTGATGGCCGATTCGACCGGCGGGTGCATGACCATGCCGGCCAGCGCGTGCGCGGCATTGGCCAGCACCTTCTCGCTGATGCGGTTGATGCCCTGCACGTCCGTCACCGAATACATCATGCAGATGTCGCTGGGGCCCACGTAGGGCCGCACGTCGCCGCTGGCCATCGTGCTGACCATGAGCTTGGGCACGCCGATGGGCAAAGCGCGCATGCCGGGCGTGGCCAGCGAGGTGCCGCCGGAGCCGCCGGCCGAGATGATGCCGCCCAGGTCGCGCCGGGTGCGCACGTACTGCTCGAAGGCCAGCGCCATGCCGGTGACGGCGCTGCCGCGGTCGCCGCTGAAGACCGCCGCTTCGCCTTGCGGGTGGTGGCGCGCCACCTCGCGCGGGTGGACGCTGGCCGGCGAGGGCTTGCCACTGGTGGACAAGTCCACCGTCACCACGCGCAGGCCGAGCTTTTCCAGGCACTGGCGGATGAAGAACAGCTCCCGCCCCTTGGTGTCGAAGGTGCCGGCCACGTAGGCGGCGCGGCCGCTGGTGGCGGCGACTGGAAACTCCAGCACCTTGCC
This sequence comes from Burkholderiales bacterium, assembly GCA_031401195.1. GTDB lineage: Bacteria > Pseudomonadota > Gammaproteobacteria > Burkholderiales > Burkholderiaceae_C > Rubrivivax. The sequence continues at coordinate 2,186 of JANNRI010000168.1, forward strand.
GCTGCTGGAGGACATGGGGGAAGGTGTGGCCGGAGCGGCCCCGCCCTCGCGCGCGATGTCGGAGACGGGGCCGGCCGTGCCGCCGGTATTCCAGCGGTTGAAGCCGCGCACAGTGCGCGGCGCCAGGTCATCGAAGGACGGGGCGCCGCCGCCGTGTGCGCGCTGCACGGTGAAGACCTGCGGCGGCTGCGCTTCAGCCGGCGCTGGCGCTTGCTCGGCGGCGTCTAGCTCGGGTTCGTCGTGATGACCGCCACTGCGCACGCCCAGCAGTTGTTCCTGCAACTCGCGGTCGGCCGCCAGTTGCGCGGCCGGCATCTGGTGCGCGATGCGGCCGTTGACCATCACGCCGATGGTGTCGGCCACGTCCAGCGCCACGCCCAGGTTCTGCTCGATCAGCAGGATGGCGATACCGTCCTCGGTGGCCAACGAGCGCAACGAGCTGGCCACGTGCTCGACGATCACGGGCGCCAACCCTTCCGTGGGCTCATCCATCACCAGCAGGCGCGGCTCGAGCAAGAGCGCGCGGCCGATGGCCAGCATCTGCTGCTCGCCCCCCGAGAGCTGCCCGCCACCATTGCCCTTGCGCTCGGCCAGGCGCGGGAACATCGCATAGACGCGGTCGATGTCGCGCCTCTTGCGCGCGACGAGCTTGAGGGTTTCGTCCACCGTCAAGCTGGGCCAGACGCGCCGGCCCTGCGGCACATAGGCGATGCCGCGCTGCGTGATGGCGTTGGGGCTGAGGCCGAGGATCTCTTCACCCGCCAGCTTGATGCTGCCGCTGGCCGGCACCAGGCCGGTGATGGCGTTGCACAGCGTGGTCTTGCCCATGCCATTGCGGCCGACGATGCCTTGCACGCCGCTGGCCAAGCTCAGGCTCACGCCCTGCAGCGCGTGGGCGCGGCCGTAGTAAACGTCCAGGCCTTCGATGACCAGCAGCGGCGCGCTGGACTTTGGGCTGTCCTTGTCAGGGCGACCGAACCAGGCCATCAGTGTTTCCCGCCCATGTAGATGGCCTGCACCTGGGCGTCGTTTTCGATTTCATCGGGCGTGCCGTGCTTGAGCACGCGTCCGTTGTGCATCACGGTGACGCGCTCGACCACTCGCAGCGCGATGTCCAGGTCGTGCTCGATGAGCACGTAGCTCATGTGCGCCGGCAGGCCGCGCAACAGCGCCACCAACTCGCGCCGCTCGGCGGGCGACAGGCCAGCGGCGGGCTCGTCGAACAGGATCAGGCGCGGGGCGCCGGCCAGCGCCATGCCGATCTCGAGCTGGCGCTGCTGGCCGTGGGCCAGGTTGCCCACCAATTCGTCTCGCAAGTGGTCCAGGCGCACGCGGTGCAGGATGTCGTCGGTGGCGGCTTGCGAGGCATGAGCGGCGCCCGCACGCAGGAAGCTGAAGCGCCCGCTGCTGACGCCGCGCACCGCCAGGAAGAGGTTGTCGCGCACGCTCAATTCCTTGAACAGCAGCGACGATTGATAGGTACGCCGCAGCCCCTTGCGGATGCGCTCATAGGGCTGCAGCGCCGTGATGTCTTCGCCGAAGAACAGGATCCTTCCCGCGGTGGGCGGGAAGTCTCCCGTGATGGCGTTGAACAGCGTCGTCTTGCCGGCCCCATTGGAGCCGAGCACGGCGTACTTCTGGCCCGCAGCGACGCTCAGCGACACCTCGTCCACGGCGCGCAACGCGCCGAAGGCGCGCGTCACGCCCTCCAGCACCAAGGCGTCGCCCGACATCAGCGGCTTGTGGGCCGCGGGTGTCAAGGCGCGCGCAGGGGTCGCGCGTCGCGTGGAGAGATT
>JANNRI010000169.1:0-2021 GCA_031401195.1 Burkholderiales bacterium
ACATGGAACGAGTGCACCAGGTACAGCGCCGCGTGCGCGGGGTGGGCCTCCAGACAACTGCCTACCAAAGTGGCAGGGTTGTCGACTGTGACCGCCGTCCAGCCGATGAAGGGCACCTTGAGTGCTTGGCCTTGGCTGGACGTGCGCGGGATCGCCTTCACCTCGCCCGGGATCACGTTCAGACCCTCATGGGTGCCGAACTCCTCGCTCACGCTGGCCAGCATCTGCATGCCCAGGCAGATGCCCAGCAGCGGTTTGCCGGCCTGCGCATAGGCCACGATCGGCTCGATGAGGCCGCGCTCGCGCAGGCCCTGCATACCGTCGGAAAAGGCACCCACGCCAGGAAGGATCACCGCATCGGCGCTCGCCAGTGCCCGCGGATCGGCGCTCAGCACGACGTCCTCGCCGCCGGCCATCTCCACGGCGCGGCGCACGCTGTAGAGGTTGCCCACGCCATAGTCGACGATGAGTATGCGCCGGCTCATCATGCCTCTCGCACAGCAATGGACTGCTCTCGCGCCGCGCGGCGCAGGTCGGGCAGCGTTGCGCGCCCATGGTGCAACACATCTGCAAAGGCCACCGCATCGGCGCCCGCCTCCACCACCTCGCCCAGGTGGATGGGCGTGCCGTAGCCGCCGCTGGCAATGACGGGCACACCCACTGCCTGCGCGATGGCGCGCACGAGCGCGTTATCGAATCCCTTGCGCGTGCCCTCGCGATCGATCGAAGTCACCAGCACCTCGCCCGCACCCAGCTCGACGCCGCGGCGTGCCCAGTCCACCGCATCCAGCCCGCTGCGCTCGCGGCCGCAGTCGGTAAAAACCTCCCATCGCCCCGAGTCCTGTTGCTTGGCTTCGATGGACAACACCATGGCCTGCGAGCCGAAGCGCCGCGAGACCTCGCTGATGAGCTGCGGACGGCGCACGCCGGCGGTATTGATCGCAACCTTGTCGGCACCAGCGCGCAGCAGGTCGCTGACATCTTCGACGCCGCGGATGCCTCCGCCCACCGTCAGCGGCACGAACACATCGCGTGCAGCATGGCGCACGATCTCGGTGAGCTTGCTGCGGCCGTAGAGGCTGGCCACGATGTCGATATAGATGAGCTCGTCGGCACCCTGCTCGTAGTAGCGGCGCGCATATTCCTGCGGGTCGCCGATGACGCGCAGCCCCTCAAGGTGCACGCCCTTGATGAGGTTGGGGCCCTTGATGTCGAGGCGCGCGATCAGGCGTACGTTCGGGCGCAGATTCGGGCTCATGTTCGCGCGCAGGCTCTGCATCACGCCGCCTGCTCCCCGCCGTGCCACACCGCATGGCGAAGTTTCCACTGCCCGTCTGCGTGTTTCCACAGGTGTGGCGAGCGGAACGAGTCGGCCAGGTTGTCAAAGTAGGCGCGGTCCATCACGGGATGGTCGAACATCTTCGAGGCCTGCGGAAACTCCTTGTCCGGGATGCTGAGGTAGCGGAAGACTTCCTCGGCGAAGCGCTCGGGGAACTCGCCGTCGAAACGGCGCGCCAGCGCCACGCCTTCGTCGCGGTCGATGTCGCGCGAGCGGATCTCCTGCGCCGCGTCATAGGTGGCGCGACCAATGCCGAACTTGATGAAGGTGGTGTAGTAGTGAAAGTCGTCGATGCGGTCGTCGATGCTGTTGTACTTGCTGTAGGTGCCGGGCGTCCGCTCCGGCGATGCCTGGAAGCCGGTGTGCTCGACCGCGTGGTAGTAGCAGCTCTGCGGATGCCACTTGAGGTAATAGCCGAGGTAGTGCACCTCGACCTTCTTCTCCTCGATCTGCGCGGGATCGGCCGGGAAGTACGGAACGAGATCAACGTCCGGCACACCGAACTTGTTGAGCAGATCGTGCACCGACACGCCGCCAAGGTAAATCTGGCTCTTGTCCTGCGCGGTGTAATAGCTCCAGTCGCGCTTGGCGCCTGAGGTATCCGATTTCGGATTGCCGTATTCCGCTTCGTTCTCGCCGTAGAACACCAGCGGGATGTTGTGGAGCACAGCCATCTTTGGCG
>JANNRI010000170.1:0-12131 GCA_031401195.1 Burkholderiales bacterium
CGGCCACCGGGTAGAGGACTTCGATCTGGTTCATGTTCACGCGCCCCAATGAGGAATGTGGTGCGAGCCGAGGCTGACCGCCACATTTTTCGGTTCCAGAAAGACTTCATAGCTCCAGGTGCCGCCCTCGCGCCCGGTGCCGCTGGCCTTGGTGCCGCCGAAGGGCTGGCGCAGGTCGCGCACATTCTGGCTGTTGACGAAGCACATGCCCGCTTCAACGGCCGCGGCCACGCGGTGCGCGCGGCCAAGGTTCTCGCTCCAGACGTAGCTGGACAGGCCGTAGGGGATGTCGTTGGCCAGGTGTATCGCCTGCGCTTCGTCCTCGAAGGGAATCAGGCAGGCCACGGGCCCGAAGATCTCCTCCTGCGCGATCTGCATGCGGTTGTCGACATCGGCGAATACCGTGGGCCACACGTAGTTGCCGCGTTCGTGGCCGGCCGGCAGCGCAGAGGCGTAGGCAGGCCGGTCGATGCCGCCGCACAGCAGTGTGGCGCCCTCCTTCGGGCCGAGCTCGATATAGCCACGCACCTTGGCCAGGTGCTGCGGGCTGATCATCGGGCCGACGAGGGTCTTCTCGTCCTGCGGGTCGCCCACGGTGATGCGCTTGGCGCGCTCGGCGAACTTGGCCACGAAGTCGGCGTAGATGCTCTTCTGCACGAGGATGCGGCTGCCCGCCGTGCAGCGCTCGCCGTTGTTGCTGAAGATCATGAAGACCGCGGCGTCGAGCGCGCGTGCGAGGTCGGTGTCGTCGAAGATCACGCACGGGCTCTTGCCGCCGAGTTCCATGCTGAACTTCTTCAGCCCGGCGCTTTGCACGATGCGATTGCCCGTGACCGTGCTGCCGGTGAAGCTGATGGCCCGCACGTCGGGGTGAGCCACGAGCGGCTCGCCGGTCTCCTTGCCAAAACCGTGCACGATGTTGAGCACGCCGGCCGGCACGCCCGCCTCCAGTGCCAGGTCGCCCAGGCGCGCGGCGGTCAACGGCGAGAGTTCGCTCATCTTCAGCACCGCTGTGTTGCCGAAGGCCAGGCACGGCGCCACCTTCCACGTCGCGGTCATGAAGGGCACGTTCCACGGGCTGATGAGTGCGCACACGCCCACCGGGTGGAATAGCGTGTAGTTCAGGTGCGTGGGCGTGGGGTAGGTGTGGCCGTCCACACGCGTGCACATCTCGGCGAAGTAGTGGAAGTTGTCGGCTGCGCGCGGCACGAGTTGCTTGCCAGTCTGTGCGATGACCTGGCCGGTGTCGTCGGTCTCGGTGCGCGAGATCTCGGGCACATGGGTGGCGATGAGCTCGCCGAGCCGGCGCATGACCTTCGCGCGCTCGGTGGCGGGCCGCGCCGCCCAGGCCGGGAAAGCGGCCTTCGCCGCGGCCACGGCGGCGTTCACCTCCTCGGGGCCACCGCGGGCCACCTCGGCCAGCACCTGCTGCGTGGCCGGGTTGACGGTGGTGAACGTCTGTGGGCTATCCACCGGCTTGCCGGCGATGAGGTGGCGGATGTGCATGGCGCAGAGGGGTGGAGGGGTGGAGGGGTGGAGGGGTAGAGGTGAGGCTTTCAGCTTCAGGCCTCGTTCAGGCCTCGGCCACGATGTGGTTGACGAGCCGGCCGACGCCGTCGATCTCGCACACGACCTCGTCGCCGACATTGACATTCACCACGCCCTCGGGTGTGCCGGTGAGGATGACGTCGCCAGGCAGCAGGGTCATGAAGGCGCTCAGGTATTCGATCAGCTCGGCCACGCCGTGCACCATGTTCGCCGTGCTGCCCCGCTGCTTGACCTCGCCGTTGACAAGCGTGCGCAGCGCCAGCTTCTGCGGGTCGGGCACCTCGTCCGCGCTCACGAGCCATGGGCCGAGTGCCGTAGCCTGGTCGCGGTTCTTGACGCGCAGATTCGGGCGGTACCAGTTCTCAAGGTGGTCGCGCACCGCGTAGTCGTTGCACACCGTGTAGCCCGCGACGTGGGCGAGCGCATCGGCGGCCTGCACGCGCTTGGCCGGGCGGCCGATGACCACGGCAAGCTCGCACTCGTAATGCATCATCGCGACGCCGGGCGGGCGCGCCGTGCGGCCGCGGTGGCCGACGAGCGCGCCGGCGGTCTTGAGAAAGACGAGCGGCTCGTCCTGGGCCCCGTCCTTGGAGCTCAGCGTGAGCTCGCGCGCGAGCTCCCTCACGTGGTCGGCGTAGTTGAGACCGAGCGCGATGATGGTGCCGGCCTCGAACGGCGGCAGCCAGGTCACCTCGGTCTGGCCGAGCGTCGTGCCGTCCGGGAGCACCACGCCTGCGGCACCCTCGGCGCCCGCCCCGACCGGAATTGCCGGGCGCACCTCGTGGATGGCGCCGCCCCAGGCCACTCGCGCGAGGCGGGTCATGCGCCGCCCCCAGGCCCCGCGCCTGCCTCGGGCACGAGCGCAAAGCGCAGCGTGCCGATCGGCGGCAGCGTGAGCGACACCTCGCGACCTGCCGCGACCCGCGGCGCACCCGCCGCGGCGCCCAGCAGCAGCAGGTCGCCGGGGTGCAGGGTCATGAACGCGCTCACCTCGGCGATCAGCGTGGCGACATCGCGCACGCGCTCGCCGGTGGAGGCGTGCTGCACGATTTTGCCGTCGACGGCGACCTCGATCACGAGCGCATCGGGCGCTGCAATCGCAGCAGCCGGCACCACGCCCGGGCCGATGGGGCAGAAGCCGTCGCGCGCACGCTGGCGCACCGCGGGCCGATAGTGTGCTTGCGGGCCTTCGGTGGGCAGGCGCAGGTCTGCCGCCAATGTGTAGCCCGCGATGTGGCGCAGCGCGTCCCCAGCCGTCACGTGGCACGCAGCGGCGCCGATGACGATGGCCAATGTCGCACCCACTTCCAGCGCGGGCACGCCCGAGGGCACCTCGACGCGTGCGCCACAACCCACGAGCGTGTTGCGCGGCTTGACCTGCAGCACGGGCTCGCGAGCGCGGCCCTTGTACGGCGGCGCGTCGACGGCCGACCCCAACGCCGCCCACTCGGCGCGATCGTTCAGGAGTGCTCCGACGACGGTGCCGCTCAGCCGCCACGGGCCGGTGGCCAGGCTGAGATCGAGCCAGCCGGCCAGTGAGTGGGTGGGTGAGTGGGTGGAAACGAGATCCTGCATGAGAACTTCGGGCCCGGATGGGTGGGGCGACGTGCCAGCACGGTGAGGTGCCGGTGCGGTGCCGGTGCCGCGGCAACTGGCGCCAGGTGGCGCCTGGTGGGCCGAGTGGGGCCGATGAGGGCAACTGTGGTCCATTCTCCAACATGCGCCCCGCCCCCGGCACGGCCTTGGCGCAAACACAGGTGCCACAACACAGGCTGCACCAGCGCCACCCCGCTACACTGCCAGCCTGACCTCATCTGCCTGCCAAACCACATTCGAAGATGGCCACCAACCCGACCAAGGTCACTGTGCACCAAGCCTCGCGCACGCTCGAGATCGGGTTCGACGACGGCAAGACCTTCAAGATCCCCTTCGAGCTGATGCGCGTGTATTCGCCTTCCGCCGAGGTCCAGGGCCACGGCCCCGGGCAAGAGGTGCTGCAGACGGGCAAGCGCCAGGTCGGCATCACCGAGGTCGAGCCAGTGGGCCACTACGCGCTGCAGCCGCAGTTCAGCGACGGGCACCAGAGCGGCATCTTCACCTGGGACTACCTCTATCACCTCGGCGCGGATGCCGAGGCGCTGTGGCAGAAGTACTTCGAACGCCTGAAGGCCGCCGGCGTCGAGCGCGATGCCGCGATGCAGGTCTCGGCCGGCGGCGCCTGCAGCCACCACTGAAACGAATCGAACCGGTCCGTCCCATGCGGACGACCGGGCAGGCACATGGCTGAAACGCATTTCGGGTTCAAGAACGTCGACGAACGCGACAAGGCCGCTCGTGTGCGCGACGTCTTCGACTCCGTCGCCTCACGCTACGACGTGATGAACGACGTGCTCTCGATGGGCCTGCATCGCGCCTGGAAGGCCTACACCGCGGCCGTGGCCGATGTGCGCCCTGGCATGAAGGTGCTCGACATCGCCGGCGGCACCGGTGATCTTGCGCTCGCATTTGCCAAGGCCGCACACGTGGGCGAGCCGGGCGGCGGCGAGGTCTGGCTCACGGACATCAACGAGAAGATGCTGCGCACGGGCCGCGATCGCCTGCTCGACAAAGGCCTGGCGCTGCCCACGGCCACCTGCGACGCGGAGAAGCTGCCCTTCCTCGACGGCCACTTCGATGTCGCTGCCGTGGCCTTCGGCCTGCGCAACATGACCCACAAGGAAACGGCGCTGACCGAGATGTGCCGCATCCTGCGCCCGGGGGGGCGGCTTCTGGTGCTGGAGTTTTCCAAGCCTGCGGGGCCGCTGCAGGCGCCCTACGACTTCTATTCGTTCAAGGTCATGCCGCTGTTGGGCAAGCTCATCGCCAAGGACGGCGACAGCTACCGCTACCTGGCGGAGAGCATCCGCATGCACCCCGACCAGGGCACGCTGAAGGCGATGATGAAGGACGCCGGCTTTGGCCACGTGGACGTGCACAACCTGGCCGCGGGCATCGTGGCGCTGCACGTCGGCGTCAAGTGTTGACCCCCCCGAAGCGGCCTGCGGCCGCCTCCCCCCAGGGGGCCACACCGGCGGACCGGCAAAGCCGGATCCGCGGTGTTCACTGGGCTGGACAGCGGCACCGGTAGCGCCGGCGATCAGGGCAGTTCGGCGTCGGCCAGGGTCGGTGCAGCGGCGTCCTTGGGCGCCACCAGCGGCCTCGACACTCGCCCCGGCAGCGGCCAGGCGATGGCCAGCGCGGGGTCGTCCCAGCGGATCGAACGCTCGCGGTCCTTGGCGTAGATATCGGTCGTCTTGTAGAGAAAATGCGTGTCGTCCTCAAGGGCGATGAAGGCGTGCGCGAAGCCGGGCGGGATCCACAACTGCAGTTTGCTGGCAGCGCTGAGTTCGGCGCCGAACCAGCGCCCGAAGTACCGCGAGCCGCGACGGATGTCCAGCGCCACGTCGTAGGCCGCCCCCTGCACCACACGCACGAGCTTGCCCTGCGCACGTGGCGGCAGTTGGTAGTGCAGGCCACGCAGCACGCCGGCCTTGCTGCACGAGTGGTTTTCCTGCACGAAGGGCGGCGGCACGGGCTCGCCCAGTTAACGCAGCGCAGCCTCCCAGCGCGGCTGGTTGAAGCTCTCCATGAACCAGCCGCGCTCGTCGGTGAACACGGCGGGCTCCACGACCAGCACACCAGGCAGTGCGGTTCGCACGAGCTTCACCGGTGGATCTCCGGTTCAGTATGGACGGTCGTGCAGCAGCCGCTGCAGGTACTGTCCATAGCTGTTCTTGGCCATCGGCGCGGCCAGCCGCTCGAGTTGCGCCGAGTCGATCCAGCCCGCGCGCCAGGCGATCTCCTCGGGGCAGGCCACCTTCAGCCCCTGGCGTTTCTCGATCGTCGCGATGAACTGTCCGGCTTCGAGCAGGCTGTCGTGCGTGCCGGTGTCGAGCCAGGCGTAGCCGCGGCCCATGATCTCGACCTCGAGGTCGCCCTGGCGCAGGTACTGCGCGTTGACCTCGGTGATCTCGAGCTCGCCGCGGGCACTGGGCTTGATGCAGGCGGCGATGTCGCACACCTGTTCGTCGTAGAAGTACAGGCCGGTGACCGCATAGCTGCTCTTGGGCTGCTTGGGCTTCTCCTCGATGCTGAGCGCGCGGCGGTTCGCATCGAACTCGACCACCCCATACCGTTCGGGGTCGTGCACGTGGTAGGCGAGCACGGTGGCGCCTCGCGTGCGCGCATCGGCACGCTTGAGCAGGGCGTTGAAATCGTGGCCGTAGAAGATGTTGTCGCCGAGCACGAGTGCGCTCGGCGCGCCACCGACGAAGCGGCGGCCCAGGATGAAGGCCTGCGCCAGGCCGTCGGGGCTGGGCTGCACGCAGTAGCACAGGTTCATGCCCCAGGCGCTGCCGTCGCCCAGCAGGGCCTGGAAGCGCGGCGTGTCCTGCGGTGTGCTGATGAGCAGCACATCGCGCATGCCGGCCAGCATCAACGCCGACAGCGGGTAGTAGACCATCGGCTTGTCGTACACCGGCAGCAGTTGCTTGCTCACCGAGAGCGTGGCCGGGTGCAGCCGCGTGCCGGCGCCGCCGGCGAGGATGAGGCCCTTGCGCTGCGGTGGCTTGTGGTGGGTGGTCATGATGGGGTGTCCCGCGGCGCGTCAGCGCGCATGCGCTTCGGCAAGCATGCGCTCGACGCCAGGCTGCCACATGGCCGGCACGAGGCCGAAGGTCTCGCGCAGTTTGCGCGTCGACAGGCGCGAGTTCAGTGGCCGCGGCGCCGGGGTCGGGAACTCGCCACTGGTCACCGAGCGCAGGCCCTCGGGTGGCAGGCACAGCGCCACGCCGTTGGCGCGCGCCCAATCGAAGACATGGCGCGCGTAGTCGTACCAGCTGGCTTCACCCGAAGCCACGCAGTGGTAGGTGCCCGCCAGCTCGGGGTTGGCGCGCAGGCGCATCAGGGCGTGCGCGGTGACGTCGGCCAGCAGGTCGGCCCCGGTGGGCGCGCCGACCTGGTCGTCGACGACGTCGAGCGTGTCGCGCTCGGTGCCCAGCCTGAGCATGGTGCGAGCGAAGTTGCCGCCACGTGCGCCATAGACCCAGCTTGTGCGCATGATCAGATGCTGGCAGCCGCTCATGCGAATCTGGCGTTCGCCTTCGAGCTTGCTGCGGCCATAGACGTTGAGCGGGCCGGTGGAGGCGTCTTCCTCGCGGGCTTCATGGCCGCTGCCATCGAAGACATAGTCGGTGCTGTAGTGCACGAGCAGCGCGCCGCAGGCCTCGGCCTCGTCGGCCAGTACCGCCGGCGCCGCGGCGTTGATGAGGTGGGCGAGTTCCGGCTCGGCCTCGGCCTTGTCGACGGCCGTGTGTGCCGCCGCATTGACGATGACCGACGGCTGCACGCGCCAGATGAGGCCGCGCAACGATTCGGGTTCCTTGAAATCTGCGCGGAGTTCACCCGGCGAATCGAAGTCGCAGGCGATCAATTCTCCCAGCGCGGCGAGCGAGCGCTGCAGCTCCCAGCCGACCTGACCGTTCTTGCCCAGCAGCAGGATGCGCGTGCTCATTGGCGTTGGGCTCGGGCGCGTCTTTCAGCGCGCTGGTCGGGCCTCGTAGTTGGCGGTGACCCACTCGCGATAGGCACCGCTTTGCACCTGGGCCACCCATGGACCATGCTCGAGATACCAGCGCACGGTCTTGCGGATGCCGCTGGCAAAGGTTTCGGCCGGCCGCCAGCCCAGTTCGCGTTCGATCTTGCGTGCATCCACCGCATAACGCCGGTCGTGGCCGGGGCGGTCCTTCACGTGGGTGATGAGGCAGGCGTAAGGGCCGGCTGCGGCCGGCTGCATCTCGTCGAGCAGGCCGCACACCGTCTTCACGATCTCTATGTTGGGCTTCTCGTTCCAGCCGCCGACGTTGTAAGTCTCGCCGGGGCGACCTCTGGCGAGCACGGCGCGCAGAGCGGCGCAATGGTCGCCCACGTAGAGCCAGTCTCGCACCTGTTGGCCGTCGCCATACACGGGCAGCGGCTTGCGGGCGAGCGCGTTCACGATCATCAGTGGGATCAGTTTCTCCGGGAAGTGCCAGGGCCCGTAGTTGTTGCTGCAGTGGGTGGTGAGGACCGGCAGGCCGTAGGTGTGGAACCAGGCGCGCACCAGGTGGTCGCTGGCGGCCTTGCTCGCCGAGTAGGGGCTGTTGGGCTCGTAGGGGTGGGTCTCGGTGAAGGCCGGCGCACCCGGGGCCAGGCTACCGAAGACCTCGTCGGTGCTGACGTGCAGGAAGCGAAAGGTCTCGCGCTCGGCCAGGTCCAGCGTCTGCACGAAGCTTCGCGCCGCCTCCAGCAGAGCGAAGGTGCCCTCGACGTTGGCCTGGATGAAGGCCCCGGGGCCGAGGATGCTGCGGTCCACATGGCTCTCGGCTGCGAAGTGCACGATGGCGCGTGGGCGGTGGCTGGCGAGCAGCTGGTCGATCAGGGTGCGGTCATCGATATCGCCTTGCACGAAGACGTGCCGCGCATCCCCGCGGAGCGAATCGAGGTTGTGCAGGTTGCCCGCGTAGGTGAGCGCGTCGAGGTTCACCACGCGCTCACGGCCGGCCTCGCCGGGCTGGGCCAGCCAGTCGAGCACGAAATTGCTGCCGATGAAGCCGGCGCCGCCGGTGACGAGGAGGGTCATGGGTGCATCACGCCGCGGCCATCCGTAGCCCGGGTGCGCAGCTTAGCGCCGTCCGTAGGTGTCCTCGAAGCGAACAATATCGTCTTCACCCAGGTAACTGCCCGATTGCACCTCGATGATCTCGAGCGGCACCTTGCCCGGGTTGCGCAGCCGGTGCACCTGGCCGAGCGGGATATAGGTGCTCTGGTTCTCGGTGAGCATGATCACCTTGTCGCCGTTCGTGACTTCGGCGGTGCCGCTGACGACGATCCAGTGCTCGGCGCGGTGGTGGTGCATCTGCAGGCTCAAGCTGGCACCCGGCTTGACGAGGATGCGCTTGACCTGATGCCGCGGCCCGTTGTCGATGCTGTCGTACCAGCCCCAGGGGCGATGCACCTTGCGGTGCAGGGTCTGCTCGCCGCGCTGGTCACGGCCCAGGCGCGCGACGATGGTCTTCACGTCCTGGCTCTTCTCGCGCGTGGAGACGAGCACGGCGTCGGGCGTCTCCACCACCACCACATCGTCCAGCCCGACCACGCCGACGAGGCGACTGGTGGCATGCACGAGCGTGTTGCGGCTGTCGGCGACGAGCGCGTCGCCCACGGTGGCATTGCCCGCAGCGTCCTTGGGCAGCACCTGCCACACCGCGTCCCAGGCACCGAGGTCGTTCCAGCCGGCGTCGAGCTCCTGCATGCGGATGTCGAGCACACCGGGGCATCTCTCCATCACCGCATAGTCCACCGATTCGGCGGGCACGGCGGCGAACTCGTCCTTGCCCGGACGCACGAACTTGGCGTCGGAGGCGCGCGCCGCGTAGGCCGCGCGGCAGGCGGTGGCGATGTCTGGACGGAAGCGCTCCAGCGCCGCCATCCAGACCGAAGCGCGAAGCACGAACATGCCCGCGTTCCACGAGTAGCCACCCGTGTCGATGTAGCGCTGGGCCGTGGCCGCATCGGGCTTTTCGACGAAGCGCACCACACGCTGCTCGGGCGCCGAGCCTTCGGTGCGGATGTAGCCGTATCCCGTCTCTGGCCGCGTCGGCTTCACACCGAGTATGGCGATGGCGCCGCCCGCCGCCTGCAGCACCGCGCGGCGCACGGCGGCGGTGAACGCGAGTTCATCGGTGACGGTCTGGTCGGCCGGCGTCACCACCAGCACGGGGTCGTTGCCACCTTCGAGCGCCTGCAGCGCCGCCAGCGTCAGCGCCGGCGCGGTGTTGCGTCCCATCGGCTCCAGCATCACTGCGGCCGGCTCGCACTTCACCTCGCGCAGCTGGTCGAGCACGAGGAAACGATGCTCGTCGTTGCCCACCACCAGCGGCGCCTCGACTGCGATGTGGCCGTCGGCCAGGCCCTGCAGCCGGGACACGGCCTGCTGGAACAGGCTGGTGGTGCCCGAGAGCACCAGGAACTGCTTGGGATAGCCCGCGCGCGAGAGCGGCCACAGGCGCGTGCCCGAGCCGCCGGCCATCACGACCGGCACGACGCGTACAGCGCCCGTGGCGCCGTTGTTGGAAGAAGAGCCACTCATGTTGCTTCGAATCCCTTGGGGTTTTGTTGTTGCCAGCGCCAACTGTCGGCGCACATGCGATGGAGGTCGAATCGGGCTTGCCAGCCGAGAAGCTCGCGTGCCAAGCCGGGGTCGGCCCAGCAGGCGGCGACATCGCCCGGCCGCCTGGGCTCCAGGCGCCAGGGCACGGATCGGCCGCTCGCGGCCTCGTAGGCGCGCACGACCTCCAGCACGCTCTGGCCACGACCGGTGCCGAGATTGACGGTGAACGAGCCCGGCCGGGACAGCAGCCGCTCCAGCGCCGCTACATGGCCCTCGGCCAAGTCGACGACGTGAATGTAGTCGCGCACGCCGGTGCCGTCGGGTGTGGGGTAGTCGTTGCCGAACACGCTCAGGTGCGGCCGGCGGCCCACGGCCACCTGCGCCACATAGGGCATCAGGTTGTTGGGCGTGCCACGTGGGTCTTCGCCGATACGACCACTCTCGTGCGCGCCCACGGGGTTGAAGTAGCGCAGCACGGCGTTTTGCCATGCCGGGCCCGGCGCGCCGTCAAGCACCGCCTGCGCATCGGCATGCGCGTGGTCGGCGAGGATCTGCTCGCCCATCAGCTTGGTCTGTCCGTACGGGTTGGTGGCCGACAGCGGCGAGCCCTCGCGGATGGGAAGTTGCTGCGGGTCACCGTACACCGTGGCGCTGGAGCTGAAGACGAATCGCTTCACGCCGTGGCGCTGCATCGTGCGGCACACATTGACGAGGCCACCCAGGTTGTTGGCGTAGTACCCGAGCGGCTTTTGCGTGGACTCGCCTACCGCCTTGAAAGCCGCGAAATGCACCGTGGCGTCGATGCGCTCGCGCGCGAAGAGCGACTCCAGCGCCGCGGCGTCGCAGACATCCAAACGTTCGAACCGCGGCACTGTGCGCGACAGCTCCGCCAGGCGCTTCAGCACCTCGGGTGAACTGTTGGAGAAGTTGTCGACACCGATGACGCCGTGGCCAGCCGCGAGCAGCGCGAGCCAGGTGTGCGAGGCGATATAGCCGGTGGCGCCGGTGAGCAGGACGGTGGCAGCGGGCATGGGTCGTGAGCGAGCGGCCGCGCATGCTATGCGAGCGCCCAGCCAGCGGCACCGCGGGCGCGCGCGATGGCCGCGGCGCGCGCGCGAGCACTGTGCATTTCTGCCTAAACGTGTGGCGCGCGCCATCCACCAGAGGGGCTGCCTACAATGCCGCGCCCATGCTCGATCCGCTCTCGAAACTGCTTGCGCCACCGGTGCTGGAGCGCCTCACTCTGGTGCTGAACCACGTGGTGCGCAGCGAGCCGGTGGCCATGGCCAGGCTGGTCAGCCACGCTGGGCGCACGCTGTCGATGGAGCTGGGAGGCTGGCCGGCGTTGCTGCCCGCGGCGCCACGGCTGCACTGGCGCATCACGCCCGCGGGCTTGTTCGAGTGGCTGGGCGCGGCCGAGGCGGGCGCTGCGTCCGACGCTGCGTCCGGCGTTGCGTCCGGCGCTGCAACGGCAGGCGTGTCAGGCGACCCGGCAGACCTGCGCATCACTGTCGACGCCAGCAACCCGGCTGCGCTGTTGGCGCGGATTTTGACGGGCGAACGCCCTGCAGTGCAGGTCGAAGGCGACGCGGCGCTCGCTGCCGACGTCGGCTGGCTGCTCGAGAACCTGCGCTGGGATGTGGCGGCCGACCTCGAGCGCTTCTTCGGCCCGGTGGTGGCCCATCAGTTGCACCAGGCCGGGCGGGCCCTGGCGCGAGGGCTGCGTGCCGCACTCGAGGCCTCCGGGCCCTGGGCCGACCGGTTTGCGCAGTTCTCGTCCAGGTTCGGCCCCGGCCGCCGATGAACCGCCTCGCAAGGCTCACCTTCATCGTGATCACCGTCCTGCGCTTCGGCCTGGACGAGGTGGCGCTTTCGGCGTTCCCGCAGCGCTGGGTGCGCGCCCTCGTGCGCATCGTCACGCTCGGCCGGCGGCTCGATGCGCCGCGCGGCGTGCGGCTGCGCGAGGGACTGGAGCGTCTGGGCCCCATCTTCGTCAAGTTCGGTCAGGTGCTCTCCACGCGCCGCGACTTGCTGCCGCTGGACGTGGCGGAGGAACTGGCCAAGCTGCAGGACCGCGTGCCGCCGTTCCCGGCCGCGCGGGCGCGCGCAATCATCGAGCGCTCGTTCGGCAAACGCATCGAGGATCTGTTCGAGACTTTCGAGGCCGAACCCGTGGCCAGCGCCTCCATCGCGCAGGTGCACTTCGCCACGCTGCCGGGCGGGCGTGCAGAAATACAAGAGCAGACACGTTTTCACCTCATTAATAATTCAACAAACCACTTCGCAGTCAATAAAATGACACCTTCTTTTAAAGTCCCTTGTGTTTGTTGGTTTACCTGTGGTAGTCTTATTGTTAACTGCATCAAAGAACACAAAAAGTGCCTAACATTCCCTG
>JANNRI010000171.1:0-2018 GCA_031401195.1 Burkholderiales bacterium
ATGCGCCGGCCAGCCGCACGGCATCGACATATTTACGCCCCGCGATGTGGAACGGGTGCTCGCCCATCATCGTGTTGCAGCTGGTGACCAGCACCAGCGGCGGGCTAGAGGAGGCGTGCTTCATGTTCGTCTGATGCGAGCATAGCGCGCCGGCGCAGGCAAGGCAGCCGGCCCGCTGCCGCCGCCGCGGCCAGTTCGCTCAGGCGGCGCGCCGGATGGCACCGCGAAGGGTGTCAATCAACTGGTCGATGTGGCTGCGCTCGATGATCAACGGTGGCGACAGCGCGATCGTGTCGCCGGTGGTGCGGATGAGCAGGCCCTTGTCGTAGCAGTCCAGGAAGACATTGAAGCCCCGCTTGGCCGGCTCGCCTGCCAGCGGCGACAGCTCGATACCGCCCACCAGGCCGATGTTGCGCACGTCGATGACGTGGGGTTCGCCGCGCAGCGAGTGCACCGCCTGCGCAAAGTAGTCCTGCATCTCGGTGGCGCGCGTGAGCAGGCCTTCCTCGGCATAGGTGTCCAGCGTGCCCAGCCCCGCGGCGCAGGCCAGCGGGTGCGCCGAGTAGGTGTAGCCGTGCGCGAACTCGATCAGGTGCTCGGGCCCGGTCATGAAGGCGTCGTGGATGCCCTGGCGCGCGATCACCGCGCCCATCGGCACGCAGCCGTTGGTGATGCCCTTGGCGCAGACGATGAGGTCGGGCGTGACGCCGAAGGTCTGCGCCGCAAAGGGCTGGCCGGTGCGGCCGAAGCCGGTGATGACCTCGTCGAAGATCAGCAGGATGCCGTGCTTCGTGCACAGCTCGCGCAGTCGCTGCAGGTAGCCCTGCGGCGGCACCAGCACGCCGGTGCTGCCGGCAACGGGCTCGACGATGACGGCGGCGATGTTGCTCGCGTCGTGCAGCGCAACCAGACGCTCGATGTCGTCGGCCAGTTCGACGCCGTGCGCGGGCTGGCCGATGCTGAAGGCGTTGGCGGCCGGGTCGTGCGTGTGGCGGATGTGGTCGACACCGGCCACCGTCAGGCCGAAGGTCTTGCGGTTGCCGACCATGCCGCCTACCGAGATGCCGCCAAAGTTGACGCCGTGGTAGCCGCGTTCGCGGCCGATCAGCCGCGTGCGCGTGCCTTCGCCGCGCACACGGTGGTAGGCCAGCGCCATCTTCAGCGCCGTGTCGACAGCCTCGGACCCCGAGTTGGCGAAGAACACCTTGCCCATGCCATCAGGTGCGATCTGCGCCACGCGTTCGGCGAGCTCGAAGGCCTTGGGATGCGCCATCTGGAACGGCGGGCAGAAGTCCATCTCCGCCGCCTGCTGCTGGATCGCCTTGACGATGCGCGGACAGGCGTGGCCGGCGTTGACGCACCACAGGCCCGCCACGCCGTCCAGGATCTGCCGGCCCGAGGCGTCCCAGTAATGCATGCCTTCGGCGCGGACCAGCAGGCGGGGCGCTTTCTTGAACTGGCGGTTGGCCGTGAAGGGCATCCAGTACGCGCCCAGGCTGGCGGGCACGGTGCTGCCGGTGGCTTCGGCGGCTTGCATCAGGGCGGGATCGAGGGCTTTGTTCATGGCGGCTCCTGCAAGGGCGGTCCGGCACGGCCTGTGCCAGCCTGCAGTCTAGACAAGTCGGCGCGTTATGTGCAGGCGCGGGACGCCCGGGTTCACCCGCGATGGAGAAAGATCATGCGGTTCTCGATACACCGGACGCCATCCCATGCCGTCAAGCAGCCAAGTCGTGCAACTGGATGCGATCGACCGCGCGATACTGAACGAGCTGCAGGCCGATGGCCGGCTGCCCAACCAGGAGCCGGCACGGCGCGTGCACCTGCCACCCAGCGCCTGCCTGCGCGGCGTCAAGGCGCTCGAGGACAGTGGCTTGATCGCGCAGTACGTGGCACGTCTCGACCCCAAGGTCGCGCCGAGCCACCGCACGAGCGACACCATCGACAAGCTGGAAGGCACGCAGCCGTCGCATGCGGGCTGCCGCGCGGCGCATCAAAGATTCACGGGCTGGCCGTCGCGG
>JANNRI010000172.1:0-2755 GCA_031401195.1 Burkholderiales bacterium
ATGGCGTGATTTTGTGCAACGCCCGGGCCATGGGCGAGTTTGGCGCGGTGTCGGTGGTGTCGGGCCATATCCGCGGCCAGACCAACACCATCCCGCTGCATGTAGAGATTTTGTACAACGAGTACCAATCCGTCGCCGCCTTCGCCGTGGCCTCGCTCTTGGCGCTGCTGGCTTTGGCAACACTGCTGATCAAGTCGGGCGTGGAATGGCAATTTGAACGCGAACAAAAAGCCGCACTTGAATTGCCCCCTGAGCGCCCAACCGTCTAAAACAAAGAAACACCATCATGAGCATTGAAATACGCAACGTCAGCAAAGACTTTGGCACCTTCCACGCCCTGCGGGACGTGAGCTTGGACATCGAATCGGGCGAACTGGTCGCGCTGCTGGGGCCCTCGGGCTGCGGCAAAACCACACTGCTGCGCATCATCGCCGGGCTGGAGACGGCCGACCATGGTCACATCCTGTTCAGCGGTGAGGACACCACAGACGTGCATGTGCGGGAACGTAATGTCGGCTTTGTGTTCCAGCATTACGCGCTGTTTCGCCACATGACGGTCTTTGACAACGTCGCTTTTGGCCTGCGCATGAAGCACCGAAGCACACGCCCGAGCGAGACCGTCATCAAACAAAAAGTGCATGATCTGCTCGGGCTGGTGCAACTCGACTGGCTGGCCGACCGCTACCCGTCGCAGCTCTCCGGCGGGCAGCGCCAGCGCATCGCCCTGGCGCGCGCGCTGGCGGTGGAGCCCAAAGTGCTGCTGCTGGACGAGCCATTTGGCGCGCTGGATGCCAAAGACCGCAAAGAGCTGCGCCGCTGGTTGCGCCGGCTGCATGACGATCTGCATGTCACCAGCATTTTTGTGACCCACGACCAGGAAGAAGCGCTGGAAGTGGCCGACCGTGTGGTGCTGATGAACAGCGGCAAGGTTGAACAAGTCGGCTCCCCGCAAGACGTGTGGGACCACCCGGCCAGCCCTTTTGTGTACGGTTTTTTAGGCGATGTGAACCTGTTCCACGGGCGCGCGCATGAAGGCGATATGCTGATCGGCAACGACAACAACGCCTTGCACGTGGCCTCGCCCGAACACCAACACACCCAAAACAGCAAAGCCTTTGCCTATGTGCGGCCGCACGATCTGGAAGTGGCGCGCTACACGCCGGGTGCCACCGGCATCGTCGCCAAGCTGGTGCGCGCCATCGTCGTCGGCCCCACGGCGCGGCTGGAACTGCTGCCGCTGGACGCCTCCGCCGCCGGTCAGGGCGAGATCATCGAAGCCCATCTGCCCGCGCAGCAAGCGCAGGCGCAGGCGTTCAAAGAAGGCGAAACCCTGGTGCTGACCTTGCGCAAAGCGCGGGTGTTTGTGGAAGAAGCCCAGGATTTTGTGATTTAAAGCGACTTTTGATGCTCAAATTGACATCTAGCCAGCGCATTTATTTACTATATTGCTATATAATTAATAGCACTCAGGCATCCAACAAACCCCGAGGCACCCGCACCGGCATGCTCAACAGCATCTGCGCCATGCCCTTGCCCAGCGGGTCGTTGCGCAGCGAGCTCATGCCGCCACCGCCCAGCGCTTGTTCGCAGACGAAGTTGACGGCATGGATCCCGGGCAAATCGAATCGGGTGACTTGCCCTTTGACCAGGTGCGCCAGCCAATCTGCCACGGATTCTTCAGTGACTGCGGCTTTGATGTAGGGCAGAAAGGCGCTCTGGCGGGCGATGATGCCGATGTTGGAGGTGTCGCCTTTGTCGCCGCTGCGGGCGTAGGCGAGCTGGATGAGGGGGACGGTGACAGCATCATCAGCCAAGGCGGGTGCGGTGGATGCGGCTTGCGGGTTGCTTGTTTTTTCAGCAACTGGCTGGCTGGCATGGGTGGCGACATCAACCAAAGTCCGCCCCCCATCCATCACCACCACCGGCTGCAAAGCCGTTTTATCCAGCAAAAACGCATACTGCCGGATCATGGGCGACGGGCTGGGGCGACCGCCAGCACCGGTGGTACCGGGCGACCAGCTGGTGCCGGCGGGGGCGATTTCGCGGGCGAACAAGTTGAGCGCATCTTTGTTGCTGTGGGTGACGGTGAGGCGCAGCACGGCTTCGCGGCTGGCCAAGGCACCTGCGGCCTGGTGCGGGCCGTAGCTCGACTCGGCACCCAGCACTTCGATGAGGCTGTCGCCATAGTCTTTCAGACCCGCCTCTAAAAGCAAACGGCGGGTGCGGATCAGAATCGCCTCGCCGGTGCGCTGCGCTTTGGCAACGGCGTCCATGCCGACGATGGTGAGCTGGCCGCTGCAGCGAAAGCCTTGGGCGTAGGTGGCCGAGACTTTGTAATGCGGCGTGGGCGCTTTGCCACGCGCACCGCGCACGGAAACGCGGTGTTCACCCACTTGCTCAAGCTGAACCTGGGTGAAATCACAGACCACGTCGGGCAGCAGGTAGTTGGCGGGGTCGCCGATCTCGTAGACGAGTTGCTCGGCCACGGTGGCGACGCTGACCAGACCACCGGTGTGCGGTGGCTTTTCAACCGTGAAGCTGCCGTCTGGGTCGCATTGCAAGACGGGGTAGCCGATGTTGGCCCAATCGGGCACATCTTGCCAGTCGGTGTGCAAGCCGCCGGTGGCCTGGCAGCCGCATTCGATCAAATGACCGGCGAGGCTGCCTTGGGCCAACTTGTCCAAATCTACCTCGCCGTGCGTGAAGTCGACGATGCGGTCCACGTTGGACGCATAGTCGGGTGCGACGATCAGGA
>JANNRI010000173.1:0-3363 GCA_031401195.1 Burkholderiales bacterium
CCTTGCACCAGGCCCAATGTTCACCCCTGTGGTCCGCCGCCCCCCCCCGAGCACCCCTACCGCACCTGGCACACCATCAGCATGTTGGTCCCCCCCGGGTAGCCCCTCGGTTCCCCGCAAGTGATGGCATAGGTGTCGCCCGGCCGCAGCACGCCCCGCTCCACCAGCAAAGCCTCGGCCTTGGCCAGGGCCGCGTCGCGATCGGTCATCTTGGGCATGAGCAGCGGGCGCACGTTGCGGTACAGCGTCATGCGGCGCTCGGAGTTCTGCTGCGTGGTCAGGCCGTAGATCGGCACCTTGACGTTGTGGCGGCTCATCCACAGCGCGGTCGAGCCCGATTCGGTGAGGGCGATGATGGCCTTGCAGCCCAGGTGGTGGGCGGTGAACAACGCGCCCATGGCGATGCTCTGGTCAATGCGGCCGAAGCGCTTGTTGGCGAAGTCGGTCTCGATGGACACGTCCTCGGCGCGCTCGGCCTCCATGGCAATCTGCGCCATCTGCTCGACCGTTTCCACCGGGTACTTGCCGGCAGCGGTCTCGGCGCTGAGCATCACGGCGTCGGTGCCGTCGAGCACGGCATTGGCCACGTCGCTGACCTCGGCGCGCGTGGGCACCGGCGCCAGGATCATGCTTTCCATCATCTGCGTGGCCGTGATCACCACCTTGTCGGCCTCGCGCGCCATGCGGATCATGCGTTTCTGCAGCGCCGGCACCGCCGCGTTGCCGACCTCCACCGCAAGGTCGCCGCGCGCCACCATGATGCCGTCGCTGGCGCGCAGGATGGCATCGAGCTGCGGGATGGCCTCGCTGCGCTCGATCTTGGCGATCATCGCCGGGCGGTGGCGCGTGGCCTCGCCGGCCACGTTGGCCAACAGGCGCGCCATCTCCAAGTCGGTGGCGTTCTTGGGGAAGCTCACCGCCAGGTACTCGCACTGGAAGGCCACCGCGGTCTTGATGTCCTCCATGTCCTTGGCCGTCAGCGCCGGGGCGGTGAGTCCGCCGCCGGCCTTGTTGATGCCCTTGTTGTTGGACAGCTCGCCGCCCAGCACCACGCGCGTGTGCACTTCCTCGCCGCGCACCGCCTCGACGCACAGCTTGATGAGGCCGTCATTGAGCAGCAGGATGTCGCCGGGGCGTACGTCGCGGGGCAGCTCCTTGTAGTCCAGGCCCACCGCGTGCACGTCGCCGGGTTCGGTGCGCTGCGCGTCCAGCACGAAGGACTCGCCGGGCTCCAGCGTCACCTTGCCCTCGGCGAACTTGCCCACGCGGATCTTCGGGCCCTGCAGGTCGGCCATCAGCGCGACCGGCTTGCCTACCTTGGCAGCAATCTCGCGCACCAGGTTGGCCCGCGCGATGTGATCCTGCGCCGAGCCGTGGCTGAAGTTCAGGCGCACGACATCGACCCCGGCACGCAGCAGGCGCTCCAGCACATCGGGTTCGCTGGACGCCGGGCCGAGGGTGGCGACGATCTTGGTGGCTCGGGTCATGGCGCGGCGCTCCGGTGCATTGCAGCGGGGCATTATGGGCGCCACGCCGTGAACGCGGTTACATCCGCGGTACGGCGCCGCAGCCGCGCGGGCTCAAACGTCCAGTGCCGCCTGCGCGGCGGCCAGCCGCGCGATCGGCACGCGGAAGGGCGAGCAGCTCACGTAGTCCAGCCCGGCACGGTGGAAGAAGGCCACCGAGGCCGGGTCGCCGCCGTGCTCGCCGCACACGCCCACCTCGATGCCCGGCCGCGCCGCGCGGCCCTTGGCCACCGCCATCTCGACCAGCAGGCCCACGCCCTCCTGGTCGATCGAGCGGAAGGGGTCGCGCTCGTAGATGCCCCGGCGCAGGTACTCGGGCAGGAACGTGCCCGAGTCATCGCGAGAGAAGCCCAGGGTCATCTGCGTCAGGTCGTTGGTGCCGAAGGAGAAGAACGCGGCCTCGCGGGCGATGCTGTCGGCCACCAGTGCGTCGCGCGGAGTCTCGATCATGGTGCACAGCAGGGAGTCCAGCCGGGCGCCGCGTTCGGCAAACACCTTGGCCGCCGTGGCGCGGATCACCGCCGCCTGCGCGTTGAACTCGCGCACCGTGCCCACCAGCGGCACCATGATCTCGGCCTTCACCATGCAGCCACGCGCCTGCACGTTGAGCGCCGCCTCGAACAGGGCGCGCGCCTGCATCTCGGTGATCTCGGGGTGGCTGATGCCCAGGCGGCAGCCGCGGTGGCCGAGCATGGGGTTGAACTCGTGCAACTCGTCCACGCGCATCTGGATCCGGCCCGGCGGCAGCTTCATCTCGCGCGCCATCACCTGCTGCCCGGCCTCGTCGTGGGGCACGAACTCGTGCAGCGGTGGGTCGAGCAGGCGGATGGTCACCGGCAGGCCATTCATCTCGCGGAACAGGCCCTCGAAGTCGCCGCGCTGCATGGGCAGCAGCTTGGCCAGTGCCTTGCGGCGGCCGGCCTCGTCGTCGGCCAGGATCATCTCGCGCACGGCGTTGATGCGCTCGCCCTCGAAGAACATGTGCTCGGTGCGCGCCAGGCCGATGCCGGTGGCGCCGAAGCGGCGTGCCACCGCGGCCTCTTCGGGCGTGTCGGCGTTGGCGCGCACCTCCAGGCGCTTGTAGCGGTCGGCCAGCGCCATCAGGGCGCCGAAGTCGCCGCTGAGTTCGGCGTCGCGCGTGGCGATGCGGCCGGAGTAGACCTCGCCGGTGGAGCCGTCCAGCGAGATCCACTCACCCTCGTGGTAGATCTGCGCACCGATGGTCATGCAGCGCGCCTTGTAGTCCACGTGCACCGCGCCGGCACCGGATACGCAGCACTTGCCCATGCCGCGCGCCACCACCGCAGCGTGCGATGTCATGCCGCCGCGCGCCGTAAGGATGCCCCGGGCCACGCTCATGCCGCGCAGGTCTTCGGGCGATGTCTCCTGGCGCACCAGGATCACCGCACGGCCCTGGCGCACCCATTCCTCGGCCTCGTCGGCCAGGAACACGATCTGCCCGCTGGCCGCACCGGGCGAGGCCGGCAGGCCGTGGGCGATGGCGCGCGCAGCCTTCAGCGCCTGGGCGTCGAAGATGGGGTGCAGCAACTCGTCCAGCCGGTCGGGGCCGACACGCAGCAGCGCGGTCTTCTCGTCGATCAGGCCCTGCTGCAGCATCTCCATGGCGATGCGCACCATGGCCGCGCCGGTGCGCTTGCCGTTGCGCGTCTGCAGCAGCCACAGCTTGCCCTCCTGGATCGTGAATTCCAGGTCCTGCATATCCTTGAAGTGGTTCTCGAGCGTGGTCTCGGCGTGCAGCAACTGGCGGTAGAGGTCGGGCATCAACTCTTCCAGCGACGGGTACTTGCTGCGCCGCTCGTCTTCGCCCACCAGCGCC
>JANNRI010000174.1:0-111957 GCA_031401195.1 Burkholderiales bacterium
TGGCGCGCGCCGTAGTAGGTGTAGGCCAGGATCTGGATGCCGGTCTTCTCGCGGTAGCCGTCGATCATCTCCTTGAACACCGCGCTCTTGCTGTAGGCCGCCTGGTGGTCGGCGTCGCGGAAGATGAAGGGGTAGTAGGCGATGCCCAGGCGCGGGTAGCTGCGCGCCGCGAAGCTCGGGCCACTGATGATCATGTCCACCGTGCCCAGCAGCATGCCCTGGTTGATGTCGGTCTCCTTGCCGAGTGAGCTGGCCGGGTGCACCGTGATCTCGAACTTGCCATTGGTGCGCTTCTTGATCTCGTCGGCGGCCCACACACTTTGCGTGTGGTACGGCTCACTGGTTTCATAGACATGGGCCCACTTGAGCTTGGTCTGGGCGAAGGCGGTGGTGGAGGCAGCGCCAGCCAGCGCGAGCGCGGCGGTGGCGAGCACGGTCTTCAACAGGGTGCGTTTCATGAGGGGTCTCCTTGCGGTGTCGAAAAGCTAGGCCTGGCGCTCGGTGTTTTGCACGGTGGCGTGCCCAGCGATGCGCAGGGTGGGGTACGAGGAATGCTACGGGGCCATCGAGGCTCGAATGTCTGGCACAAACCCGCAGCGGCGCCGATGGCCGCGACGCCGGTCGCCAATGCGTCACTCATTCCGATCGTGCCCAACGCGCCACGGTCATGCGTACGCCCAGGTTCTGCAAGCTGCCCAGCGCCCTGGTGAGCGCGTCCACCAGCGTGGCGTGGCCAGCCAACTCGCCGAAGACGGGTGCGAACTGCGAGAACGACGCCACGCGCCCGTGCAGGGTGGCCTCGGCCTGTGCGCGGTGGTGTGCGGCCGCCAGGGCGTCGGCCAGCGGATCGTCGATGGCATAAGGGCGGCCCCATTCATCGGTTCCGCGCAGGTAGTGCATCCATGCGGCGATGGCCAGCGCAAGCCGGGCGATGGGGGCGCCGGTCGCCAGGCGCTCCTGCACCGTGGCCAGCAAGCGCTGCGGCAGCTTCTGGGAGCCGTCCATCGCGATCTGCTGCGTGCGGTGGGCCAGCGCCGGGTTGGCGAAGCGGGCGAGCAAGCCATCGACATAGCGCGGGAAGTCCAGGTCCACCGGCATGGGCAGCGTGGGCGCCACTTCCTCCAGCAACAGGGCGCGCACGAAATCGCGCAGCTCGGGTTGTGCCATGGCATGGTCCACCGTGGCCCAACCGGCCACCGCCCCCAGGTACGCTATGGCCGAGTGGCTGCCATTCACGGCGCGCAGTTTCAGCCTTTCCCAGGGCCCGGCGTCGGCCACGCAACGGGCGCCGGCCAGGTGCCAATCGGGTCGGCCGGCCACGAATTTGTCTTCCACCGCCCAGTCGCAGTAAGGCTCGGTGGGCACGGGCCAGGCGTCGTGCAGGCGCAGCGCCACAGCGATCTGCGCGCGGTCTGCCTCGGTGGTGGCCGGCACGATGCGGTCGACCATGCTGTTGGGGAACGTGCAGTGCGCCTCGATCCAGTCAGCGAGCCCGGGATCGACGCGCCGCGCGAACGCCAGCACCAGGTTTTGCAACGTACGGCCGTTGTGCGGCAGGTTGTCCAGGCTCATCAGCGTGATCGGCCCGCGCCGCTGGGCGCGGCGCAGCGCCAACCCGTGCACGATGAAGCCGATGGCGCTCTTCGGTGCAGAGCCGTCGTGTAGGTCATGCGCGATGTCGGGGTGGCCGTCGAGCAGCCTGCCGCTGGCAGGGTCGCGCGTGTAGCCCTTCTCGGTGACGGTGAGGCTGACGATGCGGGTGTCAGGCGATGCGATGGCTTCGAGCACTGCACCGGGGTTCTCCGGGGCCACCAGCTGGCCGATCAGGTTGCCCACGACCTGCAGGCGTTGGCGAGGCTGGCCCTCGGCGTCGGTGTCGCGACGCGCCACGCTGTACAGGCCTTGCTGCGGCCCGAGGGCATCGCACAGCGCGGCGTTGCGCAGCGACACGCCGATGATCCCGAAGCGCGGGTCACCGCCGGCATGAATGGCGGCCTCGTTGATCACACCGAGGAACGCGCGTGCGAACGACCCCAGGCCCAGGTGCACGATGCCCGGTCGCAGCTCGCTGCGCCGGTACAAGGGCCGCGCCACCTCGACAGGGGCGCTGGCGAGTGTGGTCGGGTGCAGGCGAGGCAGGGCCTGCGCCTCCTCGGGCGGGGCCGTGTTCTGCCAGGGATTCCTCACCAGTCCCACAGCGTGCCGTCACGCTGCAGCCGGTTGACCGGCAGGTAGGCGCGCTGGTAGGGGTACTTCGCGGCCTGCTGTTCGTCGATCTCCACGCCGTGGCCGGGCACGTCGCCCGGGTGCATGAAGCCGCTCTCGAAGCGGTAGGCATGGGGGAACACCCCGCCGGTGGCTTCGTTGTGCGGCATGTGCTCCTGGATGCCAAAGTTGGGCACCCAGAGGTCGAAGTGCAGCGCCGCGCCCATGCACACCGGCGAGAGGTCGGTGGCGCCGTGGCAACCGGTGCGCACCTGGTACAGCGCCGCGAGGTCGGCGATGCGGCGCAGGTGCGTGATGCCGCCGGCGTGCACGACCGTCGTGCGAATGAAATCGATGAGCTGCTGCTCGATCAGCTGCGTGCAATCCCACACCGTGTTGAAGATCTCGCCCACCGCCAGCGGTGTGGTGGTGTGCTGGCGGATGAGGCGAAAGGCCTCAGGGTTCTCCGCCGGTGTTGCATCTTCCATCCAGAACAGGCGGAAGGGCTCGAGATCCTTGCCCAGGCGCGCGGCCTCGATGGGCGTGAGGCGGTGGTGCACATCGTGCAGCAGTTCGTGCTCGTCGCCAATGGCTTTGCGCACGGCCTCGAAGAGGCGCGGCGTGTGCCGCAAGTACTTCGCGGTGTCCCAGTCCTGCTCGACGGGCAGGCCTTTCGTGGCTGGCTCGTAGGGCTTGCCATCGGTGGCGACTCCGTACACCTTGTTCAGCCCCGGCACACCGCTTTGCGCGCGGATGGCGCGATAGCCGAGTTCGGCATGGCGATGCACCTCGTCCACCGTCTCCTCGATGTCGCGGCCATTGGCGTGCGCGTAGACGAGCACGCGCTCGCGGCTGGCGCCGCCGAGCAACTGGTACAGCGGCATGCCGGCCGCCTTGGCCTTCAAGTCCCACAGCGCCGTGTCGACCGCCGCGATGGCGCTCATGGTGACCGGTCCGCGCCGCCAGTACGCGCCGCGATAGAGGTATTGCCACGTGTCCTCGATGCGTGAGGCGTCGCGCCCGATGAGCAGCGGCACCAGGTGTTCGGTGAGGTAACTCGCCACCGCGAGCTCGCGCCCGTTGAGCGAGGCGTCTCCCAAACCAGTGAGACCGACGTCGGTCTCGATCTTCAGCGTGACGAAGTTGCGCCCCGGGCAGCAAACGATGACACGCGCCGCGGTGATCTTCATCCGCGCGGCACGAGCTTGGCGCCCGTGAGTTGCTCTTGCGCCTCGACTAGCGAGGGCACGAACTTCTTGCCGTGGCCGAGTGCACTGGCCAGCGAAAGTGCCTGGTGCACTGCGTCGCCCATGCCATGCGGCAGGCCCATGCCCTCGGCCAGGTGGGTGTAGTAGCGCACGTCCTTGCGTGCGTTGTCGAGCTCGAACTTCAGGCCGTCCATCTGCCCGGTGAGCGTCTTGGCCATGGCCTGGAAGAGGCCGTTGTTGACAGGGCCGGCACTGATGAGTTCGACCAGTTTGCCCACGTCGACACCGGCGCGCTGGCCGACGGCAAAGGCCTCGGCCGTGGCGGTGCAGATGGCCTGGGCGATGAAGTTGTTGAGCAGCTTGATCGTGTGGCCCGCACCGGGCCCGCCCATGTGGAAGACATTCTCGGCAAAGCCGCGCAGCACCGGTTCGATCTTGGCGTAGTCCTCCGGTGTCGCCCCGACCATCACGTTCAGCCGGCCCGCTTCGGCCTCGACCGGCGTGCGCGACAGCGGCGCATCGACGAAGCGGATGCCGGCCGTGGCGCAGCGTTCACGCAGCCGCGCACTCGAGTCGGGCTCGCTTGTCGAGCAGTCGATCACCATCAGGCCCAGGTTCCTGACCTTCACCGCCCCGGCGAGCAGGCCCTCGTCACCGAGCACGCTGGCTTCGACCTGCGGCGAACCCGTGACGCAGATGAAGACGAACTCGTTGCCGCGGCCGAGTTCGGCCGCGCTGGACGCCTGCGTCGCCCCGGCAGCCAGCAAGTCGGCCACGCGCTCGCGGTTGCGGTGCACCGTGATCGCCAGCGAGTGGCCCTTGGCCAGCAGGTTCTTCGCCATGCCATGGCCCATGAGGCCGCTGGCGCCGATGAAACCGATCTTTGCCATGTCCGTACTCCTCAGCCGCGGCCCACGAAGGGCATCTTCGTGGCCATCACGTTGACGAACAGCATGTTGGCCGACAGCGGCAGCCGCGCCATCGTCATGAAGGCATCGACCACCGACTGCAGATCCATGCGCGGCTCGGGCTTGACGCTGCCGTCGGCCTGCGGCACGCCGCCCACCATGCGCGCCGTCATCTCGCTGGCGGCGTTGCCGATGTCGATCTGGCCCACCGCGATGTCGAACGGGCGCCCGTCCAGTGCCGCCGTGCGCGTGAGGCCGCTGACGGCGTGCTTGGTGGCGGTGTAGGCGATCGAGCCCGGGCGCGGCGCATAGGCCGAGATCGAGCCGTTGTTGATGATGCGCCCGCCCATCGGCGCTTGCGCCTTCATGATCCTGAAGGCCTGCGCGAGGCAGTAGAAGCTGCCGTTGAGGTTGGCATCCACCACGCGCTTCCAGTCGGCGACGGAGACGAGGTCGGGCGTCGTCGAGGGCAGGCCCGTGCCGGCGTTGTTGAACAGCAGGTCGAGGCGGCCGAATTCGCGCTCGATGGTCGCGAAGGCGGTGGCCACCTGGTCGTCACGCCCCACGTCGCAGGCCAGCGCCAGCGTGCGTGCGCCTTTGGGCGCCAGCACGGCGGTCTCGTTGAGCGCGTCGGCACGGCGGCCGATGAGGGCCACGCCCCAGCCTTCGACCAGCAGACCCAGCGCGCAGGCGCGGCCGATGCCCGAACCGGCGCCAGTGACCGCAGCAAATTTGTTCATCAATGATTGTCCTTGGGAACAAAGGCCCCGCGCTTGCCGCGCAGGAAATCGAGGTCGGCGCCCTCGTCGGCTTGCAGCACGTGGTCGATGTGGAGCTTCCAGTAGCCGCTCGTGAGCGGCGGCGTTGGCGGCTTCCACTCCGTGCGGCGCCTGCCTAGTTCGGCATCGTCCACGTGCAGGTGCAGCTTGCGAGCCGCCACGTCCAGCGTGATCAGGTCGCCATTCTTCACCAGCGCCAGCGGCCCGCCCGCCGCCGCCTCCGGTGCTGTGTGCAGCACCACGGTGCCATAGGCCGTGCCGCTCATGCGCGCGTCGCTGATGCGCACCATGTCGGTCACGCCCTTGCGCAGCACCTTGGGCGGCAGCGGCATGTTGCCCACCTCGGCCATGCCGGGGTAGCCCTTGGGGCCGCAGTTCTTCAGCACCAGGATGCAGTGCTCGTCGACGTCGAGGCCCTCGTCGTCGATGCGTTTGTGGAAGTGATCGCTGTCCTCGAACACCACGGCGCGGCCGGTGTGCTGCATCAGCGCGGGCGTCGCCGCGCTCGGCTTGATGACGGCGCCACGCGGCGCGAGGTTGCCGCGCAGCACGGCGATGCCGGCGCGGGCCTTGAACGGTGCTTCGACCGACTTGATGACCTCGGGGTTGTGGTTCTGCGCGCCGGCGATGTTCTCGCGCACGGTGCAGCCGTTGGCGGTGACGATGTCGAGGTGCAGGAACTTCTCGATCGCCTTCATCACCACGGGCAGGCCGCCGGCGTAGCAAAAGTCTTCCAT
Source organism: Burkholderiales bacterium (assembly GCA_031401195.1). Lineage (GTDB taxonomy): Bacteria > Pseudomonadota > Gammaproteobacteria > Burkholderiales > Burkholderiaceae_C > Rubrivivax. The sequence goes on from JANNRI010000174.1 coordinate 5,838, forward strand.
CAGGTACTGGCCGCTGGGCTGCAGGTTGAGCAGACACGGCATTTCGCTGCCGAGGCGATCGAAGTCGTCGATGGTGAGAGGCACACCCAGGCGCCCGGCGATGGCGATCAAGTGGATGACCGCATTCGTGCTGCCACCAATGGCAGCCAGCGTGCGGATGGCGTTCTCGAACGCCTCCCGCGTCAATACCAACGAGATCTTCTGGTCGGTGTGCACCATCTCGACGATGCGCCGCCCCGCCTCGCGCGCAATGACGTTGCGCCGCCCGTCCACCGCCGGATAGGCGGCATTGCCGGGCAGACCGATGCCCAGCGCCTCGACCATGCAGGCCATGGTGCTGGCCGTGCCCATGGTCATGCAGTGGCCATGGCTGCGGTGCATGCAGCTCTCGGCCTCGAAGAAGTCGGCGAGCTTGAGCGTGCCGGCACGCACCTGCTCGCTCATCTGCCACACACCCGTGCCACTGCCCAACTCCTGGCCACGCCACTTGCCATTCAGCATCGGGCCGCCGCTCACGCCGATCGTGGGCAGGTCGGCGCTCGAGGCGCCCATCAGCAGGCTGGGCGTGGTCTTGTCGCAACCCATCAGAAGCACGACGCCGTCGATGGGGTTGCCGCGTATGCTCTCCTCGACATCCATGCTTGCCAGGTTGCGGTAGAGCATGGCGGTGGGGCGCAGAAGCGTCTCGCCGAGCGACATCACCGGAAACTCGAGCGGGAAGCCACCTGCCTCGTAGACGCCGATCTTCACCTGCTCAGCCAATGTGCGGAAGTGGCTGTTGCAGGGTGTGAGTTCGCTGAACGTGTTGCAGATGCCGATCACCGGGCGACCGTCGAACTGGTCATGCGGCACACCTTTGCCCTTGACCCAGCTGCGGTAGGCAAAGCCGTCACGGTCTTGCCGGCCAAACCATTGTTGGCTGCGCAGTTCGTGCGCGGGCTTGGGCCGGGGCTTGGGCTTGGGCTCGGGATCTTGCTTCGTCATCGGGCGGCCTTGCTCGCTTTCCCGCAGAGGCGCTGCGGCTTGGCTGAAATACTATGGTATGACGATTGGAGTGGCCCACCGGGCTCACCCTAGGCAGGCCAGGAAAGCTTCGCGAGCAGCACTCCAGGCCAGCCCGGACCTCAACCTCTCTCTTCCAGTTGGCCCAACGCATGAGCACTTCTTCCAAGCCCCTGGTGCTGGCCGTGTCCCGGCTGCCGCCCTTGTACCTCGGCCCGCTCACCGAGCGTTACGAAGTGCTCGACCGCCTGCACGAGACCGACCCGGCCGCGCTGGCGGCGCGCGCGCCGCAGATCCGCGCGGTGGCCGCGAGCGGCGAATCGAAGTTGCCGGCCGAACTGGTGGGTCTCCTGCCGGCGCTGCAGATCGTCTCCGTGATGGGCGTCGGCTACGACGGCATCGACGTGCCGGCCTGCAAGGCACGCGGCGCCAAGGTCACGCACACGCCCGACGTGCTCAACGACGACGTGGCCGATCTCGCCATCGGCCTCATGCTCAGCGCCGCCCGGCAGTTGCCCGCGGCCGACCGCTATGTGCGTGCCGGCGAGTGGGCGGCCAAGGGCGCGATGCCGCTGGCGCGCAAGATGAGCGGCGCGCGCTGCGGCATCGTCGGTATGGGGCGTATCGGCAAGGCCATCGCACAGCGTGTGCTGGCTTTCGGCATGAGCGTGGCGTACACCGCGCGCTCGGCCAAGGCCGAACTGCCCTACAGGTTCCATGCCACGGCCGAGGCGCTGGCCGCCGAGAGCGACTTCCTGGTGATCATCACGCCGGGCGGCGCGGGCACCAAGCACATGATCAATGCTGCGGTGCTGAAGGCGCTGGGCAGGAAGGGCATCCTCGTCAACGTGGCGCGCGGCTCGGTGGTCGATGAGCCCGCGCTGATCGAAGCGCTGGAGCAGGGCGTGATCGGCGGCGCCGGCCTCGACGTGTTCAACAACGAGCCCAACGTGCCCGAACGCCTGCGCGCGCTGCCGCACGTGGTGCTGGTGCCGCACATCGGCAGCGCCACCACGAGCACGCGGTTGGCGATGGCCAATCTCGCGCTGGCCAATCTCGAGGCGCACTTTGCTGGGCAACCGTTGAAGACGCCGGTCCCGGAATGTCGCTGAGCGCAGAGGCATCGTCATGCCCGAAATGCATCTGATTGCCGCCGGGCCGCTGCGTACGGCGATGCGCACGCTCGTCACGGGTTGCGGCAGCAGCGAGGCCGAAGCCGCGGCCGTGGCCGACAACCTCGTGGAGGCCAACCTGGCCGGCCACGACTCGCACGGCGTGGGCATGCTGCCGCGCTACGTGGGCGCTGTGCGCGAGGGCGGCCTCAAGGTCAATGCACACGTGAGCACCGTGCTCGACGCCGGTGCGCTGCTGCGGCTGGATGGCCATGCCGGTTTCGGCCAGGTGGTGGGCGCCGAGGCGATGGTGATCGGCATCGAGCGCGCGCGAACACTCGGCTGCGCCATCGTGGCGCTGGGCAACGCGCATCACCTTGGCCGCATTGGCGCCTGGGCCGAGATGGCGGTGGCCGCCGGCTTGGTCTCGCTGCACTTCGTCAATGTGCTCGCGCGGCCCATCGTCGCGCCGCACGGTGGCGCGAAGGCCGGCTTCGGCACCAACCCCTTCACTGCCGGCGTGCCGCTTAAGGGCCGCCCGCCGATGATCCTCGACTTCGCCACCAGCACCATCGCGCAGGGTAAGACGCGCGTGGCCTTCAACAAGGGCGAGCCGGTGCCCGAAGGCATGCTCATCGACGGCGATGGCCGCGCCAGCACCGACCCGCGCTGGACGGTGCAGCCGCCCTTCGGCGCGCTGCTGCCCTTCGGCCTGCACAAGGGCTCCGGCCTGGCTGTGTTGTGCGAACTGCTCGGCGGGGCGCTCGCCGCCGGGCTGGTGGGCCACCACCAAGAGGACGGGCAACGCCAGCGTGTGCACAACGGCATGCTCACGGTGATCATCGATCCGCGCGCGCTGCACGGGGGCGAAGGCTGGGAGCAGGCCGCCGAGGCCTTCGTCGCCAACCTGCTGCAGATCGCCCCGCGCGAGGGGCACGATCGTGTGCTGCTCGCCGGCGAGCCCGAGCGCCTCATGCGTGCGCAGCGGCTCGTGCAAGGTCTGCCGGTGGATGCGACGACCTGGCAGCAGATTCTCGATGCGGCGGCGAGCGTGGGGCTCGATCCGAAAGTGCTGCATCGCGAGGCCGGCCTGGCCGATGCCGTGATGCCTGCCGGCGCCGGCCGCACGTGAGCACGCTGCCGCCGGCGCTGCAAGTCGTGCAGGCCGTGCCGGCCACACGCGTGGTGCTGATGGGCGTGAGCGGCTGCGGCAAGAGCACCGTGGGCGAGACGCTCGCGGCAGCGCTCGGCTGGCGCTATCTCGAGGGTGATCAGCTGCACCCGCCGGCCAACGTGGCGCGCATGGCCTCCGGTTTCCCGCTCACCGATGAAGACCGCGAGGGCTGGCTCGAGCGCATCGGCATCGAACTCACACAGGCCGCGGCCTTGCGGCTGGGCATGGTGGCAGCCTGCTCGGCGCTGAAGCGCAGCTATCGCGACCTGCTGCGCGCGGCAGAGCCGGGGCTGCGCTTCGTGCACCTGCACGGGCCGCGTGAGTTGCTGGCCGAGCGGCTGGCCGCGCGCACCGGCCACTACATGCCGGCCTCGCTGCTGCAGAGCCAACTTGCCACGCTGGAGCCGCCGGGCGAAGACGAGGGTGCACTGGCGCTGCCCATCGGCCCGCCGCCTGCCGCACTCGCCCAGGCCGCCGTAGCCTGGTTGCAAACCATCGGAGTCCCTCGATGATCGATGCCAAGACCTTTCGACTCGACGGCCGCCTGGCGCTCGTCACGGGTTCCTCCGCGGGCATCGGCCTGGCGATCGCGCGCGGTCTGGCCGAAGCCGGTGCGGCCGTGGTGCTGAACGGGCGCGATGCAGGCAAGTTGGACGCCGCCGCCAAAACCTTGCGCGCCGAAGGCCACCGCGTGCACGTCTCGCGCTTCGACAGCAGCGACGCTGCCGCTGTGTTGGCCGAAGTGGCGCGCATCGAGGCCGAAGTGGACGCCATCGAGATTCTCGTCAACAACGCCGGCATCACACGCCGCGCGCCGTTCCACGAGCTCAAGCACGAAGACTGGCACGCCGTGCAGAGCACCAACGTCGACGGCCTCTTCGTCACCGGCCAGGCGGTGGCGCAGCGCATGGTGACGCGCGGCCGCGGCAAGATCATCAACATCTGCTCGGTGATGAGCGAGCTCGGCCGCCCCGGCACCAGCGCCTACACGGCGAGCAAGGGCGCGGCCAAGATGCTCACCAAGGCGATGGCCATCGACCTCGGGCCGCTGGGCATCCAGGTCAACGCCATCGGGCCGGGTTACTTCGCCACCGAGCTCACGGCGCCGTTGCTCGCCGACGAAAAATTCGCGGGCTGGCTCACCGGTCACACGCCCAGCCGCCGCTGGGGTCAGGTGCACGAGTTGGCGCCGGTGGCGGTGTTCCTGGCCAGCGATGCGGCGAGCTTCATCAACGGCCACATCCTGTACGTCGACGGCGGCATCAGCGCCACGCTTTGAGCGCCTGAGCGAGCCTGAGCGAGCCTGAGCGAGCCCGAGCGAAGCTGAGCGAAGCTGAGCGCAAGCGCACCCGAGTACGAACCCCAAGGAGGCCAGCCCCATGTCCGACACGCCCAGCTTCATCAAGGTCACTCTCTTCACCGACGCCGACGGCCGCGCGCGCCTTCGCGAAGAACCAGTGCCGCTCGCCGAGGGCAAACCGCAGGCGCGGCTTTCTGCGCTGATGCCCAGCGGCGGCGTCCAGCTGCGCCACAGCCCGGTGGGCTTTCGCAGCGAGTTTCACTGCACAGAGACGCCGCAGTGGGTGTTCATCCTCGGCGGTGTGATGGAGATTGGCCTGCAGGACGGCAGCTCGCGTACCTTCGCGCCCGGCGAGCATTTCTACAGCGCGGACAAGCTGCCCACTGGTGCCACCTTCGACGCCAGGCTGCATGGGCACTGGAGCCGCCAGGTGGGCCAGGAGCCGCTGGTCACCTTGTTCGTGCGCGGCTGAGCCCGATCGAAGTCGCAACCAGCGCCTATGTCCCTGCAGACCTTCCACGGCCACACCCGCGATCGCCTGGGCGAAGCCATCGTCGCGGGCCTACATCCACCGGGCAGTTGCCTGCCGCCGGAGCCGCAGTTGTGCGAGGCGTTGGGCGTCAGCCGCACGGTGGTGCGCGAGGCGGTCAAGTCGCTCGCGGCCAAGGGCCTGGTCTCGATCGGGCCCAAGGTCGGCACGCGCGTGCGGCCGGCCGAGCAATGGAACTGGTTCGACCCCGATGTGGTGGCCTGGCAGACCCGTGTCGGCCTCACGCGCGAGTTCCTGCGCGACGTGCATGAGTTGCGCCGCGTGGTGGAGCCGGCCGCCGTGCGGTTGGCGGCCGAGCGCGCCACGGCAGCCGACATCGCCGAGCTCGAGGAGGCCTACGCCGGCATGACGCGCGCGGTGGCGAGTGACGCCGCGCATGGCGGTGGGGCCAATGGGGCCGGCCGGGCCTCCCGGGCCTCCCGGGCTTCCAGGTCCGGCGGGGGCGAGGCCAGCGACTACGTGAGCAACGACCTGCGTTTCCACCAGACGCTGCTGGCCGCCTCGCACAACCGCATGATGGGGCAGATGGCCAAGGCGCTCTCGGCCCTGCTGCGCACGAGCTTCGAGGTGAGCACCACGCAGCCCGGGCGCGCCGCTTCCTCGCTGCCGTTGCACCGCGCCATTCTCGACGCCGTGCGTGCGCGTGAGCCAGCACGCGCCGAGCGCGCGTGCCTGACGCTCATCGACAGCGCGCGCGAGGATATCGACGCGGCGCTGGCCGCGTGCCCGCGGCGCGGTGCGGCCCGGGTGAGCCGCGCTGCCTGAATGCCTGAAGCGCCTCGTATGCGCCTGTTCTCCTACCGGCACCGGCCGGTGCACCTCGGCCCCTATCCACTCGAGCGCCTGCCGCGCGCGGGTCTCCAGGCCCTTGACGGCGATCTGGCAGCCATGTCGCCGATGCCGCCGCTGCGCTTCGACGAGCCGGCCCTGCAGCACACGATCGCACCCGCCATCGGCCGCTACATGGCCATGTTCGACCTTGTGCGCGATGGTGCGGTCAATCCGCGCGAGGCCGAAATCACTGCCGACGAGGGCGAGCGCGCGCGCCACCTCAAGGCGGCCGGCTACTACTTCGACGCCTCGATGATGGGTGTGTGCCGGCTGCCGGCCTCGGCGCTGCGGGCCGAACCGGTTCGCAACCCGCAGGTGACCGCGCTCGCGGCCGAGCTGGAAGCCAACCAGCCCACCAGCTTCGCGGCGGGCATGGACATGATCCTGGCCGACGTGCTGGAGTCGGCGCGCCAGCTGCACGGGCCGGTGGCTCAGCACACGCATGCCATCGTCATCGTGGTCGAGTACCCGCGCGATCCGCGCCCCGATGAGCCTGGCGGCGAATGGATCTGCGGCACGCAGCCGCACCGCGCCGCCGTGCTGGCTGCTCAGACGGCGGTGCTGCTGTCGACCTACCTGCGCATGCTGGGCCACGAGGCACGTGCACACAGCGCCAGCTGCAGCGATGTCGATCTCGGCCGCCTGGCGGTGGCGGCCGGCCTGGCACAGGCCGATGGCGCGAACCCGTATCTGGGGCGCCGCTTCGGCCTCGCCGCGGTGACCACGACCTTCGCCATGGCGGCCGACGCACCCCTGGCTCTGGCAGCGGGCTCACGGTGGCGCACGTACGGCCCGGCCTGGTGGCTGGGCGGGACGCCCGGCCGCGCCACCCTGAAGAGCGGCTTCCAGCGCGAGGCCTATGCGCGCCGTGAATTCCGCGCCGGCGCCTACCCGTTCGAGACGCTCAAGCGCCGCGACGAGCCCACCACCTTCATCGACCACGAGCGCGTGCCGCGCTTCCCCAAGCGCGCCGACTTCTTCGCGCGTGCACTCTTCGGCGACCTTGGCCGTGCCGTGCAGGAGGGTGCCAAGGACGCGCACTACGTGATGAAGAGCCCCATCGGCGCCTGCGCACGCCGCGCGCTCGGGGCTTTGCTACTCTTGCAATTCGGCGACGCGCGCGGGCCCAAGGGGCCCACCACCACCGACCCGCGGCGCAATGCCGACAACCTCAAGGCGTCAAGCTACTTCCTCGGCGCCGATGCGGTGGGCCTGTGCGCCGTGCCGCGCTGGGCCTGGTACTCGCACGACGCGGGTGGCAATCCACTGCCCGCGCACGGCGAAACTGCGCACGCCAACGCCGTCAACCTGCTGCTCGACCAGGGCCACGAAACGATGGAGGGCGCCAGCGGTGACGACTGGATCAGCGTGGCGCAGAGCATGCGCGCGTACTTGCGCTTCTCGCTGATGGGCGGCATCGTCGCCGAACAGATCCGGCGCCTGGGCTACTCGGCGCGGGTGCACTCGGTGCTCGATGGCGACGTGCTGCAGCCGCCGCTGTTGCTGCTCTCGGGTCTGGGCGAGGTGAGCCGCATCGGCGAAGTCATCCTCAACCCCTTCCTCGGGCCGCGGCTGAAGAGCGGCAGCGTCACCACCGACATGCCGATGGTGGCCGACCAGCCCATCGACTTCGGCCTGCAGCGTTTCTGCGAGAGCTGCAACAAGTGTGCACGCGAGTGCCCCTCGGGCGCCATCACCGCCGGGCCCAAGGTGGTCTACAACGGCTACGAGATCTGGAAGAGCGACGCCGAGAAGTGCGCGCGCTACCGCATCACCAACGCCGCCGGGGGCATGTGCGGGCGCTGCATGAAGACCTGCCCGTGGAACCTGGAGGGGCTGTTCGCGGAAGCCCCGTTCCGCTGGGCGGCGATGAACCTGCCGCGCGCCGCGCCCTGGCTGGCGAAGCTCGACGATGCACTCGGCCGCGGCGACATCAACCCGGTGAAGAAGTGGTGGTGGGACATCGAGCTCGACCGCGCGAGCGGCCGCTATGTGGCCGCGGCGCAGACGCACAGGCGCGGCCTGAACCGGCAGCTCGTGCTCAGGCCCGAGGAGCAGACGCTTGCCGTGTACCCGGCCGACCGCATGCCGCCTCCTTATCCGGTGGTGTCCCCGGTCGACCGCGACGAGGGCATCGCGCGCTACCGCGCGCTGTTGTCGCCGACCGAGTACCGGGCGCGCATCGCGGCCGGCCGCACCGAGGGGCTGGCGCCGGGACCCGCGCCCTTGAGCGGCGAGCCGCCGGTCTTCCCCGTGCGGCTGGTGAAGCGCGAAGAAATGGCCGAGGGCGTGGCCCGCTTCGAGTTCGCCGCACTCGAGGGCGATGAGCTGCCGCCCTTCGATGCCGGCGCGCATGTCGACGTGGTGGTGGCGCCCGAGTACCAGCGCGCGTTCAGTCTGGCCGGCGACCCGGCCGACCGCTCGCGTTACGTGCTGGGCGTGCAGCGCGAAGCCCCGACTAGCGAAGGCGGGCCCGGGCGCGGCGGCTCGGCGCTGATGTTTCGCGCCTTCCGGCCCGGTCGCAAAGTGTTCGTCAGCCGGCCGCGCAACCACTTCGCGCTGGAGGAGAGCGCCAGCCACACGCTGCTGCTGGCCGGCGGCATCGGCATCACGCCGCTGTTGGCGATGGCGCAGCGGCTGCATGCCCTCGACCCGACGGGCAACGCGTTCGAGCTGCACTACAGCGCGGCCAGCCGCCGCGTGGCGGGCTTCCTGGAAGAACTGGCCGCGGCGGCGTGGCGCGAGCGTGTGCACCTGCACTTCACCGACGAGGGCTCGCGCGCCGAGCTCGCGGCCATCGTGCCGGCCTACGCGCCGGGCCAGCACCTCTACACCTGCGGCTCGGCACGCTACATGGACGCGGCTTTCGCGGCCGCCAGCGCACGTGGCTGGCCCGAGGAGGCGCTGCACCGCGAGTATTTCAGCGTGCCCGACACGGCGGCCTGGGTGAACAAGCCTTTCACCCTGGTGCTGGCGCGCTCCGGGCGCGAATTGCCGGTGCCGGCCGAGCAGCGCGCTACCGATGTGCTGGCCGAGGCCGGCGTGGCGGTGGACGTGAAGTGCACCGACGGCCTGTGCGGCGTGTGCGCGATGCGCTACGACGCGTCGGCTTCAGGCGAGATGGAGCACCGCGATGTGGTGCTCAGCCGCAAGGAGCGAGAGACGCGGGTGATCCTGTGTTGCTCGCGCGCGGCGCAGCCTGGGGGACGGCTCGTCCTCGATGCCTGAAGGCATGGCAGGCCGATCCGCAGCCGATCGGGCGTTCCCCCAGGCCCGATGCGCATGCCCTCGCACATAGGATGGACCATGAATGCCGTACCGCCGAACCCGATGGCCCCGGTCCTCGAAGGCCGCACCGTGCTGGTCTTCGGCGCCGGCTCCTCCGGCCCCGGCTTGGGGCAACGGCAAGGCCGCCATCGTGAATGTGCCTTCGGTGGCGGCCATCCGCTACACCTATCCTTACCCTTCGTACCAGGCGAGCAAGGCGGGGCTCAACCAGCTCACGGTGAGCACGGCGATGCAGTGACCAAGCCCGAGGCAGCCTGAAGGAGAAGCCCAGCCATGAGTCACGCCGCGCAGGTGATGAACCTGGCGCAACTGCTGCGCCAGACGGCGCGACTGTTCCCGGGGCGCACCGGGCTCATCCATGGCGAGCGCTCGTGGACCTGGGCCGAACTCGACCGCCGCGTCGATGCCCTCGTGGCAGCGCTGCGCGCGCTCGGCGTGGACCGGGGCGACCGCATCCTCGTGCACTCGCGCAACAACGTGCAGATGTTCGAGAGTTGCTGGGCCGCGTTCCGCCTCGGTGCGGTCTGGGTGCCGACCAATTTCCGCCTCGAACCGCCGGAGGTGGCGTACCTCGGCAGCAGCAGCGGCGCGGTGGCCATGCTGTGCGAGCAGGTCTTTGCGTCGGCGCATGTGGATGCGGTGCGCGCGGCCGCGCCGGCGCTGCGGCATGTCGTCATCATCGGGCCGGCCACGCGGCCCGACGAGCATGCCTACGAGGCGCTCATCGCCGCACACCTGCCGGCGCCGGGCACGTTGGTGCCCGAGGCCACGGTGGCGGCCGACGATCCGCTGTGGTTCTTCTACACCTCAGGCGCGACCGGCCGGCCGAAGGCGGGCGTGCTCACGCATGGGCAGATGGCGTTCGTGGTGGCCAACCACCTCGCGGACCTCATCCCCGGCACCGACGAGCGCGATGTGTCGGCTGCGGTGGCGCCGCTGTCGCACGGCGCAGGCGTGCACCTGCTGCTCAACGTGGCGCGCGGCGCGGCCACGGTGCTGATGCCGGGCGAGAAGCTCGAGCCCGAGGTCTTCTGGCAGCTCGTCGAGCGCCACCGCGTGAGCAACCTCTTCACCGTGCCGACCATCGTGAAGATGCTGGTGGAGCATCCGTCGGTCGACGCGCACGACCACAGCTCGCTGCGCTATGTCATCTACGCAGGTGCGCCAATGTACCGCGCTGACCAGAAGCTAGCACTGCGCAAGCTGGGCAATGTGTTGGTGCAGTACTTCGGCCTCGGCGAAGTCACGGGCAGCATTACCGTGCTGGCGCGCGAGATGCATTCGGCCGATGACGAAGACCCGAACGCCAACATCGGCTCTTGCGGGCGCGCGCGCACCGGTATGGAAGTGGCCATCTTCGATGCCGACATGTGCACCGTGCCCACGGGTGTGGTGGGCGAAATCTGCTGCCGCGGCCCAGCCGTGTTCGCCGGGTACCACGCCAACCCCGAGGCCACGGCCAAGGCGTTGCGCGGCGGCTGGTTCCACACCGGCGACCTGGGCCGCGTGGACGAGCGCGGCCTCGTCTACATCACCGGCCGCGAGTCGGACATGTACATCTCCGGCGGCAGCAACGTCTATCCGCGCGAGGTGGAAGAGGTGCTGCTCACGCATCCCGGCATCGCCGAGGTGGCGGTGCTTGGCGTGCCCGATCCGAAATGGGGCGAGGTGGGCGTGGCCGTGGTCGTGCGGCGCCCGGATGCGCCGGCGTTCGACGCCGCCGCGGTGCTGGCCTACCTCGAAGGCCGCACGGCCAGGTACCGCTGGCCGCGGCATGTGTTCTTCTGGGAGACGCTGCCGAAGTCGGGGTACGGCAAGATTACGAAGAAGGACGTGCGTGAGCGGTTGTATGAGGTGGGCGAACTGCCACGGCCTGAGCCGCCGCCTGCCCGGTGACTCCACGTGGACAAATCGATAGCTGCCGCAGCTACCTTCTCTGAGGCCGGCGCTGTTGGGCCGGCCATTCGACTACCGCGGACGCAGTTGGCAATCTGCGCGCGCGAGCCGCTCGAACGAGGTCGGCGGGCCACTTACAGTCGCACCTGAGCTTGCGAGTGGCGCGAGGCCGAGTGGGATAGTCAAGAGGTTCGAGTGGTTTGCTGTTCGACGTGCGGTCACGACGCTGAAGCGGGGTTCAGGTTCTGCAGCCAGTGCGGTGAGATGCTGCCACGGCGCCGTTGCCGGGATTGCGGAACCGTCAACGATAGCGAAGCCCTGCGTTGCCGCGCGTGCGATGAACCGATGTGGCAGCCGGCGGCGGCAACACCTCCCGTCTATGACGTCGCCGAGCCATCGGGGATGGGTCCGCTGGCCAGGCTGGCGGAAATGCACGCGCTGTCCGGGCGATGGCCCACGCAGAGCGCAAGCACGGCTGCGATTTCGGCGCCGGCATCGGCATCGGGATCGGCATCGGCATCGGCAACGGCAACGGCAACGGCAACGGCAACGGCAACGGCACCGGCACCGGCACCGGCACCGGCACCGGTACCGGCCCCGACGGCCGTCGCCGTGGGGGCCGTGGCGCGGGTGCTCGATCTGTACCTCGAGACTGCCGAACCGCCGCAGCTTGTCCAGCCGCGCCAGCCACCCGTGCCCGCTGGCGCATCGATCGTCCCAGCGACGGGCTTGACGAACCAGGCCGAAGCCCCTGGGTGGCCGCTTGCCCGATCCGTCCCGCCCCTGGCCGCCGGTGAGGCGCAGGTCGATGCGCCGCTCTTGTGGACCGTGCCCGGCTCGCCAGTGCCCAGCGCGCCTGCGCACCGCCTCGCAAGGCTTGCGCCGTACGCGATCGGGCTCGTGGCATTGGTCGCAGCCGCTCTCGTCGGGGGCGGCTCGATGCTCCGGCCCCGCTCGATGCAGGCAGAAAGGCCGACCTTGCCGCCCGTTCCCACAGCTGCAGGCAACCCCGCGGTTGGGCAGTCCACCCTGCCCAGGGAAGCCGACCGTGCGGGACCGTCGCACCAGACGGCCCCGCCACCCTTGGCGCCAGCGGCGGCAGCGCTGCCGCCTCAAGGCAGCGGCGCCAGAGACACCACCCTGCGCAGCGGCCCGGGTGTCGATGCTGCCGCCGATGCTGCGCTGGAGGCTGCCGAACGAGCGCTGGCCCCGCAAAAGCCGCCGACGCGGCCCAACGCACCCCCCAGGGCCAGCGCGGGCGCCCGCGCGCCCACTGCGGGAGCACCGGGTGCGGCCGCCCCGAACGGCAGAGTGGCCAGGGATGCGCGGCCAGGCGCGACGCAGGGCGCCGCCTCGGCAGCCGTGGGTCGCGCTGCGGGTTCAAGGTGAATGACGGGCGTCGCTCGCCCGCACTCGCTCGCCCAGTCGCCCAGTCGCTCAGTGGATGTGGCTGCCGCCGTTGATGTCGATCTCGCTGCCCGTCACGTAGCTCGCAAGGTCGGACGCCAGGAAGAGCGCGCAGCCGGCCACCTCGTGCGCATGGCCCGGCCGCCCCATCGGCACGCTGGCCACGATCTGCGCCAGGCGCTCGGGCGTCATCAGGGGGCCGGCGATGTCGGTGTCGATGTAGCTTGGGCAGATGGCGTTGACGCGGATGTTGTCGGGCCCCAGCTCGCGCGCGGTGGCCTTGGTGTAGCCGAGCACTGCACCCTTGGCCGCCGAGTAGTGGCTGCCGCCAAAGACGCCGCCACCGCGCTGCGCGGACACGCTGCTCAGGTTGACGATGCTGCCGCGCCGCTGCTTGCGCATCTGTGGCACCACAGCCTGCGTCATGTGGAGCGTGCCGCGCATGTTGATGTCGAAGATGCGCTCGTAGGTGGCGTCGTCCACCTCCATCAGGCGCTGCGGGCTGGTGATGCCGGCAATGTTGACGAGCACGTCGATGCGGCCCCAGGCGCCGAGCGCCTGCGCTGCGGCGCCCAGGCATTGCTCGCGATTCGTCACATCGCACCGGATGCTGAGGTGGCCGCTGCCGCTGAGGGTGGCCACGGCGCTGGCCGCGGCCTCGGCGCTGACGTCGCTGATCTGCACCTTGGCGCCGTGCTCGGCGAACAGGCTGGCGCAGGCGAGGCCCAGGCCACGTGGGCTGGCGGCGCCGGTGATGAGGACAGTGCGGTCTTTGAGCAGCATGATGGTGCGGGGGGGAGTGAATGACGGCTTGGGGTCGACGGATGGAGCGGACAGGTGGGGTCAGCGGGCGGAGTTACCAAGACAACGGCGGAGATCAGGTGAGCGCGGGTTCGCTGCCGGACACCCGGGCGTGGCAGTGCCGCGCCTCGGCGACGATGGCCTCGACCGTGATGCCGAAATGGCGGTAGAGCGCATCGGCCGGGCCTGAGGCGCCGAAACCCGGCATGCCGATGAAGCCGCCGGAGTCGCCGAGCCAGCGCTCCCAGCCGAAGCGCACGGCGGCCTCGATGCCGATGCGCGCTGTGCCGGCACCGAGCACGCTACGGCGGTAGGGCGCATCCTGCTGCTCGAAGAGTTCCCAGCAGGGCATGGAGACCACCGCCGTCGGCAGGCCCTGGGCCTGCAATTGCTCGCGCGCCCGCATGGCCAGGGCCACTTCGGACCCTGTGGCCAGCAGCGTTACCGCGCGTGCGCCACCCGCGGCCTCGGCCAGCACATAGGCACCGCGCCGCACGAGGTTCTCGTTGACGTTTTCGTTGGCCGCCAAGCGCACGCGCGGCAGCGCCTGCCGCGCGAATACGAGAGATACCGGGCCGCTCTGGTGTTCGAGCGCCACCTCCCAGCACTCGGCCGCCTCCACCATATCGGCCGGGCGCATGACGAGCATGTTGGGCATGGCGCGCAGCGAAGCGAGTATCTCCACCGGCTGGTGCGTGGGCCCGTTCTTGCCGACGCCGATCGAGTCGTGGCTGAACACGAACTTGACCGGCAGCCCCATCAGCGCGGCCATGCGCATGGCTGGGCGCTCGTAGTCGCTGAAGGCGAGGTAGGTCACGGCCACCGGCAGTGTGCCGCCATGCGCGGCCATGCCGTTGGCCATGGCGCCCATCACGTGTTCGCGCACACCGCAGTGCACGTAACGGCCCGCGTGGTCGTCGGCGGTGAAGGCGACTACGCCGCGTTTGTGGCTGGTGGGGGCCTCCAGATCGGGGCAGAGCATCATCCGCTCGGGCAGGATCTGGTTGAGCCGTTCGTGGATCTCGGACGAGAGGAAGATGCCGCTCTGCGTGCCACCCGCAGCCGGATCGCCCGGCGCGGCGGCGAGCGCGCGGCGCTTGTGCTCGACGAGCACTTCGCGCCAACCGACGGGCAGCTCGCCGCGCATCACCCGCTCGAACTCGGCGCGCTCGGCGCAGGGTAGGGCGGCCAGACGCTGCTGCCAGGCGGCGTGCATAGGCCGGCTGCGGCGACCGGTTTCGCGCCAGGCGTCGAGCACCCGTGCCGGCAACTCGAAAGGCGCATGCGGCCAGGCCAGGTGCTCACGCGCGGCCTTCGCATCCTCTTCGAACAAGCGCGCGCTGTGCCCGCCGCGCTGGCCCTGCAGGCGCTGGATGCCCAGGGCAATGACGGTGCGGCACGCAATCATCGAAGGCCGCGGGTCCTGCTTCGCGACGCCGATAGCGGCGGACACGGCCTCGATATCGTGCCCGTCGACCTCCACCACGTGCCAGTGCGCGATCCGAAAGCGCTCGGCCACGTTCTCGCTGATGGAGAGCGCTGTGGCGCCGTCGTCGGTGATGCGGTTGTCATCCCACAGCAGCACGAGCTTGCCCAGGCGCAGATGACCGGCCAGTGCGATCATCTCCTGGCCCACGCCTTCCTGCAGGCAGCCGTCGCCGACGAAGGCATAGGTGAAGTGGTCGACAAGGCCGGCGCCGAAGCGTGCGTTCAAGGAGGCCTCGGCCACCGCCATGCCCAGTGCATTGGCGATGCCTTGGCCGAGCAGGCCGGTGGTGATCTCGATGCCCGCGGCGGGGTCGATTTCCGGGTGACCGGCGGTGTGCGTGCCGAGCTCGCGAAAGCGCTGGATCTGCTCGAGCGAGATGCGCTGATAGCCGCTCAAGTGGAGCAGCGCGTACAGCAGCATCGAGCCGTGCCCATTGGAGAGCACGACGCGGTCGCGGTCCCACCAGGTCGGGTCGGCGGCATCGAACTTGAGGTGCCGCGTGTACAGCGCTGTGGCGATCTCGGCCATGCCGAGCGGTACGCCCTGGTGGCCCTCGCCCGCGCGCACGATGGCGTCGATGGCGAGGAAGCGGATGGCGTGAGCGAGGAGCTGCAGCGGGTGCGGCGGTGGGGGCGTGGACACAGCGGAGTGGCTCAGGCCAGCCATCCCTTGATCGTGGCGGCCATTGCTGCCGCAGAAATCCCGTAGCGGTCGTGCAGCGTCGGCAGGGCTCCGGCATCGAGGAAGGCATCAGGCAGCGCGATGCGCTTGAAGCGCGGCGTGATGCCCGCTTCCAGCAACTCGGTGGCCACCGCTTCGCCAAGGCCACCCACGGTGCTGTGGTTCTCGGCCACCACGACCAGGCGCCCAGACTGGCCGCACTCGTGCAGCAGCGTCTTCACGTCCAGTGGCTTGATCGTGGGCACGTGCAGCACCGCGATGTCGATGCGATCGCAGGCGAGCACCTTGGCCACTTCGAGAGCGCGCATCGTGAGCAGGCCCGACGAGACGATCAGCACGTCGCGCCCGCCGCGCAGCAATTGCGCACGGCCGAGCTCGAAGCGGTAGTCGTATTCGTCCAGCACCAAAGGCACCTGGCCGCGCAGGAGACGCATGTACACCGGACCGGGGTGCGCGGCGATGGCGGGCACCACCTGCTCAATCTCCAGTGCATCGCAGGGGTCGATGACCATGAGGCCCGGGATGGCGCGCATCAGCGCCAAATCATCGGTGGCCTGGTGGCTGGGCCCGTAGCCGGAAGTGAGGCCGGGCAGGGCGCAGGCGATCTTCACGCTCAGGCCGTCTTCGGCGATGCTCTGGTGGATGAAGTCGTAGGCCCGCCGCGACGCGAACACCGCATAGGTGGTGACGAAGGGCATCGCGCCTTCCTTGGCCAGACCCGCCGCGGCGCCGAACAGCAACTGCTCGGCCATGCCCATCTGGAAGAAGCGCTCGGGGTAGGCCTGCGCGAAGAGGTGCAGGTCGGTGTATTTGGAGAGGTCGGCGGTCATGCCGACGATCTCGGGGCGCTCTTCGGCGAGTTTGACCAGCGCATGGCCGAACGGGGCCGGCTTCGTGCGCTGCCCCTCGCTCGCGATGGAGGCGATCATCGCGGAGGTGGTGAGGCGGGGCTTTATCGCGGGCTTTGCCGAGGGCTTTTCTGCGGGTTGTGCCGCGGGTAGTGCCGCGGATTGGGCGGCCGCAGCCGCGGCGCTCGTGTCAGGTGCGTTCATGCCGCGACCTTGCGCCCTTCCTGATGTGCTTGCCAGCCGGCGTCGAGCGCCTGCAGCGCGAACTGCCACTCGCCGGCATCGACCCGGATGAAGTGGTTCTTCTCGCGCGCCTCCAGGAAGGGCACCCCGCAGCCCATGCGCGTGTCGCAGAGGATCATGCGCGGCCGCGCCTCCTTCAGTGCGCGCGCGGTGTCGAAGGCGGTGGCCACGGCAGCGAGATCGTTGCCGTCGATGCGCTGCGTGTGCCAGCCAAACGCCTCCATCTTCTGTGTCAGCGGCTCGAAGGCCATCACCTTGTTCGAAGGGCCATCGGCCTGCTGGTTGTTGATGTCGCAGATGGCGATGAGGTTGTCCAGCCGGTGGTGGCTCGCGCTCATCAGGCCCTCCCACACCGCGCCCTCGTCGAGCTCGCCGTCCGAGAAGAGCGTGTAGACGATGGCCGGGGAGCCCTTGCGCTTGAGGCCGAGGCCGTGGCCCACCGCGATGGTGAGGCCCTGGCCGAGCGAGCCGCCGCTCATTTCCATGCCGGGGGTGTAGTTGCTCATGCCGGACATCGGCAGGCGGCTGTGATCGCTGCCATAGGTCTCGAGCTCGCTCTCGGGCACGATGCCGGCTTCGATGAGCGCGGCGTAGAGCGCGATGGCGTAGTGGCCGTTGGAGAGAAGGAAGCGGTCGCGGCCTTCCCACTTCGGATCGTCTGCGCGGTAGCGCATGGCGCCGAAATAGGCCACCGCCAGCACGTCGGCGATATCGAGCGCCTGGCCGATATAGCCCTGGCCTTGCACCTCACCCATGCGCAGCGCGAGGCGGCGAATGCGGTAGGCGCGCTCTTCAAGCGTGGCGAGCCTGGCCGGTTCGGTGTTGAAGATCGAGGGCATGGTTGGCGCTTCTCTACGTTGGGCAGTTGCTGCTAAGGCATGCTGCGCCGCGGCCGTTGGCGCCACTCACTTGCTCGGCCCTCCGACTTGATCGCCATTCAGCGCCCGGTAGGCACGGATCACCTGGCTGTCGTCGGCCGCGCCATGTCCGAGGCCCGAGGCGGCGAGAAACATCTGCATTGCGGCACTGGCCAAAGGCAACCCTTGCCGCATCGCCGTGCCCTGGCCGAGCACGATGCCGTGGTCCTTGACGATGTTGTCGACCGCGCTGGCGCCCGGCGGCTCGTCCATCATCATGCGTGGGCCGCGGTCGCCCCACATCCAGCTGTTGCCGGCGCTGACGGAGATGATCTCGTGCATCGTCGCCTTGCTCACGCCGGCGCGCTCGGCCACATGCATGGCTTCGGCGGCGGCGACGATGTGCACGCCGCACAAGAGCTGGTTGATCATCTTGGCCGTGCTGCCCATGCCGGGCTCGCGGCCGACATCGAAGATGCGCTTGCCCACTGCATCGAGCACAGGGCGGGCGCGAGCCAGTGTGGCTTCGGGACCGCTGGCCATGATGGTGAGGCCGGCGGCCTTGGCGCCAGCGACGCCGCCACTCACCGGAGCGTCGAGCATGTCCAGGCCCATCTCGGCCAAGCGCTGCGCGGTCTTCCTGGCCAGCGCGGGTGGCTGCGTGCAGGCGGCCACCACCACCGCGCCGCGGGGCAGGGCGGCGGCGGCGCCGTGCTCGAAGAGCACCGACTCGGCCTGTTCGCCGCTCACGACCATCAGCCACAGGAGATCCGCGCCGCCTGCCGCACGGGCCGCGTCAGCAGCCGACGCCGCGGCCTTTCCGCCCGCAGCCACCAGCGGTTCCGTGGCGCCCGGGCGCACGTCGAAGCCGTGTACTTCGTGGCCCGCCCTGACCAGGTTTGCCGCCATGGGCACGCCCATCGCCCCCAGGCCGATGAATGCGATGCGCATGGCGCCCGCCTCCTTGGGTGAATCGAGACAGTGAACTGAAATCGAGAAGCCGCTATTCCTTCACCGCACCCGTCATCGCCGAGACATAGTGCTCGACGAAGAAGGCGTAGAGGATCACCAGCGGCAGCGAACCCACGAGCGCTCCGGCCATCAGCGAGCCCCAGCGGTACTGGTCGCCATCGGTGAAGGCGCTGAGGATGGCCACCGGCACCGTCTTTTTCTCGGTGCTGTTGATGAACGTGAGCGCGTAGATGAACTCGTTCCAGCACAGTGTGAGGCAGAAGATCGCGGCCGAGATCAGGCCCGGCACCGCCAGCGGCAACACGATCTTGGTCAGGATCTGCCAGCGATTGGCGCCGTCCATCAACGCGCATTCCTCGAGTTCATAGGGGATGGTCTTGAAGTAGCCCATCAGCAGCCAGGTCGAGAACGGGATCAGGATCGTCGGGTAGGTGAGGATGAGTGCGAACGGCGTATCGAACAAGCCGTACTGGTAGACGACCGTGGACAGCGGGATGAACAGGATCGAGGGCGGCACCAGGTAAGCGAGGAAGATGGCGCCGCCGACCCACTGCGCGCCGCGGTAGCGAACGCGCGTGATGGCGTAGGCCGCGAACACGCTGGCGATCAGCGACAGGATGGTGGCCGACACTGCGATGAACATGGTGTTCCACAGCCACAGCGGGTAGTCGGTCTTGAACAGCAAGTCGTGGATATGCTCGAAGGTGGGCGTCAGCGTGTAGAACGGGTTGTGGGCGTTGAGGTCAAGCAGATGCTCCTTTGGCTTGATCGCCGTCATCGTCATCCAGTAGAACGGGAACAGCAGCACGACAACGATGAGAAAGAGCGGCATGTACACGCGCACGGCACGCTGCGGCAGCGTTGACAGAAAACTCATGCCCTCGCTGTGGTCGGCCTGGCCTGCGATGGGCTTGGCCACGCTGGCGTCGCTCATTTCGAGCACTCCAGCCACGTGAGCGCCACGGATCCATGTCTACTCATTGTTGTCCCCGCCCTGCCACTTGCGGCGCTGCAGACCGAACCACGAGACCATGATCGCCGCCAGCAGGAAGGGCACCATCGCGGTGGCGATCGCCGAGCCCTCGCCGATGCGCCCACCCAGAATCGCGGTGTTGTACGACATGGTGGCCATCAACTCGGTGGCGCCGGCGGGGCCGCCGTTGGTGAGCACCTTGATGAGCTGGAAGTCGGTGAAGGTGAACAGCACGGAGAAGGTCATCACCACCGCGATGATGGGCGTGAGCAGTGGGTAGGTGATCTTGACGAACATCTGCCAGCGCGTGGCGCCGTCGAGCGTGGCCGCTTCGTAAAGCGACGGCGGCACCGTCTGCAGGCCCGCCAGAAGCGAGATGGCGATAAAGGGCACGCCGCGCCACACGTTGGCGAAGATCACCGAGAAGCGCGAGTTCCAGACGTCGCCGAGGAAGTTGATGTTCCCGGTAATCCAGCCCATCTTGCGCAACGACCACGAGATGACCGAGAACTGCGGGTCGAAGATCCACCAGAAGGCGATCGCGCTCAGCACCGTAGGCACGATGAACGGGATCAGCACGACGGCGCGGATGATGGCCTTGAAGGGCATCTTCTCGTTGAGCAGGATCGCCAGGTACAGACCGAGCGCGAACTTGATGACGCTGGCCACCACCGTGTAGAAGATGGTGAAGAACACCGCCGTCTGGAACTTGCTGTCGCCGAGGATCCACTCGTAGTTCTCGAGGCCGACGAACTTGCCGGGCGTGCCGATCTTGGCGTCGGTGAACGACAGCCAGATGCCCAGGCCGAGCGGATAGACGAGAAACAGGATCAGGAACGCCGCCGTGGGCAGCATGAACAGCAGCCCGAGGAAGTTCTTGTTGTTCCACAGGGCGGTCACTCGCCCACCCCCGAAGCGGCGTCGACGCTTCCCCCCGAGTCCCTGACGGGGACTCTTCGGGTCCCGGGGGGCAGCGCCGACGGACCGGCAAAGCCGGATCCGTGGCGTTCGCCAGAGGTCCTCCCGGTCATCGATAGATGCGCTTGGCCTGCCGCTCGGCGATGGCAATCGCATCCTTGATCGACGCGCGGCCCGTGCACACCGAAGCCACCATGTCGAGCATCACGAAGTCGGCCAGGGCGCCGGCCGCCTTCTCACCCACCGAGCCGAGGCCGCCGGCCGTGAGCGTGCGCTTGGCCGCATCGCGCAGCATCGACAGCTTCGGGTCGGTCTTCCAGACGTCGTTGGCGTCGTAGGCATTGAGCGGATGGGTGAGGTAGGCCACCGAGTCGATCAGCCACTTGTTGTAGTTCTCGGCTTCGAGCATGAAGGCCATGAAGGCCTTGCTTGCATTCGGCACCTTCGAGTACTTCATCAGCATCAACGGGTAGGCGATGTGGAACTCGGTCGGCTTGCCCGCCGGGCCTATGGGCCACAGCGAGTGGTTCATGTCGTCCATCACATCCTTCAGCTTCGCGTCGCCCTTGGCGGCGCCAGCCTTGGCGGTGGCGTAGATCGACACGCCGTTGTTGGTCAGCGAGACCTGGCTTTCGAGGAAGGCCTTGTTGTTGAAGGCGTCGTTCCACGAGGCGGTGCCGGCGACGAATGTGTCGGACAGCGCCTTGCAGTATTCGAGCGCCTTCACCGTCTCGGGCGAGTTGATGATGATCTGGTCCTTGGCGTCCACGAGGTTGGCGCCTTGCGACCACAGCGCCCAGTGCACCCAGGCGTTGCCGTCGCCCGAGGCGCGGCCGAGGGCGAAGCCACCCGGCACCGACTTCTCCTTGAGCGCCTTCATCAGCTCCAGGAATCCGGCGGTGTCCTTCGGGATCTCCTTGAAGCCCGCCTTCTCGATCATGCTCTGGCGGAAGTTGATGACGTTGCCGTTGTAGGCCACCGGGATGCAGATCCACTTGCCGCCCGGGCCCTTGCCGTAGGTCTCGGCCGTGGGCACCCAGCCGCCGTACTTCTTGCCCAGGTAGCCGGCGACGTCGCTGACGTCGACGACCTTGGTCGGGAACAGGTGCGGCAGCGAGTACAGGCCCCAGAACATGTCCGGGCCCTGGTTCGTATTGGCGGCCACGCTGGCCTTGGGCTGCACGTCGTCGAGCGACTCGTTGATGACCTTCACCTCCACGCCGGTGGCCTTGGTGAAGGCGGCGACGAGCGCCATGAAGCTGTCTTCCTCGCTCTGCACGAACCGCTTCCAGCGAAGCAACTGGATCGCCGCGCCCTTCTCGGGCTTGAAGGGCGAGCTCTGCGCCCAGGCCTGCGCCCACAGCGTGAGGTTGGCCGCGCTCGCGCCGGCAACGGCAGCCCCGGCCTTCAGCGCGGTGCGGCGGGTGGGGTTCTTGAAGGGGCTTTGGGTCATTGCTGTCTCCTGCTTCGGTCGGGTCGGTTGAGTCGGTTGAGTGGCGCGAGAAAGGTGGATCGTAGGGTGGTCGGATGGTGCTGTGGCGGCCGTCAGATCCGTTGGCCGCTCTGCGGGTCGAAGAGATGCACGTTGCCCGCACGCGGGCGCAGTCGCACACGCTGGCCGGGTTTGAACTCATGGCGCTCGCGGAAGACGCCGACGATCTCTTGCTGGCCCAGCCGCACAAAGACCTGCGTCTCGCTGCCGGTGGGCTCGACGACGATGACCTCGCCGTCGAAGGCGCCGCTGTCTTGCGGGCCGCACAGGTCGAGGTGCTCGGGCCGGATGCCGTAGATCACATCGCGCGCGGTGCCGTTCGTGCCGTTCTGGCCAAGCGCCGTGCCGACCTTGGCGCCACCGGCCACGGTGACGACGCCACCTTCGAGCCGGCCTTCGATGAAGTTCATCGCCGGGCTACCGATGAAGCCGGCCACGAAACGGTTCGCCGGCCGGTCGTAGAGCTCCAGTGGCCCGCCGGTCTGCTCGACGACGCCGTCGTGCATGACCACGATCTGGTCGGCCATCGTCATGGCCTCGATCTGGTCGTGCGTGACGTAGACGCTGGTGGTCTTCAGGCGCTGGTGCAGCTCCTTGATCTCGGTGCGCATCTGCACGCGCAGCTTGGCATCGAGGTTGGACAGCGGCTCGTCGAACAGAAAGACCTGGGGCTTGCGCACGATGCAGCGGCCCATCGCCACGCGCTGGCGTTGGCCGCCGGAGAGCTGGCGCGGGAAGCGCTCGAGCAGCGGCGCGAGTCCGAGGATGCCGGCCGCGTGGCCCACGCGCTCGTCGATCGTGGCCTTGGGCATCTTGGCCAGGATGAGAGAGAAGGCCATGTTGTCGCGCACGGTCATGTGCGGATACAAGGCGTAGTTCTGGAACACCATCGCGATGTCACGTTCTTTCGGCGGCACCTGGTTGACCATCTTCTCGCCGATGAAGAGTTCGCCTTCAGTGATGTTCTCCAGCCCGGCCACCATGCGCAGCAGCGTGCTCTTGCCGCAGCCGCTCGGGCCCACGAGCACGGTGAAAGAGCTGTCGGGGATTTCGATGCTCACGCCATGCAGCACCTCGACTTCGCCGAAGCGCTTCTTCATCGAACGGATCGAAACCTTGGCCATGGGCACCTACAGGGTGATTCTGGGGCTGGCGAAGTGCGCATGGCGTGAGCGGTGCATGCGCCGTCGGGCCATCTCGCGGGACGGCCGAACCATAAGGCCAGGGCGGGCGGTCGTGGTTCAGGGCTAACCCGTTGCCGAGGCGAAAAGTTGTCTGATAACCTGACGAATATGCCCGCCGACCCCCGGTCTGTCTCTGGCCTCGGCACCCATGTCACCGGCTGGGTGACCGAGCGCCTCTCCGACCGCCTCGCGGCGAACCTGATCGCACAGATCGACAGTGGCGCCCTGCAGCCCGGTGACCGCCTGCCCACCGAGGCGCAGTTGAGCGCGCACCACGGGGTTTCGCGCTCGGTCGTGCGCGAAGCCGTGCAACGCATCAAGTCCCGCGGGCTGCTGCTCTCGCGCCAGGGCTCCGGGGTGTTCGTGGCGCCGACACCCTCGCATCAATCGCTGGCCTTCGACCCCAAGGTGCTGGAGTCCATGCAGGCCGTGGTGCAAGTGGTGGAGTTGCGCCGCGTGCTCGAAGGCGAGATCGCCGCGCTTGCGGCCGCGCGCAGCACGCGCGCGCAGCAAGCGGGCCTGAAGCGTGCCCTGAGGGGCATCGACACGGCGATGGCCGCCGGCCACGACGGCGTCGACGAAGACATGGCCTTCCACCGTGCCATCGGCGAGGCCACCGGCAACCCGCAGTTCGGCCGCCTGCTGGCGTTCCTCGAGCAGTACCTGCGCGAGGCGATGCGGGTGACCAAGGGCAACGAGTCGCGGCGCGAGGACTTCATGCACCAGGTGCGCCTCGAGCACCGCGCCATCGTGGCCGCCATCGAGGCCCGCGACGCCGCCGGCGCGCGCGCTGCGGCCGTGGACCACCTGCACAATGGCGAGGAGCGGCTGGTGCAAGGCGGCGTCATCAGCCGCGGCGGGGCTGCTGCCCCAGCCGTGCGGCGGCGGACGAGATGATGCAAGAGCAACAAGAGCAACAAGCGCAACAAGAGCGGACAGGCGGCATCACGCTCGGTGTGATCGCCGACGACTTCACCGGTGCCACCGATGTGGCCAGCATGCTGGTGCGCGGCGGCATGCGCAGCGTGCAGCTGATCGGTGTGCCTGCCGCCGGGGCGGCGCAAACCGTGGCTGCCGATGCCGTGGTGGTGGCGCTGAAATCGCGCACCACGTCGGCGGCCGAGGCGGTGGCCGAGTCGCTGAGGGCGTGGCGGTGGCTGCGGGCTGCCGGTGCGCAGCGCTGCTACTTCAAATACTGTTCGACCTTCGACTCCACCGCGGCCGGCAACATCGGCCCCGTGGCCGAGGCGCTGATGCGTGAACTCGGCACCGACTTCACCATCGCCTGCCCGGCGTTCCCGGAGAATGGACGCACCATCTTCCGTGGCCACCTCTTCGTGGGCGACCAGCTGCTCTCCGATTCGGGCATGCGCGACCATCCGTTGACGCCCATGCGCGACAGCAACCTCGTGCGTGTGCTGCAGGCGCAATGCGGTGCGGGCACACGCGTGGGCCTGCTGCGCTACGACACGGTGGCGCGAGGGGCCGAGGCCGTGCGCGAGCGCATCGCTGCGCTGCGCGCCGAGGGCGTGCGCATCGCCATCGCCGACGCCCTGCACGACGCCGACCTGCGCGCGCTGGCCGAGGGTTGCGCGGCGCTGCCCTTGCTCACGGCGGGCTCGGGCCTGGCGCTGCCGCTGCCCGAGCTCTACGAGCGCGAGGGCCGTGTGCGACGGCGCAGTGATGCGGCCGGGCTCGAGCCGATGCAGGGTGCGGCGCTCGTGCTCTCGGGCTCCTGCTCGGTGGCCACGCAGGGCCAGGTGGCGCATTGGCGTGCGGCGGGCCGCGCGGCACGTGTGCTGGACGCACGGGCGCTGATGCGTGAGTGTGCCGCGCAGCCAGAGCGGTCGAGCGCGCCCGCGGTGCTCGGGACTTCGCCCAGCGCCGAGGAGGCGGCGGCGCTCGCTTGGGCACGGCAGGTGTTGGCTGAGGGCGGCACGCCGCTCGTGTACTCGACCGCGACGCCGGCGGAGCTGACCGCAATGCAAGCCGAACTGGGGGCACAACAGGTCGGCGCTCGTGTGGAGCAGGCGCTGGCCCGCATCGGCTCGCGGCTGGCGGCCGAAGGCGTGCAGCGCATCGTGGTGGCTGGCGGCGAGACCAGCGGCGCCGTCGTCCAGGCGCTGGGCGTGCGCGCGCTGCGCATCGGCCCCACCATCTGCCCCGGCGTGCCCTGGACGCAGGCGCTGCCCGACGACGCCACCGAGAAGGGCCGGCCCCTGTGGCTGGCGCTGAAGTCGGGCAACTTCGGGTCGGCTGACTTCTTCTCCACCGCACTGCAGGCGCGGTAGCTGGCATGGCAGCGGCCGAACGCGACCCCTGGCCAGCCTTGCGCGCAGAGGTCTGTCGCGTCGGCCGCTCGCTGTTCGAACGCGGCTACGTGCATGCCACGGCCGGCAACATCAGCGTGCGCCTGCCGGACGGGGCAGGATTCCTCATCACGCCCACGGATGCCTGCCTGGGCTTCCTGGAGCCCGACCAGCTGGCCCACGTCGACGCAGCAGGTGCGCAGCGTTCAGGCCCACGCGCGAGCAAAACGCTCGCGCTGCACCGGCGCATCTACGGCAGCGCGCCCGAGGCACAGTGCGTCATCCACACGCACAGCACGCATCTCGTGGCGCTCACGCTGGCGGGGGTGTGGAGCGTGGCCGACATCCTGCCGCCGATCACACCGTACTTTGTCATGAAGGTCGGTCACGTGCCGCTGATTCCCTACCACCGCCCCGGCGATTCTGCAGTGGCCGAGCGTGTGTCCGAGGCCATCGAGGCGGCGGCAGCGCGCGGCACTTCCTTGCGCGCAGTGATGCTTGATCGCCTCGGCCCCAACATCTGGCACGCGAGCCCCGGCGAGGCCATGGCGGTGCTGGAAGAATTGGAGGAGACCGCCCGCCTGTGGCTGATGTGCTCCCCCAAGCCCCACGCGCTCGACGAGGCGCAATTGCAGGAACTGCGCGAGCATTTCGGCGCGCGCTGGTGAAGTCATCGCGAAGAAGGAGTCCATCATGAGAGTGCTGATCACCGGCGGGTCCGGATTTCTCGGCGCGCGCCTGGCGCGCACATTGCTGGCGCGCGGGCGCCTGGACGGGCGGCGCATCGAGCAGGTGGTGCTCGCCGACCAGGCCGCGGCGCCGGCCGACCTGCTGGCCGACGCGCGTGTGCAGGGCCGCGTGGGCAAGCTGCTCGATCACGCCAGCGGGCTGCGCGGCGAGGCTTTCGATGGCATCTTCCACCTCGCCTCGGCAGTGTCGGGCGAGTGCGAGGCCGATTTCGATCTCGGCATGGGATCCAACCTCGACAGCACGCGCGCGCTGCTCGACGCGTTGCGGCTACGCCAACAGGGGGGCGCCGCCGCGACGAAGCTTGTCTTCTCCAGTTCGATCGCCGTGTTCGGGCCCGACCCGGCCTATCCGTTTCCGCCGCTGGTGGGCGACGACACGCTGCCCACGCCGCAGACGAGTTATGGCGCGCAGAAGCACATCTGCGAGCACTTGATCGCCGACTACACGCGCAAGGGCTTCATCGACGGCCGCGCCGCGCGGCTGGTGACGGTGACGGTGCGGCCGGGACGGCCCAACGGCGCGGCGAGTTCGTTCTTCAGCGGCATCATTCGCGAGCCGCTGGCGGGCGAGCAGGGGCTGTTGCCCGTGGACACCAGCGTGTCGCACGCGATGGCTTCGCCGCAAAGCATGGTGGACGGGCTGGTCAAGGTCTATGAGGCGAGCCGTGAGGCTTTTGTCGGCCGCACCGCGCTCACGATGCCAGGGCTCAACGTCACGGTGCAGCAGATGTTGGACGCACTCGCGAAGGTCGCCGGCCCGAGGGTGCGGGCCCTTGTGAAGCTGCAGCGTGACGAGCGCGTCGCCGCCATCGTGGCCAACTGGCCGCGCGGGGTGACGGCGAAGCGCGCCGCGGCGCTGGGTATCCAGGCCGAGTCGAGCTTCGAAGAGATCATCCGCAAGTACATCGCCGACCACCGAAGTCATCCAACGGCCCTGAAGGGCCTCAAGGAGCTGGCATGAACCGCGTCGATCTCGAAGGCCGCGTGGCCGTGGTCACCGGCGGCGCGCAGGGTGTGGGCCTGGCGATCAGCGAGCGTTACCTTGCCTCGGGGGCACGGGTGGTGCTGTGGGACATCGACCAGGGCAAGCTCGACGAGACCTCGGCGCTGCTCGCCAAGATTGCCCCGGGACGCGTGAATGCGATCCGTGTCGAACTCACCGACGATGCTGCGGTCGCTGCGGCCACCGCGCAGACCGTGACCGCCACGGGGCGCATCGACATCCTCGTCAACAACGCCGGCATCACCGGCGGCAACGGCACCACCTGGGAACTCGACCCGGCGGTCTGGCGGCGCACGATCGAGGTCAATCTCATAGGCCCCTACCTCACCTGCCGCCACGTGGTGCCGGTGATGCGCAAGGCCGCGGGCGGCAAGGGCTATGGCCGCATCGTCAACATCGCCTCGGTGGCCGGCAAGGAAGGCAACCCCAACGCCAGCCACTACAGCGCCAGCATGGCGGGCTTGATCGCACTCACCAAGTCGCTGGGCAAGGAGCTGGCGACCCAGGGCATTCTGGTCAACGCCATCGCGCCGGCGGCGGCGAAGACGGCCATGTTCGCGCAGATGAAGCAGGAGCACATCGACTACATGCTCGGCAAGATTCCGATGGGCCGATTCGTGGAGGTGGGCGAGATCGCGGCCATGGCCGCGTGGCTGGCGAGCGAGGACTGCTCGTTCTCCACCGGCGCGGTGTTTGACATCACGGGCGGGCGCTCGACCTACTGAGCCTGCCCGCACGGAAGCAACGGTCGCACCGGCACTGAACAGCATCGCGCCTGTGACCACGTCCCCTGCAACTGCACTTGCCGCCGCGCCGGGCTCCCCGCCTGGCGCCGTGCCTGTCGTGCCCCGAGGCGTGGGGCTGTACCTCGCGGGTGTGCAGTTGCTGTTTGCGCTCGGCTGGATCACCTACGCGATCTATCTGCCCGAGCTGGCGCAGCAAGTGGGCCTGGAGCGCCGGTGGGTCCCGTGGATCCTGGCGATGGATCAGTTGATCTTCATCGCCACCGATCTCGTGGTCGGCGTGTGGAGCGACAAGGCCGCGAGGGTGCAGGGGCGCATTGCCAAGGCCGTGCTGGCGGCGACGCTGGTGTCGTCGCTGGCCTTCTTGCTGCTGCCTTGGCTGGCACCGCAGGGGTCGCCCATGCTGTTCCTCGCGGTGACCGCACTCTGGGCGGTCACCTCCTCGGCGCTGCGGGCACCGCCGCTGACACTGCTCGGGCGCTATGTGGCCAAGCCGGTGTTGCCTGCCATGGTGGCCTTCTCTGCGCTGGGCCTTGGGCTGGCGAATGCTGCGGCTCCATACGTCGGGCTGGCGCTGAAGGGCATCGACCCGCGTTGGCCGTTCCTGTTTTCGGCAGTGTCGCTGGCGGCCGTGACGCTGGGCATGCTGGCCGCCGAGCGTGCGTTGGTGCGGGCGCGTGGCGCCACCGGTTCGGTGGCGCAGCCGCTTTCGGCGCTGTCGGGCCTATCGCCGGCGAGCTGGGTGTTTCTCGCCGCGGTGGTGATCGCGGCGGCGAGTTTCCAGGTTCACGTCTTCCTCGCCAGCGCGCCGCTGTACCGCGCGGCGGGAGGCGGCGCGTGGCTGGTGCACCTGATGCCGGTGTTCTGGGTCGGATTCAACCTCGCGCTGTGGCCGGCCGGGCGCTGGGTGCGGCGCGTCGGGCCGCCGATGGCGTTGGCCCAGGGCGCTTTGCTCGGGGCGGTCGGCGTGGCCGCGGCCCATGCGGCGCCCGGGTTCGGCGGCATGGCGGGGTTGGTGGGGTTGGTCGTGGCCCAACTCGTCGCCGGCGCGGCCTGGGCGGTGATGCTGTGCAGCGCCTTCATCGGCGCCTTGAACTTCGGCCACACCGGCCGCGAAGGCTTCTTCAACGGCACACTGCAGTCGCTGCTGGCGACGGCGGCGCTGTCGCGCCTGTTGACGGTGGCGCTGATCGCGCCCACTCCGGTGCAGTTGGTGGCCTGGGCCGGCGCGCCCGCACTTGCCTTCGCGTTGGCAGGCTTGTTGCTCGTGGCGGGCCTGTCACGTGCCCGTGGCTGGCCGGCGCGGTGAGCGCAGCGGTTCAGTACAGCGTGCGTCCCTGTCGCGCCTGCAACTCGCCGTCGTAGGCCACGCCGTCGATAGCCTGCCGGCTGAGGCACTCGAGAATGGTGCCGGGTGAGGGCAGGGTGCCGCTTTCGACATGCCTGGCAGGGTTCCACAGTTCGCTGCGTTTGATGGCGCGCGCACATTGGAAGTAGACGCTGGCCACGCGGATCACGAGCACGGAGGCCGGCCGCTGTCCCTGGACCTCGAGTCGCCCGCACAGGGCGGGCAGCGCGCTGATGCGCGCCGTGCCGTTGACGCGCAGAGCCTCACCGGCCCCGGGCACGAGGAACAGCAGCGCCACGCGGGGGTCGCGCGCGATGTTGCGCAAGCTGTCGATGCGCTGGTTGCCGCGCCGGTCGGGCAACAGCAGCGTGTGCTGATCGAGCATCTGCACGAATCCGGGCGCGTCGCCCCGTGGAGAGGTGTCCAGGCCCACCTCGCCCACGGTGGCCAAGATGGCGAACGGGCTGGCCTCGATGTAGGGCCGGTAGAGCGGATGCAGGTGGTCGGCCACCTTGGCCAAGGAAGTCTCGCCGGGCCCGGTGCTGTAGACGCGGCGCAACGCTGCCTCGTCGGTGAGGTCGGCCGACGTGTCGACGGCCAGGGCAAGGAGCGCAAGGTCGGGCGAGAGCAGCATCGGGTGGGTCAGCCGATGCGGCCGAGCAGCAAGTACTCCATGAGCGCCTTTTGCACATGCAGACGGTTCTCTGCCTCGTCCCAAACCACCGACTGGCTGCCATCGATCACCTCGGCAGCCACTTCCTCGCCGCGGTGGGCAGGCAGGCAGTGCATGAACAAGGCGTCGGGCTGCGCAGCCGCCATCATCTCCTCGTCGACGCACCAGTCCACGAAGGCCTTCAGCCGCTCCTCGTTCTCGGCCTCGTAGCCCATGCTCGTCCACACGTCGGTGGTGACGAGGTGCGCGCCTTCGCAGGCCTGCATCGGGTGGTTGAAGATCTCGTAGCAGCCGCGGTTGTTGACGCCGGCCACGGCCGTATCGACCTCGTAGCCGCTGGGTGTGCTCAGGTGCACCTTGAAGCCCATCACGTCGGCGGCCTGCAGCCAGGTGTTGGCCATGTTGTTGCCGTCGCCGACCCAGGCCACCACCTTGCCTTGCATGCTGCCGCGATGCTCGATGTAGGTGAAGATGTCGGCCAGGATCTGGCAAGGGTGGTACTCGTTGGTGAGCCCGTTGATCACCGGCACGCGCGAGTGCGCGGCGAAGCGCTCGAGCTTGGCCTGCTCAAAAGTGCGGATCATCACCAGGTCGACCATGCGGCTGATGACGCGCGCGGTGTCCTCGATGGGTTCGGCGCGGCCGAGTTGGCTGTCGCCGGTGGTGAGGTGCACCACCGAGCCGCCCATCTGGTACATGCCGGCCTCGAAGCTGACGCGCGTGCGCGTGCTCGCTTTCTCGAAGAGCAGGGCCAGTGTGCGGTCGACCAGCGGCTGGTAGCGCTCGTAGTTCTTGAAGCGCGTCTTGATCGTGCGCGTGCGCTCGAAGAGGTAGGTGTACTCCTCGGCGCGCAGATCCTTGATCTGCAGGAAGTGCTTGATCAGCGCCGGGCCGGGTTTCATGGCCTTCATGCCGCGGGCCGCGGCCCGGCGGTTGGTTCGGCGAGCAAGGCTTTGACTAGCGGGCAGAGGATGGCCGCGATCTGCCTGGCTTCATCGGCGCTCAGGATCAGCGGCGGCAGCAGGCGCACCACTCGGTCGGCGGTGACGCTGATCAGCAGGCCCGCGTCGGCTGCGCGCTGCAGCAGCACGCCGCAGTTGCGGTCAAGCTCGATGCCGACCATCAGGCCCTGGCCGCGGAACTCGACCACGCCCTTCTCGCCGGCGAGGCCTTGGCGCAGCGCGCTGTGCAGCACTTCGCCCACGGCGGCGGCATGGGCGAGCAGACCGTCTTCCTCGATGATGCGCAGCGTCTCGACGCCGGCGCGCATAGCCAGCGGGTTGCCGCCGAAGGTGGTGCCATGGTTGCCGGGTCCGAGCACGTTCTTGGCTTTCTCGCTCACGACGATGGCGCCGATGGGCACGCCAGAGCCGAGGCCCTTGGCCAGAGGCATCACGTCGGGCACGATACCGGCCCACTGGTGAGCAAACCACTTGCCGGTGCGCCCGAGGCCGCACTGCACCTCATCAAGCATCATCAGCCAGCCCTGCTTGTCGCACAGCGTGCGCAGCTGGCGCAGGTAGTCAGCGCGGGTCGGGTTGATGCCACCCTCGCCCTGGATGACCTCGAGGAACACTGCCACCACGTTGGGGTTGGTGCGTGCCACGTGCTCGACAGCCGCAAAGTCGTTGAGCGGCACACGCACGAAGCCTTCTACCAGCGGCTCGAAGCCTTTCTGCACCTTCGGGTTGCCGGTGGCCGACAGGGTGGCGATGCTGCGGCCGTGGAAGGCTTTCTCGTAGACGATGATCTCGGGGCGGGTGATGCCCTTGTCATGGCCGAACTTGCGCGCGATCTTGAGCGCCCCCTCGTTCGCCTCGAGGCCGCTGTTGCAGAAGAACGCGGCAGCGAGGCCCGAGATCTCGCACAACTTGGCCGCGAGCTGCTCCTGCAACGGAACTTCGTAGTAGTTGGAGCAGTGGATGAGCTTGGCCACCTGGTCTTGCAGCGCCGGCACCAGCTTGGGGTGGCCGTGGCCGAGGGTGTTGACAGCGATGCCGCCCAATCCGTCGAGGTACTTTCGACCTCGCGTGTCCCAGACCCAGGCGCCCTTGCCATGAGACAGCGCCATGGGCAAGCGGCCATAGGTGTTCATGACGTGGGGCATCGTCGCAGGGGCGGGGGCGTTCATCGAAGCGCAACTCCTTCAGGCGGGAGGTGTTTGCAGCCGCTGAAACGGCCGCTGAAAGAAAGCGCCGGGCGGCGACACATGGGTCACGGTCCGGCGCGGGGCTAATTCTAAGGTGGCCTCAAGCCGGGCCCACGGGCGCCGAACTTCCACGGGTCGAACCGACATCGGGCCCTCCCATGCATGCTGCATCGCAGCAACACCTTGGCACAATGCGATCTGCGCACGGCGGAACATCCCTTCCGTGGCTGCAGCCTGCGCCTACGACCACCAGGAGGGCGCTGCATGGCCAAGCGATGAACATCACCAGCGCCAAGCCGCGCCAGTTCTACATTCACGGAGTCACCCACGCTGGCAAGGTGTTCCGTCCAAGCGATTGGGCAGAGCGGCTGGCCGGCGCCATGTCTTCATTTCGGCCCGGGATGGTGCATGGCGGCGGCATCGGGGCCTTCATCGGCTACTCGCCGTATTGCGTGCCTCAGGTCATTGACGAAGTGCGTTGCGTGCTGGTCAACGAGGCGCTGCGTGGCATCGAACCGATGGCCTGGGACTTCGTCATGAACTTCGCTCGAGACAACGACCTGCCGGTGGCCGAGGTGTGCGTGCTGCCGACCGAGACTGTGCCAAAGGCGTGAATCGGCGCCGTGGCGCAGGAGTCTGGCGATGGAGGGCCACTTCTGCATTGACGCGCCCCAGAAACGACAAGGCCCGCCAGTGGCGGGCCAGGTGCGGCGGTCGAACGCGCGATCAGGCCGCGAGGGCCAGCGCCTTCACCTTGGCGGCAAGACGACTCTTTGTGCGAGCCGCCTTGTTCTTGTGGAAGATGCCTTTGTCGGCCACCGAGTCGATCACGCTTTGGGCTGACTTGAACAGATCACCGGCCTTGGCCTTGTCGCCACTGGCGACTGCCTTTTGAACGTTCTTCACCACGGTGCGAAAGTGGGAGCGCATGGCACTGTTTTGAGTGTTCAGCACCACGTCCTGGCGCGCACGTTTGCGGCCGGAGGCGAGGCGGACGGTCTTCTTCTTGGCTTTGGTTGAGGTGGCCATGGGAGGTTCAGATCCGTAAAGGGGTTGCCTGCAGGCAAAGACTATCGAGTTTAGCACGCGGGCCTCCGGCGGCCGAGTCGCGAGGGTCGGCTGCCTATAATCGACCCCGCACGTGAATCTGCTCAAGGCCGCCTCCACCGTCTCCCTGCTCACCCTCGTCTCGCGGATCACGGGTCTGTTGCGCGAGCAACTCATTGCCGCGATGTTCGGCGCGAGCGCGGCCACCGACGCCTACAACGTCGCCTTCCGCATCCCCAATCTGTTCCGGCGCCTGTTTGCAGAGGGCGCTTTTTCGCAGGCGTTCGTGCCGATGATCGGCGCCACGCGAGAGCGCGAGGGCGACGAAGCCACGCAGACGCTGATCGATGCCGTGGCCACCGTGCTGGCCTGGGCACTGCTGGGAACATGCCTGGTCGGCGTCGTGGCCGCACCGGTTCTGGTGTGGGTGATCGGCGCCGGACTGCAGGAGTTCGATACCGCGGTGCTGCTGACACGGGTCATGTTTCCCTACATCGGCCTGATGTCGTTGGTGGCGCTGGCCGCCGGAATCCTCAATACCTGGCGCCGCTTTGCCGTGCCGGCAGTGACGCCGGTGCTGTTGAACCTGGCCGTCATCGGGGCCGCCTGGTGGGGCGCGCCATGGCTCGAAGCGCGCGGTATGCAGCCGGTGCTGGCGCTGGGAGTGGGGGTCATGCTCGGGGGCATCCTGCAGGCTGCGGTGCAGGTGCCTGCGCTGCGTGCGATCGGCAAGCTGCCACGCATCGGCATCGCTCCGGGCGCGGTGGCCGCGGCCTGGCGCCACGCCGGCACGCGTCGGGTGTTGAAGCAGATGGCGCCTGCGCTGCTCGGTGTTTCCGTGGCCCAGTTGTCGCTCGTCATCAACACGCAGATCGCTACGCATGTTGCCGTTGGCGCCGTCTCGTGGCTGACCTACGCCGACCGTCTGATGGAGTTTCCAACAGCGCTGCTGGGGGTGGCGCTGGGGGTCGTGCTGTTGCCCCAATTGAGCGCGGCAGAGGCGCAGGCCGACGCGGCCCGCTACAGCGAACTGCTCGACTGGGGCCTGCGCCTTGTGCTGCTGCTGGCGTTGCCTTGTGCCTTGGCCTTGCTGATCTTTCCCGTCGGCCTGGTCAGCGTGCTCTATCACTACGGCCGCTTTGCGTCTGCGGACGTGGCGGCCACGGTGATGGCTTTGCGCGGCTATGGTGTGGGCCTGCTGGGCATCGTCGCGATCAAGGTGCTGGCGCCAGCGTTCTACGCCCGCGGCGACATCCGCACACCGGTGCAGATCGCCATCGGTGTGCTGTTGGCGACACAGGCCATGAACGTGCTCTTCGTGCCTTGGATCGGGCACGCCGGCCTGGCGCTCTCGATCGGCCTGGGCGCGCTAATCAATGCAGGGCTTTTGTTGAGTGGACTGCTGCGAGCAGGCAAGTTCAAGGCTGGACCTGGGTGGGTCGGGTTCGGGCTCAAGGTGCTGCTGGCCAATCTGGCGCTGGGCGGGGCGCTGGCCTGGGCTGCGCAGGGCGTGGACTGGATCGGGCTGCAGGCCAACCCGTTGCAACGGGCGGTCTGGGTCGCTGCGGTGCTGGGTGGGGTCGCGATGCTCTACTTCGCGGTACTTGCGGCTTGTGGGATGCGTCCGGCGCAATTCGCCCGGCGTACCTGAGAGGCGACGGTTTCGCGCGGGCCGATACACTGCCAACCACCATGGGCTTGCCCCTACACCTAGAGACACCGACCGCACTGGAGTACTTTGCCACGCTGGTGGCTGACGACGCCAGTCTCTCGGTGCTGGAGGCTGCGGTCGCGGTGGCGCAGGAAGACCTCCCCGGGCTCGATCCACAGGCCGTGCTGGCTGAGGTCGATGCACTGGCGGAGCGCTTGCGTCGCCGCATCCCCGCCGACATGGTGCCGGTGCAGAGGCTGCGCCTTCTGAACCGTTACTTCTTCCAGGAACTCGGCTTTGGCGGCAACATCAACAACTACCACGACCGCCGCAACAGCTACCTGCCGGAGGTGCTGCGCACGCGGCGCGGCATCCCGATCACGCTGGCTCTGCTGCACGTAGAGTTGGCGCAGCAGATCGGGCTCAAGGCCTGCGGCGTTTCGTTTCCGGGCCATTTCCTCGTCAAGGTGCAACTGCCAGGCGGCGAGGTGGTGATCGATCCGTTCGACGGCCGCTCGCTCTCGCGCGACATGCTGGAGGAGCGGCTGCTGCCCTTTCGCGGTCGCCGAGGACTGCAGGGTGACGACGAGGTGCCGCTCGGTCTCTACTTGCAGAAGGCCGAACCGCGCGCGGTGGTGGCCCGCTTGCTGCGCAACCTCAAGGAGATCCATCGCGGCGCACGCGACTGGCAGCGCCTTTTGAGTGTGCTCGACCGCCTGACCGTGCTGTTGCCCGAAGACTGGGAGGAGCGGCGCGATCGTGCGCTCGTGTTGGCTGAACTGGGCCGCGTCGAGGCGGCCGCGGCCGACGTGGTGGTCTATCTCCGGCAGCGGCCTGACGCGCACGATGCCCCTGGCCTGCGCTCGTTGCTCGAGGCCTGGCGGCGACGTGGCAGTTCGCGCGCCCGATGATGCGATGAAGCAGCTCCCCCTGGATCTCGCCTTCAAGGCCGTCCTGTCGTTCGACAACTTTCTTCCTGGCGCCAACACGGCGGTGGTGCAGCATCTGCGCACATTGGGCGCCTCGGCGGCACCCGTCTATATCTGGGGGCCGAGTGGCTGCGGGAAGAGCCACTTGCTGCAGGCGCTGGCGCAGCGGGTGCAGGACGCGGGTGGTGTCGTCGGCAGCTTCGAGCCGGGCATGGCGCTGCCCTGGACACTCGATGCCGGCTGGGGCCTGGCGCTCGTCGACCGCTGTGACGAACTGGGCGAGGAAGACCAGCGCGCTGTCTTCTCGCTGTTCGAAGACGCCACGGCCGAGGGCGTGGCCTTCGCCGCGGCCGGCCGCCTGCCCCCGGTGGACCTGCCCTTGCGAGACGACTTGCGCACCCGGCTCGGGTGGGGGCATGTGTTTGCGCTCTATGCTTTGTCGGAGTCGGAAACGCGCGCCGCATTGCGCCGTGACGCAGATCGCCGGGGCATCTTTCTGGGCGACGAGGTCATGAGCCATCTGCTCAGCCATCACCCGCGGGACCTGTCCCATCTGATGCACCTGGTCCAGCGGTTGGACCGCTTCTCGCTCGAGCGCTCGCGCCATGTCACGGTGCCCTTGTTGCGCCAGATGTTGGCCGAGGAGGCCGCCGAGGGTGCGGAGACTACCGCCGTTGGCCCGGGAACCGCACCGAGGAAAGCACGATGAACGTGGCCCTCTTCGACCTCGATGGCACCCTGCTCCCGGGCGACTCAGACCACGCCTTTGGTGAGTTCATGGTGCGGCTGGGATGGACCGACGGAGCCGAGTTTGCACAACGCAACGACGCCTTCTATTGCGACTACCAGCATGGGCGCCTGGATATGGCGGCCTACATCGACTTCATCACCATGCCCTGGCGCAGTCGGCCACGCGCGGAGACCGAGGCAGCTTCGCACCGCTTCATGCGCGAAGTCATCCAGCCGATGCTGCGGCCTTCCGCATTGGCCCTCGTGGCCCGGCATCGCGAGGCTGGCGACCTGCTGGCCATCGTGACCGCCACCAACGACTTCGTGACGCGGCCGATTGCCGATGCTCTGGGCGTGCAAGACCTGATCGCGACCGAACTCGAACGCGACGCAGCCGGCCGAGCGACCGGCGCCATCCGCGGTGTGCCCTCGTTCCGCCAGGGGAAGGTCGAGCGCGTGGAAGAGTGGCTGGCCTCACGGGGTGGGTCATTGCAGGCTTGCAACCGAAGTGTCTTCTACAGTGACTCCACCAACGACCTGCCCCTGCTGGAACGCGTGAGCGAGCCTGTGGCCACCAACCCCGGTCCGGCGCTCGAGTGCCTGGCCCGCAAGCGCGGCTGGCCCGTGCTGAAACTCTTCGAATGATCAAGAAATTCATCAACCGGCTGCTGGGCCGAAGTGAGGCCGCTGCCCCCCTTGCGGAAGCCGCGACCATCCCTCTCGGTGTGCGCCGCGAGTTTGCGCGTGCGGAACACGGCATCGACGCCCAGCTGCTGGACGTCAACGCCGTGCGCGTCGTGCGCACGCTGAAGGAGGCCGGCTATGAGGCCTACGTCGTTGGCGGCGCGGTGCGCGACCTCATCGTGGGGCTGCGCCCGAAAGACTTCGACGTCGCCACCGACGCCACGCCCGAGCAGGTAAAGGCACAGTTCCGGCGTGCCTTCATCATCGGCCGCCGCTTCCGGCTCGTGCACGTGGTGTTCGGGCGCGGGCGTGAGCACGAGACGATCGAGGTCTCGACTTTCCGCGCCTACCTCGACAGCAGCGCCGCCGAGCAGGTCGACGGCAACGAGAAGACCGCCAAGGGCCAGCTGGCCGCGAAGGGACAAACCGGCCATGTCGTGGATGCCAGCGGCCGCGTGTTGCGCGACAACGTCTGGGGCCCGCAGATCGAGGATGCGGCGCGCCGCGACTTCACCATCAACGCGATGTACTACGACCCGGTGTCGCAGGTGGTGGTCGACTACCACGGTGGCCTGGTCGACGCCAAGGCGCGCATCATCCGCATGATCGGCGACCCTGAGACGCGCTACCGCGAAGATCCGGTGCGCATCATCCGCGTGGTGCGCTTCGCCGCCAAACTGGGCTTTGCGCTCGACCCTGCCACCGAGGCGCCAGTGCGTCGCATGGCGGCATTGTTGTCCAACGTGCCGATCTCGCGCCTCTTCGACGAGATGGTCAAGCTGCTGCAGACCGGGCATGCCATTGCGAGCATCGAACAGTTGCGCAAGCGCGGCTTGGAACGCGGCGTGTTCCCGGTGCTCGAGGCGGCGCTGGCCCCGGCGCAGGGCAGCGTTTCACGCGAGACCTTCGTGCGCTTGGCGCTCGAGGACACCGATCGACGCGTCGCCGAGGACCGATCGGTGGCGCCGAGTTTCCTGCTGGCATGCCTGTTGTGGCACGACGTGCTGCAGCGCTGGAGCGCCAACCGCGAGGCCGGCGAACCCGCGTTGCCGGCGTTGCAGCTGGCGGTCGACGCCGTGTTCGATGCCCGCATCGGTGACATCAGCGGGCGCGGCAAGCTGGCTGCCGACATGCGCGAGATCTGGCTCATGCAACCACGCTTCGAGCGGCGCACGGTGAACAGCGTTCCCTCCCTGGCCGGCCAGCCGCGTTTCCGTGCCGGCTACGACTTCCTGCGCCTGCGCGCTGATTCTGGCGAATTGCCGGTCGAGCTGGCTGACTGGTGGGAGGACTACCACCTAGGCGGAGAAGATGGCCGCGAAGCCATGCTGCAAGATCTGCGTGCCGCCAGCACCACGCGGGTCAAACGCGGTGCAGCCGACGCGGCGGGCATCTTTGCCGCGCCGGTGGTACGACCGGCGGCGGCCCAGCCTGTGGACAAGGCAGTCAGCGCGGACGAAGTGGACAGCGTGGGCGGGGTCGACCTGGAGGTCGACGGCATCGATGCGCCAGCGAAGCGGCGCAGACGTCGCAGGCGGCGCGGCACGCGCCCCGATGGTCCAGGCTCGGCCGAGTCCTGATCCAGGCCCCTTCCAGAACCAAAGGGCAACCCATGGTCTTCGGCAGACTGCTCCCGCGCGAGGGGAACTTCTTCGAGCTGTTCAACCAGCACGGGCAGCACATCGCGGAGGGGGCCAAGGCCTTCATGCGGCTGGTGCAGAACTACCCCGATCTCGATGCGCGCGAGCGCCACGCCCACGGCGTCAGCGCCTGGCTGTTCTGAGCGGCGTTGCCTATCGTTTGGACGGTCCCTGCGCCGATTCGACCTGCGACTCGAAGAACTTCTGGAACGAAAACGCGATGGTGCCGATCAGCACCGCGCCGCCAAAGAACAACCCCGCCACGGCCGCCAGCACGGCACCCCAGCGGGTGGAACGTTCAGGCATGCCCGGATTGTGGCGCTCGTCCCATCGCTCATCTGGCGTCAGCGCATAGACGATGGCCAGTAGCGTGGCCTGCGAGATCATGAGCCCGAGCAGGGGGATCAACATCCAGGCCAGGCGGTCGTCCTGACCAAAATGGGCCATGCGTTCGATGCCGTACAGGCCGAGCACCGTCGGCGGCACATGCGCCCAGGCTAGCTTGTCGCCGGCCCCATGCAGGTAGATGCGGTGCAGACCGATCGTGCCGGCCAGCAGAGCGAGCCAAGCGGCCACCGTCTTGGATCTGTAGGGGGAGTGGGTCTGGTTAGAAGGCACGCTTGGCCACTATAATGCGCTGTTTTCACCGACGGGCTTCTTATTGGGCCGCCGGAATTTTTCGATGACCAGCCCGGTGTGTCCCCCGAGGCTCGTGATCAGCTCCGCACCCAAGTCATACAAGGCTCATCAGCATGGTTGTGATCCGTCTGGCCCGTGGTGGCGCGAAGAAGCGCCCCTTCTACAACATCGTCGTCGCCGATTCTCGCGAGCGCCGCGACGGCCGCTTCATCGAGCGCGTGGGTTTCTACAACCCGATGGCTGCCGGCGGCGACCAACCGCTACGCGTGGCACTCGACCGAGTCACCTACTGGTCCGGCGTGGGCGCGCAGTTATCGCCCACCGTGCTGCGTTTGGTCGACCAGGTGAAGAAGGCCGCCTGAGGCCGTCCGAATCCGAAGATGCCGCGAGGCCCCTGAGCCTCAATGAGCGGTCAGCCCGGTGAGCCGAAGTAGCCCAGCGGAGCTGCCTCTGCCTCCCGCACGCGCCGCAGCCGATGACTTGCCGGCCGATGCTGTGGAGGTTGGGCGCATTCTCGGCGCCTGGGGCGTCAAGGGCGGCATCAAGGTCAAGCCCTTCTCTGCGGATCCGCAAGCGCTCTTCGCCACCAAGCGTTGGTTCGTCCAGCCCCCGTTGTCCACAGCGGCACCGGCACCAAAGCGGCCGCCCGTCGCGGGCCCCTGGCCCGCACTGCTACGCGTCGTGCAGGCGCGCGAACAGGGCGACCACATCGTCGCCACCGTGCAGGATCTTGAAGACCGCGAGCAGGCCGAGGCGCTCGGCGGCGCGCGCATCTTCGTTTCGCGCACCAGCTTTCCGACGCCCGGCGACGATGAGTTCTACTGGGTCGACCTCATTGGTATTGCGGTGTCCAACCGAGAAGGCCTGGAACTGGGCACGGTGGTGGGCCTCGTTGAGACCGGGCCCAGTTGTGTGCTGCGTGTGCAAGCCGGCGTCTGGGTCGAAGGCGTGGTCAATGAATGCCTCATTCCCTTCGTATCGGCTTATGTCGACAAGGTGGACCTGGCAGCCCGCCACATGCAAGTCGACTGGCAGTCCGACTATTGAGCAGGCCGACAAGCTCTGTGACCCCTGATCGCAGCCCAATCCAGCAGACCGGCCATGCGCTTTGACGTCTTGACGTTGTTTCCAGAGCTGTTCGCGCCCCACTTGGCGCAGGGCGTGACACGCCGCGCGTTTGGCAGCGAATCGGTGGACGTGCGTCTGTGGCCGCTACGCGACTTTGCGGCAGACAACTATCGCCGTGTCGACGACCGTCCTTGCGGCGGCGGGCCGGGCATGGTGATGCTCGCCGAGCCACTCTGGCGGGCACTGTCGGCCGTACGCGCCGACCGCGCGACTTCTGAGGCCTTGGCCTCCCAGGCCGTCGTTCACTTCACGCCGACAGGGCGCAGCATTGACCGCGCCGTGGTCCACGAGTTCGCCCAAGGGCCGGGCGCCGTGCTTGTGTGCGGTCGTTACGAGGGCATCGACCAGCGCTTCATCGACCGCTTCGTGACCCACGAACTGAGCCTTGGAGACTTCGTGTTGTCAGGCGGTGAACTGCCCGCGTTGGCGCTGCTGGATGCCGTGGCGCGGCTGCAGCAAGGCGTGTTGAGTCCGGGTTCCCACGAGCAAGACAGCTTCGAAGAAGGGCTGCTCGAAGGCCCCCAATACAGCCAGCCGACAAGCTGGCTGCTCGGCCAGGAGCGGCTCGACGTGCCCCCGGTGTTGCTCTCCGGCCACCACGCCGAGATCGCGCGCTGGCGCCGCGAGCGCGCGCTCGAGATCACGGCGCGCCGGCGCCCCGACCTGATCGCGGCGGCCCGGGCGGCTGGGCGGCTCACAGCGTCCGACGAGAAGTTCCTGGCTGCGCCCGGGCAAGGCACACCGCTATAATCGAGGGACTTTTCGATCCTCTGCCGGGCAAACACAGCAGGCCCCGTGCCTGCGATTCCTCCACCCGCCCGTTACCTCGCCGTGATCGCCGGTTCACCCGGTGCACTCGGTGCCAGTTGCAAGATCGAATGGAGCAGCCCTTGGATCTCATCGCCACGCTCGAGCGGGAAGAAATCGCCCGCCTGGACCGCAAGCTGCCGGCGTTCGCCCCTGGCGACACGGTGATCGTCAACGTCAACGTCGTCGAAGGCACACGCAAGCGTGTGCAGGCCTTCGAAGGCGTGGTGATCGCCAAGCGCAACCGCGGCCTGAACAGCAGCTTCATCGTGCGCAAGATCAGCAGCGGCGAAGGCGTGGAACGCACGTTTCAGCTCCACAGCCCGCTGATCGCTGGAATCGAAGTCAAGCGCCGCGGTGATGTGCGCCGCGCCAAGCTCTACTTCCTGCGCCAGCGCAGTGGCAAGTCGGCTCGTATCAAGGCCAAGCTGAGCTGACATCCGTCCGCGTTGGCTGCACCGCGGATCGTTGATCCTCACCAAGTGCCCGTGGTCGGGCACGACGGTCATCTCGCGGCGATTTCTGCCGAGAACCTGAGCGCGGAAGCGATCGTCCAACGCTTCACATCGGGTCGTCGCTTCGAACCCGAACTGGCGGGAGATGGCCGCCCATTCTTTACCGAGCGCGAGCCGCGGCTGGCAGCGGTGCTGGTGCCATTGGTGCAGCGGCCGGCAGGCCTGACCGTGCTGCTGACCCGCAGAACCGACCATCTGCGAGACCATGCCGGCCAGATCAGCTTTCCGGGGGGGGGCAGCGAGCCCGAGGATGACAGCGCTGTCGCCACGGCGCTTCGTGAGGCAGAGGAAGAAGTCGGCCTCGTACGCGGCCAGCTGAGCGTGGCAGGCGAGTTGCCTGTCTATCGCACCGTGACCGGATTCCACGTGACGCCTGTGGTTGCCCTGGTGCGGCCCGGCTTCGAGCTGGCGCTTGACCGTTTCGAGGTGGCCGAAGCCTTCGAAGTGCCGCTGTCGTTCCTGATGACGCCCGCCCACCATCGACGCCACTTGTTCACCTACGAGGGCGGGCAGCGGCAGTTTCTCTCCATGCCTTGGCGGGGCATCGCCTCCGATGGGCAGCCGCGCGAGTACTTCATCTGGGGTGCCACAGCCGCGATGTTGCGCAACCTCTATCGCTTCCTGGCCAGCTGAGCCACGCGGGCGGGCCTGCCGGTGCGCCCCTATGATCGGCACCGATGGGGTTCCTCGCTGTCTTCGTGGCGTTGGTGCTGGAGCAGATCAAGCCGCTGCCGCGCGAGTCTTCTCTGCACGAGGCGTTGCGCGCCTATGTCGCCTGGTGTGGCCGCAGTTTTGATGCTGGCCGACAACACCATGCGTGGGTGGCCTGGTGCGCAGCGGTGGGCGCGCCGGCACTCCTCACGGCGTTGGTCTACCTTGCGCTGCAGCGTCAGAGTTCGCTGCTCGGCCTGGTGTTCGACATCGCGGTGCTGTATGGCACGCTCGGATTCAGGCAGTTCAGTCACTACTTTACCGACATCCGCGACGCGCTGGACCGAGGCGACGAGGGCGAGGCGCGTCGCCTGCTGGCCGAGTGGCGTCACCTGGACACCACCGAGCTGCCTCGCACCGAACTGCTGCGCCACGTCATCGAACACGCGCTGCTGGCGGCGCATCGCCACGTCTTCGGCGTCCTCTTCTGGTTCTTGGCGCTTTCGGCGCTCGGCCTCGGGCCGGTTGGCGCCTTGCTGTATCGCCTGGCCGAGTTTTGCAGCCGCTACTGGGGCTTCCGGCAGCGCGCGATGGAGGCTCCGGTGAATGCCGCGCTGCTCGGGCTGTCGGGGCATTTGTTCGCCATCATCGACCATGTGCCGGCGCGCCTCACCGCCTTTGGCTTCGCGGTAGTGGGCAACTTCGAAGATGCCGTGGCCGGCTGGCGCCGCGATGCCAGCCTGTGGTTGCACCCCAACGAAGGCACCATCCTGGCCGCTGCGGCCGGCGCCGTTGGGGTGCAACTCGGCGGCGCTGCGCCGGCCGGTGTCACGCCCGATCGGCGCAAGACCTTCAGCAGCGGCGCCGCTCCCGATCTTGCCGCTGCAGCTGGCTCCACCGACGGAGCGCCCGCTCAGCCGGGACACCTGGCCAGCGTGGTTGGCTTGGTCTGGCGGTCGGTCGTGTTGTGGCTTGTGCTGGTGGCTTTGCTCACGGCAGCCAACGTGCTCGGCTGACGGCTACCAGGCCTTGCGCGAGAGCTCCTCGTACAACTCGGCGTAAATGCGCAGCCGGCTGGCACTGATGTGCCCCGCGGCCACGGCGGCGCGTACGGCGCAACCCGGTTCCTGAAGGTGCGTGCAGTTGCTGAACCGGCAATCAGGTGCTTGCGCCGCCAGGTCGGGCATGAACGTGGCCAGCGTTTGCGGCTCGATCTGCCGCAGCCCGAACTCCTGGAAGCCCGGCGAGTCGATCAGGGCCGCGCGTTGCTGCTCGTCCAGCCAATACCAGGTCGTGCTGGTGGTCGTGTGGCGGCCCGCATTCAGCGCCCGCGAGACCTCACCCACCTGCGCTGCGGCGCCGGGCACGAAGTGGTTGATGAGGGTGCTCTTGCCCATGCCGCTTGGCCCGAGCACCAAGGTGGTCTTTTCTTTCAGCAACGGCATCAGTCGTTCGCGCGCGCCCTGCGGATCTGCCTTCAGCGCCACCTCGACCACTTGCACCCCCATCGCGGCATAGGGCGCCAGCCTCGCACGGGCCGCGGGCAGGTCCGGCAGATCTGTCTTGTTCAGCCC
Source organism: Burkholderiales bacterium (assembly GCA_031401195.1). Taxonomy (GTDB): domain Bacteria; phylum Pseudomonadota; class Gammaproteobacteria; order Burkholderiales; family Burkholderiaceae_C; genus Rubrivivax. The sequence goes on from JANNRI010000174.1 coordinate 49,824, forward strand.
GATCAGCGCCGGTATCCGCGCGGCGCGCGCAGCGATGAGGGCGCGTGCCAGCTGGCTCTCCGACGAAGGTGGATCAACCGCCAGCAGCACCAGTAGCTGGTCGAGGTTGGCGGCGAAACTCTTGGTGCGCCACTGATCCTGCCGAAAGAGCAGATTGCGGCGTTCGACGAGCGTCGTGACCACACCGCCGTCGCCGGTGGTCGCCCAGTGAACGAGGTCACCGACGACAAGTTCGCTGCGCTTGCCGCGGGTCTGGCACCGCACCCGTTGCCCGCTTGCGGTTTCCACCAGGACCTGGCGGCCGAAGGTGGCCACCACCAGCGCGGGCGGACCGGCCTGCGCTTCGGCTTCGGCGTCCGCCGCGATTCGGGCGGCGCTGGCGGTGCGGGGGCTGCCGGAGCGGGCCGTGCCCTTCATCGCTGAAGAACACCCATCAGGCCGGGGCCGGTAGCGCAGCCAGCCGTTCGGAGGCTGGCGGATGGGAATAGTAAAAGCGCACGTACAACGGATCGGGCGTCAGCGTGGCCGCGTTGTCCTCGTGCAGCTTCAACAGTGCGCGTGCCAGGGCACGCCCGTCGGCCTGGGTGCAAGCGTAGGCATCGGCCTCGAACTCGTGCCGCCGAGAGAGTTGCGCCATCCATGGCGTGACGAAGTAGGTGAACGCCGGCAGCGCCAGCGTGAACAGCAGGAGCGCCAGCGCGTTGTCGGGCGGCCCCAGGTTGGGTGAGACGCCCAGGCCGGCATAGAAGCCGCTCTGTCCTGCCAGCCAGCCGAGCAGCGCGAGGCCGGCCAGGCTCATGGCAAACATACCCGCCAAACGTTTCCACACGTGGCGGTGCTTGAAGTGCCCGAGTTCGTGGGCCAACACCGCCTCCACCTCGCCCGGAGTCAGCCGCGCCAGCAAGGTATCGAAGAACACCACACGCTTGGCTGCACCGAGGCCGGTGAAGTAGGCGTTGGCGTGTGCCGAACGCCGACTGCCGTCCATCACGAACAGGCCCTTGGCGGCAAAGCCGCAGCGCTGCATCAGCGCCCGCACACGCTCGGAGAGCGTCTCGTCGGTGAGAGGCTCGAACTTGTTGAACAGCGGCGCGATCACGGTCGGGTAGAGCACCAGCAGCACGAGGTTGAACGCGACCCAGGCACCCCAGGCCCACAGCCACCAAAGGCCGCCGGAGGCGCCCATGATCCACAGGATGAGCGCCGCCAGGGGCAGCCCCACGGCCATACCGACCAGCGCGCCCTTGAGCAGGTCGCCCATCCACAGGCGCAGTGACATGCGGTTGAAGCCGAAGCGCTGTTCGATGCGGAAGGTCTCGTACCAACTGAGCGGCAGCTCGACCAGGCTGCCGATGACCACGAACGCCGCCAACAGCGCCAATTGATAGGCCATGTCGCCAAAGCGTGGCTGCACCAAAACCACGAGTTGCGCGTTGAGCGCATCGAGCCCGCCGAGCAGGGTCCATCCGAGCAGCACGGCGGTGCCGAAAGCGGCGCTGATGATGCCGAAGCGCACCTGTTCCAGCGTGTAGTCGGCAGCCTTGCGATGCGCCTCGGCGGTGACCGTGCCCGAGAAGGGTGCCGGGACCTGCTCGCGGTGTCGCGCCACGTGGCGCATCTGGCGCGTGGCCAGCCACAAGCGCACCACGAAAGATGACACCAGGGCGACAACAAAGAGAGCGGTGAACGACAGGGCCGACATATGCGAAGTGTAGAGGGCGTGTCGTGGCCTGGCCGGCGTCGGGGGCTGGCGTGCGTGCCGATGGCGGCGGGCCGGCACGGCATCGGGATGCCGGACAATGCGGCCCATGAACACCCCTGCCTCGGCTTCGACGCTGACTTCCAGCGAGCACAACCTGGTCTGGATCGATCTCGAGATGACCGGCCTCGTGCCGGAGCGTGACCGCGTCATAGAGATCGCCGTGGTGGTCACCGATCCGCAGGTCACCGTGCGCGTCGAGGGCCCGGTCTTCGCCATTCACCAGAGTGACGCCGTGCTCGACGGCATGGACACATGGAACAAGGGCACCCATGGCAAGAGCGGTCTCACAGAGAGAGTGCGCTTGTCTGCGGTCGACGAAGAGGCCGCAAGCGCGCAAGTGATTGAGTTCCTGCGCCGGTACGTGCCCACCGGGAAGAGCCCGATGTGCGGCAACAGCATCTGCCAGGACCGCCGCTTCCTCGCTATTCACATGCCAGGGCTGGAGGCCTTCTTCCACTACCGCAACCTGGATGTCAGCACGCTGAAGGAACTGGCGAAGCGCTGGAAGCCGGCGGCACTCGAAGGCTTCAAGAAGGCGCAAGCGCACACGGCGCTTGCAGACATCCACGAGTCGATCGATGAGTTGCTGCACTACAGGCAGCACCTGCTCCAGGCCTGAGCGGAGCGCAGCCCGCGCAGCCCGCGCAGCCGAACGGAACGCCGCAAGAGCGCCCGATGCGGGCCGCTCCAGACTCTCGTTATGACACTGCTCTACATCGTTCTCGCCACCGCCGCCGGCGGTTTGCTCTCGGTGCTCATCGCCGCCACGCTCACCGTCGCGCTGCTTGGCCGCGTGGTGAAGAGCCTGGTCAGCCTTTCGGCGGGTGTGCTGCTGGCGACGGCGCTCCTGCAGGTTCTTCCGGAAGCCTTTGAGAGCGTGGCGGGTGCGGCCGGTCATGCGCATCGCATCGGGGAGGTGGTTCACCACCACCCGACGGCGATGACGCTGTTCGCCACCCTGCTCGGGGGGCTGCTCTTCTTCTGGCTGCTCGAGAAGGCCGAGCTGTACCGGCACGTGCACCACCACGAGGGCGACGGCCACGACCACCATCACCACTTCGACGCCCAACAAGCCGGCCGCGGCGGCCTGGCGGTGCTGGTTGGCGATGGCGTCCACAACTTCTGCGATGGCGTGATCATCGCTGCTGCGTTCCTCGCCGACCCTGCGTTGGGTGTCATCACCGCCTTGGCGGTGGCGATGCACGAGATTCCTCAGGAGGTCGGCGACTTCATCGTGTTGCTCAACGCCGGTTTTAACCGCCGGCGCGCGCTGCTGTTCAATCTGCTTTCAGGCGCCGCCGCGGTGCTTGGCGGCGTGGTGGGCTACTTTCTTGTCGGGCCATTCGAGAGTCTGTTGCCGTACCTCTTGGTGGCCGCGTCGAGCAGCTTCATCTACGTGGCCGTGGCCGACCTGCTGCCGCAGCTTCAGCAGCGCCTGTCTGGCCGCGAAACCGCGGTACAGGTGGCTTGGTTGGTGGCGGGCCTGGGCATCGTCGTACTGGCTCGCGCGCTGTTGCACAACGCGCATTGAGCCCACACGCGCGCTGCAGGGGCACGAGACCAGTACGGCCAAGCATGGGGTCAAGAGCGTCGTTTCAGCGCACCACAAGCACCGGCAGCGTGGAGTGCGTGAGCACGCGCGAGGTCTCACTGCCCAACAGCAGTGCCGTCACACCACGGCGGCCGTGCGAAGCCATCACGATCACGTCGCAGGCCTGTGTCTTGGCATGGTCGAGGATGGCCTCCCACGGGTGCAGCCCCTCCACCGTGTGCGCGCGGCATGGCACGCCAGCGGCCCGCGCCGCATCTGCCACGGCCTGCACACGGCCAGCGGCAATGCGCTCCTGGGCGTCGTAGAACTCCTGGGGCGGCACCGGCTGCATCTCCGAGATGGCGCTGTATGGAAAAGGCTCCTTGACCGAGAGCGCGTAGATCTCGGCGCCGCAGAGCTTCGCCAGGGAGAGGGCCGATTGCAGGGCCTTCAAGGTGATCTCAGAACCGTCGGTGGGGAAAAGAATGCGCTTGTACATCGAGAACCTCCTGTGTTTAGTCGGTATCGAATTTGACAGCCTTGTCGCGTCGGCGTCAGCCCGGTTCCGCTTGTTGCTTGACGCCGATCAACCTCGAGCCACGGGGCGCGCAGGATCGGCGCACCATTCGCTCCACGAGCCGGGGTAGAGCGCCGCGCCGTCCATACCTGCGTGGGCCATGGCGAGCAGGTTGTGGCAGGCCGTGACGCCCGAGCCGCACTGATGCACGACGGCTGAACCAGCCACTGTGGCGCCCCTGATGCCCAGGCGCGCGAACTCTTCGCGCAACACCTGCGGCGCCTTGAAGTGCCCCTGCGCATCGAGGTTGTCCTTGAAGAAGCGGTTCACGGCCCCGGGGATGTGCCCGGCCACGGTATCGAGCGGCTCGACCTCGCCACGGTATCGCTCGGGTGCACGCGCATCCACCACGCAGGCCTCGCTGCGGGCGAGTGCCTCTTGCAGCGCATGAGCGTCCAGCGTCGGCACGGCCGATGCCCGCGACGGATAGGCGACGCGCGAGCGCGCCACGGCGGTCCGGGTCTCCAGCGTGCCACCGGCCGCGAGCCAGGCCGCCAGGCCGCCGTCGAGCACAGACACCGTCTCGTGCCCGAGCCAGCGCAGCATCCACCAAGCGCGCGCGGCGTACGGGCCGCCCTGCGCGTCGTAGGTCACGACCTGGGTGCGTTCTCCGATGCCCCAAGCGCCCGCACGCACGGCGAAGACGTCGCGCATGGGCAATGGGTGGCGGCCGTTGGTGCCGGTCTTGGCGCCCGTCAGATCGCGGTCGAGATGCGCATACAAGGCCCCCGGAAGGTGCCCGGCGGCATATGCCCGTTCGCCGGCGGCTGGATCGGCAAGATCGAACCCGCAGTCGAGGATCACAAGATCGGCCGCCGACGAAGCTCGCTGGGCTTGCAGCTCGGCTGCGGAGATCAGGGTGCGAAAGGGCATGCTCATCGCGGTTCCATCGTGCCAGGCCTCAGAACGAACCCTCCCGCGCCAGCCCCATCTCGCGGCGGTACCACTCGTGAAAGTGCAGCATGCCGTCCTCCATCGGGCTCTGGTAGGGGCCGACTTCATCGTCTCCACGGGCCAGGAGCGCCGCCCGTCCCCCGTCCATCCGCAATGCGATCTCATCGTCTTCGACGCAGGTCTCCATGTAGGCGGCCTGCTGGGCTTCGACGAATTCGCGCTCGAAGGCGGCGATCTCCTCGGGGTAGAAGAACTCCACCAGATTGAGCGTCTTGCGTGGCCCTCTGGGGAACAACGTGGACACCACCAGGACATGCGGGTACCACTCGACCATCGTCGTCGGATAGAGCGTCAGCCAAACTGCGCCGTGCGGCGGCGGCGTACCCTGGCGGAACTTCATCAGTGCCGAGTGCCAGCGCTCGTAGATCCCCGAGCCGGGCTTGCCCAGTGCCTGATGAACACCGACTGTCTGCACGGAGTGGTGGCGCCCGAACTCCCAGCGCAGGTCGTCGCAGGTCACGAACTGGCCGAGGCCGGGATGGAAGGGCCCGACGTGGTAGTCCTCCAGATAGACTTCGATGAAGGTCTTCCAGTTGTAGTCGCACTCGTGCAGGTGGGCGCGATCGAAGACATAGCCACTGAAGTCGAGCAGCCCGGAACTGGCTGCGCCGAGCTCGGCCAGATCATGGCGCACATTGCGGCCGCCGCCCTCGAACAACAAACCGTTCCAGCGCTGGAGCGGGTAGTTGCGCAGGTTCAGGCAGGGGTCATGGTCGAAGTGCGGCGCCCCCACGAGTTGACCATCGAGCTCGTAGGTCCAGCGGTGCAGCGGGCACACGATGTGGCTGCGCCCCTGCCCGCGTCCACGCAGCATGATGGCCTGCCGGTGCCGGCAGACATTGGAGACGAGCGAGACGCCGTCCGCGCCCGCGACCGAGCGCACGAGGGCTCGGCCTTCGCCTTCCTGCGGCAACGCAAGATGGTCGCCGACCTCGGGCACCGCCAACTCGTGCCCCAGGTAACGCGGTGCGAACTGAAAGATCTTCTCTTGTTCCTTGTGGAACAGGCCCTCCTCGAAATAACCATGAACCGGAAGCTGCGCCTTGGCGCGTGTGTCGAGAGGGATGCTGAGGTCCGACATGATCCGAACCAATCCTCCGTGCAAAGAGACAGGTACCGAACCGGTCGCCCGCAGCGGGGGCCTTGGGCGACGGGCCACGGCTTGGGGCGATTCCGCCACTCCCCGCACCAGCGCCGTGGGTCGGCTGCGGAGGTTTGACGCTGGCCGGATTCTAATAAGCGCCGTTGCGCCGATCCCTGGCGGCCTTGCGCCTTGTCCGGTTGCTGGCAGCGGCGGCGCCACACTAGGCCAGGGTCGGGTAAGCCATGTGGAGCGATTGACTAGAATCTTCGGCTCAGATTTCCCACCAGAAATGGCCAGAAACACCTCCACGCCGCCCAAGCAGCCTGCCAGTTACGAGCAGGCGCTTGCGGAGTTGGACCGGCTGGTCGAGCAGATGGAGCTGGGACAGCTGCCATTGGACCGCCTGCTCGACGACTACAAACGGGGCGCCGAGTTGCTCGCTTTTTGCCGCGGCAAGCTCGAAGCTGTCGAGGAACAGGTGAAGGTTCTCGAGGAGGGGCGTCTGAAGCCCTGGGCTGGTGCATGATTCACCCGATTGCTCGTTCGCATACCGATTTGCCGAGAACGGAGTTCTTCCGGTGAACGGGCGCGACCTCGACGGGTGGATTCGCCATCAGCTGGCCTCGGTGGAAAGCGCGCTGGAGGCCTGGGTTCCCGGCGACAGCCCCGCCTGCCTTGGCGAGGCCATGCGCTACGGCGTGCTCGATGGCGGCAAGCGCCTGCGCCCGCTGCTCGTGCTGTCGGCGGCGCAGGCGCTGAATGGCGACCAGGAAGGCGCCCTGCGTGCCGCGGCGGCAGTGGAGTTGATCCACGCCTACTCGCTGATCCATGACGACATGCCGTGCATGGACAATGATGTGCTACGCCGTGGCAAACCCACAGTGCACGTCAAGTTCGGCGAAGCCCAGGCCATGCTGGCCGGCGACGCGATGCAGGCGTTGGCTTTCGAAGTGCTCACCCCCGAGGCGGGGGTGGCGCCGCAGCTGCAGGCGCGCCTGGTGAGCCTGCTCGCCCGCGCGGCCGGGCATGTGGGCATGGCCGGAGGCCAGGCGATCGACCTGGCGAGCATCGGCAAGCCGCTCACCGAGAGCGCATTGCGCGACATGCATCGCCGCAAGACCGGGGCCCTGCTGCAGGCGAGTGTGCTGATGGGCGCTGCCTGCGGCCACACCACACCGATGGCCTGGCAGGCGCTCTCGGACTATGGCGCCGCGGTGGGACTGGCCTTCCAGGTCGTCGACGACATCCTGGATGTCACCCAGGCTTCGGAGACGCTGGGCAAGACTGCCGGCAAGGATTTCAACCACAACAAGCCGACCTACGTGTCGGTGCTTGGCCTCGAGGCCGCGCGTGTCCACGCCCACGATCTGTGCGCGCAAGCCCATCAGGCGCTGGCCCGAAGCGGGCTTGGCGCTGCCACCTCCACGCTGGCCCTGCTGGCGGACCGCGTGGTAGAGCGCGAGAACTGAATTCAAATGAGCAACCTGCTGAACACCATCGACAGTCCGGCCGACCTGCGCCGTCTTGGCCGCGGCCAGCTTGCGCAGATCTCCGCCGAGTTGCGCGAGTTCGTGCTGAACACCGTCAGCCAGACCACCGGCCATCTCGCCAGCAACCTCGGGACGGTGGAGCTGACAGTGGCGCTGCACTACGTGTTCAACACGCCGCACGATCGCATCGTGTGGGACGTCGGCCACCAGACCTACCCGCACAAGGTGCTCACCGGCCGGCGAGACCGCATGCACACGTTGCGGCAATTCGGCGGCATCGGCGGCTTTCCACGCCGCGACGAGAGCGAGTACGACACCTTCGGCACGGCCCACAGCTCGACCTCGATCTCGGCGGCCTTGGGCATGGCCATCGCCGCGCAAATGAAGGGCGAGGAGCGGCGCGCGGTGGCCGTCATCGGCGACGGCGCCATGAGCGCGGGCATGGCCTTCGAAGCGCTGAACAATGCCGGCTTCGGCCACAACGGGCGTGTGGTGGACATGCTGGTCGTGCTCAACGACAACGACATGTCCATCAGCCCGCCGGTAGGGGCGCTGAACCGCTACCTGGCGCGCCTGATGAGCGGCCAGTTCTACGCCGCCGCGCGCGAGGGCGCCAAGGCGGTGCTGAAGCCCGTGCCTCCGTTGTTCGAGCTGGCGCGGCGCTTCGAGGAGCATGCCAAGGGCATGGTGGTGCCCGGCACCATCTTCGAGGAGTTCGGTTTCAACTACGTGGGCCCCATCGACGGCCACGATCTCGAGTCTCTGATCCCGACGCTGGAAAACCTGCGCGCGAAAAAGGGCCCGCAGTTCCTGCACGTGGTGACCAAGAAGGGCTATGGCTACCAGCTGGCCGAAGCCGACCCCGTGAAGTACCACGCCGCAAGCGGCAAGTTCAACCCGGCCGAGGGATTCCCGAAGGCGGGCGCGCCGGGCAAACCAACGTTCACGCAGGTCTTCGGGCAGTGGCTTTGCGACATGGCCGAGGCCGATCCGCGATTGGTCGGCATCACGCCCGCCATGCGTGAGGGCTCGGGCATGGTCGAGTTTCACAAGCGATTCCCAGGTCGCTACTTTGATGTCGGTATTGCCGAGCAGCACGCCATCACGTTTGCCGCTGGCCTGGCCTGCGAGGGCATGAAGCCTGTGGTGGCGATCTACTCCACTTTCCTGCAACGCGGCTACGACCAGCTCATCCACGACGTGGCGATACAAAACCTGCCCGTGGTCCTGGCGCTGGATCGCGCCGGCGTTGTCGGCGCCGACGGCGCAACGCATTGCGGTGCCTTCGACATTGCCTACCTGCGCTGCGTGCCCAACTGCAGCCTGCTCACACCCAGCGACGAGAACGAGTGCCGGCAGGCGCTGACCACGGCCTTCCATCAAAACCACCCGGTGGCGGTGCGCTACCCGCGCGGCAGCGGTTGTGGCGCCGAGATCCAGCCCGAACTCACGGTCTGGGCCTGGGGCAAAGGGGTTGTGCGGCGCGACACCACGGTGCGCCTGGATGCGCGTGCCAAGCGCATTGCCATCCTTGCCTTCGGCACCCTCCTGCACCCGGCATTGGTAGCTGCGGCCAGGCTGGACGCGAGCGTGGCGGACATGCGGTTTGCCAAACCCCTGGACGAGGCCCTGGTGCTTGAACTTGCCCGCACGCACGGTGCCCTGGTCACCGTGGAGGAGGGGTGTATCACCGGTGGCGCGGGCTCGGCGGTGCTCGAATGCCTGGCCGCTGAGGGGGTGGAGGTGCCGGTGCTGCTGCTGGGCCTGCCCGATGAGTTCGTCGAACATGGCGAGCCGGGCAAGATCCTCTCGCTCGCCGGGCTTGATGCGGCCGGCATCGAGCACAGCATCCGCCAGCGCTTTGCCGCCGAACTCGCCCGCCCGGGTGCGCTGGCTGCCGTGAACTCCTGAGCGGGCCCACGTCAGCCGTTCCTCTGCGTGGCCCTTAGGCGTTAGGCGCCCGCAGGCACCTCCGTGTCAACCCCGCGACGCCCTCGCCGTCGCAACGATGTCATGCTCATGCCCCTGCGATGAACAAGCTGACCGATGCCCTCCAGATCCCTGACACACAGAGTGCGCGGGACCATCGACATCTGGCGATCCAGCGTGTAGGCGTCAAGGATCTGCGTTATCCGCTAGCGCTGCGTGTGGCAGGCGCCGTGCAGTCCTGTTCTGCGACCTGGGCCGTGGACGTGGCCCTGCCGGCGGAGAAGAAGGGCACACACATGTCGCGCTTCGTCGCCTGGCTCGACGAGATGCACACTGACGCCACCGTGCTCGATGCCGCCACGCTGCGCGTGCGTCACGAGGCGATGCTGGCGCGGCTGGGCGCCGAGCAGGGCCGAACCGAGGCCGCGTTTTCGTTCTTCCTGCGCAAGCGAGCGCCGGTGTCCGGCTTGGCGAGCCTGCTCGACTACCGGGGCTGCTGGATCGCCGAAACCCACCTGGGCACCCCCGGGCGCACGACGACGGTGTGGGCCGAGGTCGGCGTGCCAGTGAAGAGCCTGTGCCCTTGCTCCAAGGAGATCTCGGACTACGGCGCCCACAACCAGCGCGCGTTGGTCACGATCCGTGTCGAGTTGCTTGAGCCCGCGCTTCAACCCGTGGAGTGGCACGAACTCGTGCGCTTTGCCGAGGACGAGGCCAGCAGCGAGATCTGGCCGATGCTCAAGCGTCCAGACGAGAAGTGGGTGACCGAACGCGCCTACGAGAACCCCAAGTTCGTCGAAGACCTGGTGCGCGACGTGGCGCTGCGCCTGGAGCGTGAACCTCGGGTCGGACGGTATGCCGTGGACGTGGAGAACATCGAGTCCATACACAACCACAGCGCCTACGCGCGCATCGAGAAGAGCTGAGCGCCAGCCCTGCCAAGCGTGACGGGAGTCGCGCCGGCGCGGTGATGTAGGAGTTTGCCTGACATGGTGGGCGGAAGAAGCGGGACTTCAGTCACCGATGTGGCTCCCTGTTGCAGGCTTGATCGGGTGGATACAGTGCGTTTCGTCGACTGTCATCACTGAACCCCCGGAGCCCGCCCCATGACCCCTGACCAAATCCTCGCCGAGATCCGCGAAGCCAACCTGTCGTACCTGATGCTGGCCCAGAGCCTGGTGCGCCACGACCGCGAGCAGGCGCTGTTTCGCCTCGGCATCAACGAGGAGACCGCGACCTTGCTGACCACGATCACCCCGGCCCAGATGATGAAGATCGCCACCGGCAACCAATTGCTGTGCCGATTCCGCATGGACGACGACGTGGTGTGGAACCTGCTCACCAGTCACGGCAAGGGCGCAGCCAACGACGGCATGTCGCGTCTGCACGCCTCGATCTTGCTGGCTGGCCGCCACCGCGAAGCCGCCTGACGGCGGCCCAGGCCCCGACACCGCGCCAGATTGCAGGACACCCCACCCACCATGGCCCGCAACAAGAGCATCCTCACCGAAGCCCGTCAGATCGAACGTGCTGTCACGTTGATCAAGCTGGGCGCCCGCCTCCAGGTGCTGGAAAGCGAGACTGACCTCAGCTATGAACGGCTGCTGCGCCTGTACAAGGAAGTCGCGGGCAAGAGCCCGAGCAAGGGCCAGTTGCCCTTCTCCACCGACTGGTTCATGACCTGGCAGCCCAACATCCACGCAAGCCTGTTCCTCAACACCCACGAATACCTGAACAAGGTTGCTGCGCTGGATGAGATTGACACGGTGATCAAGGCCTTCCAGCTTTATACCGAGCAGATCAGCGCCCAGGGGCTGGTGCCGCAACTGTCCGTCACGCGTGCCTGGCGGCTCGTGAAGTTTGTCGACAACGGCATGCTCACCATGACGCCTTGTAGCAAGTGTGGCGGCCATTTCGTCACGCACCCGCACGAGATCGCCCGGCACTATGTTTGCGGGCTTTGCCACCCACCGGCGCGCGCCGGCAAGGGTAAGCTGGCCAGCGCGCAAGCCGAGGCACGCCGCGCGATCGGCGCGGCCTTGAGCACTGCTGCACACTAGGCCGGCGCCCGACCAAACACGGCTTCAGAAATCGCGCGCATCATCCGAACAAGCACTCAGCAACACTTCTGCCTAAGGGTTCTCAACGGTTCATTGCTCGTCTCCTCCTGGCACAGTCCTCTGTGCTTTCAAGCGGGTCCCTCGGGGCCCGCTTTTTTTCGCCCTGGCGCACGGCGGGCTGGGGCGCGAATAGCGCCGTGGGCCGGGCATTTCTCTTGTCCGCGGTGAACCGCAAAGACGCCACACTGCCGCAATCTCCGATACGTCGGGCGATTTGCATCGGACGCCGTACCGCCATGCCGCGAAGACCAGTGCCGAACATTCCCTGGCCCCTGCCGGCAGTGCTGACCTGGACCGCCGGCTGGGCCGTCGCGCTTGCGTGTAGCCACATCGGTGCCACGGCCGGCTGGGATCTGGCCGCAGGGACCGCCGCTGCCACGGCGCTGAGCTTGCTGAACGAAGGCCGGTGGCGGCGCTCGATATCGGCGCTCGGCTTCCCGTTGTCGGCGCTGCTGCTCGCCAGTCAAGGTGCAGGATGGGCTGCCTGGGCCTGGCTGCTGGCGTTGCTGCCATGGGTCGTCTTCTATCCGCTGCGCACCTGGCGCGACGCGCCGTTCTTTCCCACACCAGCCAGCGCCCTGAACGGGCTCGAAACGGTGGTCAAGCCTGCGCCAAGGCGCGTGCTCGATGCCGGCTGCGGCCTCGGGCACGGCCTGGCCGCCCTGCGGCGCCTGTGGCCCAACGCCACGTTGTGCGGTGTCGAGTGGAGCGCGCCGATGGCCTGGGTGGCAGCCCGGCGCGCGCGCGGCGCAGAGGTGACGCGCGGCGACATGTGGGCGCAGAACTGGGCCGAGCTCGACCTCGTCTACCTGTTCCAGCGCCCTGAGACGATGGATCGGGCTTGGGCCAAGGCCTGCGCCGAGATGGGGAAGGGCGCCTGGCTGGCCAGCCTGGAGTTCCCCGTGCCCGGGATCGTGCCGCATGCCACGTTGGACGCAGGTGTGGGCCGGCCGCTCTTCGTGTATCGCGTGCGAGGCGGCGTGCCCAAGCGGGTCAGCGCCGGCTCAACCGCCAGCGCCCCGAGCCGATAACACGGGCATCTTCCGAACGCCGATGGCGCCCTGCGCGATCGGTGGACCACTTTCAATCGCACCATGTTTGTCATCATCGGCTGGGTCGTCGCACTCGGGTGCATCTTCGGCGTGTTCATCGCCCACGGCGGGAACATGGGCCCGATCCTGAAGGCGCTGCCTTGGGAATTGGCCATGATCGGCGGCGCCACGCTGGGCGCCTTCCTGGTCAACAACCAGATGCCCGTGATCAAGGCCACGCTGGCTGGCGTCGGCAATTGCTTCAAGGGCAACAAGTACACCAAGGCCAGGTACATGGAGCTGCTGGCCCTGATGTTCGACATCCTGCAAAAGGCGCGCAAGGAGGGCCTGATGTCGATCGAGAAGGACGTCGAGGACCCGCACAGTTCGCCGCTGTTCCAGAAGTACCCGGGCGTTGGCAACGACCACCACGTCACCGAGTTCATCACCGACTACCTGCGCATGATGGTGTCGGGCAACCTCAATGCGCACGAGATCGAGTCGCTGATGGACAGCGAGATCGACACCCACCACCACGAGGCGCACGCCCCGGTGGGCGCCATCCAGCGCGTGGCCGGCGGCCTGCCGGCCTTCGGCATCGTCGCTGCCGTGCTGGGTGTGGTGAAGACCATGGGCTCGGTAGGCCAGCCGCCGGCTGTGCTGGGCGCCATGATCGGCTCGGCGCTGGTGGGCACGTTCCTGGGCATCTTGCTGGCCTACGCCGTGGCCGAGCCGCTGGCCGGCCTGCTCGAGCAGAAGGTCGAGGAGAGCGGCAAGGAACTGCAGTGCATCAAGACCACGCTGCTGGCCAGCATGCAGGGCTACGCGCCACAGGTGGCCATCGAATTCGGCCGCAAGGTGTTGCTGTCGACTGTGCGGCCTACCTTCGCCGAGCTCGAAGGTCACGTAAAGAAGAAGTAGGAGCCCAGCCATGGCCGGAGATGCCAAGAAGCTCCAACCGATCATCGTCAAGCGCATCAAGAAGGCGGCCCATGTCGCCCACGGTGGCGCATGGAAGATCGCGTATGCCGACTTCGTGACGGCCATGATGGCCTTCTTCCTGCTGATGTGGCTGCTGGGCAGCACCACCGAGGGCGACCAGAAGGGCATTGCCGACTACTTCGGCTCGCCGCTGAAGGTGTCGATGATGGGTGGCTCGGGCTCGGGCGACTCCTCCAGCGTCGTGAAGGGGGGAGGACAGGACCTTACACGCACGACCGGCCAGGTGAAGGGCGGCGAGATCGAGGCGCAACGAAAGACCATCAACCTGCGTGTGCTCAAGGCCGAGCAGCAGCGCGCCGAGATCGCACGCCTGGAGAGTCTCAAGCGCAAGGTTGAGGAGAAGCTTGCCGGCAACGAGCGCCTCGCGACGATGCGCTCGCAAATCCTGCTTGAGATGACGGCCGAGGGCCTGCGCATCCAGATCGTCGACGAGGAAGGCCGTCCCATGTTCGGCAGCGGCAGCTCCGACCTGCAGCCGAGCATGCGCGAGCTGCTGCGCGAGCTCGGCGGCGTGCTGGTCGGGGTGCCCAACCGCCTCACCCTGGAAGGTCACACCGACGCCACGCCGTTCCCTGGCGGCGAGCGCGGCTACAGCAACTGGGAGCTCTCCGCCGACCGCGCCAACGCAACGCGCCGCGAGCTCCTGGCCGGCGGCCTGCCCGACGAACACGTGCTTCGGGTGCTGGGCTTGGCATCCAGCGTGCCCTTCGTGCCCGCCGATCCGCGTGCGCCCGCCAATCGACGCATGAGCCTCATCGTGATGAATCGCGAAGCAGAAGAACGTGCATTGCGCGGGGGTGCGGCGCCGCTGGCCGATGCCGCGGCCGGGCCCGAGGCGCCGGCCTCGGCCGCGCCCTCAAGTCCCCGCGACCCAAACCGATAAGTCCGCAAGCTGTTTCAGCGTCTCGCCCGTTCCAGGAAACGTCAAGTCATGAGCAACACCGCGGACCTCAAATTCCTCATCGTCGACGACTTCTCGACTATGCGGCGCATCGTGCGCGGCCTGCTAAAGGAGATGGGCTGCAACAAAGCCGACGAGGCCGAAGACGGCGTGGTGGCGCTGAACATGCTCAAGAACACGAAGTACGACTTTGTCGTCTCGGACATCAACATGCCCAACATGAACGGTTTCGACCTACTCAAGGCCGTCAAGGCCGATGAGTCGCTGAAGCATCTGCCGGTGCTGATGGTCACCGCCGAGGCGCGCAAGGAAGATATGGTGCTCGCGGCGCAGAGCGGCGCTGCCGGCTACATCGTCAAACCCTTCAGCAAAGCCACGCTGGAAGAGAAGGTGCACAAGATCATGCAGAAGCTCGCCATGCCCGCCTGACGCCGCCTGAGCTACATCGCCGTGAAGACGGCCGATGCGGCCAACAAGGTGGGGCCTTGCCGCGGCATGCGCTTTCTTGCGCGTGCCCTGCGCCGGGTTGTAAACACGGCGCGCTTCGTGCCGCTTATCCGCCTCAACTTCAGGCGGCTCCCCGTCACCATGGCGTGGCTCGCTGAGCCTCCAAAGCCATGGCCGACTCCCAGAACCAGAATCGCACCCTGCCAGCCACGCCGCGCAAGCTCGAACGGGCACGCGGCGAAGGCCAGGTGGCGCGGTCGCGAGACCTCGGTCACTTCCTGGCGCTGGGTGTGGGCCTGGCCATCCTTGGGGCATACACACCCGAGCTGACACGCTGGCTCACGCAGGCATTGGCCGAGGCGCTGCGCTTCGATGCCGCGCAACTGGCCGATCCACGCGCCATGTCCGAGCGGCTGCTCGCACAGAGCACGAGCGTACTGTGGCTGTTGCTGCCTATCGGCGGCATCACGGTGGCGCTGGCTCTGGCCGCGGGCTTGCTGAGCGGCGGATGGAACTTCACCCTCAAGCCCATCGCCCCGCAGCTCTCCAAGCTCGATCCGCTGGCGGGCATCGCACGCCTGTTTTCACTCGCGCACGTGGCCGAGACGGCCAAGTCCTGCCTGCTGTCGCTGTTGTTGGTGGGTGCCGGTACGTGGGTCTTGAGCACCCAGTGGCCGCAGGCGGCCGCCTTGCTGGCGATGCCGCTGCCGCAGGCGCTGGTGGCGGCAGGCGCGTGGTTGCAAGGTGGCTTGGTTGCCATCGGTGGTTTGCTGGCACTGTTCGCGCTCGTCGATGTGCCGCTGCAGCGTCAACTGCTTGCGCGCCGACTGCGCATGAGCGTGGACGAACTCAAACGCGAGATGCGTGAGTCCGAGGGCAACACCGAGATCAAGGGCAAGATGCGCGCACGCATGCGCGAGATCGTGAACCGCCGCATGCTGGCCGCAGTGCCCGGCGCCGACCTGGTGGTGATGAATCCCACGCACTATGCGGTGGCGTTGAAGTACGACGAGTCGAAGATGGGTGCGCCGCGCGTGGTGGCCAAGGGTGCCGATCTGGTGGCCTTGCGCATCCGCGACATCGCCAAGGAAGCCCATGTGCCCGTGCTGCAGGCGCCGCCGCTGGCGCGCGCGCTGTACGCCCACACCGACATCGACCAGGAGGTGCCTGCACGTCTGTTCGCCGCGGTGGCGCAGGTGCTCGCCTGGGTCTACCAGTTGCGCGATGCACTCGCCGCCGGGCGGCCCTTCGCGGCGCCAGCGCCAATTCCGGCAGTGCCCGAAGACATGGACCCGTTGGCTGACGCCCACCCCATCGATGATGGAGCACGCGTGTGAATCAGTTCCTCGCGGCACTGAAGACCGCGCTCGACCCACGCCAGCCAGGTGGCGCCAAGACCGCGGCCATCAAGGCCTTGGTTCTGCCCGTCTTCGTCGTGCTGATGCTGGCGATGATGGTGCTGCCGCTGCCGGCGTTCGTGCTGGACTTGTTGTTCACCTTCAACATCGCGCTGGCGCTGATGGTGGTGATGGTCTCGTCGCAGATGCTGCGCCCGCTCGACTTCGCGGCCCTGCCCACCGTGCTGCTGGTGACGACGCTGTTGCGCCTGTCGCTGAACGTGGCCTCCACGCGTGTGGTGCTCACCGAGGGTCACACCGGCCCGGCTGCTGCGGGCAAGGTGATCGAGGCCTTCGGCCACTTCCTCATAGGCGGCAGTTTTGCCGTCGGTTTGATCGTCTTTGCCATCCTGGTCGTCATCAACTTCGTCGTCGTCACCAAGGGTGCCGAGCGCATCGCCGAGGTCGGCGCGCGCTTTGCACTCGATGCCATGCCCGGCAAGCAGATGGCCATCGACGCCGATCTGAACGCCGGCCTCATCGACGAGAAGGAAGCCAGGCGTCGCCGCCTCGAAGTGGGTGAGGAGGCCGACTTCTTCGGCTCCATGGACGGTGCCAGCAAGTTCGTGCGCGGCGACGCGATTGCCGGCATCCTGATCCTGTTCATCAACGTGATAGGAGGCTTCGCGATCGGCATGGCTGTGCACGGCATGGGTGCGGGCGAAGCGGCGCGTAGTTATGTCACGCTGGCCGTGGGCGACGCGCTGGTCGCGCAGATCCCAGGCCTGTTGATCTCGGTGGCCGCGGCGATGGTGGTCTCGCGCGTGGGCAAGGGCGAGGACATCGGCAGCCAGATCCGTGGTCAGGTCTTCGACTCGCCGCGTTCGCTGGCGATGACGGCCGCCATCATCGGTGGCCTCGGCCTAGTGCCGGGCATGCCTCATATCGTGTTCGTGCTCATCGCGGCCGGCCTGGGCGCGATGGCCTGGCACCTGCACAAGACCAAGCAGCGCGCGGCTGCGGCGCCGGAGCGCGCCGAGGTCGTGGCCTCGCGAGAGGCGAATCCTGAAGCCACCTGGGACGACCTGACGCCGGTGGACACGCTCGGCCTGGAGGTGGGCTACCGCTTGATCGCATTGGTGGACAAGAGCCGCCAGGGCGACCTGCTGGCGCGCATCAAGGGCGTGCGCAAGAAGTTTGCGCAGGACGTGGGATTCCTGCCGCCGCCGGTGCACATCCGCGACAACCTGGTCGAGTTGAAGCCGAGCATGTACCGCGTCACGCTGCGCGGCGCCGTGACGGGAGAGGGCGAAGCCTTGCCTGGCATGTGGCTGGCCATCAACCCGGGCGGGCCGGGCGCGGGCGGCGGTGCGGTGATGGCGCAACTGCCGGGCCAGCGCACGGTCGACCCCGCCTTCGGTTTGCCCGCGGTGTGGATTGAAGAGCGCCACAAGGAGATGGCGCAGATGGCCGGGTTTACGGTTGTTGATTGCCCGACCGTGGTCGCCACCCACCTCTCACACTTGATGCAGGTGAATGCCGCCCGCTTGCTCGGCCGCGTTGAGACGCAGCAGCTCGTGGAGCACGTCACCAAACTCGCCCCCAAACTCATCGAAGACGTCGTGCCCAAGATGGTTGCCATTCCCACTCTCCAGCGCGTGCTGCAACTGCTGCTGGAAGAAGGCGTGCACATCCGCGACATGCGCTCGATCATCGAGGTGCTGGCCGAGTACGCCAGCACCGTGAGCGAGCCCGTGGAGCTCGCACGGCGCATCCGCACGCACCTCGCGCCTGCCATCGTGCAGCAGATCTATGGCCCCGTGCGCGAACTCGATGTCATCGCGCTCGATCCCGACCTCGAGCGCCTGGTCACGCAGGCGCTCAATTCGCCCCATGGCGCTGCGCTCGACCCCGGCATCGCCGACACCTTGTCTCGCAATGCCGCTGACACCGCGCGCGCCCAGGAAGACCGCGGCCACCCGGCTTGCCTGCTCGTGCCCGATCCCATCCGCGCGCCCCTGGCTCGCCTTCTCAAGCGCGCCGCGCCACGCCTGAAGGTGCTGGCGCACAGCGAGATACCTGAGACCCACACCATACGTATCGGCTCGATCATCGGAGCGACGGCATGAACCTGAAGCGTTTCACCGGCCGCACCCCGCGCGATGCGCTGGCCCTTGTGCGCCAGGCCTTCGGCGACGACGCCGTGGTGATGAGCACCAAACCCTGTGCCGAGGGCGTGGAGGTGCTGGCGATGGCGCCCGAGAGCGTGCAGGACCTCGAGCGTGTGGGCGCCAATAGCCCGCCATCGACGTTTCGAAACTCCGCATTCGGCGGATTGCCAGCGCCCGTACCGCCCGAGAAACGAGGCCGGGCCGCAGCGGCGTCAGCCGGCCGCGCAACCAGCCGCGTACCGGGATTGTTCGAACGTGTGGAGCCCACGCTAGACGGCGACTTCGCGGCCACGGTGCCGGTCGAACAAGACGTGCGGGCCTTGCAGATGAGCACATTGTCCTTTCAAGACTACGTGCGCGACCGCATGCTGAGGCGGCGCGAGGCCGAGATTGCCGCCGCAGAACCTCCATCGCCCCCGGCACCGCCGGTGATCTCGCCGATCGCCCAGGCGCGTGCGCGGCTGAGCGCGCAACAAGCCGAGCAGGCGGCCGACCGCACCGCCGTGAGGCTGTCTGCCCAGGGCCTGCCGCCAGCCGACCCGACGTTCGCGGTGCCGGGTGTCGCACGCGCCGCCGCCTTGGCTGCTGCGTTTTCCAGGCCCGTGCAGCCTCGCCCGGGGGCAAAGTCCGATTCGATGGGCGCCGACACCACGCCGCTGCTGCACAAGGTGGCGCCGGTGGCGCGCCCTGAGCCGCCCGTGCTGCGCGATGCGGTCGGTTCGATCTCGCAGACGTCGCAAACTTCCCAGACGCCACAGATGCCACAGACGCCACAGGCTCTACAGGCGCCACAGGCGCCGCTCAGACCCCCGGCGCCCTCCACGGCCGCCGCCGCTCCCCAAAGCGCGTCCGACGCACGTCAGGATCAGGCCGCGATGATGACGGAGCTGCGCTCGATGCGTGGCCTCATCGAGCAACGCTTCGGCGCACTCGCCTTCATGGAGAAGCTGCAGCGCCAGCCCCGCCAGGCGCAGCTGACGCAGCGCCTGCTTGACGCCGGTTTTTCGCCCGCCCTCACGCGCCGGCTTGCCGAGTGCCTTCCGCCCGAGGTGGACGAGATGGCGTGGGCCGCGGGTGTGCTGGAACGCAACCTGCCCACCGGCGATCGCGATGCGGCGCTCGAGGACGCCGGCGGCGTGTACGCCCTCATCGGTGCCACCGGGGTCGGCAAGACCACCAGCACCGCCAAGATCGCGGCGGCGTTCGCCACCAAGCATGGTGCCGCCAACCTCGGCCTCATCACCCTCGACGCATACCGCGTCGCGGCGCACGAGCAGCTGCGCACCTACGGGCGCATTCTCGGCGTGCCCGTGCACACGGCACACGACCGCGCATCGCTGGAGGATTTGCTCGAACTGCTGGTGGGCAAGCGCATGGTGCTCATCGACACCGCGGGCATGGCGCAACGAGATGCGCGCACGCGCGAATTGCTGGAGATGCTGCAGCGCCCCTCGATCAACCGCTTGGTCGTCGTCAGCGCCTCGGCGCAGGGCGAGACCATCGAGGACCAGCTCAGCGCCTATGCCGCGCCGGGCTGCCGGGGGGTGGTGCTGTCCAAGGTCGACGAGGCGGTCAAGCTCGCCCCGGCCCTGGACGCGATGATCCGCTCCCGCCTCAAGGTGCTGGCGGTGGCCAACGGCCAGCGCGTGCCCGAGGACTGGCACCGCCTGTCGGCGCACGCCCTTGTGCAGCGCGCGTTGCGTGCCAACGGCGCGCCGGCCTGGCGCATGGAAGCCGCCGAGGTGAATCTGGTTTTTGCCGGCCAGCCCTTGTCGGGAGCCGGCGGTGCGGCCGCGGCAGCCCAGTCAACGACGTCGTTGGGTTGACCCCTGCCGCAACCATGCGCGACTTCTACGCTGCATCCGCGCCGGCGCCGCTGGTCGACCAGGCTCAGGGCCTGCGGCAGCTGTTTGCCGGGCGGCCGGGACATGCGCGCCAGATCATTGCACTGGCGGCCAATCCGCATGTGGCCTGCGGTGCGGTCGTGCTCGATCGCCTGGCCGCGGCGCTGTCGCGGCTGGGCCGTCAGGTGCTGGTGGTGGATGCTGCGGCCACCGCGCCGGCGCCACACGAACTTTGCCGCCTCGACTTGACCGCTGGCGTCGAGCCGATGCTGCCCGGCGTGGCCTATTTGCCGGCCCGCGGCCTGCCGATGCAGTACGTGGATACGCGGGGCTCGGCGGCGCGCTTCATCGAGGCGGTGTTCGACGCCGTGCCCACTGCCGATGTGGTGCTGTTGCATGCCGACGCCGGCGAGCTGGCGCGCATGCTGGCGCGGCGCGCGGCGCGCCCGCTGCTGCTGGCTGCTGATCACCCCGAGAGCCTGAAGCATGCCTACGCCAGCTGCAAGTTGCTCAAGCAGCGTAGCGGCCTGACCACTTTCGATCTCGTGCTTGCGGCGTCGGCGCAATCGCCGCGACTGCGGGGCATCGTCGCCAGCCTTCGCGGCGTGGCGGACAACTTTCTCGGCGCGTTGGTCCGGGGTTGGGCCCTGGTGGATCCCGCGCAGCCGCCTTCGCAAGCCGACGATGCCGCGGCCATCGAGCCCACGGACCCCTTGGGTGCGGCCAGCGAGGGCCACCTGGCCACGCTGCTGGCTGCCCAACTCACTCTGGATGTCGACCCGCCCGCCTTCGCCGGCGGTGTTGCCCCGACGAACCCGCTGCACAGCGGCCACTCCTTGCCCACCGACAGAGGTTGAACGCACCATGTATACCGCCAAGGGAACACTCGAATCCGGCGCGCTCCTGAAGCAGTACTCGCCGCTCGTGCGCCGCCTGGCGCACCAGATGATCGCCAAGCTGCCCGCCAACGTGGAACTGGACGACCTCATCCAGGTGGGCATGATCGGCTTGAGCGAGGCGCTGACGCGTTTCGATGCCAACCAGGGTGTGCAGTTCGAGACCTTCGCCACCCAGCGCATCCGCGGCGCCATGCTCGACGAGCTGCGCGGCAATGACTGGATGAGCCGTGGTGACCGGCGCCACCAGCGCAGCATCGAGGCCGCAGTGCACAAACTGGAGCAGCGCCATGGTCGCGCGCCCAGCGAGAGCGAAATCGCGCGCGAAATGGGCTTGACGCTCGAGGGCTACCAGGAACTGTTGGGCAAAGTGCGGGGCACGCAGCTCATCTACCTGGAAGACATGAGCGGCGCCGACGGCGACGAGGACTATCTGGACCGCCACGTGGCCGATGCGGAGGCCAACCCGATGGCGAGGCTGCAGGACCAGCGCATGCGCGAAGCCCTCGTGGAGGCCATCAAGCAGTTGCCCGAGCGCGAGCAGTACGTGATGAGCATGTACTACGAGCAGGACATGAACCTGAAAGAGATCGCCGTCGTGCTGGGCGTGACCGAGAGCCGCGTCTGCCAGCTGCACAGCCAGTCGATCGCCAGGCTGCGCTCACGGTTGCGTGAGTGGTAGCGCGAATGGTGACGCGAATGGCGACGCGAGTGGTAGCGCGAGTGGCAACCCAACGGCCCACCTGGCGTCCGACCACGGGCGCATTGCTGTCAGCGCCGCGTTGAAATGACAACGCCCGGATCTGCCGGGCGCTACTCATGGATCGTCGCCCGGACTGGCGGGCTATCTTGCTCTATGGGCCGACCCAGCAGTGCGTTTCACGCCCAGGCCGAGCCAGCGGCAGGCGCGCGCTCGGCGTAACCGGCGCTGGAATAGGTCGCGGCCGCCGGCGCTGTTGCCGGAAGAAGCACTTCGATGGCGCGCCCCGCCGAAGCACTGGCACGAGCAACCGCTTCGCGTTGGACGGCCACGCGCCGCGCCGCCAGGGCCAAAGCCTCGCGCTGCGCCGAATTCAGCGAGGCGGGGTCACGAATGCCGGAAGCGGCCGCGAAGAGGGCCGACTCAAGTTCTCCCACGGCCACCTGCAGTGCCAGCGCATCGCCGTCGCGCAGGCCACGAGTCAAAGCCGCCACGCCTGCTTCGAGCTGCGCCAGCGCCTGCGTCTGCGTCTGCGCCTGCGCCACGGGCGTGCCGCCGCGCCCTTGGGCACCGTCGAGATCCGGTGGCTGAATCATCGTGGTCGATCGACTGAGCCCAGCTTGCGGCCGAGCAGCTCTTCGGCGTTGACGATAAGCTTGTCGGCAATCGCCTCGGGGTTGATCTGGTACTTGCCGTCGCGGATGGCCGCGGCTATGCGTTCGACCTTGGCCGCGTCGAATGTTGCGTCATCGGCGGGGCGCGCGAGCAGCGATGCGGCGGGTGACAGCGCGACCTGCGCGCTGGGCTCGGGCCCTGCCTCGGCGCCCTTAGGGGGCACGGCGCCAGCGGCGCCTCGCCGTTCACTGCCTTGGGCGGGCGTGACGGGCTTGGAATCAATCGAACCGATCTTCATGGTGAGCTCCTGTCCAGGGCGGGTACCGGGCCGACTCCCGCTGACATGTACGCGCTATCGGCAATCGGCGCGCCGGACTTTAGGGCCGGGTGACAGATTTTGTGCCGCGCCCCCGGTTCGCGGGGCCGCGGGCTGCCGCCGCACCGGGCCGAAGTGGGAATGTTGCCGGCAAGGCGGTCGGAGGTGTCGCGGCACGCGGACATCACAGCCGCACCTCCACCAGGGCATCTCCCACCGGCTGGCCGGTGAGGATGCGGCCGGCGTCGGTGCGCACACGCACCTGCTGTCCCTCGATGCCGTGGCCCAGGGCCTGCCCCTCGGTGTCGATGCTGTAGCCGGCACCCGCGGCACGGATGCGCACGGGCTGGCCGTTGGAGAACCAGCGCCTGGCCAGCAGATCGGTCTCGCGCAGCGCCTGGCCGGCTGCGACCGGCCGCGCCAGCGTGCGGCCGGCGATCGACGCTGTGGCACCGAGGGCGGGGGAGGGTGATGCCGCCCAGTCGGTCTCGGCGATTTCCCATTGGTCGGGGGCCACCAGGGCGCCGGCCGGCAGGGCGCCTTTGCTGGTCCAGGCCGGTGCCAACACCTGCACCTGCACGGGCAGAAAGGCGCGCCACGCCACACGGCCTTCGGTGCAGCGCAGTCCGACGCGTGTGGCGCCCCAGGCCGGCAGGCCCGCGACAAGGTAGGGCTCGACGCGCAGACACGGTGCCAGCCGCAGCCGCGCATCCCACAACCCTGCCGTGGCCAAAATCCGCGCACCCGGCGGGCCAAGGTTGGCGGCGGCTTGCTGCGCGAGCGCAAGTGCTGCTTCCCGGGCGATGGCAGGGAGCTCGAATCCCGCGGAGGGCTGCGCCTGCACACCCGTGCCCCACGGCGACAGCGCACCCAAGCAAGCCCAGGCTGCGGCGATCCGGCGCGGCATGCCGCCGCCAGGCACCGGGCGCTGCGCAGGAGGGATTCGGGAGTCTTTCACGAATATCAATGTAGCCCGCTGGGGGTACGTGCAGGTCGGAAATTGCGCAGGGAAAGCGGCGCTTATCCGACTCATGCCGTTGCCACCGCTGCTGAGAATTCGCCGGCACCGTCTCCGGGTTTACCGGCATGGGGCCTCGCATGATTCCCAAGCTCACCGCCAGTCTCGACTTCCACGGCCAGGCCCTGCTGCTGCGGGCCGAACGCCAGCGCCTGATCGCCGGGAACATCGCCAATGCCGATACGCCGGGCTTCAAGGCGCGCGACCTCGACTTCGCCAGCGCGCTGCGCGCTGCCGCCGGCAGCGCAGCACCGGGCGAGGGTTTTGCCCAGGGCGTGATGCAACCCGGCGGTCGCCCAGCGCCGATCCTGCGTTATGCATTGTCGGCACAGACCAACCTCGACGGCAACTCGGTGGACATGGACCGCGAGCGCGCCGCCTTCGCGCAGAACGCGACGCAGTACGAGGCCACCCTGCGCTTCATCAACGGCAACGTGCGCACGATGCTCGATGCGATGAAGAGTCACAACCAATGACCCACCGGTGTGATCACCTGGAGACGATGCCATGAGTCTTGCCCGTATCTTCGACGTCGCCGGCAGCGCCGTGAGTGCGCAAAGCCAGCGCCTGAACGTGGTCGCCTCCAACCTGGCCAACGCCGACACCGTGGCCGGCCCCGATGGCAGCCCCTACAAGGCTCGTCAGGTGGTGTTCCAGACTTTGCTGATGGGCACACCAGGCCTCCCGGGCCGAGCGGGTGAGGCCAATGCCGGCGTGCGCGTCTCCACCATCACCGAATCGTTGGCCACCGCGCGGCGCGTGCACGACCCCAAGCATCCGGGCGCCGATGGCGAGGGCTACGTCACCTACAGCAACGTGAGCCCAGTGGAGGAGATGGTGAACATGATCTCCGCCTCGCGCTCGTACCAGAACAACGTCGAAGTGATGAACACGGCGCGCAACCTGCTGCTGAAGACGCTGCAGATGGGCCAGTCGTGATCCCGCATTGACTGACCGAAGGAGCAACGAGCATGGCCACCACCGTCGACCCCTTTGCCGCCATCAACCGCACGGGCAGTTCGGCCGCGACCACCACCGGCAACTCCGCTGGCAGCGCCGAGCGTTTCCTGAAACTGCTGGTGACGCAGATGCAGAACCAGGACCCGCTCAATCCGCTGGACAACGCGCAGATCACGAGCCAGATGGCGCAGATCAACACCGTCTCCGGTGTCGAAAAACTGAACGACACGGTGGCCGGACTGAACCGCCAGTTCGTACAGATGCAGGCCTTGCAGGGCGCTTCGCTGGTGGGCCGTGCGGTCACGCTGCAGGGCGATCGTTTGCACGTGGCTGAGGGCCAGGCGGTGGGTGGCTTCGAGCTCGCAGCGCCGGCCGACCGCGTGCGCGTGGAGGTGCTCAACGGCGCCGGCCGCGTGATCGACACGCTCGATCTCGGCGCGCAGACCGGTGGCCGCCACGGCTTCGAGTGGAAGGCGCCCGTCGGTACGGCCGACGGCGCCGAGTACCGCTTTCGCGTCGCCGCCACCTCAGGTGCTGCCAGCGTGCCCAGCATGACCCTCATGCGCGACGACGTATTGGCCGTGAGCCTGGCCGGCGACACGTTGCGCCTGGACACCCGCTGGTCGGGCGCCATCGACTACGGCGCGGTGCGCGCCGTCAACTGATCCCGCAGACGACCCCATCCGCAGAACCACCGAGGACACCCCATGAGCTTCCAGCAAGGCCTTTCCGGACTGAACGCCACCAGCAAGAACCTGTCGGTGATCGGCAACAACATTGCCAATGCCAACACCTTCGGGGCCAAGGCGGCGCGCGCCGAGTTCAGCGACGTGTACGCGCTGGCGCTCAACGGTGCTGGCAGCGTCGGCATCGGCATCGGCGTGACCCTGGCCACCGTGTCCCAGCAGTTCACGCAAGGCAACATCCGCACGACCGAGAATCCCATGGACCTGGCGATCAACGGCGCGGGCTTCTTTCAGCTTACCGACGGCAAAAGCCCGGTGACCTACTCGCGCAACGGCCAGTTCAAGGTCGACCGCGAGGGCTACGTGATCAACAACTCCGGCCTGCGCCTGATGGGCTATACCGCGGACGTGCTGGGCACCATCCAGCCCGGCCAGGCCGTGCCCATGCAACTGCCGACGGCCGGTGTGGCGCCACGGCCCACCAGCTCGATCGACCTCGAGATCAATCTCGACGCGCGCCAGGGCATCACGCAGCCGGCGGTCGCGCCGCTGATCGACTTCAACGACCCCGACACCTACAACAGCGCCACCGCCATGGCCGTGTACGACGTGCTGGGCAACCCCGTGGCGCTGACGTACTACTTCCAGAAGACAGGCGACGGCGTGTGGGACGTGTATGCCACGGCCAACGGCGACACCGTGGCCGGCACGGCCGGGGCTCCCGCGCCCGTCACCACCATCAACTTCGCCGCCGATGGCAAAGCGCCCACGTCGCCGCTTGCGCCCGTGGCGTTCAATGTGCCGAGCACCATCACCACCGCTGGTGCCGTCACCCAAGCCATCGCCGGCCTGCTGCTCGACGTCACTTCGGCAACGCAGTTCGCCTCGGCCTTCAGCGTCACCGACCTGTCGCAAGACGGCTTCTCTGCCGGCCAGCTCACCGCTATCGCGGTCGAGGGCAGCGGCATCATCATGGCGCGCTACTCGAACGGGCAGTCGCGCCCGGCCGGACAGGTGGAGCTGGCCAACTTCCGCAATCCGCAGGGGCTGCAGCCCATCGGCGACAACGGTTGGGCGCGCAGCTACGCCTCTGGCGACCCGGTAGGCGGCGTGCCTGGGGACGGCAGCATTGGCGTGCTGCAGTCTGCCGCACTGGAAGAGCCGAACATCGACCTCACCGCCGAGCTGGTGAACATGATCACTGCACAGCGCATCTACCAGGCCAACGCACAGACGATCAAGACCGAGGACCAGATGCTGCAGACCTTGGTCAACTTGCGTTAATCGTCCGGTCCGGTAGCGGTTGCGCAGTGTCCGCCTAAAGGAGTGTCGACCTATGGACCGCTTGATCTACCTTGCGATGGCCGGCGCCAAGGCCACCATGCAACGCCAGGACGTGCTCGCGCACAACCTGGCCAATGCCTCGACCACGGGATTCCGTGCCGAGATGCAGGCCTTTCGTGCCGTGCCCGTGCTGGGAAGCGGCGCCAGCACGCGGGTGTATGCCCTGGAGTCCACGATTGGCTATGACGACCGCGCGGGCCCGATGCAGACCACGGGCCGGCCGCTGGACGTGGCGCCACAAGGCAAAGCCTGGTTGGCCGTGCAGTCGCTGGATGGCACCGAGGCCTACACCCGTGCCGGGGCGCTGCAGGTCAGCGCCGAAGGGCAGCTTGTCACACCCTCGGGTCTGCCCGTGCTGGGTGACGGCGGGCCGATTGCCGTGCCCGCGGGCGCCGCGCTCGAAGTCGCCAGCGATGGCACCATCACCGCCAGCAGTGGCCGCGGCCGCCCGACGCCGGTGGGGCGGCTCAAACTCGTCACGCCCGAGGCGCCGATGGCGCGCGGTGACGACGGCCTGTTCCGCCCCGCCGATGGCGAGCTGCCCGCCGACCCGGCCGCGCGGCTGCAAAGCGGCGCGCTCGAAGGCAGCAATGTGAGCCCGGTGGAGACCATGGTGGCGATGATCGCGGCCGCACGCCAGTTCGAGCAGCAGATGAAGGTGCTGCAAGGCGCCGAGCAGCGCGAGCAGGGCGCCGCGAAGTTGCTGGGCGCGCAATAGCGGCGCGCACCCCCCCTGAGCCACCGCAGTCGGCCATGCCGACACAGTAAAGCGCCCTCGAAGGCGCGCTTTTCAAGGTCTCGCTCCTGTGCCACAGGCGCCAAGATGGCCGTGCTGTCATCACATTCAAAGGCTCGCCTATGCTCCGCTCGCTGTGGATCGCCAAGACCGGCATGGAAGGCCAGCAGACCAAGCTGGACTCCGTGGCGCACAACCTCGCCAACGTCGGCACCAACGGCTTCAAGCGTGGCGGGGTCGTGTTCGAAGACCTGATGTACCAGACGCTGCGCCCGGCCGGTTCGGCCTCCAGCGAGCAGACGCAACTGCCCACCGGCTTGCAGGTGGGGCTGGGCGTGCGCGCGGCGGCCACGACGCGCAACTTCAGCCAGGGCGCTTTGGCCGGCACCGGCAACAACCTTGATCTCGCGATCAAGGGCTCGGGCTTCTTTCAGGTGCAGTTGCCTGACGGCACCACCGGCTACACCCGCGACGGTGCGTTCCAGGTCGATGCGAGCGGCCAGATCGTGACCAGTTCGGGCTTTGCGCTGCAACCCGGCCTCACCGTGCCGGCCACCGCCGCGGCGATCAGCATCAGCGCCGACGGCACGGTGTCGGCCACCATTTCCGGCCAGGTGCAGCCGCAGACGATCGGCCAGATCCAGCTGGCCAATTTCATCAACCCGGCCGGCCTGGACCCGCGTGGCGGCAACGTCTTCGCCGAGACCGCCGCCTCCGGCACCGCCACCGCCGGTGCCGCCAACAGCAACGGCCTGGGGGCCGTTCAGCAGGGCTTTCTCGAGGGCAGCAATGTCAACGTGGTCGAGGAACTGGTGACCATGATCGCCACGCAGCGCGCCTACGAACTCAACTCCAAGGCCATTCAGACCAGCGACCAGATGCTGCAGCGCCTGAGCCAGATCTGAGCCCGAACCGAGCTGAGCCAGCATCACCATGAAGCGCTTCCTGTTCACTTTCTTCGCCGCATTCGTCGGCGCGCTCAGCCTGTTGGTGCTGCAAGGCTGCGTCATGCTTGGCCCCAAGGTCGAGGTGGCCGAGACCACGCCGCCCATGCCCGAGCCGCCGCCGCCGGCGTTGGCCGCGATGGGCTCGATCTTCAAGAGCACCAACTACCGCCCGCTCTTCGAGGATCACCGCGCGCGCCTGGTGGGCGACACACTGGTCGTCTCCATCATCGAGAAGGTGACCGCGGTACAGAAGAGCACCAGCAGCATCGACAAGAGCGGCAGCATCTCGGCCGGCGTGACCGCGCTGCCGGGCATCGCGCCGAACTCGTTCGCGCGCGCGGGCGCCGAGGGCACGTCGGCCAACAACTTTTCCGGCAAAGGCGCGGTCGAGAACAGCAACGACTTCAGCGGCACGATCACCGTGGTCGTGCGCCAGGTGCTGCCCAACGGCCACCTGCTGATCGCCGGCGAGAAGCAGATCGGCGTCAACCAGAACATCGATGTGTTGCGTTTCTCGGGCCAGGTCGACCCGCGCGCCATCCAGCCGGGCAACACGGTGCAAAGCGCGCAGATCGCCAACGTGCGTCTCGAGCAACGTGGCCGCGGCGCGCAGGCCGAGGCGCAGGCGATCGGCTGGCTGGGTCGCGTCTTCCTGTCGCTGTTTCCGTTCTGAGAAGACTGGCCATGCACTCCACGATGAGCGAGTTCGAGTTCGACACCCTGGGCGACGGGTTCGACGAGGCGGCTGCGCCCGTGCCGTGGCAACCCAGCGAGGCGTTGGCCGAACGCTGGTGGCGCGTGCTGCTGCTCATCGCCTTCTTCGCTGCCACGGCGGCGCTGTGGTGGCCCGTCGACGCGCACGCCCGCCGCATCAAGGAAGTAGCCGCCGTGCAAGGCGTGCGCAGCAACCAACTCGTGGGCTACGGCCTCGTGGTGGGCCTGGACGGCACGGGCGACCAGACCACGCAGACGCCGTTCACCACGCAGAGCCTGCAGGCCATGCTGCAGCAGCTGGGCATCACGGTGCCACCTGGTACGAGCATGCAGCTGCGCAATGTGGCCGCGGTGCTCGTCACGGCGCAGCTGCCGGCTTTCGCGACGCCGGGGCAGACGATCGATGTCAATGTCTCCTCGGTGGGCAACGCAAAAAGCCTGCGCGGCGGCACGCTGGTCGCTACGCCGCTGAAGGGCGCGGACGGCCAGATCTACGCGCTGGCGCAGGGCAATCTCATCGTGGGGGGAGCGGGCGCCTCCGCGGGCGGCAGCAAGGTGCAGATCAACCACCTCTCTGCCGGCCGCGTGCCCGAAGGCGCCACGGTCGAGCGCGCTGTGCCCACGACCCTGATGGATGGCGACAGCGTGCAGCTTGGGCTCAACGCGAGCGACTACGCCACCGCCCGTGCGGTGGCCGACGCCATCAACGCCGCCAAGGGCGCGGGCACGGCCAGCGCACTCGACGGCCGCACCGTGCGCGTGAAGGCGCCGGGGCGCGATCAACGTGTGGCGTTCCTTGCCGACATCGAGAACTTGCCCATCGCGCAGGAGCGGCCCGCTGCACGCGTGGTGCTCAATGCCCGCACGGGCTCCATCGTCATCAACGAGGCGGTCACCCTCGGTGCCTGCGCGGTGGCACATGGCAACCTCTCGGTCACGATCACGAGCACGCCGGTCGTGAGCCAGCCGCCGCCGTTCAGCGGTGGGCAGACCGTGGCGCGCGAGCGCACCGAAATCTCCGTCACGCAGCATCCTGGCGCACTGGTCCAGATGCCACCGAGCGCCAGGCTCAACGACGTCGTGAAGGCGCTCTCCGCCTTGGGCGCCACGCCGCTGGATCTGCTGGCCATCCTGCAGGCCATGAAAAGCGCGGGCGCGCTCAACGCCGAGATCGAGGTGATATGAGTTCCATCCCCGCTGCGCCTTCCCGAGGGTGTTGAGATGCCTGGCATTCCCGGTTTCGGTGCGGCGTTGCCTTCGGCCCTGGCCGCTGATGTGCGCAACCTCGACGCGCTGCGCGGGCAGGCCGCCGCCGATCCGAAGGCCGCGGTGCGTCAGGCGGCCAAGCAGTTCGAGGCGTTGTTCATGAACGAGCTCATGAAGAGCATGCGCGCCACGACGATGGCCGCGGGCGATGACCTGGGCAACGGCGGCGTGATGGGCCGCGAGATGCTCGACCAACAGTACGCGCAGCAACTCGCCGGCCTGCCCGGTGGTCTGCACGAAGCCATCACGCGCCAACTCGAGCGCCAGATGGGCCTGAGCCCGGGGCCGATCCCGGTGACGGGCAGCGCCAACAACACGGTGGCGCCGTTGGACGGGCGCGCGACGCGCCTGCCGCAGAAGGGTGCAGCCGGCTTCGTCGAGCAGCACCAGTCGGCCGCCCAGGCCGCAGAGGCGAAGACCGGCATCCCCGCGACCTTCATGATCGCGCAAGCGGCGCACGAGACGGGCTGGGGTCGCAAGGAGATCCGCCACGGCGACGGCAGCGCTTCGTACAACCTGTTCGGCATCAAGGCCGGCTCGGGCTGGAAGGGGCCGGTCGCGCAGATCACCACCACCGAATACATCAACGGCCAGCCGCAGAAGGTGGTGGCGCGCTTCCGTGCCTACGCCAGCTATGCCGAATCGTTCGCCGACTATGCGAAGTTGATGCAGGAGAGTCCGCGCTACGCCGGCATTGCCTCACGCGCGGCGCAAGGCAACCTCCAGGGCCAGGCCGGCGCAGCAGCCTTCGCGCAGGGCCTGCAGCGGGCCGGCTATGCCACCGACCCCGCGTATGCGGACAAGTTGACGCGCGTGATCAACACGACCCTCAGGCTGCAACGTAGCATGGCATGAACCGCGCCCGCAACGCCCGCAACGCCCGCAACGCCCGCAACGCCCGCAACGCCGGTAACGCCGGCAACGCATCCCTTCCGCGCTTGCGGCATTGTTGGACCGGCATGGCCGCGTCCACGGCGTTCGCTCGTGGCGAACCTATCGATCCGCCTCAGGGCCCAGTCCGGGCCCCAGGCATGCACCCGGAGGTCCAGCGATGAGCGCGGGCGCCTTGATGTCCCTGGGCATGCGTGCCCTCACCGCCAGCTACGCCGCGTTGCAGGCCACTGGCCACAACATCGCCAACGCCAACGTCGCAGGTTATTCGCGCCAGTCGGTGATGCTGGAAACGGCCCAGGGTCAGTTCACCGGTTCGGGCTTCGTCGGCAAGGGCGTGGACGTGACCAGTGTCGTGCGTTCGCACGACGCCTTCCTCACGCGTGAAGCGAGCGGCGCGCGCTCGCTGGCCGCGCTGGACTCGGCGCGGCTGACGCAACTGGAACGTCTGGAGACCATCTTCCCCCCGGGCGAGCAGGGCCTGGGGTCCGCGACTTCGAGTTTTCTCAACTCGATGCTCGACCTGTCCAATCGGCCCTACGACGCCAGCACCCGGCAGGTGGTGCTCGCCCGCGCCGGCGATCTCGCCTCCCGTTTTGCTGCGGCTGGCGTCGCGCTGGACGACCGGCAGCAAGGCGTGATTGCTGATTTGCGCACCGCGGTGAGCGAGGTCAACTCGCTGGCCAAGTCCATCGCCACGGCCAACCAGCGCATCGCGGCCATGAAGGGCCTGGGTCAACCTGCCAACGACCTGTTGGACGAGCGCGACCGCCTCATTGCGCGGTTGAGCGAGAGCTTCAGCCTCACCCAGATGGAGGCCGAAGACGGCACCATGACCATCTTCATCGGTGGCGGCCAGCGCCTGGTGCTGGGGTCCGATGCCGCCGAGGTGGCGCTGGCACAGGATGTGGGTGACCCGATGCGCGTCTCGGTTGGCCTGCGCGAGGGCAACGGCGTGCGTGCGCTCAGTGCCGAGCTGCTGGGTGGCGGCAGCATTGCCGGCGTTCTGCGCTTTCAGAACGAAGACCTGGTTGAGGCGCGCAACCTCGTGGGCCAGCTTGCCGCGGCCATCGGAGGCGCGGTCAACGTGCAGCAATCGCTGGGCCTGTCGCTGATGCCTCCACTTGGCAGCACGTCGGGCGCCGCGATGTTCGCTGTCGGCGCGCCGTTGGCGACGGCGCGCCGGTCGAATGCGCGCGATGGACAGGGCGTGCCGCTCACCAATGTCACGCTCACGGTGACAGACGCCACGGCGCTGCAGGCGAGCGAGTACGACCTCGTCGAGGACACCGCCAGCCCCGGCAACTACCGGCTCACCCGGCTGTCCGATGGCCTCGTGCGCAGCATCGCCAGCGGTGACACCGTGGACGGTATGCGCGTCGATGTCGGCCCGCCGGCGCCACAACCGGGCGACCGCTTCCTGCTGCAACCCGTGGCGCGTGCGGCCAATGGCTTTGCCCGCCTACTCGACAATCCGCGCGATCTCGCGGCGGCTTCTTCCTTGATCGCCATGTCCGGCGCCGGCAACGTCGGCACAGCGACGGTGGCTTCCCTGGCCGTCGGCGCTGCACCGCTGCCCGTGCCCGGTGCCACGGCGCGCGTGACCTTCACCGACGACGCCGGCGCCTACACCTGGGAACTCTTCGACTCCAGCAATGCGCTGCTGTCCACCGGCACCGGCACCTGGAGCGCGGGTGCCGCCATTCCTCAACCACCGACCGATATCAACGGCTTCTCGATGAAGCTGGCAGGCGTGCCGCGCAGCGGCGACATCCTCACCGTGGAGCCCACGCCGGCGGCCGCCGTCAGCACCAACAACGGCAACGCGCTGGCCATGCTCGCGCTGCGCGACCGGCCGCTGGTGGGCGGGCTGAGCCCGGTGGATGCCTACTCGCACGCCATGTCGCGCATAGGCGTGCGCGTGCAGGGCACGCGTTCGGCGGTGGAGATCAGTTCGGCCGTCGCAGCGCAGAGCGAACAAGCGCGTGCCAGCGGCTCCGGCGTGAACCTGGACGAGGAAGCCGCGCGGCTGATCGCCTATCAGCAAAGCTACCAGGCGGCAGCCAAGGTGCTGCAGGTGGCGCAATCGTTGTTCGAAACCCTGCTGCAGACGGCGGCGGGGCGGTGATGACGAGTCCGCGCGGATGGCCCGGGACGTCTGAAACGCCCGAAATGCCGCAAGCGCCCGAGTTCCCGAACGCGCTCGCCGCACCCTGACCTCGACCCACCTGTCCAAGAACGGAGACCCACGTGTCCTTGCGCATCAGTTCGGCCAACGCCTTCGACACCAGCGTGCGCAACCTGCAGCGTCGCCAACAGGAATTGAGCGATGCGCAAGAGCGCCTGACCAGCGGCAAACGCGTGCTGCGCGCCAGCGACGACCCGGCCGCTGCGGCGCACGCCGAGCGGGCCCTGGCATCCATCCAGCGCGCCGATGCCGACCAGCGCGCGCTGGACACCAGCCGCAGTGCGATGCAGTTCAGCGAGGCGGCGCTCGGCGACGCGGGAGAACTGCTGCAACAGGTGCGCGCCAGGCTGGTCGAGGCCGGCAATGGCACCTACAGCGACAAGGAACGCGCCACGCTGGCGCAGACCATCCGGGGGCTGCGCAACGACCTGCTCTCGGTGGCCAATCGCAGCGACGGCGCCGGCCGCTATCTGTTCGGTGGGCAGGGGGCGGACCAGGCGCCGTTGGTGGACGGCATCGGTGGCGTGACCTATGTGGCCGCTGCGGGCGAGCTCTACACGGCCTCGGGTGAGGCGACACCGCTCACCGTCGACGGCCGCGCTGCCTGGCTACAGGCACCCGACCCCGACAATCCGGGCACCACGCTGTCGATCTTTGATGTGCTTGACCGTGTCGCTGGCGAGCTTGCGACGCCGGGGCGCGACGGCACCGTCATCGCGCAAGGCGTGCGCGAAGGGCTGGGCGACATCGATGCCGCCGCCGAGAACCTCTCGCGCTGGCGTTCACGCACGGGCGAGTCGTTGCGCCGGGCCGACGATATCGAGGAGCGACTGGCCCAGGGCAAGCTCGACGCCCAACGCGAACGCTCCAGCAGTGAGGATTTGGACATGGTGGCGGCCATCTCGGACTTTCAGGCGCGCCAGAGCGGCTACGATGCCGCGCTCAAGTCCTACTCGATCGTGCAACGCATGTCGCTGTTCGAGTACCTTCGATAGAGCTCCAGGGCAGCAAACCATGCGAGAACACGGCGCGCTGGGCCAGGTCATTCTGGGCTACAGCCCGATGGTCGATCGCCACCGCGATGTGGTGGCCACCCGCCTCACGATGTACCCCGTCAAGTCCGATGCGGTGCTCGATGTGGCTGCGTTGCTGGCTGAGCTCGAGACGGTGTGGCCGCGTCCGGCGACCTCGGCGGCAGGAAAACCATTGCGCCCGCTCGATCCGGTGCTGGCCGGGGCGAAGACGCCCAGCGTCGAGCGGCCCGTGTCGCTCAACATCGCTGGCGAAGGGCTGCTGGAGGCGGTGCTCGCGGCGCACCCACCGGGCCAGTTCCTGATCGAGGTGCCGGCCTTCATGGCCGCCGATCCGGCACAGGCCGATTCGCTGATGGCACTGCATCGCAGCGGCAGTGTGCTGTTGATCAAGGGTCGGCCCCTCAGGCCGCTCGACCCCAGGGTGGTCGAGTGCTTCAGTCACTCCCTGGTCGATGCCGGAGAAGATCGTCGCAACGATCCGCGCGTGGCCCCCGCGCAGGGCGTGCGCAAGGTGACCACGGTGCAGACCGGTGTGCGCAGTGCGGCCGAGGCCGAGCAGGCGTTCCAGCGTGGCGCGGTCGCGGTGCTCGGCTGGTCGTTGGACGAAGCGATCAAGCCGGGTGACACCAAGCGTCCGGTGCCCTCCGACGTCACCGTGGTGCTCGATCTGATCAAGGGCGTTGAGCGCGAAGAACCCGCGGCACGGCTGGAAGAGATGCTCAGGCGGGAGCCCACAATCGCCTTTCGTCTCATGCGCTACCTCAACTCGCCAGCATTCGGGCTGTCGGTGGAGATCAACTCATTCGGCCATGCGGTGATGTTGCTGGGCCACCAGCGGCTCAAGCGCTGGCTGGCGCTGTTGCTGGCCAGTTCTTCAAACCACCCCGGTGCCAAGGTCACCATGCATGCGGCGGTGCGCCGCGGTCTGTTCATGGAGGAACTCGCGCGCGCGCATGCAGATCCCGAGATGGCCGGCGAGATGTTCATCTGCGGCGTGTTCTCCTTGCTCGATCGCCTGCTGCGCCAGCCGGTCGCGGATCTGCTGGAGAGCGTGCCCGTGCCTGAGCGCGTGCGGCTGGCACTGCTCGGCGAGGGAGGGCCGCATCTGCCCTATCTGCAACTCGTGCAGGCTGTGGAGCAGGAGGCTGTGTTTGAGATCCGCGAAGCCACTGATCGGTTGCTGCTGAGGCCGCTGGAGGTGAACGCGGCCCTGCTGGCGGCGCTCAAGAGCGCCCGCCAACTCGACTGAGCAGCCCCTAGCGCCATGCCGCCGATGCGACCAGACGCTGACGGCGCGACCAACCTGGGCGCCGTGTCCCAGCGCCTGCACGACCCAGGGCCGGCCTTGCTGCCGTTGTGGCGCATGCCGTATGCCTGTGCGCTGCTCGATGGCGCTTTTCGGCTGCTGGCACTCAACCCGACGTTTCAGGAGATGCTGGGCGCGGTGGCGGCGGATGGCGCGGTCGGGCAGCCCCTTGAAGCCTTGCTGCCCGCCAGCGAACGCAGCGAGCACAAAGAGGAACGCACTGCGGCGTTGAAGGAGCTGCGCAGCGACCGGCCCGTCCCTTTGCTTTCCGTGTCGTTGCGCGATTCTCACGGGCGTGTGCGCTGGTTGTCGCTGGCCCTGCAGCCGCTCGGCCCCGATATCGCCGTGCCCCAGGCGTGCTGGCTCGCGGTGATGCAAGACTTGAGCGTCGAGAGCCAGGCCCGAGAACTCGTGCGGCGCGGCCAGAACGAGCTGGAGCAATGGTTCGACCTTGCGGGTGCCGGCATGCTCGTCTACGACGATGCCGGTCTCATCGTGCGATGCAATGCCGCCTTCGAGGCGCTGGTGGTGCGTGTGCCCGAGGTGTTGCCCGAAGCGGCCCCCGAACTTCGCCATTTGCTGGGATGGGACGACGGCCGCGTACATCCCTCGCTGCTGCCTGGCGCGCCGGTGCTCGTGCGCCAGGCGCAGATGCCGCTCGCCGACGGACGCCGCCGGCACCTGGTGGCTCGGCTGGCGCGCACCGCAGGGTCGGTCGGTGACGCCGCGGGGGGGCGTGTGATGGCCGTCGTGGAGGACCGCAGCGCGGAGGACGAACGCGACCTTGCCCAGCTCGAGATGGGCATGCTGATGAGCACCGCCAGCATCGGCGTGGCCACGTTCGATCCGGCACGCGGCTGGCTCGAGTCGCGCGCAACCGGTGCAGGGGGTGTGCCCAGTGCCAACAGTGCCGCCAGTGCCGCCAGTGCCGTGACCGCCAGCGCTGGCACCTCGGACCCCGACGAGGCCGCCCGCGCGGTGCCGACCGCCCGCAGCGTGCTGCATCACATCAGCCGCGAGCTGGTTGTCGCCGATTCGTTGCCCGACTACGAACGGTTGCAGCGCGCGCTGCGCGACGGCCGGCGCATCGAAGTGCGCTACGCGGTGCGCCACGCCGAATTGGGCGTGCGCTGGCTTTTGACGCGGGTCGAGCCGGGCGTGTTGGCGGGGGGCAGGCCCACGACTTCGGTAGTGACGCTCGACGTCACCGAGCAGGAAATGGCCCAGAACCGCAACACGCAATTGTTGCGTGAGCTCACCACCATACTCGACAGCTCCACCGCCGGCATCGCCTATCTGCGCGGACCGGCCCTCGTGCGCTGCAACCGCCGTTTCGAGCGCATGCTGGGTTTTGACCCGGGGGCCGCGGCCGGTGCCTCTCTGGGCGAGATCCTGGCCAGCCAGGGCGTGCCCGAAGCCGGTGTCGCGCAGGCATTGGTCACGCTGCAGGTGGCGCGCCGCTACGACATCGAACTCGAGCTCGGCGCCGAGTCGCCCGCCGTGTCCGGCGTCAACCATGCTGCGCGGGGCGCGAGTCGTTGGGTCGCCTTCTCCGTGCGCCGCGCCGACAGTGGCGGAGAAACCGTGGAAGCGGTCGCCGTGCTCACCGACATCACGCGGCTGAAGGCGCAGCAAGCGGAGCTGGAGCGCGCGCTGTCCGATCGCGACCTGGTGTTCAACCTCTCCGACGTGGGCATGGTGGTGCAACGCGGGTCGCGATTCGCGCGTGCCAACTTGGCCATGGCGCAGCTCACCGGGTACGCCGTACCCGAGCTCGGCACGCTCGATCCGGCCGAGCTCTACGAGGACGCGCGCGCGTGCGTCGACTTCGAAGCCCGCGTGGCCACCGCGCTGCGCCAGTCGGGCCGCTTCGCGGGCGAACGGCTGCTGCGTCATCGCGGTGGCAGCCTGCGCTGGGTGCAGGTGGCCGTGCGTGCCATCGACGTGGAGGGCCTGGGCCCGCATCAGGCCGGGTCCACCATCTGTTCGTTTGTCGATGTCGACGAACGCTATCGCGCGCGCGTGGCGCTGGCCGCGCAGGCCGAACGCACGCGCGCCGTGCTCGACTCGGTGCTGGTGGGCATCGTCACCGTCGGCGAGGGCGGCATCGAATGGATGAACCGTTCGGCCAGGCGCATGTTCGGCGGTGAGCTTGCCGACTTCAGCGGCGAGCCGATCAGCACCGTGGCCACGCCCGAACCCGACCACCCGCTGCGCCGCACCGACTGGTGGCAGCGTGCCCGCGAGGGCCGCATCGATACCTTCGAGTGCCGCCTGCGCGGCCGCGACGGCCGCGAGTTCTGGGTCGTGGGCAATGCGGTGGTGAGCACGCTCGATACCGGGGCGGCGCAGCTCACATTTGCGCTGCTGGACATCGAGCGCCGCAGGCAGGCCGAGGTGAGCGTTGCACGCACCCAGGCTTCGTTGCAGCGGCTGATCGAGACCGCGCCGATGGCGATCGCCCTGTTCGATGCCCGGCGCGGCAGGCTGCTGCAGATCAACCGCACTGCCGCGGCGCTGTTCGGCATCGCTGATGGCGGTGAGGGCAACGAGCGCGCGCTGCTGGCTTTGCCGAACTTGCCCAACCGCGCGCTCGGCGAGGCGCTCGCGGGCTGGATTGCCGCGGTGGCCCCGGGCGGGGCCACCGTGCACGAGTGGCGCGGCGAGTTTCCGACGCAAGCGGGTGCAGGTGCAGGTGCGGGTGCAGGTGCGGGTGTTGGTTCAGGTGCCCGTACGGCGCCAGCGGCCGCAGGCGGCGCGCTGCGAGTCTGGGATTGCCGCCTGGCCGCCCTGGGCCCGGCGCTGGGCCCCGGGCTCGGGTCAGACGGTGACGCTGCCGATGAAGGCCGCGATGCCACAGGCCCGGTGGGGCAGGTGATGTTGCTGGCCAGCGACGTGACGGAGCAGCGAGCCGCCAACGAAGCCCGCCTGCGCGAGGCCATCGCCCAACGCGAGGTGCTGGTGCGCGAGGTGCACCACCGGATCAAGAACAACTTGCAAGGCGTGGCGGGTCTTCTCAGGCAGAACGCCGAACGCCGCCCCGAGGTGGCCGGTGTGCTGATCGAGGCCGTGAGCCAGGTGCAGGCGATTGCGCAGGTCTATGGCCTGCAAGTGGGCGGCGCGTTGGGCGCCTCTGCGCAAGGCGGCCCGCTGCCCGTGGCCCGATTGGTGAGATCAATCGCGCAGTCTGTGCAGCGCACTTTCGGTCGCTCCATCGAGGTCCTGCCTGGAACGGTCGTGCACGTGTTGCCGGAGTCTGAGGCGATCCCGTTGGCGCTCATCCTCAACGAGGTCTTCACCAACGCGGTCAAGCATGGCCAGGCCTGGCCTGTGCGGGCCCAGGTCGTGGCCGATGGCGCCAGCGTGCAGATCCGGGTGGCCGGAGTCGGCCGGCTGGCCGAGGGCTTCGATCTCGAGAGGGTGCCGGCCGGCGTTTCCGGCCTCGGCCTCGTGCGGGCGCTGTTGCCGCGACGTGGTGCGGCGCTGACCTTGGCCGCCGAAGGTGAGGATGTCGTGGCTACGCTGCGCTTGTCGCCACCCAGTGTTCGCCAGCCTGATACCGCCGCATCCTCCGCTGGCGCCGCGGCTCTGGTGGAATCGGGTAGAGAGATCGCAGCGGGCGCGGTAGACGCTGCGGGTGAGGCCGCGGCAGTCCTTCGGTGACAATGCCGGCCATGGCCAGCGCGGTTGGACCTTCGGCGAGCCTTGCATCGGCCAACCCGGCCACCAAGGGTCGCATCCTCGTTGTCGACGACGACCGCCTCGTGCTGGCCACTGTGGTCCATGGGCTGGCGCAGGCGGGTTATGAAGTGATCGACGCCGACAACGGCGACGATGCCATCCTGCTCGCCCGCGAGCACCGGCCGCAGTTGGCGTTGCTGGACATTCGCATGGAAGGCAAGAGCGGCTTCGATGTCGCGGCGACTTTGCGTGACGCCTATCGCATCCCGTTTATGTTCCTGTCCGCCTTCTCCGACGAGGCCACAGTGGCGGAAGTGCAGCGGCTCGGGGCGCTGGCCTACTTGGTGAAACCGCTCGATGTGGGCCAGATCGTACCCGGGGTGGAGGCGGCTTTCGCACGCATCAAGGCCGAGCCCGCGCCGGCGGCACCTGCGGTCGGATCAGGCCGCGAAGGCCTCGCCGATGCGCTGCCGCTGGCCGTTGGCGTGCTCATGCATCGCCATTCGCTGACGCGCACGTCGGCCCTGGCGCGACTGCACCGCATGGCTGCCGAGTTGGGCATCACGCCGGCGGCGCAGGCCGAACGCCTGCTCGGCGCGGTTGAGGAACTGGCCCGCACCGGTGACTAGCCTAGCGTGCGCCCGTTCGTGACCTGACTGCGAGTGCACGCGCGCCTGTGGCGCAGGCCGGTGCGTTGGTCGCCGGCGGGTTCGGTTTCACCCCAGCGTGAAGGTGAATGTGGCGCCTTGCCCCGGTCGGCCTTCGGCCCAGATGTCACCCCCGTGCCGCCGCACGATGCGCCGCACCGAGGCCAGGCCTACACCGTGCCCTGCAAAGTCGTTGGCACTGTGCAGCCGCTGGAACAGGCCGAAGAGGCGGTCTGCGGAGCGCATATCGAAGCCGGCCCCGTTGTCGCTGACCGCGAAGGCTGGTTGTCCTTCATGGCTGGCGGCGCGCATGTCGATGCGCGGGGCGTCGCTGCGCGCGGTGTACTTCCACGCGTTGCCAAGAAGATTCTCGAGCACGAGCCGCAGCAGCGTGGGGTCGCCGCTGGCGCGCAGGCCTGGTTCGATGCTGACGTCGACGTCGCGCACGCTACCGTCCCCACGGCGCAAATCATCGACCACGAAGTGCGCCAGCTGAGACAAGTCGACCGGCTGCCGCGCCAACGGCTGCGCCGACAGCCGCGCCATGGTGAGCAGTGCATCGATCATCAGGTTCATGCGGGCTGCGGCGCCGAGCACGCGCTCGAGGTGGTCGTTGCCGACGCGGTCGAGATGGGCGCCGTAGTCTTCCTTCACGATACGCGTGAAGCCCTCGACGACTCGTATCGGGGCGCGCAGATCATGCGACAGCGTGGAGCCGAAGACGTCGCCCTCGTTGGCCGCGCCCGCCAGTTGGGTGATCAGCACCTGTGCCGCCAAGCCGGAGTGACCATTCAGCACGGCGAAGCGCCAGCCGTCGAAGTTCGTCGCCTGGCCCGGTGACAGGGAGTCGATCACCGCGCCGCCACCCGGCGTGAGTCCGGAAAGGGTTTCGATCGCCACTCCGGCAGCCGCGTGCTGCCACAGCGACTTGGCTGCGGCGTTCAGGCAGCTGAGCACCAACCCGGAAGGCTGCCGGGTCACCAGAATCGCGGCACCGGCCAGCGCCTCCAGCCAGGCCTGCTCCGATGCCGGCAGCGGCCGCTCGGGGGCTGCAGCGGATTCGGGCTGTGCATACGGCGTGGGCTGCGGATTCGGCGCGGGCTGCGCCGCCGAGCGCTGATCGAACCGGGCCCGCAGGTGTCCCCACGCGAAGAACGCCGCAGCACTGGCGACAAAACTCAGGCTGATGAACAGCCACGGCCAGGCGCCCCCGTCCGCCCAGGGCCCACCCACACTGCCTGCCGCCACAGCGGGGGCTGTCGCGACCCACGTACACAGCGGTGCCCACCCCAGCATGGCCGGAGTCTTCACGCCTTGTCGCGTGATGGTGTGGACCCCGTCTGGCCGGATGGTGCGCGACATGATGCGAAATTGTACGAACACGCCCAGGCTCTTCAGTGAGGAGCCAGCCATCAAGTTTGTTGTCACCGGGCCGAAACCAACAGGCGATGGGTTCTCACTTCACCAGGCTATGCGGCGCTTGACAATGCTCGCGGCCGATGACCCAGCCGCTTCAGTTCAACCAGCGCCATACCCACGACACGCCGCATGAACAGCGATGCTCCCGGTTCCGCCGATGAAGCCACGGTGCTCGACGCAGGAGCACTTGCGCGGCTGCGCGAACTCGATCCGGATGGCCGGCATGGGGTGGTCAGGCGGGTCTTGACGGTGTACGAGGTGTCACTTGCGCGCCATCTCGAGCAGATGCGTTCCGAGCTGCAGGCGCCCTCCGCCGCGCTGGCCATCGTGGCGCACACACTGAAGTCGTCTTCGGCCAGTGTCGGCGCGCTGGTGCTGGCCCGTGCCTGCGAGGCCCTGGAGCATCGGCTGCGCCTGGGAGCCACGGCACAAACCCACGATGTAGAGCAGTTGATCGCCCTGGGCGAGGCCGCCCAGGAGGCCGTGCGAACTATCCTGCGCGAGTGACTCGCAGCCGCCGATGACGCACCCCCACGCATCCGCTTTCGACGACCTCCCCGAGCGTCCGCGGGTGCTTCTCGTCGACGACGACGAGGTCAACCTGCTGCTGACGTCGTTTGCGCTGCGCGAGCGTGGGTTCGACGTGCTGGAGACTCCCGGTGGCGCGCCCGCGCTGGAGATGCTGGCCGAACTGACCCCGGATGTCATCGTCCTGGACGCGATCATGCCGGGCCTGGATGGTTTCGACACCTGCCGCACACTGCGCAAGATGCCTGGCTACGAGAACGTGCCGGTGCTGATGTTGACCGGCCTCAACGACGATGCCTCGATCGCGCGGGCCTACGAGGCTGGGGCGACCGACTTTTTCGTCAAGGCCGCGCAGTGGAGCCTGCTGGCCGGCAGGCTGCGTTACTTGTTGCGCAGTGCGCGCACGCGCCTGGAACTCGAGCGCCGCAAGTCGGAGCTGGCGCGCGCACAGGACCTGGCGCGCATGGGCAGCTTCGAGTGGCACCGTCGTGGGCGGCGTGGCTTGCTGTTGTCGCCGGAGGCGTTGCGTGTGTGTGGTTTCAGCCCGCAGGACGAGGTCGGACCGCGCAAGCTGCTGCGCATGGTGCCTGCGGACGAACGCCATGCCCTCCTGCAATCACTACGCGCTTGCCTGAAGCAGACTTCCCTGCTGGCTTTGGATGTGCCGCTCGTGCTGTGCGACGGAAGACAACGTGTGGTGCGCGTGGAGGCCGAGCCCGAGTTCAACGAGCATGGGCAGGGTGCGGGATACACGGGCATCCTGCAGGACGTGACCGACCGGCGCCAGGCGGAGGACAAGATCCGGCACCTGGCCAACTTTGACTCCCTGACGGGCCTGCCCAACCGCCGCCAGCTCATCTGGCGCGCCGAGCGCGCGCTGGAGTCGGCCAAGCGCATGCAGCACCAGTGCGCGTTGCTGCTGATCGACCTCGATCGCTTCAAGAACATCAACGACACGCTGGGCCACAGCGCCGGCGACGATCTGCTCGTCGAGGTATCACGACGCCTGCGCACCTGCGTGCGCCACAGCGACCAGTTGATGGAGGGTGCCGCGGAAAGCTCGGGCACCCGCACGCACCGCGCGCTGGAAGCGGTCGGGCGCTACGGTGGCGACGAGTTCGTGGCGCTGCTGCCCGAGGTCGGCGAAGACCTCGAAGCCGAGCGTGTTGCGCGTCGCATGCTGGAGGCCATGCGCGACCCCATCTTTGTGGGCGGGCAGGAATGCTTCGTGACCGCGAGCGTGGGCATATCCATCTTCCCGCGCGACGGCCAGACGGTGGTCGACCTGCTGCGCAACGCCGACATCGCGATGTACTCGGCGAAAGCACAGGGCAAGAATGCGACCGCCATCTACAGCCCGCATTTGGCGGGGCGCGGCCGCGAGAAGCTCGAGCTCGAGTCGGCGCTCAACCGCGCCATCGAACGCAACGAACTCGTTTTGCATTACCAGCCGAAGATCGACGTGCGCACCTCGCGCTTGGTGGGTGCCG
This sequence comes from Burkholderiales bacterium, assembly GCA_031401195.1. Classification (GTDB taxonomy): domain Bacteria; phylum Pseudomonadota; class Gammaproteobacteria; order Burkholderiales; family Burkholderiaceae_C; genus Rubrivivax. The sequence continues at coordinate 93,386 of JANNRI010000174.1, forward strand.
AGGCGCTGATGCGTTGGCAGCGTGGCGGAAAGCTGGTGCCACCGGGTGACTTCATCCCGCTGGCCGAGGACACCGGCCTCATCGTGCCCCTGTCGGAATGGGCCTTGCGAGAAGCGGCACGCCAGGTGCGTGTGTGGCAGCAGCAGTTCGGTTTCGACGACGCCATCGCGGTGAATCTGCCCGCGCACATGTTTGCGCGCAGCGACCTGGTCGAACACATCCACGAATGCGTCACCTCGAACAACGTGCCGCACCGTTCGATCCGGCTCGAGATCACTGAAGACAACCTGATGAAGGAGCTGCAGAGCGTGATCCCGTCCCTGCATCGGCTCAACGAGATCGGTGTCGAGATCGCGATCGACGACTTCGGCACAGGCTACTCGTCGCTCGCCTACCTGACCTCGCTGCCCATCTCCGAGCTCAAGATCGACCGTGGCTTTGTGCGTGATCTCGGCATCACGCCGCAGAGTTCCGCGGTCGTGTCCGCGATCATCGCGCTGGCGCGGTCGCTCGGCCTGCGCGTGGTGGCCGAAGGCGTGGAGACGTTGCGCCAGATGGAGGTGCTGCACCGGCTGGGCTGTGGCGTGATGCAGGGCTTCCTGTTCAGCCGGCCTGTGATGCCCGACGAACTCGCGCGCTGGATCGAACAGACCATATTGCCGCGCAAAGCGCCTTGGATCGGTGCAGTGGCCTTCGAGGCTGAAGCCGGCGTGGTGACCGAGCTGGCCAATGTCCGGCGATACCGTTGACCATGGGCCTGAGCGGGGCTGATGTGACGATCGAGGTAGAGGTGCACGCGGCCGCGCTTGCCCGCGGAGCATTGCGCAGGATCGCCGAGGCCCGGCTGGAGCCAACGCCCGAGAATTTTGCCAAGGCCTACGTGGAGGAAGCCGGTGTCGTGGGCGCGCCCGCGCAACGGCCGGGCAACACCGCCGTGGCCGTGGCCTGGCCGGCGATCGTCGAGCGCCTGGTGCGTCACCTGGACCGGGGCAGCAAACAATGGACGGTGTCGCGCCGCAAGGAGAGTTTGCACCGGGTGCTGGACAGCAGTCGCAGTGACGAGGCGCGCCTGGCCCAACGCCTGCAGGCGCTGCTCCTCGCCTGGGAGGGCGACCGTGTGTTCGATGGTGTCGAGACTGCCGGCCTGTTCGGCCACGAGCACCCCGTGGAGGCCGAAGCGTACGCAGTGCCTGCGGGGTTGCCAGCGCGTCAGCACGCCCAAGCGAGTGTGGTCGGCGCGGCGCAGGAGCTGCTTCACGCCTACAACGATGCATTGCTTGCGGGCCTGCAAGGTACAGACAAACGCGGCGCGATGATCGGCAGGCGACTGTCGAGGTGTGCGGAGTCGCCCGGCGCCGCGCGGGCCGACGCCGAAGCCGTTCGAGAGGGGGTCGCTGCCTGCGCCGAGGCCACGGGCTGGTTCGAACAACGCCAGGAACTCATGCGCCAGCTGAGCTCGCTTTCCAGCGAGCTGTCGCAAGGGCTGGTCGACCTCGTCGACGACGACAGTTGGACGCGTGGTCAATGCGAGGCGGTGCGTCTTCAGCTGCGCGAGCCGATGGACGTCAAGAGCCTGCGCGCCGCCAGCGCATTGCTGGCCGACACCCGGGCTCGGCAACAAACGGTCAAGCAAGAGCGGCAGGCCGCGAAGGCGATGATCAAGCAACTGCTCTCGGGCATGATCAGCGAGGTCGGTGCGCTGCAGGAACAGGCCGGTGGCTTCGAGTCAGCCATCGAGCAGCACGCTGCGGCAGTGCAGGAGGCCGACAGCCTCGAGGGCCTGACCCTGATCGTGCAGGCCATGCTGGAGGACAGCCGTGGTATCCGTGCCGTCGTCGGTGCAGCAAACGAACGCCTGCGTCGAGATGGCGACCGCGCCGCCGCGCTTGACACCCGGGTGCGTGACCTGGAGACCGAGTTGCGCCGCATCTCCGACGAGGCCAGCACCGACGCGTTGACGCAAGTGGCGAATCGCAGGGGCCTGGAACGCTTGTTCGCCCAAGCTTGCGAGCGCGCCATGATCACCAAGACGCCGCTGGCCATCGGGCTGCTGGACATCGACAACTTCAAGAAGCTCAATGATCGGCTGGGTCATGCTGCTGGCGATATGGCGCTGAAGGCGTTGGCGGGGGCTGTCCGGGAGCGCCTTCGCCCCGAGGACCAGGTGGCCCGTTTCGGCGGCGAGGAGTTCGTGGTGTTGCTGGGTGGCCTACACCTCGAGCCGGCCCAGCTGGCACTGACACGACTGCAGCGAGGCCTCACCGCCGGCCTCTTCCTGCACGAGGGGGAGGAGGTGCTCGTCACTTTTTCGGCAGGCGTGACGCTTTGGCGGCCGGGCGACTCGCTGGAGGCCACCGTCGAGCGCGCAGATGGCGCCATGTACGAAGCCAAGCGGACGGGCAAGAACCGAACTTGCGTCGCGTAGCCTCGATATGTAAGCGCGTGCGACCAAAGCTGGACGCCTGTCGCGTGCGGACACACCTGGGCCTTCGGGGGGCCTCAAGCCCACTCTAGAGTGGGTCGAAATTCCGCCGTGGGCTGGCATGTGGACCGGCCGGCTGACACCCACCCCGATGTCGACACTATCCCGATGGCTTGCACCCGTGCGGCAGCTCGCTGCGGCGTTCTTTCAGCACGACGTGACCCTCAGGCGCGAGCAGGGCCAGGTGCATGTGGTGCTGGCCGGACGCAAGCCCGTGGAGAAGGCGAAGCAACCACCGCGTGAGGAGATCGAGCGCCGCCGCCGCCACGAGGAACTGATGCTTGTGCGCACCGAGCTGGCGGCGTTGCTCAACGAACTGCCCGAGACCCGCCAGACCATGCGGCACCTCGTGTTTGTCGAGCAGGCGATCGAGAAGAAGGGGCTCAAGGTCCTGCGCAAGGTACCGCTTGACGTGATGCGCCGTGCGCACGAACAGCTGGAGAACCTGGTCACCAATTGGTCCCCCGCCGGTCTGGCGAGCCTGCGTTCGAGGATGGCTGTCGCGATCATCGACCGCGAACATATGGATCCCGAGGCCGAGGCTGATGCTTATCGGACGGCCGCCGTGCTCGATGGCAGCCGCGACACTCTCGAGGCGATGCTCGCCGAAGATATGAATGCGCCCGCGGTGCGCAGCGACGACGAGGCGCTGGCGGAGGCGTACGCCGCGTTGAGCGACTTCGTGCCCTCCACCGTGGAGATGCAAGGCGAACTGGGATCGACCTCGGCGCGTGAGCTGCTGAGGCCGCAACGGCGCCTCGCCGACGAACCCGCGGAGATCAGCATCCGCGTGCTGCAGCCGTGAATCCCGAGCCTCGTGGTTCGACTGCGAGGCGTGGGGCGCGAGCACGGCGGAAGCGGTGAGATTCGAACTCACGGACGGTTGCCCGTCGCCGGTTTTCAAGACCGGTGCCTTAAACCGCTCGGCCACGCTTCCTGCGGCCTTCGATTCTAGGTGCCGGGTCGCTGATGCCCACACAAGGCACCTGCAAGACCTCACGCCGGCCTCCGTCCACGCGCACAGCGGTCAGCGCACCGCCCCAGACGCAGCCGGTGTCGATGGCCAACAAGTCGGGCCGATTGACGAGGCCCAGCGTGCTCCAGTGGCCGCATGCCACGGGGTGACCGGCGCTGCGCCGGTCGGGCACGTCGAACCAGGGCATGAAGCCCGCCGGCGCGGCGCCAGCGCCTTCCTTGGTCTTCAGATCCAGATCACCCGCCGCGGAGCAGAAGCGGATTCGCGTGAGCACGTTGACGATGAAGCGCCATCGCTCCATGCCCTGGAGGTCGGGCGACCAGCGCGGCGGCGCGTCGCCGTACATCGCGTGCAGGAAGCCGGCCAGGTCCGGCCCGCGCAGCATGATGCTCAGCTCGTGGGCCAGCGCGAGGGTTTCCTGCGCGTCCCATTGCGGCACCACGCCGGCGTGCACGCACAGCCAACCGGCCGCTGCACAAGCCAGCGGCCGGTGGCGCAGCCATTCGAGATGCGCGGCGCGTTCCGGGTCGGCCAGCACATCGCCGAAGGTGTCGCCGCGGCGAAGCGGGCGCGCGCCGTCGGCCACGGCCAGTAGATGCAGGTCATGGTTGCCTAGAAGGCAGGTGGCCGCGTCGCCGAACGAGCGCAGGCGCCGCAGCACCTTCAGCGAACCCGGACCACGGTTGACGAGGTCGCCCAGCAACACGAGGCGCGCGCGCGAGGGTGAAAAGTCGATCAGCGCCAGCAGGCGTTCGAGCGCATCGTCGCAGCCCTGCAGGTCGCCCACGAGATAGAGCATGCGTCGATTCTGCTACGCTGCCGCCCCGAACCTCTCCGCCCCGGCCGCACCTCGGCTGCGCCGGTCGCGCGGCGCGCATGGAATCCACGCTCCTCTTTCTGCTGATCCTGATCAACGGCCTCTTCGCGATGTCGGAGATGGCACTCTCTGCCAGCCGCAAGGCGAGACTGCAGGTCATGGTCGAGGCCGGGGAGAAGGGCGCGCAGGCCGCGATGGACCTGCACGACAACCCGACCAAGTTCCTCTCGACGGTGCAGATCGGCATCACCTCCATCGGCGTGCTCAACGGCATCGTCGGCGAGGCCGCCTTCGCCCAACCGCTGGCCGAGTGGCTGACGGGCCGCTTCGACATCGGCGCCAAGACGGCTGGCTACTCGGCCACCGGCCTCGTCGTCGTCATGATCACGGTGCTGACCATCATCTTCGGCGAGCTCGTGCCCAAGCGGCTCGGGCAGCTGTATCCGGAAACGGTGGCGCGCCTGGTGGCGCCGCCGATGATGGCGTTGTCCACCGCCACGCGGCCGCTGGTGGGCTTTCTCAGCCTGGCCACCGAGGCCGTGCTGCGGCTGTTCGGCATACGCTCCGACATGGCGCGCGCCGTCACCCAGGAAGAGATCGCGGCGAGCCTGGAGGAGGGCGTCGATGCCGGCATCATTGAGCGCCAGGAGCACCAGATGGTGCGCAACGTCTTTCGCCTGGACGACCGCCAGATCGGCTCGATGATGATTCCGCGCGCCGAGATCCAGTGGCTGGAACTGGAGCAACCGATGGACGCGCTCGTCCTGCGTGCCGCCGAGAGCGGCCATACGCGGCTGCCGGTGTGCCGCGGCTCGCTGGACGACGTCGTCGGCGTGCTCGGCCTGCACCGCCTGCTGGCACCGCTGTCTCGCGGTGAAACGCCCGACATCGCCGCACTCATCGAGGCCCCTGTGTTCGTGCCGGAGACGCTCTCGGGCATGGAGCTGCTCGAGCACTTCAGGCGCGCCAGTGCCGACCTCGTGTTCGTGGTCGACGAGTACGGCGCGGTGCAAGGCGTGATCGGCGAGCGCGACGTGCTTGAGGCCATCACCGGCGAGTTCACCACTGCAGCCGACGACGAAGGCTGGGCCGTGCGCCGCAGCGACGACAGCTGGCTCATGGACGGCCTGATCCCCGTGCCCGAGCTGAAAGACCGCCTCGAGCTGAAGGAGCTGCCCGAGGAGGACCGCGGCCGCTACAACACATTGGCTGGCATGATCATGCTCCTGCTCGGGCGCCTGCCGCGCACCGCCGATACCGTGCACTGGGGCGGCTGGCGCTTCGAGGTCGTCGACCTCGACGGCAAGCGGGTCGACAAGGTGCTGGTCTCGCAAGTGGTAGAGGCCTCTTCCCCTTCCCCATCCCCTGCGTCCGGAGAACGTTTTTGATCAACCCAAATCTGCACCGGCAGCCGGTGGCCCTGGACAGCCAGCAACACCGTGATATCAAGCTGACGTTTCCGGTCACCGACTGGACGGTCGCCTCTGGGCTGAATGCGGTCTTCGTGGCCGCGACCGAATTCGCCGATGCGTGCAAGGAGTTTCCGATCGTCTTCGTGCGTGCCGGCCGCGAGACGGACGGCCGCGACCAGATCGCGCCGATCGTGGTGCTGGGGGTCGCCGGAGAGCAGAACCTCTACCTCGAGGGGCCCGAGGGCAAGCACTGGCGCGCCAACTACAAACCGGCGGTGCTGCAGGCGTACCCGTTCTGCATCGGCCGGGTCGACGAGCAACGCTTCGCAGTGTGCGTGGACATGTCCTGGTCCGGTGTGGGCACCAAGGAGGGTCAACCCTTGTTCGATGCCGCCGGCCAGCCCACCGAGTTGCTGAAATCGATGCAGCAGCACATGGAAGTGCTCGAAGGCGAGATCCAGGCCACGCGCAACTTCGGCCAGCGTCTGCTCGAGCTCGACCTGCTGCGCGACATGCGTTTCGACGCCTCGCTGCCCGATGGTCGCAAGCACACGGTGGACGGCTTCCTCACGGTAGACGCCGAAAAGGCGCAGAACCTGCCCGACAACGTGGTGGGCGAGTTGCACCGCAACGGCATGCTCGGGTTGATCCAACTGCACTGGGCATCGCTTGGTCTGATGCGCCGGCTGTTGGACTGGCACCTGCTGCGCAACCCGGTGGCTGCGGCTGCTGCAACGGCAGCAGATGCGGCCGTGTCGGCACCGGGCGCGAAAGCGGGCTGAAGCGGCTCAGGCCAGCAACGGGCCGGCAGCGGCCGGAGTGGTGCCGCACACCGGGCACGCCGGCTGCCGCGCGATGCGCACCTCCTGCCACCGCATGGCGCGGGCATCGAGCATCAAGAGCCGACCGGCGAGCGATTCGCCCACGCCGGCGAGCAGCTTCAGCGCCTCGGCCGCCTGCATGGTGCCGATGATGCCCACCAGCGGCGCGAACACGCCCATCGTGGCGCACGCCACCTCCTCGAAGGCCACGCCCGGGGGGAACAGGCAGGCATAACAAGGCGCCGTGGCATCGCGGCTGTCGTAGACCGAGATCTGGCCATCGAAGCCGATGGCCGCACCGCTCACCAGCGGCTTGCGCGCGTGCACGCAGGCTTGATTCACCGCATGCCGGGTGGCGAAGTTGTCGCTGCAATCAAGCACCACATCGGCTTGGGCCACCCACTGTTGGAGCAGCTTCATATCGGCACGCTGGCGCAGGGCTCGCACCTGCACGTCAGGGTTGATGGCGGCGATGCTCTGGCGCGCCGACTCCGCTTTGGGCTGCCCCACGCGAGAGAGGTTGTGTGCGATCTGGCGTTGCAGATTGGTCAGGTCCACCGTGTCGTGGTCGACCAGCGTGAGGCGGCCGACGCCGGATGTGCCCAGGTACAACGCCACCGGTGAGCCGAGCCCTCCGGCGCCGATGACCAAGGCGTGGGACGCGAGCAGGCGCCGCTGGCCTTCAATGCCGATGTCGTCTAGCAACACATGGCGCGAGTAGCGCAGCAACTGGTCGTCATTCATGGCGCGGATTGTGGCGCCGCCGTCGTGCCCGTCGCATCGTCCGCCACGGGATGTGCCGCGATGGCGCAAGGCAGGGGCTTGCCCCAGCTTGCCAGGGGCTGGTCGTGGCCCGAGAGTCGAGCGATGCAAAATCTTGACGATCGAAGTTTGAGTCAGGCTACGGCGTGCGCCGTGCGGCGCGACGTCGTCCCGGCGTCGCGCGACGTGACCGTTGCGACGGGCTCGAAAACAGCAGTGCAAGCGGCCGTCCTGCTGGCTCTGATGCCACTTGCTTCGTCGTTTGCGCAATTGCCGGCCGAGGGTTCGGCGGCCCAGGTGGTCATCACCGGCTCGGTGATCGAACGCGCGCTGGCCGATGCGCCCTACGCCATCGGCAGCGTCGGCCGCGATGAGCTGCGCGCGTCGGGGCCGTTGGTGAATCTCTCCGAGGCCATGGCACGGGTGCCCGGGCTGATGGTGGCCAACCGTTGGAACTACGCACAAGACTTGCAGATCAGCTCGCGCGGCTTTGGCGCGCGCGCAGGTTTTGGTGTGCGTGGCATGCGGCTCTACAGCGACGGCATTCCAGCCAGCGGGCCCGATGGCCAGGGCCAGGTCTCGCACTTCGACATCGCCGGCGCCGAGCGCGTGGAGGTGCTGCGCGGCCCGTTCTCGGTGCTCTACGGCAACAGTTCCGGCGGTGTGATCTCGCTCGTCAGCGCGCCCGTGAAGGGCACGCGTTTGGAGGGCGCGATCGATGCCGGATCGTTCGGGTTGCGGCAGGTGCGTGCGCAAGGCGAGGCGATCCTGGCGCCAGGCCTCGATCTGCGTACCGGCGCCTCCGTGCTGGAGGTTGAAGGCTTCAGGCCGCGCAGCGAGGCCGAGCGCAGAGTCGCCAGCGTGCGCCTGGGCTGGCAGCTCACGGCGGCCGACTCTTTGCTCTTCACGGTGAATCACCTCGACCAACCGTCACAAGATCCGCTCGGATTGACACGCGCGCAGTTCGACGCCGATCCGTTGCAGACCACGGCGCAGGCTGCCCAGTTCGACACGCGCAAGACCACCGAGCAAACGCAATTGGGCACGCGCTGGCGCCATCGCTACGACAGCGGCGTGTTGCGCGAGGCGCAACTGGCGTTGTATGCCGGTCGGCGCGAAGTGGTGCAGTTCCTGGCCATCGCGCCGGCCACGCAGGGCAACCCTCGTCACGGTGGCGGCGTGATCGACTTTGGGCGCGCGTTCTCCGGCGCCGAGGCACGCGTGCGGCTGGCGATGGGCGCCGTCGATCTGGTCGCGGGGGTGGCCACGGATCGCCAACGCGACGATCGCAAGGGCTACGAGAACTTCACGGGCACCGGCCTGGCTCAGGTGCTCGGTGTGGTGGGCGCGTTGCGCCGCGACGAGACGAACCGCGCCAGCTCCGACGATGCCTTCGTGCAGGCGGAATGGTTGCCTACCGCTGAGTGGGCTTTGGGCGCCGGGCTGCGCAGCGGGCGGGTGAAGCTTGCTGCCGTCGATGCCTTTCTCGCGAACGGCGACGACTCTGGCAGCCGGAGCTTCGGCTACACCAACCCGGTGCTGGGCCTGCGTTTCAATGCCGCGCCGGGCCTCAACCTGCACGCCTCCGTGGCCAAGGGTTTCGAGTCGCCCACGCTCGGGGAGCTGGCCTATCGCGTCGACGGCACCGGAGGCTTCAACTTCGCGCTGCTGCCGCAGAAGAGCGAGCAGCTCGAAGTGGGTGCGAAGTGGCGTACCGGCGGCTTGCAGATCGACGTGGCGGCGTTCGAGGCGCGCGTCGAGGACGAGATCGCGGTGGCGACGAACTTTGGCGGGCGCGCTGCATTCCAGAACGTTGGACGCACGTCGCGCCGGGGTCTCGAAGTGGCGGCACGCTGGGCCATCGAGCCCACGCTGAACGCGACGCTTGCCGCAAGCGCGCTCGACGCGCGCTATCGCGACACCTTCCTGGTCTGCGCCAACATCCCCTGCACGACGCCGAACACGAGCGTGGCCGCGGGCAATCGCATCGCCGGCACACAGCGCGGCACAGCGTTCGCCGAGCTGGCGTGGCGCAGCCCGGGCTTTGGCGTGTTCGGCGCCGAAGTGCGGCACGGCCGCGCGTTGATGGCCAACGACGCCAACACCGCGGCTGCCGCACCCTACACGCTGCTGGGCCTGCGCTGGGCGCACCGCGCGAGTGTCTCGGGCTGGCTGGGCGGTGGATGGACCGCCGAATGGCTGCTGCGCGTGGACAACGCGGTGGACAAGCGTTACGCCGGCAGCGTCATCGTGAACGAGGCGAATTTGCGCTTCTACGAGACTGGCGCGCCACGGGCGGTGGGTGTCTCGCTGCGGCTCGTCGGGCCGTAGCGCCAGGCACGGCCTGAGGTCGGCCTGAGGCGAGCCGCGCTTGTCAGCCGATTTCGCCTCCACCCCCTTGAAGGCGCCAGGAATTTCCCCGGGTTTCACTAGGGTTTGCACGACTGGTTCAGGCGTTGTATCCGCATTCTCATTCGCTGCGCCATTGCTTCCAGCGCAGTGTCTGGAAGAGGCCGAGCGTGCTGATGGATGGATCCAAAGCCATCTTCGGTGGATTCACTAAATACAGGAGATACGAGCGATGGCAAAGATGATGAGAAAGATGCTGACAGCATCCTTTGGCTTGGTGCTAACGGGCAGCCTGTTTGCAGCTGCACCGACCGTTTCGACGGAAGACTTCGTCGACAAGATCGATTCGCCCTGGGACATGGCGTTCATGAAGGACGGCACCATGTTCTTCACCGAGAAGTGCAAGGGACTCTCTGTTCGACTTCCCACGGGCGCCATCAACAAGCTGCATGGCGTCGGCACCACTGCGGGCTATTCATCGGCAAGCGCCGATCTGTTCTGCGACGGACAGGCCGGCATGATGGGTGTTGCGATCGACCCGCAGTTCGCCAGCAATCGCTTCATCTATGCGTACTCCAGTTCCAATCTCGGGGGCAAACTCGGCAACCGGGTGATGCGCTTCAAGCTCAACGATGCGATGACCGCTGTTTCCGACCGCACCGACATCGTCGGTGACATCGGCTACAAACCCAAGGCGACCAAGCATCCGTTCGGCGGCCCCGGGGCGCATAACGGCGGCCGCATTCGATTCAGCCCCGCCGACGGTTTTCTCTACGTGACGACGGGCGACAACCACCTTGGCATCGCGCCGCAGAGTCCGGCTTACATCGGCGGGAAGGTGCTGCGCATCGACAGGGACGGCAAAGCAGCCCCGGACAACAAGCCTCCAACGGGCTTCGATGCGCGCGTGTACACCTATGGTCACCGCAACCCGCAGGGCATCGCGTTCCGTCCCAGCGACAACCGCCCATTCACCGCAGAAAACGGCCCGTGGCACAGCGATGAAGTGACCGCATTGTCCAATGGCGGCAACGCAGGCTGGGACCCACGCCCCAACGTGGGTGGCCGCAAGGATTGCCCTGACGACTACTGCGGCTACTCCCCCAACCAGATGGGCGCCATGGAGCCCAAGAAGCGCGCCGCCTTCATGCCCATGACCGATCTCAAGACCTACCCGAAGGCAATGAAGCCGGCGTGGAACAACAACGGGCTGTCTCAGGGCATGTTCTGCAACGCATTCCTCTCAGGTGCGCAGTGGAAGGACTGGAACGGCCAGATGGTGGTCGGCTTTGCCGGTATCGGCATTCACGCAACCGCAGTGGGCAACCGCCTCGATCTGCTGAAGATCAGTGCCGATGGGATGTCTGCAACGAAGACCGACTTCCCCTGGCCCACAGTTGCCGGACGCTTCCGCGCATGTGAACTCGGCTCGGATGGCAATCTGTATGTCGCACTCGAGGACCAAGGCAAGATCATCCGCGTGAAGCCGCAGTAACTGCAACGCACAAACGCGCTGCCGCTCGGCAGCGCTTTTTTTTGTAGGAAGAAGGCGAACCCGGTGCGAATCACACTTCAATGGCTAGCAGTCATCGGCTTGTTGGGCGGCGCTGGGTCGGCGCGTGCGGACAACAACGAGCTCGTGTTGAAGAACAACTGCCTTGCCTGCCACCAGGTCGACAAGAGAAAGTACGGTCCCAATTTCAAGGAGATCGCAGCCAAGTACGCGCATCAGAAGAACGCCATTGAGGTGCTTGCCAAGAAGATCAGGCGCGGTGGAACGGGAGTCTGGGGTCAAGACGTCATGCCGCCACAGCCGCAAGTGTCAGCCGCCGACGCACGCGCGCTGGCGACCTACGTGATGTCCTTGAGGTGATCTTTTGTGGCCACGCGATGGGCACCGTGAAAGCCTCGGGGCGACGATGAGCGCGGTTTGCGCAAGGCTGCTGGTGATCGCCTTTGCGGTAGTCGCCGGGCACGGCCATTGCCAGAGTTTCTTCTACGTCGAACCCGGCGTCGCCTCATGTCCTGCGGCACCCAAGCCCATCACAGCTGCAGCGAAGGAAGTCTCACGCGGCGTTCCTGTGCCGGGGCGCATCAGTGTCACCTGCGGGTTCGACAAGGGGTCCTACACGGTGACTTTGAACTCAACGGATCCCAGCGCAACGTTCTCGCCCAAGACCTTTTTGGTCAATTTCGGCCGCGTTGTCGGGACCGGTGTCTTTGCTGTCAGATTCTCGACGGTAGGCCTGCAGAGCGTATCGACGACGATCACTTCAAACATGGGCAGCCCCGCGGTAGTGGGCCAATTTGTGAGTTCGGCCAACGAATTCAGCGTGGTGGCCTTTTGATTTGCCCGCCGGGTTCACAGCCTTTGACCGTGGTTCGATCGAGGTCCGTCGCCCGCCAACGGTCCACAACACTGGGGACCGCTACTTAATCCAGGGGTGCGCCGTGCATAAGCGCGCAAACAGCGCCGATTAAGCCGCGACGACAAGACTGCATTGGGTATGAATCATCCTGTTCGTCGGAGCGGCGACGAGATCAGTCTAGTGCCTGCCGGCTGCGACGAGCAACTTCTACTGACTCTCTCGAGGAGTTGTCGCGCTACCTCAAGGCAGCTTGGTCCTGATCACGCACGACCGCGACTTCCTCGCTCGCCACTCCGAGTACAAGTCGATGCGGATCGGTGTCCGCATCGCACGCTCCGCGTGCGGCATCGGGTCCAGGCCCCAGTAGCGATTTGAGCGGCGGAATGAGGGCGCCTGAGCCAAACTGATCGCGCAGGCCGTGGAACATTGACCTCGATATTCGGAGCCGAATGATGGACCATATCCTGTATTGGAACAACGTCGCGCTCGAGGCCAATCGCCGTGACTTCAGCAACGTCCAAGGCGCCGATAGACCAAGTCCCGAGCAAGGCGGCCCGGCGCTAAGCTCGCGCGCACTTGCGATCGTGCATCTGGCGATGTATGACGCCCACGCAGGCGTCGCAAACACTGCGGCGCTGCCGCGATATTCTTCCCTGCCCTCAAGCCCCGGGGTAGGTGCAAGTGCCGCGTCTGCGGTGGCTGCGGCGGCGCATGCCTGCTTGAGTGCTCTCTTCCCTAGGCAAAAGGCGCACTTCGACGTAGCCCACGAAGCGGCCGGACTTTCCGGGCCTGGCTTGGCGAGGGGGCATGCATTCGGTCTGGCCGTAGCACAGGCAATGCTTGCCGATCGCAGCGCCGATCCCGGTGCAAGCGACAATGGCTACGCCGCGTCAATGCATCCGGGTGGGCATCGGCCCGATCCTGCCAACCCAAAGCAGGGCTATCACGCGCCGTTTTATGGCGCGCGCTCGAAGTGTTTTGCCGTGACGTCGCGCCACGGGCTGGATGCGCCGCCAGCGATTGGCGCTCCGGAATACAGCGCGGCCCTCAGGCAGGTGCGCAGCAAGGGCGTCGCGCCGGAGTTGATGGGGGCGCTGCCGACCGCGCTATTCAAGCGTACGGTCGACGAAACGTTGATTGGAATCTACTGGGCTTACGACGGATCGCGCGAGATCGGCACGCCGCCGCGCCAGTACAACCAGGTCACTCGCGCGGTGGCTGTGGCCAAAGGCAACTCCATTGATCAAAACGCGCGCTTGTTCGCGTTCGTCAATGCCGCGATGGGCGATGCCGGAATCCTCGCCTGGGATCAAAAATATCGACACGACCTGTGGCGACCGGCGGTAGGTATTCGCGAGCACGACGGATCGATGGGTCCAGCCGCGCCCGCACCCACCCATGACATCGACAATGATTGCGATCCGACTTGGCTACCGATGGGAGCGCCAGCGAGCAACAGTGCGGATCGCAATTTCACGCCACCGTTCCCAGCCTACCCTTCCGGTCACGCCACCTTTGGCGCGGCGGCGTTCCACATTATTCGATTATTTTTCGGCGTGCCAGCCGGAAACAGGGCGCAGGACACTGTTTATGCGGGGCCTTTCGTTTCCGATGAGTTTAACGGTGTGACGCACGATAATGCAGGAACTGTGCGGCCGCGCCATGCGCGGTCGTTCCCACGAGGGCTTTGGCAGATGATCGAGGAGAACGGATACTCCCGCGTCTTCCTTGGAGTGCATTGGTCATATGATGTCTTCGCCTTGAACGCTGCCGGCCATCCGGACCTGTCACGCAACGTCGGTGGCGTACCGCTGGGGCTGAAAATCGCCGAGGACATCTTCGCGGCCGGGGCCGGTAAGGCGCCGGTAAAGTCGATGGTTGGCCCGCGACCTTGACAATTCGATGCGGGCGCGGTTCGTGGCGGCGGACATATCGCTCTTGCGGCGACTGTGTTGGTCCGGTGTCCTTGCGGCGTTGCGCCGATCCCCTCGATTGAGGATCCGTACTTAAGGTTGCGGCCCGTCGCGGACAAGCGCGCAAACAGCGCCGATTAAGCCGCGCCGGCGACACTGCAATCGACAGGGATCATCCTGTTCCTCGAAGCGGTTCGCGGATCCATCAACAGACCTCGACTACGACGAGCACTTTCAACTTGTTTGACCAAGGAGAGCGAAATGGCTATCGAATGGGGAACCTTTCCCAATCAAAGCGCGATGAGCATGTTTGTCCACGACAACACGGCGGCGCCAAGTACGGTCCTCGACTCAAGCCTGCCGTTCAGCGTCCACGTCAGCTGGGTCGTGCCTGATCCGATCAACGACATCATCGGCGGCGACTTTCGGGTGAGGGTCTATGCCGAGAGCATCGGCCCCGGCCAGGAAAAGCAGATCGGGCCGACCAGGGTGGTGTCCGCAGTGCCCAACCAACTGAACTACGACATTCACGTCGATGTCCCGGCAAACGACTTGGTTGGCGAGGGTGCGCAGTTCAACGGCGTCATCGTCTCTGGCCTGTACAAGCTCGTGGCCGTGTTGCAACACCTGAACCCGGGGCCGAATGAATGCTCCGGCTCCGCCGACGGCCCGACGATCTTCCTGCGGACTCCGTGATCCGACAACGCTGACTTTCGCACCCGGGCCCACCGACCATCCCGTTCAGGCGGGATGGACGGCGCCCCGGGGTATGCGCCTTGTGACACCGCAGCTGCGCAGCCCCCATGAGCGACGCTCATCCCACGCTCGAACCCGTCGTTCTATCGAGCATCTGGGCAGTCAGTGATAGAGCGGGTTCGCCACCGGCAATCCCGCACGCAATGCGCTGCTCTGTGTGTGCGGCCCCGAACACAGCCGCAGCGCCGCCTGGCCGTCAGCGCACCTGCAACGGCACTTGCTCGTAGGCGAATTTCGGCTGCTTGCCCTTCAGCATGGCGACAGACTCCAGCCGATAGCTTCCTTCCGCAAGTTGCACGCGCGTCAAGACCGCGCGGTACGAAGACTGGCCGCAACCCCTCTCCGCGATTGACGCTTCGCCGAGGCGCGCCCGCTCCTTGGTGAGGGTGTTGCGACTGAAGAACTGCACTGAGCAGGGCGGAATGTGCCCGGCGTCGGCCTCGCGCAGGCCGCTGAATTCGATCAGGGCCTCGAGATTGAACACCTCGCCGCGCTTGAACGACGTCCGGCAGCCTTCATCCTGCGTGCCACTTCCTGACGGCTCAGGGTCGACCGACCCAAGTGCGCGCACTTGAGCGATGGCCAGAGTGACGTGGGTCGTATCGAGCTCAGGCGCGCGCGCAGCAATCGGGTCGCAACCGACCTCATTCCTCGTGGATTCAGCAGGCTCTGGGTTGACCCAATCACGCACCTGGTTGGCGATCCACTCGCACATCGCTTGCTGCCCCGCGCCTGTCCACTTGGCCGTGATGCCGTCGTCCTGCATCTTGTGGGCGGTGATGCGCCGTTCGATGCCGTCACCGCTCTCCGATTCGCGACGCTCGAACGTGACGACGAAGTTGGCCACTTCGGCCCATGGCGCTTCCCTGGGCGCGACCCCACGGGCTGCCTTGGCTGCGAGTGAAGCGGACTTGTGCGCCGGCGGGGAGGATGCTGGGTTGGGCTTGCCGCCCTTGCCGGTGGTCGGATCGTCGTTCGGCTTGCTGTGCTTGCTCATGGTTTCCTCATGGGTGGTGGGTCTTCAGATGGGCTCGCGATGGCGAATCTGCTGGAACAGAGCCACTGTCTGCTGGCTTGGAATGAGCTTCAACTCGCGTGCCAGTGCATCGACGCAGAAGTGATATTGGCGCAGTGCCAGGTGCGTGTGGCCCATGCGGCTATAGCACCGCATCAGCAGCCGGTGTGCATCTTCGTTGCAGTTGTCGACCTCGAGCATCTTCACCGTCGAGGCGGCGCAGGCCTCGAAATCCTCGCGGCCGAAGTCGTTCGAAGCGAGCCGAGTCAGTACCTTCAGGTAGCTGTCCTGCAGGCCTTGGCGTTGCGGGCTCAGCCAGTCTTCGTAGCGGTCGTCGACCAGCAGCGGGCTGTGGTACACCGCCTGCGCCACCCGGTAGGCGGCCATCGCCGTGCCGGCGTCGCCTTGCTGGTCGGCAGCCTGGGCGCGGCGCACGCACTCGACAAACGCCTCGGCGTCGACCCATAGACGCAGCGCCGGATTGAACGAGTAGCAGCCCTGGCGGAACAGCACGAACGGATACGACGGGTCGCCGCGCGCCAGCGCCTTGCGCAGGCCGTAGATCGCCACGTTCAGATTGTTGCGTGCGGCGTCCCGGTCGGAGTCGGGCCAGAACACTTCCATCAGCACCTCCTTGGGCACCGGCTGGAAGCGGTGCGTGGCCAGGTACTTGAAGATGGACCTGCCTTTACAGTTGGGCCACTCGTCGATCGCGCGGTCGTTCGCAAAGACACGGAACGGGCTCAACAGGTAGATTTCCAGCGAAGGTGCGGCGTCCTCTCGGGCGACGGTGTCGGCCTGCCCAGGCGCAACGCTTGCGGGCTCGGCAACCGCCTGCGATTCGGGTGTTCGGCCGCTGCCTCCGGTCAGGTCCAGCATGCAACCCATCTCACGGATCAGCCGTTGCGTGCGCTCATGTTCGACAGCGTCGACACTGTGGTGTCGGAGGGCTTCGGCACGTGTGCCTTCCGAGAGGTGCAGGATGCGCAAGGCGGTGTCCAGCAGGCGCGACGGCAGCGGCCGGTTGAACCAAGAGTCGCTCTTGTCGGCATGCGGCAGCGGCGTATGTCCTGGGGCGGCGACCGTGCCCGAGCCCGGGAGCCCGAGCGCGGTCTTACCGGCGGGCAGCACGTACGCGCGGTGGGTCGGCCCGCGAGGGCTGGCGTATCTGTCCTGTGGGCCCGACGAATCGTCGGGCCTCGAATGGCCCACCGAGTCGAACGGCCGCTCAGTCGCTGGCTTGACGGGAAGCATGTCGACACCACGTGGGTCGATTGCGGAGGCCACAGTCCGGCCGGCGCGGCCCGCTCCACGAGATCGTGGAAAGAAAACTCAGCGCCCTTCGGCACCGGCCGGCGGCACATATCGCACGAACACCGTTGCGTCCGGGGGCGGCACTTACGGAGTCAGACAAGTCGCGCCGATATGATGCAATGGCCCTGGGTTGACGCCACCCCTGGAAGAACCAGGCACCTAACCGAGCCAACCCATGAGTCAATCCGAATTCCATGTCATGAACGCGGTGCTGATCGAAGACCGCCAGACCATGCGCTACACCTGCCCGGTCTGCCAACGCTGCCTGGAAGACGGGCCCGAGGGCATCACGCTGATCCACAAAGGGGATCAGAGCGCTTCTCATTGCGGCGGCAGCCTGGGGCCGGCGCAATGCGAGGTCGAGCAGCAGCCGCCGGCGCAGCCCGTGATGCACTGAGTGGCCTGCGCGCAGCCGGCGCGCCTGACAAGACTGGATCTCGCGGCGCAGAGCACGCGTGTCGGCCCGCGCTTCTGGCAGCGATGCTTGGTTCGCGCGACGATCGTTCATGTCTCTCGCTCCCTGCTCCGGCGTCGTTGCACGGTGGGCTTCGAAGACCAAGGTGGAACGGCACGCAGTCTAGAGGCGGTGCCTGCGGCAAGCATGTGCGCTGGCGCACCACAAATCCGAACTTGCGTGGCCGTTGCTCGAACGCGGCGGCGGCCGTCGCCGCGCTCAGGCGCCCGTCGTCCTCAGGTAGCGATGTGGATGGATTCGATGCGCTCGGCCAGCCGGTGCAGGTCCTCGACCACGAGGAATTCGTGGTCGCGCGCAGGTTCCTGAACATGCCCTACCAGGCCCAGCCGTACGAGTTCGCCCAGTTCGCGCGTCACCTGCTCGCGCGAGGTGCCGATGCGGGCGGCAATCTCCTTGTGGCTGGGCTTGTCGCGCAGCACCACGCGGGCGTTGTTCGCACCCTCGGCGGCGAGGGCCAGCCGAAGCAGCTCAGCGCACAGGCGCTTTTGCACATTGAGTGTCGAGAGTTCGTAGACACGCTCGGTAAGCACACGCGCCGTGCGTGCCAGGTGGCGGAGCATGCGTTCGTTGATCGACCAGTGCCGGCGCAGGAGATCCTTCAGATCGAGCGGGCTCAGGCGCGCAAGCAGCGAGTCCTGCAGTGCCACCACCGTGGCCGAACGCGGCCGGCCGTCGAGGGCGGCCATTTCGCCGAGGATCTCACCCGCGTGCGCATCGCGAAAGCTTACCTCGCGACCGCCGGGCGACAGGGCCACCACGTGCAGGCGGCCCGACAGCACGAAGAAGCAGTCGCGTCCGGGGTCTGCGCGCGACATCACCACTTGGCGCGGCCGCGCAAGCAGAAAGTGGCAGGCCCGCGCCACCTCGGCCAGCACGTCGTCACCCAGGTCTTGCAGCAACTCGATCTCGCGCAGGCCGGCGAGGGCAGGGCGGTCGAGTTCGGCAGTTAGCATGGTCTTTGCAAGGCGATCGATCCGGCTGCGAACGCGGGCTGCGTCCCCTGCCGTGTGGCGGGCGCGAGTCTGGCACCGTGGGTGGACGCCGGCCACCCCTAGTCCAAAGGCAGAGGCCCGTGCACGCCCTCGGCTCATCAAAACAGGGGAGAACACGC
>JANNRI010000175.1:0-57539 GCA_031401195.1 Burkholderiales bacterium
ATGAGCGAGGGCCTCGAAGAGGCTGAAATGCGGCACCGCATCACCCTGCGAACAGCCGCACGCCCTGAACGCGATCACCTCAGCGCCGTGAAACCCAAATACTGGGCCGACTGCGCGTTGTTCAGCGCTTCCCTAGTTCGCCGCACAGGACCGAGTAAAGCAACGGGTAGCGTACGTCTACGACGTGACCATCGCCCCCAAACATAGAAGACAAGGACACGCGTTCAGCGCATTTCAGGCGCTGGGACTTGAGGTCTCCCGCCTCGGCCTCGAAGGCATCGCATGGCACGTCTTCGGTCACAACCACTCCGCTCTCGCTTTTTACGTCAAGCTCGGCTACGCAGCGACCAACATCAACATGTTCAAAGCAGTGGAGCGCACGTGTGCCTAACCCCTCGCTCAACACGCAACCCCCAACCGCGTGCCGCCCTGGCCGCGAGGCCGTGGTTGTCTATCATCGGCCTCGCGGCCAGGGCGTCACACCGCTGGGGTCGCGCTAGCTCGAACGTTAGGCCACACACAACGCATCCATGCCCACCGTCACCCTGCGCGAGATCACGAGCGATACAGTCCACAAGGTCTGTCTGCTCAAGGTCCGACCGGACCAAGAACAGTTCGTCGCTTCAAATGCCTTCTCGCTTGCGGAGGCGCTCTTCGCACCTGAAGCCTGGTATCGCGCGGTCTACAAGGACGAGCTGACTGTCGGCTTCGTGATGCTGTGGGATGACACTCTGAGCAAGAGCCCTCCCGTCAAGCCTGAAGTCCAAGTCCAACTTCAAGTCCAACTTCAAGTCCATAGTGAGGCTCAGTCAACGAAGAAATCCGGAGTCAGGTTTTTGTTGCCCGGCGTCATTGCATATTGATCGAAGTCCGTCACGCCATGCTGCGCCAGCAGCGTGTCGTCGATGAAGAAGTTACCAGTGGTCTTCTTCGCGTCGCTGGTGAGGATGAACCAGGCTGCATCGGCCAGGATCTCCGGCTTGCGACACAGCGCCAGGTCGATTCCCGGAATCATCTGCAGCGCCGCAGTAGCAATCGCCGTGCGCGGCCACAGGCTGTTCACGCCTATGCCGTGCGGGCGGAACTCGCCCGCGTGCCCCAGCGTGCACTCGCTCATGCCGTACTTGGCCATCGTGTAGGCCACGTGGCCCTTGAACCAGTACTCCTTCATCGAAAGCGGCGGGCTCATGTTCAGCACGTGCGGGTTGCGGCCCGCCTGGGCGCTCTTGATCAGCTCGGGCAGGCAGGCCTGCGTGCAGCAATACGTGCCGCGCACGTTCACGCCGAACATCAGGTCGAAGCGCTTCATCGGCGTCATCGGTGTCGGCGTCAAGCTGATGGCGCTGGCGTTGTTCACCAGGATGTCGATGCCACCGAAGCGCGCCACCGCCGCCTTCACGGCCGCGGCGACCGCCTCTTCGTCGCGGATGTCGGTCTGCATCGGCAGCGCCTGGCCGCCGGCGGCCACGACCTCTTCCGCAGCGCTGTGCAGCGTGCCCGGCAGCTTGGGGTTGGGCTCGATGGTCTTGGCCAGCAGCACGATGTTGGCGCCGTCAGCCGCCGCCTTCTTCGCGATCGCCAGGCCGATGCCGCGGCTGGCGCCGGTGATGAGGAGGGTCTTGCCCTTCAGGGTCTGCGTCATACCGGTTTTTCCTGTGGATGTTTTTGGGGCGCGCGGGGTGGCTAGAGAGCGCCACTTCGCAGCAACGTCGCGGCGTGTTGCGCGATCGCGTGCGCGCACTGCCGATACACCGGCGCGCCGGGGTGGAAGCCGTCGGCAGCCATCACGCCACGGTTCACCTCCAGGCTGATTTCGGCGCGCGAGACATCGCTGCGCGTGTGCGCCCACTCGCCGAGCGCGCGGTCGTGGCGGCGTGCGTCGCTGCCCGCGATCCAGCGCAGCGGCTGCGGCAGGCCCGGGAAGTGGTGCACGGGCGGCAGCTGCGCGAAGACCACGTGCTTCACGCCCAGCGCATTGCGCAGCCAGTTGGCCAGCGCCTCGCGGGCCGCCACGGCGCGGTGCGAGGGCCACTGGTCGACGACATCGTTGACGCCGGTGACGAGCACGGCGAGGTCGAAGGTCGGCAGCGGCTCGCTCTTGAGCAACTCCAGCGTCTGCGCGGTGGTCAGGCCCGACTTCGCGCGCAGGTGCCAGGCCACGCGCAGGCCGCCCATGCGCGCCACCTCGGCCGCGAGCTGCGCGGCCAGCGCCTCGCGTTGGTGGCCCACGCCCACGCCGGCCGCCGACGAATCGCCGGCGACGAGCAGCGACAGCGGCGCACCCTGGCCGACCACGCCTTCGCGGTGGCCCTCAGGCTCGGGCAGCCGGGGCAGGCGCGCGCGCGTCATCAGCACTTGCGCCACCAACACCGGGCTCAGGATCAACTTGGCGGTGAGAGACATCGCCGGGGCCTCCTGCCCCGTGCAGGGTGTGGCTCGTTCAGAACTTGGAGAAGTCGGGCTTGCGCTTCTGGAAGAAGGCCTGGAAGGCTTCCATCGCCTCCGGGCTCTTCAGGCGCTTGGCAAACATCGCGCCCTCGGCCTGGATGGTCTGCAGCACGAGGTCGCGTTGCGGCGCGCGCATCAGCCGCTTGGCCTCGCGCACGGCCTCGGGGGGCAGGGCGTTGAAACGTTCGGCCATGCGCCGTGCGTGGTTCACCACCTCGGAGGCTGCGATCACGGCGTTGGCGATGCCCACCTCCACCGCCTGCTCGGGCAGCAGGGGCTCGCCCAGCATCAGTTTCTCGGCCGCCAGGCGGTGGCCCATGAGCTGCGGCACGAGCAGGCTGCTGGCGAACTCAGGCACCAGGCCCAGACTCACGAAAGGCATCGAGAGGCGGGCGTCGTCGGCCACGTAGACGAGGTCACTGTGCAGCAGCATCGTGGTGCCGATGCCGATGGCCGCGCCGGTGACGGCCACCACCACGGGCTTGTCGCAGCCCACCAGCGCCTTCATGAAGCGGAACACGGGCGACTCGAGATCGCTGCTTCCACCCCCATCGCCCAGGCCGCGCTTCATGAAGTCCTCGAGGTCGTTGCCCGAGGTGAAAATGCCTGGCTGGCCGGTGAACAGCAGCGCGCGCACAGCGCGGTCTTCTTGCGCAGCGACTACGGCGTCGGCCATCGCGCTGTACATCGCCTGCGTGAGGGCGTTCTTCTTCTCGGGTCTGGCGATCTCGATGGTGGCCACGCCGTTATGGGTGGCGGTCTTGATGGTCATCCGTGTTGCTCCGTGTTCAGGCTCGTTGGACTCAGACCCGCTCGAGGATGCCGGCTGCACCCTGGCCCATGCCCACGCACATCGTGACCATGCCGTACTTCAGGTTGTGCCGGCGCAGCGCGTGCACGACCGTGGCCGCGCGGATGGCGCCGGTGGCGCCCAGCGGGTGGCCGAGCGCGATGGCGCCGCCCATCGGGTTGACTTTGCTCGGGTCGAGACCGACAGTGTTGATGACGGCCAGCGCCTGTGCGGCGAAGGCCTCGTTGAGCTCGATCCAGCTCAGATCGGAGAGCTTGAGGCCCGCATAGCCGAGCGCCGCCGGGATGGCCTCGATCGGGCCGATGCCCATGATCTCGGGCTTCACGCCGCGCGCGGCGAAGCTGACGAAGCGGGCCAGCGGCGCGAGGCCGAAGGTCTTCACCGCCTTCTCGCTCGCAAGGATGAGCGCGCCGGCGCCATCGCTGGTCTGGCTGCTGTTGCCTGCAGTCACGCTGCCCTTGGCCGCAAACACGGGCTTCAACTTGGCCAGGCCTTCAAGGCTGGTGTCCGGGCGCGCACCTTCGTCAAGTTTGACCGTGCGGATTTTCGTGCCGGCTTCGCCCGTGGCCAGGTCGGGGAAGCGCTCGACGATGTCGATCGGTGTCATCTCGCTGTCGAATTCGCCGGCGGCCTGGGCTTTGAGCGCCTTCTGGTGCGAGGCGAGCGCGAAGGCATCCTGCGCCTCGCGGCTTACCTTCCATTGCGTGGCCACCTTCTCGGCGGTGAGGCCCATGCCGTAGGCGATGCCCACGTTCTCGTCGCGCGCGAAGACCTCGGGGTTGAACGAGGGCTTGCCGCCTCCCATCGGCACCATGCTCATGCTCTCGGCGCCGCCGGCGATCATCACGTCAGCCTCGCCGATGCGGATGCGGTCGGCCGCCATTTGCAGCGCGGTGAGGCCACTGGCGCAGAAGCGGTTGACGGTGACCCCACCCACGCCGTGCGGCAGGCCGGCCAGCACCATGGCCGCGCGCGCCATGTTCATGCCCTGCTCGGCCTCGGGGAAGCTGCAGCCGATGATGGCGTCTTCGATGGCCTTGGGGTCGAGGCTTGGCACCTGTGCAAGTGCGTGCCTCACTGCGGCGACGAGCAGGTCGTCGGGCCGCGTATTGCGGAAGAACCCGCGCGGTGCCTTGCCGATGGGCGTGCGCGTGGCGGCGACGATGTAGGCGTCCTGGACTTGTCGGGTGCTCATGAAAGCTCCTTGGTATTCACTCCCTCTCCGCGTGTGGGAGAGGGCAGGTGTCCGCTTGCGGGAGAGAGTTGGGGTGTGGGTGACCCGATGACCTCATCGCCGCGCGCTCAATTGCGCACAGGCTTGCCCGTCTGCAGCATGCCCATGATGCGTTCCTGCGTCTTCGGGTGGTCGAGCAGTGCGCAGAAGCGCTCGCGTTCCATCGCCATCAGGTACTCCTCGGTGACGAGCGAGCCGGCGTCGACATCACCGCCGCACACCACCTCGGCAATCAGCGTGCTGATATGGAAGTCGTGCGCGCTGATGAAGCCGCCGTCGCGCATGTTGGCCAGTTGCCCCTTGATGGTGGAGATGGCGTTGCGGCCGGCCATCGGGAACATTGCTCTGGCAGGCGGGCGGTAGCCGCTCGCGGCCATGGCCTTGGCCTGCGCGATGGCGATGAAGAGCAACTCGTCCTTGTGCGGCACGATGACGTCGCTCCACAACAGGTAGCCGAGCTTGCGCGACTCGATGGCGCTGGTGCCCACCTTGGCCATGGCGGCGCTGGTGAAGCCGTCGAGCACGAACTTCTGCACGTCGGCATTTGCGTTGCCGGCACCGGCCATCTCGGCCGCGCGCCGCGCCACGTAGGCGAGGCCGCCGCCCGCAGGCACCAGGCCCACGCCGACCTCGACGAAGCCCATGTAGGTCTCCATGTGCGCCACGCGGCGCGCGCAATGGATGGCGATCTCGTTGCCGCCACCGAGCGCGATGCCGCGCATCGCGGCCACCACGGGCACCAGGGCATAGCGCAGGCGCAGCAGCGCATCCTGCAGCTTCTTCACCTCGGGCTTGATGCCCTTGGAACCCAGCTTCATGAACACCGGCATCAGGCTCTCGAGGTTGGCGCCGGCCGAGAACACATCGTCGGGCGACCAGATCACGAGGCCCTGGTAGCCGGCCTCGGCGATCTCCACGGCCTTCAGCAGGCCCTCGATGACCGCCGGGCTGATGAGGTGCAGCTTGGCGGTGATGCTGGCGATGACCACCTCGCCCAGATCACCGCCCAGCGTCCAGACGCGGATCTCCTCGTTCTTGAAGAGCTCGGTGCCGCTCTTGAGCGGGCTGCCTGCGCCAGAGCCCAGCACCGCTTCTGGGAAAAGCTGGCGCTGGTAGACCGGCAGCTTGCTGGCCGGCACGTAGGCCTTGCGGGCCGGGCTCCACGAGCCCTCGAGCGTGTGCACGCCCTTCGTCGGCACCGGGCCTTCAAACACCCACGCGGGCAGCGGCGCCTTCGACAGCGCCTTGCCCGCGTCGATATCTTCCTTGACCCACGTCGCCACCTGCAACCAGCCGGCCTCCTGCCAGAGCTCGAAGGGGCCTTGCTTGGTGCCGAAGCCCCAGCGCATGGCGAAGTCAACGTCGCGCGCGTTGTCGGCGATGCTTTCCAGGTGCACTGCGGCGTAGTGGAAGCTGTCGCGCTGGATGGCCCACAGGAACTGCGCCTGCGGGTTGGTGCTCTCGCGCAGCAGCTTCAGCCGCTCGGCGGCGGGCTTCTTGAGCATGCGCTCGACGATGGTTTCCGCTTTGCCGCCGGCGGGCACGTAGTCACCCGTCCCGCCCTTTGCAGCCGGGTCGAGGCGCAGGATGTCCTTGCCTACCTTCTTGTAGAAGCCGGCGCCGGTCTTCTGGCCGAGTGCGCCTTGCTCGAGCAACTTGGCCAGCACGGGCGGCGTGGTGTAGAGCGCGAAGAAGGGGTCGCCGGTTTTTTCGTCAGGACCCAGGTTGTCCTGCATCGTCTTGACGACATGCGCCATGGTGTCCAGGCCCACCACGTCGGCGGTGCGGAAGGTGCCGCTGCTGGCGCGGCCCATCTTCTTGCCGGTGAGGTCGTCGACCACGTCGTAAGTGAGGCCGAAGTTCTCGGCCTCCTTCATGGTGGCCATCATGCCGGCGATGCCGACGCGGTTGGCCACGAAGTTGGGCGTGTCCTTGGCGCGCACCACGCCCTTGCCGAGCATGGTGGTGACGAAGGCCTCGAGCTGGTCGAGCACCTCGGGCATCGTGGTCGGCGTGTTGATCAGTTCCACCAGCGTCATGTAGCGCGGCGGGTTGAAGAAGTGGATGCCGCAAAAGCGCGGCTTGATGCTCTCCGGCAGCGCCTCGGAGAGCTTGGTGATCGACAGGCCCGAGGTGTTGCTGGCCACGATCGCGTGCGGCGCCAAGGCGGGCGCGATCTTGCGGTAGAGGTCGAGCTTCCAGTCCATGCGCTCGGCGATGGCCTCGATGACGAGGTCGCATTCGGCCAGGCGTGCCAGGTGCTCTTCGTAGTTGGCGGCCTCGATGAGCGCCGCGTCTTCGGCCACGCCCAGCGGCGCGGGTTTGAGCTTCTTCAGGTTCTCGATGGCCCGGATGACGATGCCGTTCTTCGAGAACTTGGACGACGGGGACCCGCCCCCGTCGTTGTCTTTCGCCGGCAGGTCGAACAGGATCACCCCGACCTTGTTGTTGACCAGATGGGCGGCGATCTGCGCGCCCATCACGCCGGCGCCGAGCACGGCGACCTTGCGGACTGGAAATCGGTTCACTCGATGCTCCCTGTCATATGGCACGCGGTGGGCAGGATCACTCGGCGCGCATCCACACCTGCGTGCGGCCGAGCAGTGGCGCACCGACGTAGCCGCGCACTTCGAGCTTCTTGCCGCCGTCGGCCAGTTGCAGTCGCACCTTGTAGATCTTGCCCTCGGCGGCGTCCAGGATGGTGCCGCTGTCCCAGGTGTTGTCGGACTCCGCCTTCTTCACGCCGCGGATGATCTCCAGGCCGACCATCGGCTTGTCCTTGCGGTCGTCCTCGCACTTGTCGCACAAGGCATCGGGCTTGGCGTCGGGCGCCAGCAGCTTCTCGATCTTGCCGACGAGTACACCGCCGTTGTCCGTGATGCGCACCTGGGCGCGCTCGGTCTTGGTCTTGTCGTCGATGGTTTTCCACACGCCCACAGGCGAGGCTTGGGCGAAAGCGGCTTCGGCCAGCAGGGCCACGGCGGCAGCGAACATCACGTCTCTCATGTCGGTTTCCTTTCCAGAAAATGGGGGGGTCGGTCCTCGCGCCGAGAGCCGACTCTAGAACAGCGCCTCGTCCATCGCCATCAGGGGGGCCATGCCCGCGCGCGCCGTACGGATGAGGCTCGCGGTTTCGGGCAGCAGCTTGGCGAAGTAGAAGCGCGCCGTGTGCAGCTTGGCGGTGTAGAAGGGGTCGCAGTCTGCTCCAAGTTCTTCCTTCTTGGCCAGCGCCACCTTCGCCATGCGCGCCCAGAAGTAGGCGAACACGAGGTGGCCGCAGACACGCAGGTAGTCCACCGCGGCGGCGCCCACCTCGTCGGCATTGCCGAAGGCCTTCATGCCGAGCTCGGTGGTGAGTTTGGTGACCTTGTCGCCGAGGTCGGCCAAAGGGTTGACGAACTCCTGCATGGCCTCGTCGGTGCCGTTCTCCTCGATGAACTCGGTGATCAGCTTGCCGAACTTCTTGAGCTTGGCGCCGTTGTCGCCGAGGATCTTGCGGCCCAGCAGGTCCAGGCTCTGCACGGTGTTCGTGCCCTCGTAGATCATGTTGATGCGGGCATCGCGCACATACTGCTCCATGCCCCACTCGGCGATGTAGCCGTGGCCGCCGTACACCTGCATGCAATGGCTGGTGGCGAGCCAGCCGTTGTCGGTGATGAAGGCCTTGACGATGGGCGTGAGCAAGGCGGTCTGGTCGGAGGCCTCCTTGCGCTCGTCCTCGTCGTCGGTGGCGATCATCTTGTCGATCAGCAGCGCGCAGTAGATGGCGAGCGCGCGGCCGCCCTCGGCGTAGGCGCGCGCAGTGAGCAGCATCTTGCGCACATCGGGGTGCACGATGATCGTGTCGGCCGGTTGGTCGGGCTGCTTGGGGCCCGAGAGGCTGCGCATCTGGCGCCTATCCTTCGCGTAGGCCACCGCGTTCTGGTAGGCGACCTCGGTGAGGCCCAGGCTCTGGTTGCCCACCCCCAGCCGGGCGGCGTTCATCATCACGAACATCGCGGCCAGGCCTTTGTGCGGCTGGCCCACCAGCGTGCCGGTGGCGCCTTCGAGGTTGATCTGGCAGGTGGCGTTGCCGTGGATGCCCATCTTGTGCTCGATGGCATCGCAATAGATGGCGTTGCGCTCACCCAGGCTGCCATCGGCCTTGACGTTGAACTTGGGCACCACGAACAGGCTGATGCCCTTGCTGCCGGCCGGGGCGTCGGGCAGGCGCGCGAGCACCAGGTGCACGATGTTCTCGGCCATGTCGTGCTCGCCGGCGCTGATGAAGATCTTCGCGCCGGTGAGCTTGTAGGTGTCGTCAGCTTCACCTCCAACGACGGGCATGGCCTTGGTGCGCAGGAGGCCGAGATCGGTGCCGCAATGCGACTCGGTCAGGCACATGGTGCCGGTCCAGTGGCCGCTGGTCAGCTTGGGCAGATAGGTCTTCTTCTGCGCTTCGGTGCCGTGGGCGTGCAGGCACTCGAGCGCGCCGTGCGAAAGGCCCGGGTACATCGCCCAGGCTTGGTTGGCCGAGTTCATCATCTCGTAGAAGCACTGGTTCACCACGATCGGCAAGCCCTGGCCGCCGAATTCGGGGTCGACACTGAGCGCCGGCCAGCCGCCCTCCACGTACTTCGCGTAGGCCTCCTTGAAGCCCTTGGGCGTGCGCACGGCGCGCGCCGCCTTGTCGTGCGTGCAGCCTTCGCGATCGCCGGAGTGGTTGATCGGGAACAGCACCTCGCTGGCGAACTTGCCGCCTTGCTCGAGCACGGCGTTGACGGTGTCGGCGTCGATTTCCGCGTGGCGCGGGCAGAGCTTCAACTGATCGGTGACCTTGAGCACTTCGTGCAGCACGAACTGCATGTCGCGCAGCGGCGGGGTGTACTGAGGCATGTTGAATCTCCCTTGGATAACGAAGAAATGGGGCCGCGGGCGCGCGCGTTCAGCGGCGCGTGGCTACGCTTGGCGACGGCTTGCCTGTGGCGCGGGCGCCCGTCGGCCGGTAGTAGGCCAAGACCTTGGCGAAGCCGGCGCGCGCGCGGTCGAGCACGCCGGCGTTGCGCAGGAAGCGCCAGTCGTGGTGCAGCGCGAGGATGAGGCCGTGGATCTCGAACAGCATCTGCGCGGCATCGGCGTCGGGGCGCAGGTGGCCGGCTTCCACCGCGCCGCGAATGGCGCGCTCCAGCGCCGCGTGCCAGGCCCGCACCATGGCGGCGAGGGCGTCGCGCACGGGGCCGGGCCGGTCGTCGAATTCGACCGCGCCGCTGATGTAGATGCAGCCGCTGTCCAGCTCGACCGAGACGCGGTGTACCCAGCGCTCGAAAAGCGCCGTCAACCTTGGAAGGCCGCGCGGCTCGCTGATGGCGGGGAAAAACACTTCTTCCTCGAAGCGGGCGTGGTACTCGCGGATGACGGAGATCTGCAGTTCCTCGCGCGAGCCGAAGTGGGCGAAGACCCCGGACTTGCTCATCTGCATCACTTCGGCAAGGGCGCCGATCGAAAGGCCCTCCAGCCCCATCTGCGAGGCCAGCGACAGCGCGGCGTCGAGGATCGCCGCGCGCGTCTGCTGGCCCTTCTGCGCGGCGCGCGAGACGGCCGGCGAAGCGGCATGCGGCGTGGGCGGCTGGGACCGCGATGCAGCAGCAGGAGGGGGAGGGGATGGAGCGGCCATGGGGACAACGAACGATCGTGCTATTTTGCAGGTATCGATCGCCAGGGGGCCGTCTTGGCGGCGGCTTTTCTAGGGCGCGTCGCCTAGTTCACGGTTGCTCGCCCGGCGGCGGGGCAGCGCGATGCTGCCGCAGTCGCGCGAGGCTCACCCCCGCCTGCCTCACTCCTCCTCGTCTTCGCCCCGCTCCTTGCGCTCGGCCACGGCCTCGGCCGTGCTCTTCTCCAGCGCTGGGCGCAGCCGCTCGGCGCGCTTGACGAAGGTCTCGCTGGGCGTTGGTTTTTTCCACGCCAGCGAGGGCGGTGGCAGCACGTGCGAGTACAGCGCGGCGAACCAGCGCTCGTGCCGCTGCTGATTCAGCGCCAGCAGGATCGCCGTGCCTGTGATGTAGGCGGCCGTGGCGACATAGGCCAAGGCCCGCCGCTGGTGGGGCAGCACGAGCCGCGCATGGGCCCAAAGCGTGACGAGAGCGATGGCTGTGGTGCACCCGGTGATGACGCGCGCAAAACCCGACCATCCGGAAATGCCAGTGAGCCACGACAGCGCGAAGCTTGCCACCTCCACCGCCAGCGCCCCTCGCACGGCCACGGCGACATGGGGCCAGAACTCGAAACGCTGCTGGAAGATCTTGGACGCCAGCCCCCACATCAGGCACCAGCCGCCCAGCGCCAGCGGCGCGCCCAGCAGGGGCGGCAACCAATCGGAGACCTTGCTGCCTGGGTCCTGGCCGATGGCGAACTCGGCCAGCACCCACATCCACAGCAGCAGCGCCAGCATCAATGTACCGGTGCGCCCAGCGCCAACCACGGGCAGCGCGCGCTCGGGTTCGAGCGCGTCGCTGGCGCGGCGCAGCCGCAGCCGAGTCACACCCAGGGTGAGCTCGATGGGCCTGGTGGCGCGAGAGTCCGCCACCTCGGCCAAGGCGTCGAGCGTCACCGCCTCGCCGCCAGCGGGCAGCAGGCGCTTGCCGCAACGCAAGCCGTTCTTGCCCGGCAGCACGCGCAATTGCGCCACCCCCTGGGGCCCCAATTCAATGACGGCGTGATGAGCGGCGACATGCGGGTCGTCGATGACGAGGTAGTTGTCGATGGCACGGCCGAGCGTCAGCGGCCATTGGTGAACCGGCCGCGATTGCCGGGCGTGGCCGTCGCGGTCGAGCACCTCCACCCGTGCCAGCAAAGCCGGCCCCGCCGATGGGTTGGGGGCCGCTGGCGCGCCCGCGTCGCCAACGGGTGCCTCACCCGATGCCGGGTACTGCTGCGGCGCGCCCGGGTCTTCGCCCCCTTGCTGGCCCGGGGTCATCACGGCGCCCTCGTGCGCGTGGCCGGCGGCGCGCTGACACCGAAGCCGGCGAGATAGTGCGCCGCGAGCTTCTGCGCATTGACGAAGGACACGCCGTAGGCGTCGAAGCGGCCCTGGACCCCGCGTGTGCTGCCATCCAGCGTGGCCACCAGCAACGAGAGGTCATACAGGCCCGGCAGCTTCTTGTGCGCGCGCAGGCACATCAGGGCGCGCAGGGGCAACCCCTTGCCCTGCACCGTATCTTCCTCGCAGTGCGAGGCGCTCTGTTGCCGCGTGGACGAGCCGAACGGCTCGTTGCGAAAGCTCTTGCTGTAGCGGTCGATGAATCGAATGGGGCCGATGCGCCGCCCATCGTAGGCCTCGTGGCGCACGACGAGGTGGCCCAGCAACTGGTTGCCGCCGACGAAGATGCGGCTGTCCATCGCGCAATCGCTGCGTTCGAACAGCAGGCCGCGCGCGTCGGGCGGGTTGCTGCGGCCCCAGCAACGCATGAACTTCTCCTGCGGCACCGGGATCGCGTAGTTGGCGTGACCCGATGCGCGCCACGGCTGGGCGAGGAACGCCTGCGTCAGCGCTTCCTGGTGCTGAGTGAGTTGCTGAACGAGCCGCGGATACACCGGCTCCGTGATCGGCGCGGCCTGGGCGCCCCGGGCCAGCAACTTCTCGGCGAAATCACCTGGCACGAGGAAGCTGACCTGCTCGCCATCGCGGCGCGCGGCAACGTTGACGCCGATGACCCGGCCGCGTTCGTCCAATGTCGGGCCGCCGCTCATGCCGCCGGAGAGCGAGCCGCCGAAGAAGATCACCGGCAGGTAGCTGCGTTCGGCCAGCCCGTTGTAGGCGCCGCTCATGACGGCAAAGCCGACGTCCAGCGGGTTGCCCAGCGAATGGATGCGCTCGCCGCGCTGCAGCGGCTCGCTCTCGGGGCGGAAGCTCAGCACGCCGCGCCCGCTGGCGTTGGCAGGCTCGGCCACCTTCAGCAGCGCGAGGTCGTGCACGACATCGACGTCGAGCAGCTGCAATGCGCCTTGCCGGCCATCGGCCATGGTGTAGACGAGCCGGTACTGCTCCGGCCGCAGCGCGTATTGACTCACCACGTGGTAGTTGGTGATCAAGTGGCCTTCCGCTGTGACGAGGAAGCCCGAGCCGACCGAGGTTTGGCTGTCCTGTCCGCGCAGCAAGGTGCGCACCTGCAGCAGGCGCTCGCGCGCACTGGCGAAGGCGCGTTGGCTGGCGTCGGTCACGCCGGCGGCGGCGGATGCCGCCGGTGATGCGGACGAGGGTGCGGACGAGGGTGCGGACGAGGGAGCGGACGAGGTCGCCGCGGCCGCGGTGCCCGCCGCGGTAGGCTTGCGGGGCTGCGCCTGCGCCGGCGTGAGCCAGCCGCAGGCCAAGAGCGCCACCGCGATAGCGAAGGTGCGCGGCAAGGAGCCGCGGGCCGCTGTGGCGTGTGATGAGAGCGGCGACATGCAGGGAAACATTCGCAGCGGTGTGCCGGCCCGTCGCCACGCCGGTCGTTGATCGGGCATGGGTTATTGTGGCCGAACGCATTGGGCCTTCACGCGGGCGGCTCAATGCCCCGCGCTGGCTTCTTGTTATGCTTCGCTAGAAATTACGTTCCTTACATGACGATGGAAGTGCTTCAGCTCGATGTGTCGGGCCGACCACAGGCCTGGGTCTCGGCCAAGGAAGCTGCCGTGCTGTATGCCAGTGACGGCATCGCCTGGACGCTGGGCGAAGCCTTCTTCGTTCTTCGGGGCGGCATCCAGCGCATCACGGGGCGGCAAAGCCGCATCGAGCTGCACCCGATCATCGCGGTGCGCGGCGTGGTGCCCACCCGCGCCTGGCGCAGTGCCCCGGCGCTCACCAACCCGAAGCTGTTTGCACGCGACCGCCATGTCTGCGCCTACTGCGGCGGTGACTTCCACTTCGACGAGCTGACGCGCGAGCACATCACGCCGGTCTCGCGCGGCGGCAGCGACAGCTGGATGAACTGCATCACCGCCTGCCGCTCGTGCAATGGCGCCAAGGGCAACCGCATGCCCGAAGAAGCGCGCATGAGCCTGTTGTACCTGCCGTACGTGCCCAGCCTGCACGAAGACATGATCCTGCGCGGCCGGCGCATCCTCGTCGACCAGATGGATTTCCTGCTCGCCTCGGTGCCGCGCAGCAGCCGCCTGCACGGCTGAAGCGAGAGCGCCCGGCTCGGCCGGGCCATGCCACTCAGCGCCAGATCTGCCAGAGCCCGACGACGACGTGGCCCCAGATCAGCAGGTTGATGCCGACCATGGTGAACAGCCGCGCGTAGGTCCACAAGGCGCGGGCGCGGCGCAGGCATCCGTCTTCACCGGTGGTGACATACAGCACCAGGAAGAACGCAGAGGGCGCCAGGGTCCCGATCACCAGGATCGCCATCAGCCAGTAGAAGACCGTCATGGGCGGATTATCGGCACGCATCGCCATGGTGCAGAGGGCCCACGTCGCCCGCGAAGCCGCGCGACCGTCCTTGCGCACCGCAGGGCGGACCTAGTTCACGCTTGAGAGCCCGCTCGAGATCGTCCCGCGGACCGAGGGTGCGCCCTGGCAAGCCAGCGTTCCTGCGCCCCGCATGGTTCGGCATCGGCAAGGTGTTCCGCTTGATCTTCCTCAATGCCCAACGGATCCGCTGAACCTACCTTCGATTGCTCTGCTGTCTGCCCAAAGGACAGCCAAAGGACATCCCCATGAACCCAATCCGCCTGATCGTCGTGCACGTCGATGGTTCTCCCGCAAGCGTCGCGCGCCTTCTCACCGCGCGGTCCCTGGCGGTGCAACATGGCGCGTCGGTGCAAGCGCTCTTCGCCGTCACGCCGATGATCGAGTTGGCGCCGCTTGCGTTTCCGGCCGGCGCGGATTTCGCCACCCTGTTGACGGAGTTCGAGCAGGCGCGCCGAGCCGCTGCGCGCGCCCAGTTCGATGCCCACGCTGGCAACGACGGGCGTGTGCAATGGTGCGAGGCCGAAGGCGAACCGATCTGGGCCGTGAGCCAGGCCGCCCTGTGCGCGGACCTGCTGGTGCTGGGCCAGCGCGACCCCGCCGCCAGCGGGCAGGTGCCGCGCGACTTCGTCGAGTCGGTGCTCATCGACAGCGGCAAGCCCGCACTCGTGTTGCCCTACATCACGCCCCAGCCCATTGAAGGCCGCGTCGCGCTGGTGGCATGGAAGAACACCCGGGAATCCGCCCGAGCCCTCTCCGATGCCTTGCCTTTGCTGGCCAAGGCCGAGCAGGTGCATGTGGTCACCTGGCCAGAGAACGAGGCCACCGATGTGGCCGGGTGCGACCCTGTGGGCTACTTGCAGCGACACGGCGTTCGCGCCGACCGCAAGATGCTGCCGCCCCTGGGAGGCCGAGACCGGCGCGAACTGGGCGAGTTGCTGCTGTCGTTGTCCAGCGACCTGGACGCGGACCTGCTGGTGATGGGCTGTTACGGCCATGGCCGGGCGCGCGAGTGGGTGATGGGCGGCGCTTCGCGCACGCTGCTGTCCGCCATGACGCTGCCGGTGCTGATGGCGCACTGATCTGCCGTGCGCGCATGGCAACCGGGCTCACCTTCGGTCGTCTGCCGGCACTGTGGTCGCAGGAGTGGGCCCGGCGGCGGCACCTACGCGGCGCACAAGCAAGTCCTGACGCAAGTCTTGGCGCAGCGCCGCGATCTCCTGGTTCAGCGCCGCCATCTGGCGGTGCATGTCACGCAGGATCTCGCGCTCGATGATGCGCTCTTCGGTCTCGATCCAGCGTGTCGCAATGGCTGCAGTCACCAATGAAAGCACGCCAAACCCGAGCATCACCACGAAGACCGAGAAAATCTTGGATGCCGGCGTGGACGGCACGATGTCGCCATAGCCCACGGTTGCAGCGGTGGTGAAGGCCAGCCACAGGCCGTCGCCCAAGGTGTGGGCCTTGGGCTCCAGCCACCAGAAGCCCAACCCGCATAGCGCGAGCAAGCCCGTGGCCGACATCAGCAGGTACCCGAGCCCGCCGCGAGTCAGCAAATGCCGAGTCGCGCGCACCATGCGCACCAGCGTGAGCAAGGCCACCACCAGGCGCAGTGCCAGCGCCGCGTCGGAGCCGCTGCTGGGCGGTACCGTGCCCGCCAGCAGCAGGCCAGCCACCAGTACAAAGTCCAGTCGGCCTGCCGCCGATGTGAGTGCCAGCCCGTGAGCGTGCCAGCTGGTGTGCAGCCATGCAGCAGCAACACCCACTGCCGCCAACAAATAGGCGGCCGGCGCCAGCCAGGAGGGTGCGGCGAGCAGGAGCTCCACATAAAAGGCCGGCACGGTGCCTGCCAAGGTCAGCAGCAGGGGCCAGCGCCAGCGCTGTTCGATCACTCGGGCGCGCGACGCATCCGCGGGCCAGCGCCACAGTCCCCTCACTGAGGCATCTTGAAGACGGCGCGACAGCACTGGAACGGCCCAGCGTTGATACAGCAGCGGTGATCAGGGGGGCGTGGGCATGCCGCCCATGCGACCGTGCTGGAGGAAGTATTTGCGCGCCAGCGCCACCAACTGCTTCTCGGTGGGATGGTCCACATGCTCAAAACCGACGATGCGAGCGGCCGTCTCGGGGCGGTGTTTCTTGGCGTAGTGCTCGAAGTCGGCGATACCGGTCTTGGGGCCGACCGCCAGCACTTCAGGAACACCGGCCAAAGCGTCGCAAACATGGCCGAAGAATTCGTGCTCCGTGCGCACGGTGCTGCCATGTTGGGCGGTGTAGTGGCTGTGTGACTTGACCTTGTGCGCCTGCACGTGCTCGGCGTCGAACTGCAGGATCTGGGCGCTCTGGTGGTCGGTCCAGACCACGGCATGGAACATCGTCATGAGGTGTTGTCCTTCGGTGGATGGCAGTGTGCGGGGGTCAGCTGCCGCGGGATTGTTCGTGGGTCGCCTGGCAAGTCACACAGCGCAACGCCCAGGGTTCCACCTTCAGGCGGTCAAATGGGATGTCCTCGCCGCAGGCGCTGCACACGCCAAAGGCCCCACGGCCCAGACGACGCAAAGCCTCGCTCACGGCGCCAAGCTCCAGCATCTCGCCGTCGGTGAGCGCCAAGTCCATTTCACGCTCGCTCTCGCGCTGTGGGGCGTCGTCGCCATCTTGCAGCAGCACCTCGCGCGCGTGCTCGGCGCGCGTTTGGCCCTGAGTGTGTTCGGCCAGACGCTGGTCCAGCACGTGCTGGCGTTGCAGCAGCGCGGATTCGAGCAACGCTCGCTGGCCGCTAGTGAGATGTGGCTTCATGGCCGGGCTCCGGGAATGTGATTGATGGCTGCCGAAAAACGGCACGTGCATTGCAACGGCAAGTGCATTGCACTCATCTTGCACGCTCGGCACCGGCCACGCTTTGCGGGGCGTCAAGTCTTGCGCGACTTGAGCCGGTCGACCATGGCGGGCTACAACTCTGCGACTTCGCCGAAGGCCGGCACCCGCACGCTCCAGCCCAGCTGGGACTGGATGTCAAAGCGCAGTGCGTCCGAGGCATCGGGCTCACCGTGCACGACAAAGGTCTGCTGTGGCGGCTCGCGCACCTGGCGCAGCCAGGCCAGCAGTTCGGGACGGTCGGCGTGGCCTGAAAAGCCTTCGAGCCGTTGCACCTCGGCGCGTACGGGCACCAGCTCACCAAACACCTTGGTCTCGCGCTCACCCGCCACGAGCTTGGCGCCGCGGCTGCCGCCGACCTGGAAGCCGGCAAAGACCAGCGTGTGACGGGCCTCTGGCGCCATCGCCTTCAAGTGATGCAGCACGCGCCCACCCGTGGCCATGCCACTGGCCGAGATGATGATGGCCGGGTAGCGTGCCCCCGTCAGTCGGATGCTTTGTTGTGCCGTGGTGACCATGCGCACTCCGTCGACCAGACCGCGCATCTCGCGTGCCGGCACGCGCAGCAGCCGGGCATGCTGGCGGTAGACCGCGGTGGCTTCAATGGCCATCGGGCTGTCCAGGAAGATGGGCAGGTCTTGTGGGATGGCACCGCTGCGCTTGAGCCTTTGCAGCACCAGCAGCAAGGCTTGCGCGCGGCCCACGGCGAATGCCGGCATCAACACCGATCCACCTCGCTGAACCGTCCGCTGCACGATGTCGGCCAGCCGGCCCACGCCGTCTTCGGGCGGGTGGGTACGGTTGCCGTAGGTACTCTCTACCAACATCACATCGGCGCGAGTCACCACCTGCGGCGGTGGCATCAGCAGGTCGTTCTGCCGGCCGACATCCCCCGAGAACACCAAGCTGCGGCCCTGCTTGCCTGGCTCCTTCAGCGTGATGGCGCACGCGCCCAGCAAGTGGCCCGTCAACGACAGTGTGACCGGATGCCGCGCCACCGAGACCGTGCGCCCGGGTTCCAGAGGCACCAGTTGCGACAAGACGCGCTGTGCGTCGGCCCGGGTGTACAGCGGCAGCGCCTTTGCGTGGCGCGAGTAGCCGTAGCGGTTGGCGCGGCGCGCGTCCTCTTCCTGCAGGTGGGCGCTGTCCAACAGCAACACACGCAGCAGTGCGCAGGTGGCCGGGCTGGCGTGGATGGGGCCGCGAAAGCCATGCTTAACCAGTGCCGGCAACCAGCCGCTGTGGTCCAGGTGGGCGTGGCTGAGCACGACCGCATCCAGCTCGCGCAGCGCATCGGGCATGGTCCAGTTGCGTTCGCGGTGCAGCTTCCAGCCTTGGAACAGGCCGCAGTCCAGCAGGATGCGGTCGCCAGCGCTTTCGACCAGGTGGCGCGAGCCAGTGACGCCGTCGGCGGCGCCCAGAAAGTGGATCTTCATCTGCCCAACTCCTGCTGTTCGGTTGACTCGACAGGGTACGCAATCGCCGCGGGCTGTCGATGCTCGCACTGCCCATTCGGTGACGAGTCGTCCTCCATGGCTAGATGTTGGTCGCCTTGCGCGGCGGTGCCTTGCGTTGGATCAGCCCGCTTGCCTTTGCACCATTGAAGGCCGCCGCCGAGAAGATTGCCCAGCTGGCAAAAGACCAGTTCAGCAAGGCAGTGCCGACGAGGCCACGACCCTGGTCAATCGGGCGCCAGGTCAGCAGGCTTTTATCGGCTGCGGCATCTACCGCGTCAGCGATGCTGTGGCGGCGGCGCGCGCCGTGTTGGACATCGCTACTACAACTCCGCGCCTCGGTTCCAGTCCACCGGTGAGCCTTCAGGCAAGCCACCGCCCGCCCGTGGCGCGGCTGCGCTGTGCTTGATCACGGAAAGAAGAATTTGGTAGGCCGTGTTGGACTTGAACCAACGACCAAAGGATTATGAGTCCTCTGCTCTAACCACTGAGCTAACGGCCCTCGATGGCCCCACCTTCGGCGGTCGCCGCGCCTTCGACGACGCGCCGCAGTGTAGCGGCGGGGCCGCCTGGGCTGCTTGTGTGGGCTGCTTGTGGCTACTTGTGACTAAGCGCGTGGCCGACCAGGCGCGCCGTGATGTCGACGATCTGGATCATGCGGTCGTAGGGCATGCGCGTGGGGCCGATGACGCCCAGCGTGCCGACGACGTGTCCGTCGACTTCGTACGGTGCGGTGACGACGGACAACTGCTCGTAGGGCACGAACTGGCTTTCGCCGCCGATGAAGATGCGCACGCCCTCGGCACGGCTGCTCACGTCGAGCAAGCGCATGAGTTGCGTCTTCTGTTCGAAGAGATCGAACATGCGTCGCAAGCTACCCATGTCCTGACCGAAGTCCTGCACTCCCAGCAGGTTGCGCTCGCCAGACACCACCACCTGTTCGCTGCCCACCCCCGGGGCCTCCGTGCCTGCCTCCACGGCGGCCTGCATGAGTGCCGCGATTTCTCCGCGCAAGACGTCGACCTCGCGCTTGAGCAGCTCTCGCACTTCCTCCAGCGTGAGGCCGGCGTAGTGGGCGTTGACGTAGTTGGTGGCCTCGACGAGCTCCGTCTGCGTGTGGTCGCGGGCGGTGAAGACGACGCGGTTTTGCACATCGCCCTCGGGCGAGACGAGGATCACGAGTACCCGCCTCTCTCCCAGGCGCAGGAACTCGATGTGATGGAAGACCCCAGCCTTGCGCGGCGCGATGACCACGCCGACATAGCTCGAGAGGCTGGACAGCAGCGAGGCGGCCTGCGCGATCACGCGTTGCGGTTGGTCGGGGTGCAACTGCTCGCGCGCCGCGGCCATCTCGGCGCTGTCGGCGAGCGAGGCATCGAGCTCGGACACTGGGCGCGCCGTGAGCATGGTGTCGACGAAGAGCCGGTAGCCACGCGCCGTGGGCACGCGCCCGGCGCTGGTGTGTGGGCTCGCGATCAGGCCAAGCTCCTCGAGGTCGGCCATGACGTTGCGGATGGTCGCGGGCGAGAGGTCCAGCCCCGAGGCGCGCGACAGCGTGCGCGAGCCCACCGGTTGCCCGTCGGCGATGTAGCGCTCCACGAGCGCTTTGAGCAGAGTGCGGGCCCGGTCGTCCAGCATGTCATTGTGATTGTACGGAGCGGGCCCATGCTGCCACTTCCCGGTGGCCACGGGCCTTCGCGACCGCGGGCCGCGAACAGAGGCGAAAAGGGGTCGCTATGGTGTAATGCGCAGCATGTCCAAGGCCTTCCGACATGCCGCCATCGTGGGCAAGTTCCAGGCCCGTGGCATCGGGCCGGTGCTCGAGGAGATTGCGCACTTCCTCGTCGGGTGCGGCCTCGATGTCTCTTTCGAACGCGACACCGCCCAGGCGATGGGCGCCACCGGCCCCGAGGGCGCCCGCGGCGTGGGCAGCGTCGGTGGGGTCGGCGGCTTCGAGGCGCTCTCGGCCGATGAAATCGGCCAGCGTTGTGACATCGCCGTGGTCGTGGGCGGCGACGGCACGATGCTCGGTTTTGCGCGCGAGATGTCGCGCCATCAAGTCCCGCTGGTCGGCATCAACCAGGGGCGGCTGGGCTTCATCACCGACATTCCGATCGACCGCTACAAGGAATCGCTCGCGCCCATCCTCGCCGGCGACTATGAAGAAGAGCGTCGCTCCATGCTCGAGGGCAGCGTGTGGCGCGACGGCGAGCGCATCTTCGAGGGCCTCTCGCTCAACGATGTGGTGGTGAGTCGCGGCGCCACCGCGGGCATGGTGGAGTTGCGCGTGGACGTTGACGACGACTTCGTGGCCAACCTGCGTGCCGACGGCCTCATCGTCGCCACGCCCACGGGCAGCACGGCCTACGCGCTCTCCGCCGGCGGGCCCATCCTGCACCCGGCCATCGGTGGCTGGGTGGTGGTGCCGATCGCCTCGCACACGCTGTCCAACCGGCCCATCGTGCTGCCCGATGCCGGCGAGGTGCGCATCGGCATCGTTGCGGGCAAGGACGTGTCGGCCAATTTCGACATGCACAACCTCGCGAGCCTCCTGCACGGCGACCAGATCCGCGTGCGGCGTTCGGCACACCAGGTGCGCTTCCTGCACCCGCGCGGCTGGAGCTACTACGCCACGTTGCGTCGCAAGCTGCGCTGGTACGAGGGAGTCGTCTGATGCTGCGGCGCTTGAGCCTGCGCGACGTCGTCATCGTGGCCGAGCTCGAGATCGAGCTGGGCGAGGGGTTCACGGTGCTCACAGGCGAGACGGGCGCCGGCAAGTCCATCCTCATCGATGCGTTGCAGCTCGCTCTCGGTGGCCGGGCCGAATCCACCCTCGTTCGCGAAGGGGCCGCGCGCGCGGAAGTGAGTGCCGAGTTCGACACACCGCCAGCGCTGCGGCCCTGGCTCGACGAGGCGGGTTTTTCGGCCGCAGAAGAGACGCTCTTGCTGCGCCGCACGCTCGATGCGCAAGGCAAAAGCCGCGCCTGGATCAATGGCAGCCCCGCCACGGTGGCGCAACTGCGTGAAGCCGCCGAGTGGCTGGTCGACATTCATGGCCAGCATGCCTGGCAAAGCCTCACGCGGCCGGCGGCGGTGCGTGCGCTGCTCGACGAGCAGGCCGGCGTGGACGGCGTCGGGTTGGCGGCGGCATGGAAGGCGTGGCGAGGGTCATTGGCCCGGCTCGAGGCGGCCGTGGCGCAGCGCGATGCGCTGGCGCGCGACCGCGAGCGACTGGCCTGGCAGGTGGGCGAACTCGATCGGCTCGCACCCGGCGCCGACGAGTGGGACACGCTCAACGCCGATCACCAACGCCTGGCGCACGGGCAATCTTTGATCGACGGTGCGCGCGCGGCGTTGGCCGCCGCCAGTGAAGCCGAGCCGAGCGCGAGTAGTCTGGCCGGCCGTGCCGCCGATGCATTGGCCGACGTGACGCGCTATGACACCAGCCTCGAGCCCGTGGTGGAGGTGCTGCGCGGCGCGCAGACGCAATTGCACGATGCAGCGCACACGCTGGCCGCCTACCTGGGCCGCGCCGAGCCGGACCCGGCACGGCTGGCCGAACTCGACGCGCGTTTGGCGGCCTGGGTGGGCCAAGCGCGACGCTACCGCCGCACGCCGGCCGAGTTGCCTGCGCTGCTGGCCCACTGGAAGCAGGAGCTCGCCGGGCTGGATGCGGCAGCGGATGTGGAGGCGCTCGAGGTCGCGGTGAAGGACGCCGAGCGTGCCTGGCGCGGCGAGGCCGAGCGGATCTCACGCCAACGCAAGCGGGCCACCGCGCCACTTGCGGCAGCGGTGACGGCGGCGATGCAGCAGTTGGGCATGGCCGGCGGCCGCTTCGAGGTGGTGCTGGTGCCGCAGGAGGAGCCGCAGTCGT
Source organism: Burkholderiales bacterium (assembly GCA_031401195.1). GTDB lineage: Bacteria > Pseudomonadota > Gammaproteobacteria > Burkholderiales > Burkholderiaceae_C > Rubrivivax. Next base: position 22,123 of record JANNRI010000175.1, read on the forward strand.
TCGGCCTCGAATCGGTGGAGCTGCGCGTCGCCGGCCATGCCGGCAGCACACCACGTGTCCTGGCCAAGGTGGCTTCCGGTGGAGAGCTCTCACGGCTGGCGCTGGCGATCGCCGTGACGACGGCGCAGCAGGCGGGGCGCAAGCCGCGCGCCGCTGCTGTCTCGGGCGCGGCCGGTGCTGCCACGCTCATCTTCGACGAGATCGATGCAGGTGTCGGCGGCAACGTGGCCGACAGCGTGGGCCGGTTGATGAAACAACTTGGCGGCAGCGCCCAGGTGCTGGCGGTGACGCACCTGGCCCAGGTGGCCGCCTGTGCAGATCACCATCTCGTGGTGAGCAAGGCGCAGCGTGGCCGGCAGACGCTCTCGGCGCTGCAGGCGGTCGAGGGTGAAGCGCGGGTCGCGGAGATTGCGCGCATGCTGGGTGGCGAGCGCCTATCGGGCACGGCGCATGCGCAGGCGATGCTGGGCGCACAGGCGCAGCCGCCGGAGAGGGCCCGATGACCGGGCGGACTGCCATCGGCCCCGAAGACCGCCAGGACGTGGTGTTGGTCACCGGCATCAGCGGTTCAGGCAAGTCGGTGGCGCTGCACGCGCTGGAGGACGCGGGCTACTTCTGCGTCGACAACCTGCCGCCCGAACTGCTGCGTGACTTCATCCGCCTGGAGCATGAGCGGTTCACGCACCGCGTGGCCGCGGCCGTGGATGTGCGCGCCGCGACCTCGCTGCCGCATCTGGTGCCGCTCATCGACTCGCTGCGCGGCGAGGGCATCCACGTGCGCTCGATCTTCCTCGACGCGAGCAACGATGCGCTTGTAAGGCGCTACTCGGAGACCCGGCGGCCGCACCCGCTCACGGCACACGGCGGCGAGCGCGATGGTACGCGTGCGCTGGTCGAGGCCATCGATCTGGAACGCCAGTTGCTGGCCGACCTGCGCGAGGTCTCCACCGTCGTCGACACGAGCCAGTTGCGCCCGTCGGTCCTTAGGAGTTGGATGCGTTCTCTTGTAAACGCGCGCGACTCTGAGCTGACCCTGGTGTTCGAAAGCTTCGCCTACAAGCACGGCGTGCCACTTGATGCCGACTATGTGTTCGACGTGCGGGTGCTCCCCAACCCTTACTACGTGCGCGAGCTGCGGCCGCTCAACGGGCGCGACGCGCCCGTGGCGACCTACCTCGACGCGCAGCCCGAGGCCCGCGAGATGCTCGAGCAGATCCAGGCTTTCGTGCAGCGCTGGCTGCCGTCGTTCGAGGACGACCAGCGCAGCTACCTGACCGTGGCCATCGGCTGCACCGGCGGCCAGCACCGCTCGGTGTACGCGGTGGAGTGGTTGGCCCGGTGTTTCGAGGCGCGCAACGCCACGCTGGTGCGCCATCGCGAACTGGACGCGCGCGAATGAGTTTGAACGAGGCGGGGCGCGCGCGGCCGTTGCCGCAGCCTTTGTCGCTGTTCCCGCTGAACCTGGTGTTGTTCCCGGGGGCACAGCTTGCGCTGCGCGTCTTCGAGGCGCGCTACCTCGATCTGGTCAGCGATTGCATGAGAAGCGGCGGCTCTTTCGGCGTGGTGTGCCTCAAGCGCGGTGCCGACGCCGAGCGCGAGCCCGGAGGCATCACCTTCGAGACCGTGGGCGTGTTGGCGCAAGTGGAAGAGGTCGATGCCGAGCAGGCCGGCATCCTGCGCCTGCGCTGTCGCGGCCAGGGCCGTTTCCGACTTCAGGGCGAGGCCTGGCAGCGCCAGAACGGCCTGTGGCAGAGCGCGGCCGAGACCCTGGCCGACGACCCGCCGCGGATGCCCGGCCCGGCCATGCTGCAAACGGTGAATGCGCTGGCGGAGGCGATCCGCAAGCTGCGTGAACTCGACCGGCTGCCCTTTTCCGAACCCTATCGGCTCGACGACGCCGGATGGGTGGCCAACCGCTGGTGCGAGTTGCTCCCGGTGCCGCTGAGCGCCAAGCAAAAGCTGATGGAACTGGCTGACCCGGTGATCCGCCTGTCCCTCATCGACGGCTTCCTGCGCGACAAGAAGGTCGTGTTGGGTTAGGCCGGCTGGCTGTCTCAATTCAAGGCGTGCTGCGCTGATTCGAGCAGGCGGCGCACGGGTGCCGGCAGCCCGGTAGACAGCGCCTCGCTCGGCGTCAGCCAGCGCCCCTCGCCCAATTCGCCGAGCGCGCCCAACGCGCCCAGCTGCGCTGCGGAAGGCGCCACCCCGCGCGCTGGCCAGCGCCAGTGCACGGGCCGCAAGGTCCAGTCGAAGTGGGTGAGGGCGTGTTGCACCTCTGGCAGGCCCGTCGCTGTGCCCGGCCAGCCGCGCGTGACAGCGGCGAGAGCGGCGGCGTCGTCCAGCAAGGGCATGCACATCAGGCCGGCCCAGACGCCGGACTCCGGGCGCCTGCCCAGCCACCAACGGCCGCGGTGCTCGAGCCAAAGCACCACGTTGTCGCGGTGGCCGCGCCGCGTGCGGCGCGACTTCACCGGCAGCTCGTGCACGCGGCCCTCGGCATGTGCCACACAGCGCGACTTCAGCGGGCAGACTGCGCAAGACGGTTGGCGCGTGTTGCATACGGTGGCGCCCAGGTCCATCAGGCCCTGGGTGTAGCTCTCGATGCCGCACTCGGGCAACAAGGCTTCGGCGAGCGCCCACAACGCACGCTCGGCCGCGGCGCTGGCCAAGTCGGCATCGAACCCGAGCACGCGGGTCAACACGCGCTTGACGTTGCCGTCGAGGATGGCGGCCCGCTCGCCATAGCAGAAGGCGGCCATCGCGGCGGCGGTGCTGCGGCCTATGCCAGGCAGGCGCGCCAGCGCTGCACTGTTGTCGGGAAAGCGGCCGCCGTGGTCTTGCACGACTTGCTGTGCGCAGCGGTGCAGGTTGCGCGCGCGGCTGTAGTAGCCCAGCCCGCTCCAAAGCGCCAGCACATCGTCCAGCGGCGCCGCAGCCAGCGCGCTCACGGTCGGGAATCGCTCCAGAAAGCGCCGGTAGTACTCGAGCACCGTGCCGACTTGTGTTTGCTGCAGCATCACCTCCGAGAGCCAGACGCGATACGGATCGCGCTCTGCCACCCAGGGCAGCGTGCCGCGGCCGTGCCGACGCTGCCAGCGCTGCACGGCGGCGGCCAGGCCAAGGTCGGGCGTGGGCGCGGTCGCGGCTGCGGTCGCGGCTGCGGTTGTGGATGCAGTTGCGGCTGAGGCGGCGGGCTTGGTGCGGCTCAAGCCGCGTCCTGGCGCGCGGCGCGCGCGGCTTCGGGGTCCATGTGCGTGTCGGCGCGCCGCCGTTCGGCCGCAGCCACCGGCAGCATCGCATCCACGAGCCGGTCCTCGTCGCCTGGAGGGCAACGCGCCGCAGCCACTGCGTTCGCCACCCGCACCTCGATGCGGCCGATCATTTGCACCAGGTGGTCTTCCTGCTGCTGCACCTCGGCGATGCGCAGTTCGAGCTCGCCGGCCGCGCTTTGCACGCGCTCGAGCGAATCGCGGCGGCGTGCAAAGCCCCGGCGGCGCTCGCGCAACTGCATCTCGATCTGGCCCGAGCTGGCTTTGCTCCAGAGTTCGAGCTCGGCGCCAGCGTTCTCGAACACCACGCGCAGCTTGGATAGCAGCATGCGCCTGAACTGCTCGGCGAAGCCGGACTGCGCCATGCGCCAGGCTTGCTGGAAGCCGTAGTAGCGGCTGTAGTTTTCTTCGATCAGCGTGAGTTCCCGCCGATAGGCCTCCAGCGCTGGCGCAGGGCTCACGACGAGCGCGAAGCCGAACTCGGTGTTGAGCTGCGTGAAGCTTGCCTCGAGCATCTGCCGCATCTCGTCGGCCTGGCGCTCGGCATGGTCGAACAGGCCACGCAGGCGTTCGACGAGGTTGGCGAAAGCGACCTTGGCGCCGAGGTTGAACGGCTTGCCGGCGGTCTGGCTTTGCAGCAGGCTGACCTCGCGGCGCAAATGGTCGTTGGACAGGCGGACCGTCATCTCGCGCAGCTGGCGCATCTGCACCGAGCGCAACGCCGCCAGCCGCGCCGTGCAGCGCTCGAACTCGGTGGCTTCGGCCTCGACGCGGTCGAGCATGCGCCCAAGCTTGCCGCCGCTCTTGCCGCGCAGTCCGCGCAGTTCGAGTAGTTGCTCGGCGAGGTGGCGGCGGCGGTCGCCCAGGCGGCGCATGGCGCCGGTATGCAACTGCTGCACCACGGCCACCGCCGCTTGCACGAGCAGCTCGTGGCGGCGCGGCATCAACTCGTCGGCCAGTGCCCGCTCCAGGGGTGGCAGGCGGCTGGCGGCCACGGCGTCGGCGTTGTGGCCCACACGCGCGGAGAGCGCGTCGCGCGCCGAGAGCGCGAACACGCGCGCCAGCGGTATCTGCAGCGTGGCTGCGCTGTGGCGCCGTTGCTGCTCGATCTGTTCGGCCACCTCTTCGGCGGTGGCCAGCGGGTCGACCAGCGTATCAATCTTGTTCAGCACCACGAAGCGCTCGAGGCTGGCGCCGCCCAGGTGCTCGCGCCAGATGGCGAGGTCGGTGCGGGTGACGCCGGTGTCGGCGGCAAGCACGAACACCACCGCATGAGCGGTGGGCAACAGGCCGAGCGTGAGCTCGGGCTCGGCGCCGATGGCGTTCAGGCCCGGGGTGTCGATGACGACCAGGCCCGCTTCGAGCAAGGGATGCGGGTAGTTGATGAGAGCGTGGCGCCAGGTCGGCACCTCGACCAGGCCATCGGCGCCCTGCGGCGGGTTGTCCTCGGGCTGCGAATCGCTCCAGAAGCCAAGCGCCGTGGCCTGCTCGACATTCACGCGCTGCGTGCGGGTGACGGCGGAGAGCGCCTGCGTCAGTGCTTCAGAGTTGCGCGGCTCCAGCGGTACATGGTGCCAAGGCTGCTCGCGCCCGCGCAACTCGGCCAGCGAAAGGCCGCGCAGGCGGGTCTCGATGGGCAGCAGCGAAAGGCGCGGCGGCCGCCCAGGCTCGTGGCGCAATTCCACCGGACACATCGTGGTGCGGCCCGGTGTGGCCGGCAGCACACGCCGGCCGGCATCGGCAAAGAAGATGGCGTTGATGAGCTCGGACTTGCCGCGCGAGAACTCGGCCACGAAAGCGAGCACGAGCTTGTCGGAGGCCAGACGCTCACGCAAGGCGGTGATCTGTGCCGAGGCGGTCTCGTCCTGCAGGTCACTCTCGGAGAGCAGGCCGGCAAGGGCTTGCACTCGCCTGTCCACCGCGGCACGCCAGCCGGCCAAGGCATCGAGGTGGCGGGCGATGGCGGTCTTCATCCGGGGGCGGGTGTGCGCGCGGCTCATGCTAGCGCACGGGCGCTCGCGAGGCTGTGTCTGATTATCTCGGCGGCCAGTCTCGAACCGCCCGCTGGGCGGCGGCGTGCGCTGGGGGGCAGCAGTGATGCACGGGGTACGGCGCTGACGCGTTGGGGGCCGGTGGGTCGGCACGCCAGCATAGGGCTGCCACCCCTGTTCATCGGCGTTGGCAGCTGGCGCAAAAGTAGGTGGAGCGTTGCGCCTGCACGATCCGCCGCACCGGGTGCGCGCAGCGCGGGCAGGGCAGGCCTGCGCGCCCATAAACGGCGGCTTCGGCCTGGAAAGCGCCGCTGGCGCCATGCACGTCGCTGAAGTCGCGCAACGTGGAGCCGCCCAGGGACAGCGCCCGTGCCAGCGTGGTGCGCAACGCGCCCAGCAGACGCGCCGCCCGTGGCGCGCTCAGCCCGTCCGAGCGCGTCGCGGGGTGGATCGCCGCCTGATGCAGCGCCTCGCAGGCGTAGATATTGCCCGCGCCCACCACCACCTCGCCACCCAGCAGCACGGCCTTGATTGGCGCGCGGCGCGCGCGCAGGGCCCGGTGCAGCACCTCGGCGGTCAGGGCGGCATCGAAGGGCTCGGCGCCCAGCCGCGCCAGCAGCTTGGCTGCGGGCGGCTGGTCCAGCGCTGGTGCGTGCACCACCGCGCCGAAGCGGCGCGGGTCGGTCAGGCGCAGTGTGCCGCGGTCGGTGACGAGGTCGAAGTGGTCGTGCGGCCCCGGCGCGCCGGGTTTCGCCAGCAGCGCAAGCGAGCCCGACATGCCCAGGTGCATCAGCAGGCCGCCAGCGGCAGCCCCGTCTCGATCCAGCGGTAACCAGAGGTACTTGCCGCGTCGCGAGACCGGGCCGACTGCGGTGCCGACGAGCCGCTCGCGCCGGCACCCCAAGGGCCAGCGCAGTGGTTTGCCCAGGCGCACGGCCAATACGCGGGCGCCGCGCAATGGGGCGTCGATTCCTTGGCGCGTGACCTCGACCTCGGGCAGTTCGGGCATGAATTCATTATGTGAGAATGGTTCGCAGCCCCTCCAAAGCCTACGCGGACGCCTAGCCGTCCGGCCCACCTCCGTGGCGCATATGCGCTGCAGGTGGCGCAGGTGCCACCCACCACCCCTCGCGCACGCCATGCCCCAAACTGCACGCCGAGTTGCCGCCGCCTTGCTCGCCAGCCACCCCCTGCGCCGGGCCTTCGCCGCTGGCGCGTTGGCCTCTACGCTGGGACTGGCCTTTGCGCCCCAGGGGGCGCTCGCGCAGACCGAGCGAACCTCGCCCGCCGGCGACGCCGCGGCGGGTGCGCTGGTCTCGAACTCCGGCCTGGATGCGCCGCTCTTCTATCAGTTGCTCATAGGCGAGCTCGAACTGCGTGGCGGAGAGAATGGCACGGCTTACGCCGTCATCCTCGACGCCGCCCGGCGCACACGCGACGACGCGCTCTTTCGCCGCGCGGTGGACATTGCCACGGCAGCGCGCTCGGGCGATCAAGCCCTGGCCGCTTCAAAGGCCTGGCGCACGACCAAGCCGGATGCGGTCGACCCCTTGCGCACGCAGTTGCAGATCCTCCTGGCGATGGGGCGGCTGGCCGAAAGCGCCGAGCCGGCGCGTGCGCTGATCAATGCCACGCCGATGGCCGAACGTGGGGGCACGATCGGATCGCTGCCCAGGTTCTTCCAGCGCGCCGGTGAACCCAAGGTGGTGGCCGCGCTCATTGAGGAGATCGTGCGTCCGCATCTGCAGGCCGAAGCCACGCGCGTGCCGGCTCGGGTGGCTCTGGGCCGCGCCTGGCTGGCCGCCGGTGAGACCGGTCGAGCCGTGGCACTCGCTCGCGAGGCCAACGCGCTCGACCCCGCCGCCACGAGCCCGGTGTTGCTGGCGCTGGAGATGATGCGCGGCACGCCCGAAGCCGCCAGCATCGTCAACACATACATGAGCCGGCCCGATGTCGATGCGCCCATGCGGTTGGCCTATGTTCGCGCGCTCACGGACTCGCAGCGCTACGGCGAGGCGGTGGCGCAGTTGCAGCAGGCGACGCGCCAGCAGCCCGACTTCGCGCCCAGCTACCTGACGCTGGGTGCGCTGCACCTGGAGTTGCGCAGCACCAAGGAAGCCGAAGCCGCCCTCACGCGCTATGTCGAACTCGTGCGGGCCCAGCCGGCTGCCGAGCCGGCAGCCGGTTCGGCGATGGGGGCCGAGGACGGCGACTCCGATGACGAAACAGGCCCCACCACGCCCGAACGGGGCCTGGTGCAGGCCTGGCTGATGCTCTCCCAGGCGGCCGAGCAGCGGGGCGACTTTGCTGCCGCCGAAGGCTGGTTGAAGCGCATCGAAGACCCGCGCCGCGCTTTGGAGGTGCAGACGCGCCGCGCCTCGATCCTGGCGCGCCAGGGCAAGCTCAACGAGGCCCGCCAGATGATCCGCCAGGCGCCTGAGCGCACGACCGAGGACGGCCGCGCCAAGCTCGTGGCCGAGGTGGGCGTGCTGCGCGAGGTGAAACGCTGGCGCGATGCCTACGACGTGCTCGCCGGCGCGCTGCGCCGCACACCTGACGACAGCGACCTCATCTACGAGCAGGCGATGATGGCCGAGAAGCTCGAGCGCATCGACGAGATGGAGCGGCTGCTGCGCCGCGTGATCGAACTCAAGCCCACCAACGCCCACGCGCACAACGCGCTTGGCTATTCGCTGGCCGATCGCCGGCAGCGACTGCCGGAAGCACGTGCGCTGATCCAGCGTGCGCTCGAGTTGGCCCCGGGCGACCCCTTCATCACCGACAGCCTGGGCTGGGTCGAGTTCCGCATGGGCAACCGTGAGGAGGCTTTGCGCCAACTCGAGGCCGCCTGGCGTGCCCGCCCCGATGCCGAGATCGGCGCGCACCTGGGCGAAGTGCTGTGGACGCTGGGGCGCAAGGACGACGCCCGCCGCATCTGGCGCGAGGCGCGTGGCAAGGACGCGGCCAACGAGGTGCTGCGCGATACGCTCACCCGGTTGCGCGCCGACCCGTGAACGCCGCGTGCCCGGCCCTCGGGCGCCGGGCGGTTTGCACCGACCTGGGCCGGCTCATCGCCAAGTCGATTGCAATGTCGATTGCAGTGTCGCTTGCAGCATCGTTTGTGGGCTGCGCCAGCTCGCCGCCCCTGCGCGAGGCCCCGCCGCTCACCGCGGCAGGGCGGCTGGGCGTGCGCGTGGAGGCCAGCCCTGATCGAGCGCCGCAGAGTCTGAGCGCGGCCTTTGAGTGGCGTGGCAATGGTGAGCGCGGCGAGCTGACCTTGTTCTCGCCTCTTGGCACCCAGGTGGCCCAAGCACGCTGGTCACCGGGCGAGGCGTGGCTGCTGACCCCCGACGGGCAGACCCGGTTCGACACCCTCGAAGCGCTCGCGGCACGGGCGCTTGGAGAGGCCGTGCCCCTGCATGCATGGCCCGACTGGCTCGCTGGCAGGCCATGGGCCGGTGCACCATCGGCGCCGCTGGTGTCGTCGACTTCGCCGGCGCCGGCGACGGCGACGGCGCTGGCGCCAGGCCCCGTCCGCGGCTTCGAGCAACTCGGTTGGAGCGTGGATCTGTCCCGCTATGGCGAAGGCCGCATCGACGCGCGGCGTGGCGCCCCACCAGTGGTGACGGTGCGCATCGTGCTCGACAACGAAGGGCAGGTGCGTCAGTGACGCTGCGTTCCCTCCACGACGTGCCCGCGCCGGCCAAGCTCAACCTGTTCCTGCACGTGATCGGACGGCGCGAGGATGGCTACCACCTGCTGCAATCGCTCTTCGTGCTCGTCGACTGGGCCGACCACCTGCACTTCGAGCTTCGGGACGATGGCCGCCTTCAGCGGCACGACATCGGCCCGGCGCTGCCCCCCGACGATCTGTGCCTGCGTGCCGCGCGCGCGCTGGCCGGGGCCAGCGGCACCACGCTTGGCGCCGACATCCACATCGACAAACGCCTGCCCACAGGCGCCGGCATGGGTGGAGGCAGTTCGGATGCCGCGACGACGCTGCTCGCCCTCAACCGGCTGTGGGGGCTGCACTGGCCGCGCGGGCGCCTGGCGGCGATCGGCTTCGGGCTCGGCGCCGATGTGCCCTTTTTCGTGCGCGGCCGCAATGCCTTCGTCGAAGGCATAGGCGAGCGCATCACACCGGTGACCGTGCCGCTATGGACCTACGCCGTTGTCAAGCCTGCCGCGTCGCTGCAGACAGCCAGCATCTTCGACCACCCCGCACTGCTCCGCGACACCGAGCCCGTTATAATTGCGGGCTATTCTGGGAACTGGGATTGGGCAGCCGAGGGTTTTGGCAGGAACGACCTGCAGCCCCCGGCACAAGACCGGTGCCCCGAGGTGGCCGAGGTGGCCCGCTGGCTTGAGTCCCGTTTCGGCAATAGCCGCATGACCGGTTCGGGCAGCGCGGTCTTCGCAAGAGTGAAGTCAAGGCTTGGCACGAGCGCCACACCTGAGGCGATGCCTGTGCCGACAGATCCGCCGGAGTCCCTGGTGGTGGTGCCGGCAGGGTGGGTGGGGCAGATGTGCCGGGGGCTGGCCCAGCATCCATTGCTGGACTGGGCTGGTGAATAGATGGCAGTTTTCGGTGGTACCGCTTCGCGTAGCAAAGCGGTGCCACCCGTGTAGGGGAGTCGCCAAGTTGGTCAAGGCATCGGATTTTGATTCCGACATGCGAGGGTTCGAGTCCTTCCTCCCCTGCCAAACCTTTCTTCTTCGTCAGCTTGCCCTGACCCTCCCTTGAGCCCGGCCCCTGGCCCGGTTCAGCCGGGTCCCCTCCGCGGAGTTCCAGCCGTGCTCTTCAACACCGTGCTCTTCACCGGCAACGCCAACGCGGTGCTGGCGCAGGAAATCGCCACCCACCTGGGTGTGGACCTCGGGCAGGCGGCGGTGGGCCGCTTCTCCGATGGAGAGGTCACGGTCGAGATCCGGCAGAACGTGCGCGCGCGCGACGTCTTCGTCGTGCAGCCCACGTGCACACCGACCAATGAGAACCTGATGGAGCTTCTCATCATGGTCGATGCCATGAAGCGCGCGAGCGCGCGCCGCATCACGGCAGTCATCCCTTATTTCGGCTACGCCAGGCAAGACCGCCGTCCACGCAGCACGCGTGTGCCCATCAGCGCCAAGGTCGTGGCCAACCTGCTCGAAACCGTGGGGGTTGAGCGGCTGCTCACCATGGATCTGCACGCCGACCAGATCCAGGGTTTCTTCGACATCCCGGTCGACAACATCTACGCCAGCCCCGTGCTGCTTTCCGACCTCAAGAGCAAGCGCTACACCGACTTGGTGGTGGTGAGCCCCGACGTGGGCGGCGTCGTGCGCGCGCGCGCGCGGGCCAACCAACAGGGCGGCGACCTCGCGATCATCGACAAGCGCCGGCCGGCGGCCAACGTGTCCGAGGTCATGCACGTGATCGGCGAGATCGACGGGCGCAACTGCGTGATCATGGACGACATGATCGACACCGCCGGCACGCTCGTGAAGGCGGCCGAGGTGCTGAAGGAGCGTGGCGCCAAACGCGTGTATGCCTACTGCACACACCCGGTGTTTTCGGGCCCGGCGGTGGAGCGCATCGCCAAGTCGGCGCTGGACGAGGTGGTGATCACCAACACCATTCCGCTGTCCAAGGAGGCCAAGGGGGCCCCCAACATCCGTCAGCTCTCGGTGGCCTTCCTGTTTGCCGAAACCATCCGGCGCATCAGCGACGGCGAGTCGGTCACCTCCCTATTTTCGGAGCAGAACAACAATTTCTAGACAAACACGGGGCCAGCCTACGGGTGGCTTCGCGCATCGGGTGGGTCGCGAGGCCCGCTCATTACAGGGCGGCTGGTCGCGGGCGCCCATCACATCGGAGTTGACATGAAATTCACCGCTTATGAGCGCACGCTGCAGGGGACCGGAGCGAGCCGCCGCCTGCGCCGCGCCGAAAAGGTGCCCGGCATCGTCTACGGGGCCGGCACGCCCAGCATGATCGAGCTCGATCACAACGCGCTGTTCTTCGCCCTCAAGAAAGAAGCCTTCCACAGTTCCATTCTCGAGATGGACGTGGCTGGCAAGACCGAGAAGGTCCTGTTGCGTGACTTCCAGATGCACGCCTGGAAGCCCATCGTCATGCATATCGACTTCCAACGCGTCGACGAAGCCACCCGGCTGCGCAAGAAGGTGCCGCTGCACTTCAGCGGCGAGGAGAGCTCGCCCGCGGTCAAGACCGACCACTGCCTCGTCGCCCACGTGGCCACCGAGATCGAGATCGAGTGCCTGGCCTCGCAGTTGCCCGAGTTCGTGACCATCGACCTCTCGCATCTCGTCAAGGGCCAGAGCCTGCACGCGAGTGACCTCAAGCTGCCCGAAGGTCTCAAGGTGGTGAAGCACGGCACGCTGAATCCGGCCATCGTCTCGGCGACGGTGCCCAAGGCCGAGGTCGAGGAGACGCCCGCCGTTGTGGCGCCGGTGGTGGCCGCACCCGACAAGAAGGCCAAGCCCAAGAAGGACGAGAGGCAGAACAAGAAGTGAAGTGAGCGGGCCGCGGCCGCCGGCCCCCAGGTGGGGGAGGCCGCCGCGGCGACCCGTCACCCCTTTGCAGGCCTCACTTCGGTGAGGCCTGTTCGCCTTTGGCGCTGCCGATAATCCGGCCCATGATTCGATTGTTCGTCGGCCTGGGCAACCCGGGCACCGAGTACGAGGGCACGCGGCACAACGCCGGCTTCTGGTGGGTCGACGCGCTCGCCGCCGAGTTGCGTGCGCACCTGACCGCCGAGCGAAGCTACCAGGGCCTGGTGGCGCGCGTCAACGGCAAGGCGGGCAAGGGGGGCGAGCACGGTCCCATCTGGCTGCTGCAGCCGATGACCTTCATGAACCGTTCCGGCGTCTCGGTGGCGGCACTCGCCCGCTTCTTCAAGATCGAGCCCAAGCAGATCCTCGTCGTGCATGACGAACTCGACCTCCAGCCCGGGCAGGCCAAGCTGAAGTTCGGCGGCAGTGCTGCGGGCCACAACGGGCTCAAGGACATCCACGGCATGTTGGGCACGTTGGACTTCTGGCGTCTTCGTTTGGGCATCGGCCACCCGGGCGTGAAGGCCGAGGTCGTCAACTACGTGCTCAAGCGCCCCGCGGGCGAGCACCGGGAGGCGATCGCGAAGTCCATCGAGCAGTCGCTGTCCGCTGCGCCGCTGATGATGGCTGGCGAGATGGACAAGGCCTTGGCGCGTGTGCACGCCAGTGCCCAGCGGCCGAAGCCGCCGCGCAAGGATCCGCCGCCACCGCCGGCCACCCCCTCGGCATTGCCCAACGGAGACCCGACATGAAGATGCACTCGGCACTCGCCGCGCTTGTGGCGTTGATCACTCTCGTTGCGGCCTGGCCCGCTGAGGTCGCTGCAGCAACCACCACCACCGCGACCGTCTGGCGTTGCGGGCCCGACGGCCGCGTCTACAGCGGCACGGCCTGCGTCCAAGGGCGCGCCGTGGAGGTGTCAGACCCGCGCAGTGCCGAGCAGGTGGCGGCAGCGCGCGAGGTGCAGGCCGCCGACATGCGCCGGGCCGAAGCGATGCGACGCGAGCGTTTGTTGGACGAGCGCAGCGGGCAGGGCACGCGCGCCGCTCCCCGCGCGGCCACGGCGCAGATCAAGAAGACGGCGCTGCGCCAACCGGCGCCGACGCCGCCGCGCCCTGCGAAGAAGCAAGCTGCAAACGACGGTACTTGGCGAGCAATTGCTCCGGCGTCTCCACGTGCGCCGGGTTGACCGGGATGCAGCTCACCGGGCACACCTGCACGCACTGCGGTTCGTCGAAGTGACCCCTGCATTCGGTGCACTTGTGGGGGTCGATCTCGTAGATCAGCTCGCCCATCGAGATGGCCTCGTTGGGGCACTCGGGCTCGCACACGTCGCAGTTGATGCACTCGTCGGTGATCCACAGCGCCATGGATCGTCCTTCTGAAGCCGATCAGGCCTCGTATTGGGTCACGCGTTCCTTGAGCCGGCGTAACACCGAGGGCGCGACGAACTTGGAGACATCGCCGCCCAGGCTCGCGATCTCGCGCACGAAGGTGCCGCTGACGAACTGGAACTGGTCGCTCGGTGTCATGAACACCGTTTCCACGTCAGGCATCAGCTGGCGGTTCATGCCCGCCATCTGGAACTCGTACTCGAAATCGCTCACCGCCCGCAGCCCGCGCACCACGACCTTGCCGCCGCTGGCGACGACGAAGTCGCGCAGCAGCCCGCGAAAGGGTGTCACCTCCACGTTGTCGTAGGGCGCCGCGAGCTCCTGCGCGATCTCCAGCCGCTCGGCAATCGTGAACATGGTGCGCTTGTGGTGCCCTGCGGCCACGCCGAGGATGAGCCTGTCGTACAGCCGTGCCGCGCGCCGCATCAGGTCCTCGTGGCCGAGGGTCATCGGGTCGAATGTGCCTGGGTAGACGGCCGTGATCGGGCGGACGGTGGTCATGGTTTGGACCTCCTCTGTCTCGAAGTAGCGGCGCCCGGCGCCAAGCCGCGGCGAATGTTGCGGTGCAGTGTAGCGGCGGTGTCGGCTTCAGGCGGCCGGCAGGCCCCGTGGCGATCAAGCACCGAACTTGGGCGCTCAAAGGTGCCGCCGCAGCAGCTGGACGTGCACTGCGCCCGCGCGCAACGCACGCCACACCTCCAACCCGGGTGGTGGCGCCGCCGCGGGTGGCGTGCCGGATTCCAAAAACAGGAAACCTCCCAGCACCAGCGTGGGTATTGCCGATGCGAGTGCCCGCTCACCCAGGCCGGCTTCGAACGGTGGGTCCAGCAGCACGAGATCGAATCGTTCAGGCCCGCAACCTGCCATCCAGGCCATCGCATCGGCGCCGTGTACCTGCAACGTCAGGGCATTCAGCCGGCGGCGCGAGCTCTCGAGCGAGCGGGCCAGGGCAGGATCCCGTTCGACGAGGTGAACCTCCGCTGCTCCGCGCGACGCGGCCTCGAAGCCCAACGCGCCGCTGCCCGCAAACGCATCGAGCACGCGCCAGCCGGTCAGGTCCTGGCCGAGCCAGTTGAAGAGCGTTTCGCGCACGCGGTCTGGAGTCGGCCTGAGCCCGGGCAGGTCGGGCACCGGGAGTTTGCTGCGCTTCCACAGGCCACCGATGAGCCGCACCTCGCCAGGAGGACGCAGGCGCGAGCCGGGGCTTCCGCCGGCCGGGTGGCCTGGTCGCGACGTCAAGGCCGGGTGCCGTTCGGGCGTGGCTCGGGGCCGCGCCCGGGCGTGTTCACAACCGCACCGGCACGCCGTCGCGCGCCAGCCGCGTCTTGGCCTCGCCGACCGTGAACTCGCCGTAGTGGAAGATGCTGGCGGCCAGCACCGCGTCGGCGCCGCCGATGCGGATGCCCTCGCAGAGGTGCTCGAGCGTGCCCACGCCACCCGAGGCGATCACGGGCACCGGCACCGCATCGCTCACCGCGCGCGTGAGTTCGAGGTCGAAGCCTCGCCTGGTGCCGTCGCGGTCCATGCTGGTGAGCAGGATCTCTCCGGCGCCGAACTCGGCCATCTGCCGCGCCCAGGCCACGGCGTCGAGGCCGGTGTTCTTGCGCCCGCCGTGCGTGTAGACGTCCCACCCTTGGCCAAGCACTGCCGGGTCGTCGCCCGAGCGACCCGAAGGGGCGCCCTGTGGGCGGGTCCGTCGCTTCGCATCGATGGCGACCACGATGCACTGAGCGCCGTACTTGTCGCTGGCCTCGCGGATGACCTGCGGGTTGGCCACCGCTGCCGAGTTGAAGCTCACCTTGTCGGCGCCGGCGTTGAGCAGCCGGCGCACATCGGCCACCGTGCGCACGCCGCCGCCCACGGTGAGCGGGATGAACACCTGCGAGGCCACCGCCTCGATGATGTGCAGGATCAGATCGCGCCCGTCGCTGGTGGCGGTGATGTCGAGGAAGGTGAGTTCGTCGGCGCCCTGCTCGTTGTAGCGCGCGGCGATCTCCACCGGGTCGCCGGCATCGCGCAACTCGACGAAACTGACGCCCTTGACGACGCGCCCGCCCGTCACGTCCAGGCAAGGGATGATGCGCTTGGCGAGCATGCCCGTGTCAGCCTGCAGGCCCATTGAGTTCGTCTGCGCGCTGTTGGGCGAGCGCAAAGTCGAGCGCGCCGGTGTAGATGCTGCGCCCGCAGATCACGCCATAGATGCCGTCGCTCTCCACCGCGCAGAGACTCTCGATGTCGGCCATGCCCGCCAGCCCGCCAGAAGCGATGACCGGTATGGTCAGCGACTGCGCCAGCTTCAGCGTGGCTTCCACGTTGATGCCGGTGAGCATGCCGTCGCGGCCGATGTCGGTGTAGATGACGGCCTCGACGCCGTAGTCCTCGAATTTTTTGGCCAGGTCCACCACCTCGTGCCCGGTGAGCTTGCTCCAGCCGTCGGTGGCCACCTTGCCGTCCTTCGCGTCGAGGCCGACGATGATGTGACCACCGAAGGCGCTGCACGCGTCCTTCATGAAGCCCGGGTTCTTGACCGCCGCGGTGCCGATGACGACGTAGCTGATGCCGTCATCGAGGTAGCGCTCGATGGTGTCGAGGTCGCGGATGCCGCCGCCCAGTTGCACCGGGATGCGGTCGTCCACGGCGCGCAGGATCGATTTCACCGCGCCTTCGTTCACCGGCTTGCCGGCGAAGGCGCCGTTCAAGTCCACCAGGTGCAGGCGCCGCGCGCCGGCTTCGAGCCAGCGCCGTGCCATCGCGGCCGGGTCGTCGCCGAAGGTGGTGACGGCGGTCATGTCGCCTTGTTGCAGGCGCACGCACTTGCCGTCCTTGAGGTCGATGGCAGGGATCAGCAGCATGGCTCGGGCTCAAGGCTTCCAATGCAGGAAGTTGCGATAAAGGGTCAAGCCCTGCGCCGCGCTCTTCTCGGGGTGGAACTGGGTGGCAAAAATGTTATCGCGCGCCAGCGCGCTGGTAAAGCGCTCGCCGTACTCGGTTTCACCTGCAATGTGGCGGGTGTCCGACGGGGCAGCATAAAAGCTGTGCACGAAATAGAACCAGCTGCCGTCGGGCACGCCCCGCCACAGGGGATGAACCGGGTGGCGCCCCGCGCCGCCGGTGGCGTGCACGCGGTTCCAGCCCATCTGGGGCACCTTGTAGCGGCTGCCGTCGGGCTGCAACTGGCCCTCGAGGCGGAAGCGGCGCACGCGCCCCGGGAACAGCCCCAGGCCCGGCGTGTCCTGCTCCTCGCTGTGCTCCAGAAGCATCTGCATGCCTATGCACACGCCGAAGAGCGGCTTGCTCGCTGCTGCCCGCAGCACGGCCTCCTTCAAGCCCGAAGCCTCGAGCTCGCGCATGCAATCGCGGATCGCACCCTGCCCGGGCAGCACCACGCGCGTCGCGGCGTCGACCTCCTCGGGGTTGGCGGTGACGATGACCCGCACGGCGGCCTCGCCGGCATGGCCGGCCTCGCGGGCCTCACCGGCTTGACGGGCCACATGGGCCAGGGCCTGCGACACCGAGCGCAAGTTGCCCATGCCGTAGTCGACGACGGCGACGGTTTCCATGGTGGCCGCGGGTGGGTGCTAGAGCGAACCCTTGGTCGAGGGCACCACGCCGGCGCTGCGCGGATCGAGCGCGAGTGCCATGCGCAGCGCGCGCGCAAAGGCCTTGAAGATCGTCTCGCACTGGTGGTGTGCGTTGTCGCCCTTGAGGTTGTCGATGTGCAGCGTCACGCCGGCGTGGTTCGAGAAACCCTGGAAGAACTCGTAGGCGAGCTGGGTGTCGAAGCCGCCGATCTGCGCCGCCTTGAAAGCCACGCCCATGTGCAGGCCGGGGCGGCCGGAGAAATCGACCACCACCCGCGAGAGCGCCTCATCCAGCGGCACATACGCGTGGCCGTAGCGGATGATGCCGCGCTTGTCGCCCACCGCCTGCGCCACCGCCATGCCCAGCGTGATGCCGACGTCCTCCACTGTGTGGTGGCCATCGATGTGCAGGTCGCCCTCGGCCTCGATGGTGAGGTCGATGAGGCCGTGGCGTGCGATCTGGTCGAGCATGTGGTCGAAGAAGCCGATGCCGGTGGCGAGCTTCGCCGCGCCGGTGCCGTCGAGATCGAGCACGACGCGGATCTTCGTTTCCTTGGTGTCGCGGCGCAGGTCGGCGCTGCGCCTGGGCGTAACGGGCAGGGTGGGGGTGGTCACGGGCGTCTTCACAGAAGTCATCACAGGCTCGAACGCAACGCGTCGATCAGGGTCGTGGTTTCCTCGGGCGTTCCCACCGTCAGGCGCAGGCAGTTGGCCAGCAGCGGGTGCAGGCCAGCGATGTGCTTGACGAGCACTCCACGCGCCTTCAGGCCCTCGAACGTGCGCCCCGAATCGGCGACGCGCACAAGGATCATGTTGGCCTCGCTCGGGAAGGGCGTCACGCCAGGCATCGCACGCAGCGCCGCCTGCAGCCGCTCGCGCTCGGCGCGCAGCACGGCGGCCTGCCGCGCGTACTCGTCGGCGTGCTCCAGGGCGAAGAGCGCGGCTTCCGCATTGAGCACACTCACGTTGTAGGGCGGGCGCACCTTGTCGACCTCGTCGATGAGCGCGGCCGCGCCGCACAGGTAGCCCAGCCGCACGCCGGCGAGGCCGAACTTCGACATTGTGCGCAGCACGAGCACGTGTTTGTGCGTGGCCATGCGCTGCATCCAGCTGCGCGAGGCGTAGGGCTGGTAGGCCTCGTCGAACACCACCAGCCCCTGTTGCGCGCCCACGGCCGCGACGATCTTGTCGATGACGCGGTCGTCCCACAGGTTGGCCGTGGGGTTGTTGGGGTAGGCGATGTAGGTCAGCGCCGGCCGGTGCGTGGCCACCGCGTCGAGCATCGCTGCCTCGTCGAGCTCGAAGCTCGCCGTCAGCGGCACGCCGACGAACTTCAGGCCGCGCAGCTTGGCACTCATCTCGTACATCACGAAGCCGGGCAACGGCGCCAGCACCGTGGGGGCGCGGCCGTCGGGCCGGTCGGCCGGCTGCACGTCGCAGGCCACCGTTAGCAGATCGATCAGCTCGTCGCTGCCATTGCCGAGCATGAGCTTGCAACCGGTGGGCAGCTGCACGTGCGCCGCCAGGGCCTTGATGAGGTCGGCCTGCCGTGCACCCGGGTAGCGGTTGATGGCCACCGCGGCCAGGCGCTCGCCGAGCGCGCGCTGCAACGCGGCAGGCAGGCGGAAGGGGTTCTCCATCGCATCGAGCTTGAGCAGGCCCGCGCTAGGCTGAATGGCGTAGGCGTGCATCGAATGCACATCCTGGCGGATGGTGTGGCGCAGGCGGGCGGCGAGGTCGTCGGCGGGGGCAGCGGTGATCATGGCCATACTTGCGTGCGTGCGTGCGTGCTTGCTTGGTGGATGCGCGGATTGTCGGAGGTTGAACGGGATCGTGCGTCGAACAAGGCATCACTGCAGGCGCATCTGTGCGGCCCGGGCATGCGCCTGCAGCCCTTCGCCCTCGGCCAGCTCGCGCGCGACCGGTCCGAGAGCACGTGCGCCGGTCTCGCTCACCTCGATGAGGCTCGAGCGCTTCTGGAAGTCGTAGACGCCCAGCGGCGACGAGAAGCGCGAAGTGCCCGAGGTGGGCAGCACGTGGTTGGGTCCGGCACAGTAGTCGCCCAGGCTCTCACTCGTGTAGGCACCGAGGAAGATCGCGCCGGCATGCTTGAGCAGCGGCTCCCAGCGTTGCGGCTCGCTGGTGCTGATCTCCAGGTGTTCGGGCGCGATGCGGTTGCTGATCTCGCAGGCCTCTTCCATGCTGCGGGTCAAAACCATGGCGCCGCGGCCCTCCAGGCTGGCGCGAATCACATTGCGGCGGGGCAGGTCGGGCAGCAGGCGTTCCATGCTTGCCAGCACCGCGTCGAGGTAGCGTGCGTCGGGGCACAGCAGGATGCTCTGTGCCAGCTCGTCATGTTCGGCCTGGCTGAAAAGGTCCATCGCCACCCAATCGGGCGGCGTGCTGCCGTCGGCCAGCACGAGGATCTCACTCGGCCCGGCGATCATGTCGATGCCCACCTGCCCGAACACGCGCCGCTTGGCGCTGGCCACATAGGCGTTGCCTGGGCCGGTGATCTTGTCCACGCGCGGAATGGTCGCGGTGCCGTAGGCGAGCGCCGCCACCGCTTGCGCGCCACCGATGGTGAAGATGCGGTCCACGCCGGCGATGGCGGCGGCAGCCAGCACCAGCGCGCTGCGCTCGCCGCGTGCGGCGGTTGCCGTGCCGCGGCCACCGGTGGCCACGCTGCCGGCCACCGGCGTCGGCGCGACCATCACGATCTCGCCCACGCCGGCCACCTTGGCGGGCACGGCATTCATCAGCAGGCTTGAAGGGTAAGCGGCCTTGCCGCCCGGTACATAGAGGCCCACGCGGTCCAGCGGCGTGACCTTCTGGCCCAGCAGCGTGCCGTCGGCCTCGCGGTAAGTGAAGCCGCGCCCGCAGGCCTCGAGCTGGCGCTCGTGAAAGGCGCGGATGCGACCGGCGGCGGTCTCCAGCGCCGTGCGTTGCGCCGGCGTGATGGCGGCCAGCGCCTCGCGCATTTCGGCGGCACCGATCTCCAGCGCCGCGACCGAACCGGCATGCAGGCCGTCGAAACGTGCCGTGTACTCGAGCACCGCGGGGTCGCCGCGCCGGCGCACGTCGGCGAGGATGTCGGCCACGGTCTGCTCGACCGCGGCGTCGGTTTCGGCCGACCAGTGCTGCAGCCGGCGCAGGCTGTCGTCGAAGTCACTTGCGCGGGTGTCGAGGCGGGCGATGCGCAGCGGTGCACGCGTCGACGCACCAATGGCGGCAGCGCCTGCCGCACCGATTGCCGCATCGATTGCCGCACCGCCAGCCGCACCGCCAGCCGCACCGATTGCCGTACTCATGGCCGCACTCCCAGCCGCTTCTCCACCGCGGCCTCGAAAGCATCGATGAGCGCGCGCAACGCCTCCCGCTTGAGCTTCAGCGCCGCGGCGTTCACCACCAGACGCGCCGAGATATCCATGATGCGTTCCACCTCGATGAGGCGGTTCGCCTTGAGCGTGCCGCCGGTGGAGACGAGGTCGACGATGGCGTCGGCCAGCCCCGTGAGCGGCGCCAGTTCCATCGAGCCGTAGAGCTTGATCAGGTCGACGTGCACGCCCTTGGCAGCAAAGTGCTGGCGTGCCGCCTGTGTGTACTTGGTGGCCACGCGAATGCGCGAGCCCTGTCGCACCGCAGCGGCGTAGTCGAAGTCTTCACGCGTGGCCACGCTGATGCGGCAGCGGGCGATTCGAAGGTCGAGTGGACGGTACAGGCCGGTGTTGCCGCCCGCCGCCCCATGGGCCACGGCCTCGGCGCCATGCTCGAGCAGCACGTCGAGCCCGGCCACGCCGAGGTCGGCGCTGCCATGCTGCACGTAGGTGGGCACGTCGCTGGCCCGCACCAGCACCACGCGCAGGTCAGGGCGGTTGGTGGCGAGGATGAGCTTGCGGCTCTGCTCGGGGTCGTCGAGCACCTCGATACCCGCCTCGGCCAGCAGCGGCAGCGAGTCGTCGAAGATGCGTCCCTTGGACAGGGCGAGCGTGATCATCGGGTGTGGTGGCGCGGGAGCGGCGGTGGAAGCTTCGGCATTCACAACCGGTGCACGCGCGGCGGGCCTTGTGGAACTCGCACCACTCGCGGCGGAGGGCGCACAGGGGCCCCCCGCGGCGCACCGCAAGGGGTGTCAGTGGTGGTGAGCCCGGGCCGACGCGCCGGGCGCGCCCGGGCTGGCGTTGGCGCCTGAGGTGGGGGCGGGGGCGGAACCGGAAGCAGCGTGTTCGGCCGGAGTGAGCGTCTTCATCGAAAGCGCATGGATTTGTGCCCGCATTCTATCGCCCAGCCCCGCGTAGACACGCTGGTGCCGGCGCACGCGTGCCAGGCCCTCGAACTCCGCCGAAACGATGGTGGCGAAGAAGTGGCGCCCGTCGCCCTCCACCTCCACGTGCGTGCAAGGCAGGCCGGCGGCGATGAAGCCGCGCACTTCGTCGGCGGTGGGTTCGGCCATGGTGCAGTCCGCTGTCCGTTCAGGCCAGGTCTTTCTGGCGTTCGATGACGCGCGCGACGATGCCGTAGGTCACCGCCTCCTGCGCGCTCATCCAGTAGTCGCGCTCCATGTCGGCCAGCACCTTGTCGAGCTTGTGGCCGGTCTCGCGCGCCACCACGGCAGCGATGCGCTCGCGCGTCTTGATGATTTCCTTGGCCTGGATCGCGATGTCGGTGGCACGCCCGCCGGCGCCGCCCGCAGGCTGGTGGATCATGAAGCGCGTGTTGGGCAGGCACACGCGCCGCTCCTTGGGCGCGGCGAGGAAGATGTGCGTGCCGGCGCTGGCGACCCAGCCGCTGCCGATGGTGGTGACCGGCGCGCGCACGAAGCGGATCATGTCGTGGATGGCGTCGCCCGACTCGACGTGGCCGCCGGGCGAGCTGATGAGCAGCTGGATCGGCGCATCCGACTCCTGCGCCAGCAGGATCAGCCGCTCGCAAGTCTGGCGCGCGAGCTTGTCGTCGACCTCGCCGAATACGAGCACGTAGCGTGCCTTGAGGCTCAATGACTCGAGCAGGCTACTGCGCGGCGTGGCCTTGGTGTCTTCGCTCGGAGCAGGTTCCTGGGGCATGGTCGGTTTCCTGAGTGAGAAGCGATTATCGGCGCCGCCGCGTGACAAGAACGCGGAGTAAGGGTTGGGGGGCGCGGACGGGCGGGCGGGCGAAAGGGCGAAATAGCAGAAGGCCGAAAGGAAGAAAGGGCGGAAGGGCGGAAGGGCGGAAGGGAGGAAGGGCGAGCGGCGAGTGGCGAGTGGCAAGCCGCGGCCCTCAGGTGCGCAGCTTGTAACCGCTGGCCAGCAGCTTGAGCGTGAGCGCGGCCACGCACGCGAAACTCGCGCCCACCACGGCCAGGCTGAGCCAGGGCGAGACGTCGCTCGCGCCGAAGAAGCCGCGCCGGAAGCCGTCGATCATGTAGAAGAAGGGGTTCAGGTGGCTCACCGCCTGCCACACCGCGGGCAGCGAGTGCACCGAATAGAACACCCCCGACAAGAAGGTCAGCGGCATGATGATGAAGTTCTGGAACCCCGCGAGCTGGTCGAACTTGTCGGCCCACAGCCCCGCCACCAGCCCGAGCGAGCCCAGCATGCTGGCGCCGAGCGCGGCGAAGATCACGATCCACCATGGCTCGGCCAAGTGCAGCGGCGCGAACCACACGGTGACCAGGAATACGCCCGTGCCCACCACGAGCCCGCGCACCATCGAGGCGCCCACATAGGCCAGGTACCAGCTCCAATGGTTGAGTGGCGTGACGAGCAGGAATACCAGGTTGCCCGTGATCTTGCTCTGGATGAGCGAGCTCGAGCTGTTCGCGAACGAGTTCTGCAGCACGCTCATCATCACCAGGCCCGGGATCAGGAAGCTCGTGTAGCTCACATCCTTGAATACCTGCACGTGGTCTTCGAGCACGTGGCCGAAGATGAGCAGGTACAACACGGCGGTCAACACCGGTGCGGCGACGGTCTGGAAGGCCACCTTCCAGAAGCGCAGCACCTCCTTGTAGAACAAGGTTCCGGCGCCGGCCAGTGGCGAGGCGGTTGGCGTGGCCACGGTTGGCGCAGCGAGGGTTTCGAGCATGCCGGCACGATAGCGCACAGGCCATTCGGACCCGTTGCGTACCTGCCGCGTACCCGCCACGCACCTGCCACGCAGCTGCCGCACGCTCGCCACGCGCTCGCCGCGCGCGACCATCTTGCGTGACACCCCAGTCCCTCAGCCCCGGGCTGGTTTCGTCGCCTCCAGCCCCAACGCGCCCAGCACCATGGCTTCGATCACGCTCTGCGCGGCCTCGAAATCGGCGCCACCGAGCGCCGGCTTGCCGACCAGCAGCGCAAACTGCGCGGCGTGGTCGGCGTAGGCCTGTGTGGTGGCCCAGACCATGAAGATGAGATGGCGGAAGTCCACGCGTCGCACGCGCCCCGCGCGCGCCCAGCGCTCGAACGCGCGCAGGTCGGCCTGCAGCACCGGCAGCACCTGCCGGGTGATGGCCTCGGCATAGTGCGGCGCGCCGGCCATCACCTCTTTGGTGAACACGCGGCTGCCGGCCGGTTGCTCGCGCGAACTGGCGAGTTTGGCCGCGATATAGGCGCGCAGCGCCGGCGCCGGCTCGTCGGCGCGCGCCAACTCGCCCATGCCGGAGAGCCACTGCGCCATCACGTCGTCGAGCACGCGGCGATACAAGGCCTCCTTGCTGGGAAAGTAGTACAGCAGCGCGTGGCGGCTGATGCCCGCTGCGGCACCGATGTTCTCGAGCGACGCGCCCTCGAAGCCGAAGCGCGCAAACTGCGCCTGCGCTTCGCGCAGGATGGTGCTCACCTTGTCCATGCGCGCCTGCCGGGCGACACGAATCGGAGCGGCCGCGTGGTCGCTAGGCTGGGTGGTGGCCGTGGCGAGCACGGCCTTGGATCGGGAAACCACGGATTGGTAAAGTTTTACCAGTTGGTGAGTATCTTGGCCTGCACCGGCCCGCCCGCGACTTGGAGGAATCCCGCATGTCCTTCTCCCCCCAGCCCGCCAGTGCGAGCGCCGACACCAGCGCGGCCGGCCGTGCCTCCCGCGCCGAGATCGAGGCCCGCATCCAGGGTGCACACCCGCCGCTCACCGCCGGCCAGGCGTTGATCGAGGCCGAACGCTGCTACTACTGCCACGACGCGCCCTGCATCGCCGCCTGCCCCACGGGCATCGACATCCCCACCTTCATCGGCCGCATCGCCCAGGGGAACTTGCGCGGCGCCGCGGCGGCCATCCTGACGGCCAATCCGCTGGGCGGCATGTGCGCGCGCGTGTGTCCCACCGAGGTGCTGTGCGAGGACGCCTGCGTGCGCCACACGCAGCAGCACAAGCCAGTGGAGATCGGCCTGTTGCAGCGCCACGCCACCGATGCCTTCTTCGCCCGCCCGGGCACGCCTTTGTTCGCGCGCGCGGCCCGCAGCGGCCGGCGCGTGGCGGTGGTGGGCGCAGGGCCGGCCGGCCTGGCCTGCGCCCATGGCCTGGCGCGCCAGGGCCACGACGTGGTGGTGTTCGACGCCCGGCCCAAGCCCGGTGGGCTCAACGAGTACGGCATCGCGAGCTACAAGACCACCGATGGTTTTGCGCAAGCCGAGGTGCAATGGTTGCTGTCCATCGGTGGCATCGAGCTGCGCTGCGGCCAGGCGCTCGGGCACGATGTCACGCTGGACGGCCTGCGTGCCGACTTCGACGCCGTATTCCTGGGCCTGGGCCTGGCGGGCGTGAAAACGCTGGGCCTGCCCGAGCCCGAGCCCGAGCCCGAGCCCGAGCCCGAACCAGAACCCGAACTCGAGCGCGACGGCAACGCGGCGTCGGCCGCGGCCGTGGACTTCATCGCCGAGTTGCGCCAGGCGGCCGACCTCTCGCGTGTGCCGGTGGGTCGGCATGTGCTGGTGATCGGCGGCGGCATGACGGCCATCGACGCCGCCGTGCAGGCCAGGATGCTGGGCGCGGAGACCGCCACCATCGTCTACCGCCGCGGCGCCGAGGCGATGCCCGCCTCCCGCCACGAGCAGCAATGGGCGCAGACCCAAGGCGTGCTCATCCGCCACTGGGCCGCGCCCGAGGCGTTGCTGGCCGAAGGCGGGCGCATCACCGGCATGCGCTTTGCGCGCACCCGGCTGGAGGACGGCCGGCTCGCGCATACGGGCGAGAGCTTCACGCTGGCCGCCGACATGGTGCTGCGCGCCATCGGCCAGACCTACCTGGCCGCGCCGGCCGGTGCTGCGATCGCCTTGAAGGACGGCCGCATCGCCACCGACGCCGATTGCCGCACCAGCGTGCCCGGTGTGTGGGCCGGTGGCGACTGCCGCGCCGGCGGCCGCGACCTCACGGTGGAGGCGGTCGAAGACGGCAAGGTCGCGGCGCGCTCGATCGACACCGCGCTGACTTCGAAGAACGGAGCCTGACATGGCCGACCTCAGCACCACCTTCGCCGGCATCCACAGCCCCAACCCGTTCTGGCTGGCGAGCGCGCCGCCCACCGACAAGGCCTACAACGTCAACCGCGCCTTCGAGGCCGGCTGGGGCGGCGTGGTGTGGAAGACGCTGGGCGAAGACGGCCCACCCATCGTCAACGTCAGCGGCCCGCGTTACGGCGCCTGGCACGCCGGCGATCGGCGGCTGATGGGCTTCAACAACATCGAGCTCATCACCGACCGGCCCTTGCGCACCAACCTCGACGAGATCCGCGAGGTCAAGCGCCTGTGGCCCGACCGCGCGCTCGTGGTGTCGCTCATGGTGCCTTGCGAGGAGAAGGCCTGGAAGGCGATCCTGCCCATGGTGGAAGACACCGGCGCCGATGGCGTGGAGCTCAATTTCGGCTGCCCGCACGGCATGAGCGAGCGCGGCATGGGCTCCGCCGTGGGCCAGGTGCCCGAATACATCCAGATGGTCACCGCGTGGTGCAAGCAGCACGGCAGGCTGCCGGTGATCGTGAAGCTCACGCCCAACATCACCGACATCCGCCAACCTGCGCGCGCGGCCAAGGCGGGCGGCGCGGATGCGGTGAGCCTCATCAACACCATCAGCTCCATCATGGGTGTGGACCTGGAGCGTCTGACCATGAGCCCGGCGGTGGACGGTTTGGGCTCGCACGGCGGCTACTGCGGCCCGGCGGTCAAGCCCATCGCGCTGAACATGGTGGCCGACATCGGCCGCGACGCCGCCACACGCGGGCTGCCGATCTCGGGCATCGGCGGCATCACCACCTGGCGCGACGCGGCCGAGTACATCGCGCTGGGCGCCGGCACGGTGCAGGTGTGCACCGCGGCGATGGCCTACGGCTTCAAGATCGTGCAGGACATGGTGGACGGCCTGGCCAACTACATGGACGAGTTTGGCCACGCCAACCTCGAGGCCTTTCGGGGCAAGGCGCTGCCCACGGTCACCGAGTGGCAGCACCTGAACCTGGCCTACACCGAGAAGGCGGTGATCGACCAGAGCTTGTGCATCCAGTGCGGCCGTTGCCACATCGCCTGCGAAGACACCGCGCACCAGGCCATCAGCGCCACCAAGGCGGGCAAGCGCTGGTTCGAGGTCAACGAGGCCGAGTGCGTGGGCTGCAACCTGTGCCCCAGCGTGTGCCCGGTGCCCGGCTGCATCACCATGCGGCCCCTGGCGCCCGGCGAAATCGACCAGCGCACCGGCCGGCCGGTGCAGGGCGAAGCCTTGCCCTGGACCCACCACGCCAACAATCCAATGCGCCATCCGACCCGCCAGGCCTGACACGGGGCTGGGCTTGGCGCATCATTTGCTTCCCGCACCCCACGAGGTCATCCATGAGCAACCCAGCCTTCCTCATCCGCGGCGGCACCGTGGTCAATGCCGACCGCGAATTCAAGGCCGATGTGCTGTGCGTGGGCGGCAAGGTGGCCGCGCTCGGTGCGGCCGCCGCCGCCCAGGCCCCGGCCGGCACGACGACGCTGGATGCCGGCGGTCAATATGTGATGCCCGGCGGCATCGACCCGCACACGCACATGCAACTGCCCTTCATGGGCACGGTGGCGGCGGATGACTTCTTCACCGGCACCGCGGCCGGCCTGGCCGGTGGCACCACCAGCATCATCGACTTCGTCATCCCCGACCCGAAGCAGCCGCTGATGGAGGCCTTCCGCAACTGGCGCGGCTGGGCCGAGAAGTCGGCCGCCGACTACGGCTTTCACGTCGCCGTCACCTGGTGGGGCGACAGCGTGCACGCCGACATGGGCCGGCTCGTGCAGGAAGAAGGCGTCAACAGCTTCAAGCACTTCATGGCCTACAAGAACGCCATCATGTGCGACGACGAGACGCTGGTGAACAGCTTTCGCCGCGCGCTGGAACTGGGCGCCATGCCCACGGTGCACGCCGAGAACGGCGAGCTCGTCTACCTGCTGCAGCAAGAAGTGGTGAAGATGGGCATCACCGGCCCCGAGGGCCACCCGCTATCGCGCCCGCCGATGGTGGAAGGCGAGGCCGCCAACCGCGCCATCGCCATTGCCGACGTGCTGGGCGTGCCGATCTACGTGGTGCACGTGAGCTGCATCGAGTCGGCCGAGGCCATCGCACGCGCCCGTGCACGCGGCCAGCGCGTGTATGGCGAAGTGCTCGCCGGCCACCTGGTGATCGACGACAGCGTCTACCGCCACCCCGATTTCGCCACCGCGGCCGCTTACGTGATGAGCCCGCCCTTCCGCTCCAGAGCGCAAGGCCACCAGGAGGCGCTGTGGCGCGGCCTTCAAAGCGGCCAGCTGCACACCACGGCCACCGACCACTGCGTGTTCTGCGCGCCGCAAAAGGCCATGGGCCGCCAGAGCTTCACGCAGATTCCCAACGGCTGCGGCGGCGTGGAGGAGCGTATGGCCGTGCTGTGGGACGCCGGCGTCAATGGCGGCCGCCTCACGCGCAGCGAGTTCGTCGCCGTCACCTCGGCCAACTGCGCGCGCATCTTCAACCTCTATGGCCGCAAGGGCGTGATCGCCGAAGGGGCCGATGCCGACATCGTGCTGTGGGACCCCGCCGCCACCAAGACCCTGAGCGCGAAGACCCAGCGCAGCAAGGGCGATTTCAACATCTTCGAGGGTCGCAAAGTCACCGGCGGGCCCACACACACGCTCAGCCGCGGCGCGTTGGTGTATGCCCTGGGCGACCTGCGTGCCACCGCCGGCCACGGCCAGTACGTGAAGCGCCCGGCCTTCGGCCCCAACTTCGAGGCCGTGGGCAAGCGCACGGCCCAGCTCGCCCCCAGCGCGGTGCAGCGCTGAAAAGCCACCGCAAGCCACCGATAGCCACCGAGAGCCCCCAAGAGCCACCGCAGGAGCCCACCATGGACATGAAGACCTCCGTCGACCAACTGCGCGTGGATGGCCCGCGCCTCTGGGATTCGCTGATGCAGCTGGCCAAGATCGGCGCCACGCCCAAGGGCGGGGTGTGCCGGCTCACCCTCACCGACCTGGACAAGCAGGGCCGCGACCTCGTGACGGGTTGGGCGCGCGAGGCCGGCATGTCGGTCACCATCGACAAGATCGGCAACGGCTTCATGCGCCGCCCGGGCCGCAACAACAGCCTGCCGCCGGTGATGACCGGCAGCCACATCGACACGCAGCCCACCGGCGGCAAGTTCGACGGCAACTACGGCGTGCTCGCCGGCATCGAGGTCGTGCGCACCCTCAACGACCATGGCGTGTTGACCGAAGCGCCCATCGAGGTGGCCTTCTGGACCAACGAGGAGGGCTCGCGCTTCGTGCCGGTGATGATGGGCTCGGGCGTCTTCGCCAAAGCCTTCACGCTAGAGCATGCCTACGCCGCCCAGGACACCGAGGGCAAGACGGTGAAGGGCGAGCTCGAACGCATCGGCTACATCGGCACCGAGGAACCCGGCGTGCACCCCATCGGCACCTACTTCGAGACGCATATCGAGCAGGGCCCGGTGCTGGAAGACAACGACAAGACCATCGGCGTGGTCGGCGGTGTGCTCGGCATCCGCTGGTACGACTGCACCGTGACCGGCATGGAGGCGCACGCCGGCCCGACGCCGATGGCGCTGCGCCGCGATGCGCTGCAGGTGGCCGCCAAGCTGATGCAGGAAGTGGTGGCCTGCGCGCACCGCCACCCGCCGCACGGCCGCGGCACGGTGGGCATGGTGCATGTGCACCCCAACAGCCGCAACGTCATTCCGGGCCGCGTGAAGTTCAGCATCGACCTGCGCAATGCCACCGATGCGCTGTGTGACGCGATGGACGCCGACATCCGCGCCGTGGCCAACAAGCTCGCGGCCGAGACCGGGCTGCCCATCACCATCGACCTGGTCTCGCACTATCCGGCGCAGGCTTTCCACGCCGACTGCGTGGGCAGCGTGGCCAAGGCGGCGCAGAAGCTGGGCTACAGCAACATGCCCTGCGTCAGCGGCGCCGGGCACGATGCGGTGTACATGGCGCGCCTGGCGCCGGCGGGCATGATCTTCATCCCCTGCAAGGACGGCATCAGCCACAACGAGATCGAGGACGCGAAGCCCGAGCACATCACCGCCGGTTGCAACGTGCTGCTGCACGCCATGCTCGAGCGCGCGGGCGTCGTGGCCTGATGGGTGAGGGCCCGCCAGCGCCAGCGGCAGCGGCAGCCGCAGCCGCAGCGGTGCAGGCCCGGGGCCTCTCGCTGATCTTCCAGACCGCCGACACGCCGGTCACCGCGCTCGCCGACATCGATCTCACCATCGCGCGCGGCGAGTTCGTCTCCTTCATCGGCCCCAGCGGCTGCGGCAAGACGACGCTGATGCGTGTCATCGCCGATCTCGAGCAGCCCACCGGCGGCAGCATCCTCGTCAACGGGGTGAGCCCGGGCCAGGCACGCCTGGCGCGTGCCTACGGCTATATCTTCCAGGCCGCGGCGCTGTACCCGTGGCGCAACGTGCTGCGCAACGTGATGCTGCCGCTGGAGATCATCGGCGTCGCGCCCGAGCAGCGGCGCGAGCGGGCGCGCGCGCAGTTGGCGCTGGTGGGGCTGGAAGGCTTCGAGGGCAAGTTTCCGTGGCAGCTTTCGGGCGGCATGCAGCAGCGTGTGTCCATCGCACGCGCGATGGCGCTGCAGCCCGAGCTGCTGCTGATGGACGAACCTTTCGGTGCGCTCGACGAGATCACACGCGACCACCTCAACGAGCAGTTGCTGCGCTTGTGGGAACGCACCGGCAAGACGGTGATCTTCGTCACGCACAGCATCAGCGAAGCGGTGTTCCTGTCCAACCGCATCGTCGTGATGAGCCCGCGGCCGGGGCGCATCATCGAAGTCATCGACAACCGCCTGCCGGTGGGGCGGTTGCTGGACGTGCGCGAGACGCCGGAGTTTGCGGCCGTGGCGCACCGGGTGCGGGCGGCGCTGCGGGCGGGGCACAGTTATGACTGAGGGGCTGCGCCCGCGCCCGCGCCCGCGCCCGCGCTCGCGCGCTCGCCTGCACCTGCGCCTGCACCTGCGCCTGCGCCAGCGCCTGACGCACCACGCCGCGCCGGTGGCGGTGGTGCTGCTGCTCGCGCTGCTGGCCTGGTACGCCGGCGCGGTGGCGCTGAATGCGCCGCAGGTCAGCGAGCGGCTGCAAGGTGCGGGCGAGCCCTGGGGCCTGCGCGAGCTGGCCGCCGGCGCCTGGAGCATGGACCGCCCGGTGCTGCCCGCGCCGCACCAGATCGCCGTCAACTGGTGGCAGACCACCTTCGAGGCCGACTTCGACAGCCCGCGCAGCCTCGTCTTCCACGCCGGCGTCACGCTCTCGGCCACGCTGCTGGGCTTTGCGCTCGGCATGCTGCTGGGCGTGGCCCTGGCCATCGGCGTGGTGCACAGCGCCGTGCTCGACCGCGGGCTGCTGCCCTGGATCATCGCTTCGCAGACGATTCCGATCCTGGCCATCGCGCCGATGGTGGTGGTGGTGCTGGGCAGCCTCGGTTACCCGCCCCTGATGAGCAAGGCCGTGATCTCGATGTACCTGTGCTTCTTTCCGGTGGCCATCGGCATGGTGAAGGGGCTGCGCAGCCCCGACCCGCTGCAGCAGGATCTGATGCGCACCTACAGCGCGAGCCGTACGCAGGTGCTGGGCAAGCTGCGGCTGCCGGCCGCGCTGCCGTTTCTCTTCGCCAGCGCCAAGGTGGCCATCGCCACCAGCCTGGTGGGTGCCATCGTCGGCGAATTGCCCACCGGCGCGCAGGCGGGCCTGGGGGCGCGGCTGCTGTCGGGCTCGTACTTCGGGCAGACCATCCAGATCTGGTCGGCGCTGGTGATGGCTGCGCTGCTGGGCGTGGCGCTGGTGGCGGCGGTGGGCGGCCTGGAGCGTCTCACTGGGCGTCTGATGGGCGCGCGGCCGTGAGTGAGGCCGTGCGCGAAGCCGTGAATGCGCATGGCCGCCGCAATGCGCTCAGGCCGCAGCGCGCAGCGCGGAGGCTGGACCCATGACCGCGCGCGCGCGCGCCTTCGACCGCCTGCACCACGCCCAGACGGCGCTGGGCGCGGCCGTGCTGCTCGCCCTGGCGGCGTGGATGCTGCGCGCCGTGTGGCCGGTGGCCGCGCCGCAAGGCAGTGCGGCGGCCGCGGCCGTGCCACTGGCCGTGTGGGCCGCGCTGGCGTCGTGGACGGTCTTGCTGTGGTGGGTGTTGCGCCGCCTGGCCGCACTGCCGGCCCAAGGCGGCGCGCAGTGGCTCGCGCCGGCGCTGCTGGGCGCCGCCATCCTCTACCTCTGGGAATGGGCGGTGGTGGCCTTCCAGGTGCCGCGTGTGCTGCTGCCGGCGCCGCATGCCGTCGCCCAGGCGCTGGTGGCGCGCTGGGAGGTGCTGTGGCCCGACTTCAGGCAGACCGCCTGGGCGGTGTTGGCCGGCTTCACCATCGGCAGCGCCGCGGGCCTGGTGGTGGCGCTGCTGGCCGACCGCTTCGGGCTCATCCGGCGCGGCCTGCTGCCGCTGGCCAACCTGGCCGGCGCCGTGCCCATCGTCGGCATCGCGCCCATCATGGTGATGTGGTTCGGCTTCGACTGGCAGAGCAAGGCCGCGGTGGCCGCCATCGTCACCTTCTTCCCGATGCTGGTGAACGCGCTGGCAGGTCTTGCGGCGGTGGATGCCATGCACCGCGACCTGATGCGCACCTACGGCGCCGGCCACGTCGCCACGCTGCTGAAGCTGCGCCTGCCCGGCGCGCTGCCCTTCATCTTCAACGCCCTCAAGATCAACTCCACGCTGGCCCTCATCGCCGCCATCGTGGCCGAGTTCTTCGGCTCGCCCATCGTCGGCCTGGGTTTTCGCATCAGCGCCGAGGTGGCGCGCATGAATGTCGACGTGGTGTGGGCCGCCATCACGCTTTCCGCACTGGCCGGCTCGGCCTTCTACGGGCTGATTGCCCTAGTGGAACGGGGCCTGACTTTCTGGCACCCTTCCTATCGTGAGTAAATTGCGTGCGCCCGAGTGCACGGAGTGGACCGTCATCAACCCCCAGGAGAGAGCACCATGAACCTGAAATCCATCAAACCCCTGCTGGCCGCCGCCGCCCTGGCCGCTGCCTCGTGGGGCGCGCAGGCGCAAGACAAGCTGACGCTGCAACTGAAGTGGGTGACGCAGGCGCAGTTCGCCGGTTACTACGTGGCCAAGGACAAAGGCTTCTACAAGGACGTGGGGCTCGATGTCACGATCAAGGCCGGCGGCCCCGACATCAACCCCAGCCAGGTGATTGCCGGTGGTGGGGCCGACGTCATCGTCGACTGGATGCCCAGCGCGCTG
Organism: Burkholderiales bacterium; assembly: GCA_031401195.1. Lineage (GTDB taxonomy): Bacteria > Pseudomonadota > Gammaproteobacteria > Burkholderiales > Burkholderiaceae_C > Rubrivivax. The sequence goes on from JANNRI010000175.1 coordinate 54,629, forward strand.
GCCACGCGCGAGAAGGGCGTGCCACTGGTCAACATATCGCAGGTCTTCCAGCGTTCGGGCATGCAGCTCACCTGCCGCAACGACAGCGGCGTGGCCAAGCCGGCCGACTTCAAGGGCAAGACGCTGGGTGTGTGGTTCTTCGGCAATGAATACCCGTTCATGAGCTGGATGGACAAGCTGGGCTACAAGACCACCGGCGCCGCCGACGGCGTGAAGGTGCTCAAGCAGGGCTTCAACGTCGACCCGCTGCTGCAAAAGCAGGCCGCCTGCATCAGCACCATGACCTACAACGAGTACTGGCAGCTGATCGACGCCGGCATGAAGCCCGAGCAGCTCACCGTCTTCAAGTACGAAGACCAGGGCGTGGCGACGCTGGAAGACGGTTTGTATGCGCTGGAGAAAAGCATCGCCGACCCGGCCATGGCGGCCAAGCTGGCCAAGTTCGTGAAAGCCTCGCTCAAGGGCTGGGACCACGCCATCAAGAACCAGGCCGAGGCGGTGAAGATCGTGCTCAAGAACGACGCCAGCGGCGCGCAGACCGAGAAGCACCAGGCGCGCATGATGGGCGAGATCGCCAAGCTCGTGGCCGGTGGCTCGTTGGGCAAGCTCGATGCCAAGGGCTACGAGCGCACCGTGGCCACGCTGATGAGCGGCAAGAGCGACCCTGTCATCACCAAGAAGCCGGCCGGGGCCACCACCGACGCCATCTGGGACGCGGCACAGAAATAGCCGCCACCGGCCCGCCGTGGCCGGCCACCGTCTTCAGGGTTTGCGCCCCGGCTTGAGGCTGGGGCGCCGGCTCGCGGGCAGTGTCACCATGCGCGGGCGGAGCAGGGTCACGGAAGCCGGACCCACGGCCGCGCCAACAACTCGGAGGAGTCTTGTGATGAAAGCCTATGGCGCAGAGTTTCTCGGCACGTTCTGGCTTGTGCTCGGTGGCTGCGGCAGCGCGGTGCTGGCGGCGGCCTTTCCGCAGGTGGGCATCGGCCTGCACGGCGTATCGCTCGCCTTCGGCCTGACGGTGCTGACGATGGCCTATGCCATCGGCCATATCTCGGGCTGCCACCTCAACCCGGCCGTCTCGGTGGGGCTGTGGATGGGCGGGCGTTTCGACGCCGGCAAGCTCGTCCCCTACATCGTTGCGCAGGTGCTGGGCGGGCTCGCCGCGGGCGCGGTGCTGTACGTCATTGCCTCCGGCGCGCCGGGCTTCGACGTGAGCAAGGGCTTTGCCAGCAATGGCTACGGCGCGCACTCGCCGGGCCAGTACACGCTGGTGGCAGCACTGGTCACCGAAGTGGTGATGACGGCCTTCTTCCTCATCGTCATCCTGGGCGCCACCGACAAGCGCGCGCCGGCCGGGTTTGCGCCCATCGCCATCGGCCTGGCGCTCACGCTCATCCACCTCATCAGCATCCCGGTCACCAACACCTCGGTCAACCCGGCGCGCAGCACCGGCGTGGCCATGTTCGCGGGCGGCTGGGCGGTGGAGCAGCTGTGGCTGTTCTGGCTGGCGCCGATCGTGGGTGCCATCGTCGGCGCGCTGATCTACAAGTTCGTCGGCAGCGAAGACGACTGAACGGGCCTGATCGGGCCGGGAACGCCCGGCGCGGTGTGACGCCGGTGCGGCGGCAGGCCGCGGGCCGCGGGCCGTGCGGGCGGCGGCCGCAGCAGCGTCACGTCTTCAGGCCTTCAGGCCTTGACCGCCCCCTGCATGATCTCGACGAACACGTCCTCAAGATCGGCGCGGCCGATCTCGAGGTCTTCCACGCGCACGCCAGCGGAGCGCAGCGCGCCCAGCGTGCCCTCCACCTCGGCCGCGTCGTGCGCGGCCATCTGCACGATGCGGCCAGTGACACGCGCGCGCGCCGCCAGCGGTGCGGGCAGCGCATCGTCGGTCTTGAAGCGCAGCATCTGGTGCGCCGTGCCGGCCAGCAGCGCCGAGGTGGTGTCCAACGCCACCACGCGGCCTTGCTTGAGCATGGCGATGCGGCTGGCCAGTGCTTCGGCCTCTTCGAGGTAGTGCGTCGTGAGCAGCACCGTGTGGCCCTCGCGGTTCAGCCGCGCGATGAAGCGCCACAGCGTCTGGCGCAGCTCCACGTCCACGCCCGCGGTGGGCTCGTCGAGCACGATCACCGGCGGCTTGTGCACCAGCGCCTGCGCCACCAGCACGCGGCGCTTCATGCCGCCGCTCAACTGGCGCATGTTGGCCTGCGCCTTGTCGGCCAGGCCCAGCTCGGCCAGCAGCTCGTCGATCCAGGCGCCGTTGTGGCGCACGCCGAAGTAGCCGCTCTGGATGACGAGCGACTCGCGCACGCTGAAGAACGGGTCGAACACCAGCTCCTGCGGCACGATGCCCAGCGTGCGCCGCGCCGCGGCGTAGTCGCTCACCACGTCGTGCCCCATCACGGTGACGCGGCCCGAGGTGGCGCGCGCGAGGCCGGCGAGGATGGAGATCAGCGTCGTCTTGCCCGCGCCGTTGGGCCCGAGCAGGCCGAAGAATTCGCCGGGTTCGATGTCGAAGGAGACGCCGTCGAGCGCCTGCACCTTGCCGCGCGCCCCGCTGTAGGTCTTGGTGACGTTCTCGAAGCGGATGGCGGGCATGGGGCGCGGATTGTAGGCAGGGCCCATGGGCGGGCTAGGCTGCGCACGCCGCCCCAGTTGGCGCGCGCCGCAGGAATGCGCTGGTGATTTCCGAAGCACGGCGGGCGGGGTTTGCCAGCTGAAGGCCGGGCCACGCGGATGAGCGGCGCGGGTGATCACCCACACGGCAATGCCAGAATCCCCGCCGCCATGCCCGCGCCGAAAAAGCCCCCCCGCCGCACCGCCGAACGCATCCTCGAGGTGACGCTCGCCCTCTTCAACCGCTTCGGCGAGCCCAACGTCAGCACCACGCTGATCTCGGCCGAGATGA
>JANNRI010000176.1:0-18047 GCA_031401195.1 Burkholderiales bacterium
CCCGTGCTTGCGCCATGGGTTCTCGAGCTTCTTGTCCTTGAGCATCGCCAGAGAACGGCAGATGCGCTTGCGCGTCTCGTGCGGCTGGATCACGTCGTCGATGTAGCCGCGCGCGCCGGCGACGAACGGGTTGGCGAAGCGTGCCTTGTATTCGGCCTCGCGCGCCGCGATCTTGGCCGGGTCGCCCTTGTCTTCGCGGAAGATGATCTCCACCGCGCCCTTGGCACCCATGACAGCGATCTCCGCATTCGGCCACGCGAAGTTGACATCGCCGCGCAAGTGTTTGCTGCTCATCACGTCGTAGGCGCCGCCGTAAGCCTTGCGCGTGATCACCGTCACCTTCGGCACCGTGCACTCGGCATAGGCATACAGCAGCTTGGCGCCGTGCTTGATGATGCCGCCGTACTCCTGGGCCGTGCCCGGCATGAAGCCGGGCACGTCGACAAAGGTCACCACCGGAATGTTGAAGGCGTCGCAAAAGCGCACGAAGCGCGCCGCCTTGATGCTGCTCTTGATGTCCAGGCAGCCGGCCAGCACCATGGGGTTGTTGGCGACGATACCGACAGTGCGCCCTTCCATGCGGCTCAGGCCGATGACGATGTTCTTCGCGTAGTCGGGCTGCAGTTCGAAGAAGTCGCCGTCGTCGGCGACCTTGACGATCAATTCCTTGATGTCATAGGGCTGGTTCGGATTCTCCGGCACCAGCGTGTCCAGGCTGTGGTCGATGCGCTCGGCCGCGTCGCCACTGGGGCGCACCGGCACACCGCTCTTGTTGTTCAACGGCAGGTAGTTGAAGAAGCGCCGCAACATCAGGAGGGCTTCGACGTCGTTCTCGAACGCGAGGTCGGCCACGCCGCTCTTGGTGTTGTGCGCACCCGCGCCGCCCAGCTCCTCGGCCGTCACCTCCTCGTGCGTCACCGTCTTCACCACTTCGGGACCGGTGACGAACATGTAGCTGCTGTCCTTCACCATGAAGATGAAGTCGGTCATCGCCGGCGAGTACACGGCGCCGCCGGCGCATGGGCCCATGATGAGGCTGATCTGCGGCACCACGCCCGAGGCCATCACGTTGCGTTGGAACACCTCGGCATAACCGCCGAGCGAGGCCACGCCCTCCTGGATGCGCGCGCCGCCGCTGTCATTGATGCCGATGACCGGGGCGCCCATCTTCATGGCCTGGTCCATCACCTTGCAGATCTTCTCGGCGTGGGCCTCGCTGAGCGCGCCGCCGAACACCGTGAAGTCCTGGCTGAAGACGAACACCAGGCGGCCGTTGATCATGCCGTAGCCGGTGACGACGCCGTCGCCGGGCACCTTGTTGTCGGCCATGCCGAAGTCGGTGCAACGGTGCTCGACGAACATGTCCCACTCTTCGAACGTGCCCTCGTCGAGCAGCAGATCGAGCCGCTCGCGCGCGGTGAGCTTGCCCTTGGCGTGTTGGGCGTCGATGCGCTTCTTGCCGCCGCCCTGGCGGGCCGCGGCGCGCTTTTTCTCGAGTTGTTCGATGATGTCTTGCATGAAGAGCCTCCTCGCTGCGGGCAGTCTGAGATGTCGGGGTTCTGCGGTTCCGGGGTTCTGGACTTCTGGACTTCTGGAGTTCCTGGATCGCGCCAGGCGATGCTCAGCCCGTGGGTGGCAGCGTCGAGAGGTCGAGCAGCCGGCGCGCCGCGACCGACGCCGCCAGCGCGCCGGCACGCACCTGCGCCGCCAACACGGGCAGCTGCGCGCGCACTGCCGGGTGCAGCTGAAAACGCTGCCGCAGGCCCGCCTCGATGCGTTCATGCATCCAGTTCTCGTCCTGCCTCCGCCGGCGCCGCTGCGTGGCGCCGCACGATTGCTGCAACTGGCGAAAGTTCGTCACGGCCTGCCAGAACTCCGCCAGGCCCGCGCCCTTCAGCGCACTGAGTTGTAGCACCTGCGGGTGCCACACCTCCACATCGTGCAGTCGGTGTTCGGGGTTGCCGTGCTGGCCCAGCAGGCGCAGCGCGCTCGTGATCTGCGCGCATGCGCGCGTGGCCGCGGCTACGTCGAGATCGGCCTTGTTGATGACCACCAAGTCGGCCAGCTCCGTCACGCCACGCTTGATGGCCTGCAGGTCGTCGCCGGCGTTGGGCAATTGCAGCAGCACGAACATGTCGGTCATGCCGGCCACCGCCGTCTCGCTCTGGCCCACGCCGACGGTCTCGACGATCACGATGTCGTGGCCTGCGGCTTCGCAGACAAGCAGGGCTTCGCGGGTCTTCTCCGCCACGCCGCCCAGGTTGCCCGAGGCGGGGCTGGGCCGGATGTAGGCGCGCTCGTGCACCGAGAGGCGCTCCATGCGCGTCTTGTCGCCGAGGATGCTGCCGCCGCTCACGCTCGAGGAGGGGTCCACGGCCAGCACGGCCAGGCGGTGACCTTGTTCGACGAGCATGAGCCCGAGTGTCTCGATGAAGGTGCTCTTGCCCACGCCCGGCACGCCCGAGAGTCCGAGGCGGAAGGCGCGGCCCGTGGCCGGCAGCAGCGCATTGAGCAAGTCGTCGGCGCGCGCACGGTGGTCCGGCCGCGTGCTCTCGAGCAATGTGATGGCCTTGGCCACCGCGCGCCGCTGCGCCACGCCCGCGGCACCGACAACAGCCTCGAGCAGGGCCTGGTCTTCGGTGGGCAATCGCCGCGGCCCGTTCATGATCGGGGCACCTGCGCACCAGCCGCCCGCGGGTCGGCCAGCGCATCGAATCGCGACAGCCCGGCGATGGCCTCGGGCGTGCGCCAAGCCGGCGGCGGCTCCATCGTGGCCCAGTACTCGTCCACGCTGGTGATCAGCCCTTCGTCGACGCGGAAGAGCGAGGTCGCAAAGAAGACGTGCGGCGGATGGTCCACACGCACGATCGACATCACACGGCCATCCGCGAGACGCTCGCATGCGACGACGTGGATGGTCCAGCCCTCGGGGTAACGCGACTGCGCCTGGACGAACGCATCGGCGCCATTGAAGCGCTCGCCGCTCGTCCACCAGGTGGCCACCAGGTCACCGTGCATCAGCGCGCGCGCAGCCGCCCAGTCGCGTGCCTGGAGGGCAGCCCACATCGCCCGCACGGCGCGCCCGCTCGGCCACAGCGGCGATCGAACGTAGTCGATATCCCACTCGCTCTCGCCGGCGGCGACATAGCCGTGGCGCAGATAAAAGCGGTTGGCGTCGCTCTGCTTGAGAGCGCACAGTTCCACCGGCAGCTGCGCGCAGTCGGCCTCGGCGCCCACCCAGCACAGCACTTCGTGTCCGATACCGCGACGCTGGTAGGCAGGGTCGAGGTAGAGATGATCGAGCCGCAGCGCATGGTTGAGCGGCGTCAGCACCAGGAAACCCACGCGCTCGCCACCGACCACGATGTGCCAGGTGTGTTGGGGCGCGAACACGGCGGCCAGGCGCTCGCGTGCGCGCTGCTCGTCGTAGCGACCCAGGCGCGTCAGGCTTTCGCGCATGGCGCGCAGGCGCAGCGCGAGCAGGTCCTCGAAGTCACTCTCGCTCGCGGCTTGCAGCCCGAACGGCGCGGAGCCCGGCGCCGGAGGTCTCACGCGAGCGCCTTGCGGATGTGTTCGAGCACATCCTTCGCGCTCGCGGGGATCGGCGTGCCGGGGCCGTAGATGCCTTTTACGCCGGCCGCGTGCAGGAAGTCGTAGTCCTGCTGAGGAATGACGCCGCCGACGAAGACGATGATGTCGCCGGCGCCCTGCTTCTTCAACTCCTCGATGATGGCCGGCACCAGCGTCTTGTGGCCGGCAGCCAGCGTGCTGACGCCCACCGCGTGCACGTCGTTCTCGATCGCCTGGCGCGCGCACTCCTCAGGGGTCTGGAAGAGCGGCCCCATGTCCACGTCGAACCCGAGGTCGGCAAAGGCGGTGGCCACCACCTTGGCGCCGCGGTCGTGACCGTCCTGGCCGAGCTTGGCGATCATCACGCGCGGACGGCGGCCCTGCTGCTCACCGAAGGCGGCAATCTCGGCCTTGAGCTTGTCCCAGCCCTCGGCGCTGTCATAGGCGGCGGCGTACACGCCAGTCACCTTCTGGATATCGGCACGGTGGCGGCCGAAGACTTTCTCGAGGGCATCACTGACTTCTCCCACAGTGGCGCGCAGGCGGATGGCGTCGATGCTGAGGGCCAGCAGGTTGCCTTGTCCCGTGCGCCCGGCCTCGGTCAACATGTCGAGTGCGGTCTGCACGCGGGAAATATCGCGCGTGGCGCGGATCTTCTTCAGACGCGCGATCTGGCCATCGCGCACCTTGACGTTGTCGACCTCGCGGATATCGACAGCGTCCTGGCGGGCGAGCTTGTATTTGTTGACGCCGACAATCACGTCCTTGCCGCTGTCGATGCGCGCCTGCTTCTCGGCCGCGCTGGCCTCGATCTTGAGCTTGGCCCAGCCACTGTCCACCGCGCGCGTCATGCCGCCCATCGCATCGACTTCGTCGAGGATGGCTTGCGCCTTGTCGGCCATCTGCAACGTCAGCGTCTCCATCATGTAGCTGCCCGCCCAGGGGTCGACCACGTTCGTGACGTGCGTCTCTTCCTGGATGATGAGCTGCGTGTTGCGCGCGATGCGCGAGCTGAACTCGGTGGGCAGCGCGATGGCCTCGTCGAAGCTGTTGGTGTGCAGGCTCTGCGTGCCACCGAACACCGCCGCCATGGCCTCGATGGTGGTGCGCACGACGTTGTTGTACGGATCCTGCTCGGTGAGCGACCAGCCGCTCGTCTGGCAATGCGTGCGCAGCATCAGGCTCTTGGGGTTCTTGGCGCCGAAGCCCTGCATGATGCGGCACCACAAGAGGCGCGCCGCGCGCATCTTGGCGATCTCGAGATAGAAGTTCATCCCGATAGCCCAGAAGAAGCTCAGGCGCCCGGCGAAGTCATCGACATCCAGGCCCTTGGCCAGCGCCGTCTTCACGTACTCCTTGCCGTCGGCCAGCGTGAACGCGAGCTCCAGCGCCTGGTTGGCACCCGCCTCCTGCATGTGGTAGCCCGAGATCGAGATCGAGTTGAACTTCGGCATCTGCCGCGACGTGTACTCGATGATGTCGCCGATGATGCGCATGCTCGGCGCGGGCGGGTAGATGTAGGTGTTGCGGACCATGAACTCCTTGAGGATGTCGTTCTGGATGGTGCCGCTCAACTGCCCGGGCTTCACGCCCTGCTCCTCGGCCGCCACGATGTAGCCCGCGAGCACCGGCAACACGGCGCCGTTCATCGTCATGCTCACGCTCACGCGGTCGAGCGGAATGCCGTCGAAGAGGATCTTCATGTCCTCCACGCTGTCGATGGCCACACCGGCCTTGCCCACATCACCGGTCACGCGCGGATGGTCGCTGTCGTAGCCGCGGTGCGTGGCGAGGTCGAAGGCCACGCTCACGCCCTGGCCGCCGGCGGCGAGCGCCTGGCGATAGAAGGCATTGCTGTCCTCGGCGGTGGAGAAGCCCGCGTACTGGCGGATGGTCCATGGCCGCACCGCGTACATCGTCGCCTGTGGGCCGCGGATGAATGGGGCGAAACCGGGCAGCGTGTCGGCCAACCCTGGGCTGGGCAGAGCGGCGGTGTCGGCGGCGGTGTACATCGGCTTGACCGCGATCCCCTCCGGGGTGACCCAGTTCAACGCGCCGAGATTGCCGCCGGGTGCCGACTTGGCGGCCGCCTGCTCCCATTGCAGGAGCGTGGCTCGGGGGAACTCGGGGGCGGTGCTCATGCGTGTCTCCTGGCCGGGCTTGGGCTTGGGCTTGCCGTGTGGGTGCAATTATGCATAATTATGAATTCAAAACCGGCTCCAAGCTGACCCGGCCGCTCGGCGGGACCGATCGCTCTGAGCCGACCCAATTCCAATCTGACCCCGCACTTCCCATCGGCAACACATGCCCGCTACGCGCAGCCCCGCCGTCCCGATTGTCCAAGCCAGCGCCCAAGCCGGCGCCCACGCGGCGCGTCTGGCGCCCAGAGCGCTGTACCAGGAAGTGGCCGAACGCCTGCGCGAGGCCATCTACGAGCGCCGCCTCGAGCCCGGCAGCTGGATCGACGAGCAAAAGCTCGCCCTCGAATACGGCATCAGCCGCACGCCACTGCGCGAGGCACTGAAGGTGCTGGCCGTCGAAGGCCTGGTGACGATGAAGGTGCGCCGCGGCGCCTATGTCACCGAGATGTCGCGCGAGGACGTGCAGCAGGTCTACCACCTGCTCGCGTTGCTCGAGAGTGATGCCGCTGCGTGCGTGGCTCGCCTGGCCAGCGCGCAACAGCGTGCCGAGCTCGAGGCCTTGCATCAACTGCTGGAGCGGCAGCTCAAGAACCGCGTAGCCTTCTTCGCCACCAACGAGCGCTTTCACATGGCGCTGCTGCGCATCGCCGGCAACCGCTGGGCCGAACAAGTGGTGACCGACCTGCGCAAGGTGATGAAACTCAACCGCCACCACTCCTTGCTCAAGCAGGGGCGCATATCCGACTCGCTGGCCGAGCACCGTGCACTGGTGCGGGCCATCGCTGCGCACGACAGCGTGGGCGCAGAGCGATTGATGCGTGCGCACTTCGACAGCGGGCTCGAAGCCGCCGTGCCGGGCCTGAGCGAAGGCACAGCCGCCCGCGCTTGAAACTCTGCCCACCGTCGTGCTGACCTCGAAGCCCGCAAGCCCCTGTTCGCAGCGCTGCACGCCTGTGCCGCCATGACACCCCCCGGACCGCCCTGGCACGCGCGCCCTGCCTGGGCCCAGACCGACGGCACGGCACTGCCACCGCCTCCGGGCCCGGGCGAGGTGCAACTCTGGCTGATGTCGCTGGACGAGCCAGCGTGGCCGAGCGCCGACCTGCACGCCCTGCTCGACACCCAGGAGCGCGAGCGCGCCTCGCGCTTTCATTTCGAGCTGCATCGCCTGCGCTTCGCGCACGGCCGCGGGCTGTTGCGGCGGATGCTCGCGCATTGCACAGGGGTGGCCCCCGATGCCCTGCGCTTCGAGTACGGTGCACAGGGCAAGCCGCGTCTGGTTGGCCAGCGCAACGGCAGCGTACCCCTGGCGTTCAATCTCTCGCACTCGGGCCCCTACGCCCTGCTCGGGCTGAGCGACGGTGCCGAGATCGGCGCCGACATCGAGGTGCCGCGCGCGGTGCCTGAGTTGAACGACATTGCCGCCCAGAACTTCGCGCCCGGCGAGCAGCGCACGCTGCGCGCGCTGCCGGTCGAACGCCATGCCGACGCCTTCCTCGCCTGTTGGACGCGCAAGGAGGCGTTCGTCAAGGCGCTGGGCGGCGGCCTCTCGGTGCCGCTCGATGGCTTCGAAGTCTCGCTGGACCCGGACGCCCCGGCCCAGCTGTTGCGCAGTGCCGACCCAGCGCACCCGGTGGCCGACTTCACTCTCTGGGCCGGCCGCACGCCGAACGATTGCTGGGCCGCGTGCGCCGTGCGACGACCCCAAGCGACCGTGCGCACTCTTACGCTACGCTGAGGCTTCAGAGGCACACACTCTCGCCGCGCCGCGGCCTCTGTCGTCTGGCATTGCGCCTGTGATGCGGTCCGGACTCACCGCACACCCCTGGCGCGATGAGCGGGCACACTACGGGTCGCGGGCCGCCATTGATGGTGATGGGGATCGGCTTGCGCCCCCTCCACCGCAGATCGATACACCCCATGACCCACACGTTGTCACTTGGACAAGCCTGGTCCATCCTCGCGGCGGCCATCCTGCTCGAGGTGGCCGGCACCACTTGCATGCGCCTGTCCGAGGGTTTCTCTCGCTTCACACCTTCGGTCCTGATCTTCGTCTTCTATGCGGGCTCATTTGTCCTGAACACGCTGATCATCCGCACGCTCGGGCTGTCAGTGGTCTACGCGGTGTGGTCGGGTGTGGGAACGGTGCTCACTGCCGCGATCGGCTTCCTGTACTTCAAGGAACCCGCGACAGCGATGAAAATGGCCTGCATCGGCCTCATCGTGATCGGGGTGCTCGGATTGCATGCCGCCTCGCGCGTGCCGGCATAAGGGTCGCCCGGGCCGCGCCAGCGAGCGGCCGGTGTAAGGTCATAAGTCATCCAGCCGACCCGGGGATGGCACACCAAGATCCGCATGAGCCCCAACGACATCTCAATCGCGCGCTATCGGGCGCGGGCCGCCCGCTACGACGCCTCCGCCGAGTTCACGATGCCATTGCGCTTGCGCACCATCGCGCTGCTGGCGCTGGCGCCCGGCGACGTCGTCCTCGACGTGGGCGCCGGCACGGGCCTGAGCTTTGCTCCGTTGCTGGCCGCCGTGGGGGAGCGCGGGCGCATCCTTGCATTCGAGCAGAGCCCGGAGATGTTCGAACAAGCCCGCCAGCGCGTCATGCGCGAACGCTGGCAGGGTCGGGTCTGGCTGCAGCAGGCCAAGGCGGAGGAAGTGAGTCTGCCGCAGGCGCCCGACGCCGCGCTCTTCAACTACGTGCACGACATCAGCCGCATCCAGCCGGCCGTGGACAACCTGATGCGCCAGCTCAAGCCGGGCGCGCGCGTGGCCATGGCCGGCATGAAGTTCTTTCCCTGGTGGACCGGCCCGCTGAACATCGTGGCCTGGATGAAGAACCGACCCTACAACGCGCTGGCGGCCGAACTCTGGAGCCCCTGGGATCACGTCGCGCCTTGGTGCGAGGACTTCGAGCGCTGGAGCACGCAATGGGGCATGGGGTATATCGCCCGCGGCCGGCGGAGATCATGAGTCCGCCTGGTCATCCAAGGGCCGAATTGCGCCCGGGCAAGTTGCCCGTGATGCCAGCGCAGCCGCAGGTGGTGCCAAGCGCTGCGTAGCCCGGATCGGGCACCTGACGGGCGGAGCGGACAGCGTCGTCGCAACGTCCTCACGGAAGCTGGTGCAACTCGCGCAGTGCGGACGCCGCCGCCATCGTGTCGCGATAACCGGCCGCGATGGCGCGCTCCCGGAAGTCGCGCGACAAGCTCACCCAATAACCGAAGTCGGGCTTGATCACGAGGTCGGCGTGGCGCGCGTCGACCGCCACCAGGGCCTGCTTGCGTTGGTCGCTCACACGGTAGCGTTCGGCGCCAGGGGGCGCGCGGTCGGCATGCGCGCTGGCATCGATGGCAAGGATGCGCGTCGCGCCAAGTTGCCGGGCGATGCGCACTGGCAACGGCGCCACCCAATCGGCGTCGACGTAGGTTTCGCCGCGGATGCGCACCGGCGCGAAGCTGCCTTCGATCGCCGCCGAGGCCTGCACCGCCAGGCCGATGTCGCCGGCGGTAAACGCGACCGCGGCTGCGTCACGCCGACGCGCAGCCACGCAGGCCAGCGCGATGGGCAGGCGTTCAACGCGCAGTTGATGGGCCTGCTCGCGCATGAGTTCGGCCACGGGTGCGCCACTGAAACGTTCTGTGCTGCCGAAGGCCAGACGGGTCACTGACATCGGGTTGAGCGTCAGCGCCAGGGTTTCGATGTCGGCGACGCTGCGCCCGGCGGCCCTAAGTCCACCCACCAGTGCACCCACCGAGGCACCCACGATCAGGTCAGGTGCCAGGCCCAGTTCGTCCAGCGCGCGCAACACCCCCACGTGCACAAAGCCGCGTGGGCCGCCCGAGCTCAGCACCCAGGCCGTGCGCACGGCGCGCGGCAGCGGCAGGGCGCTCGGCGCGTCTTCGCCAGCGTGATCGGCATCAGGTGCAAACGTGCAGCCGGCAAGCGCCGCCAGCGCCGCAATGATCGGCAGCGAGGCGGTATGCAGCGCCTGCCGACGCGACAAGTGCGGTTTGAGTTCGTTGCGCACACGCATGCCCGAGGCGAGCTTGATCACGGCCGACGGGGACCGGGCGCGCGTCGGGACATGGCACAGAGCGCACTCCCGGCAAGAAAGCATTCACACATCACGCGCGGCCTCCACAAGAGCCCACTGTCGAGATCGATCAACGGCCCGCCATCGTTTGCCAACTATTCACGGCGAAGTTGTCGAGGGTTTTAACAGACGGATCGCGGTCGCAGCAGTGGGAGCTCGCTAACTCATTGACAACATTCATGAGATTCAGGCTGGCATGGCGGCTGCTCATCTCAGTCCACCGGCTCTCGAAAACCCGCCGAGTTGAATCAGTCCACATCACCGAAAGAGGCAACATCATGATCAAGCATCTCAAGACCCTGGCCGCAGGTGTCGCTTTGGCTGCGGCATCGGCCATCGCTTCCGCCACCCCGTGGACGCAGACGATCGATCCGGCACAAGACATCTACATCGGCGCGCCGTACACGTGGACGCACGACCTCACGACGGACGGCTTCCGTCCCGGCGTCGATCTGATCACGAACTTCAACCTCGCCATCACCATCAAGGATGACAAGGACGGCGGCTTCTTCACCGGTGAGTGGGCCTTCATCGACCTGCCAGGGATCCTCTCGGATACGCTGACACTCACACCCATCGGCACAACGAACGTCGGCGCGTCGCTACTGGCGCTCATCTCCCTGAACCTCAACGGCGAACTCAGCGTCGTGTTGAGCAGCGCCTTCGGCGACTTCCTGTTCGACCGGTCGACGCTGACTGCGACCGGCCGTGACGGCACCGTGCCCGAGCCGACGACACTGGCCCTCGTGGGCCTGGCCCTCGCGGGCGTGGGCCTGCGCCGCCGCAAGGCCTGACTCGAGCAACGCCGGGGCTCGACAAAATAGCGCGCCACCCGAACAACAGAAAACCCGCCAGCAGGCGGGTTTTTTCATGCCGTGCCGGCTGCCGCCAAGGCGGGGCGGGCTCAGCGCTGCGCCAGCGGCTTGACGTCGCGCCGCTTCGAGCCGGCGTAGAGCTGGCGCGGGCGACCGATCTTGTACTCGGGGTCACCGATCATCTCGTTGAGCTGTGCGATCCAGCCGACGGTCCTTGCGAGCGCGAAGACGGCGGTGAACAAGCTCACGGGGATGCCGATGGCCCGCTGCACGATGCCCGAATAGAAGTCGACGTTCGGGTACAGCTTGCGCGCAACGAAGTACTCGTCCTCGAGCGCGATCTTCTCCAGCGCCATCGCCAGTTTGAACAGCGGGTCGTTGCCCAGGCCCAGGGCCTGCAGCACCTCGTGGCAGGTTTCGCGCATGAGCTTGGCGCGCGGGTCGTAGTTCTTGTACACGCGATGGCCAAAACCCATCAGCTTGACGTTGCCGTTCTTGTCCTTGACCTGCTTGATGAACTCGCCAATCTTCTCGACGCCGCCGTTTCTCTGGATCTCCTCCAGCATGTTCAACGCCGCTTCGTTGGCACCACCATGCGCCGGACCCCACAGGCATGCCACTCCGGCGGCGATGGCCGCGAACGGGTTGGTGCCCGAGCTGCCGCACAGGCGCACGGTCGAGGTCGACGCGTTCTGCTCGTGGTCGGCGTGCAGGATGAAGATGCGGTCGATCGCGCGCACCAGCACGTCGTTGGTCTTGTACTCCTCGCAAGGCGTGGCGAACATCATGCGCATGAAGTTCGCGCTGTAGCTCAAGTCGTTCTTCGGGTAGATGAATGGCTGCCCCGTGCCGTACTTGTAGGCCATCGCCACCAGCGTGGGCATCTTCGCGATCAGCCGGTGCGCGGCGATCTCGCGGTGGCGCGGGTTATGCACGTCGGTGCTGTCGTGATAGAAGGCCGACAGCGCACCCACAAGGCCGGTCATCACCGCCATTGGATGCGCGTCACGACGAAAGCCGCGCAGGAAGAACTGCATCTGCTCGTTGACCATCGTGTGGTACGTGATGGTCTTGACGAAGCTGTCGCGCTTCTCGGGGCTGGGCAGGTCGCCGTAGACGAGCAGGTGGCAGACCTCTAGGAAGTCGCATTGCGTCGCGAGCTGTTCGATGGGGTAGCCGCGGTACAGCAGTTCTCCCTTGTCACCGTCGATGTATGTGATGGTCGAGTTGCAACTCGCCGTGCTGAGGAAGCCCGGGTCGTAGGTGAACTTGCCGGTCTGGGCGTAGAGCTTGCGGATGTCGATGACATCGGGGCCGATGCTGCCTTTGTACAGGGGCAACTCGATGCTCGGGCTGCCGTCGCTGAACGACAGGGTGGCTTTCACGTCGGAGGGGGTCATGACCGCGGGCCTTTCTTCAGATTGCGGACGAAAGCGGGAGCGGCGAATGGCGCATCAGCGCCAACACCTCGCGCACTTCCTGCGTGTCGATAGTGTCCGATTGGTCCTGCGGTTCCTTGCGCGAAAGCAAAAGGTCAAGCAGGTCGTTGTCTGCCAGGCTCATCAGGGTCTCAAGCCCCGTTGCCATGCTGACGGTCATCGTCTCCTCGTGTCGGCGGAAAAAGCGCTCGATAAAGAGGTCGTTTTCCAGCAAGCCGCGGCGACATCGCCACTTCAACTTGCTGAGCGAACGCTGATCCAGCTTGTCGTCCATGGTGTCACACCGCGCGGCGCACCATGAGTTCCTTGATCTTGCCGATCGCCCGCGTCGGGTTCAGCCCCTTGGGGCATACATCGACGCAGTTCATGATCGTGTGGCAACGGAAGAGCCGGTACGGGTCTTCGAGGTTGTCCAGACGCTCACCCGTGGCCTCGTCGCGACTGTCGGCGATGAACCGATAGGCCTGCAGCAGGCCGGCCGGGCCGACGAACTTGTCGGGGTTCCACCAAAAGCTCGGGCACGCCGTGCTGCAGCTGGCGCACAGGATGCACTCGTACAGGCCGTTGAGCTCATCCCGTTCCTCAGGCGACTGCAGGCGCTCCTTCTCGGGCGGCAGCGTGTCGTTGACGAGGTAGGGCTTGATGCTGTGGTACTGCTTGAAGAACTGCGTCATGTCCACGATGAGGTCGCGGATCACGGGCAACCCCGGCAGGGGCTTGAGTACCACGGTGCCCGGCAGTGATCGCATGTTGGTGAGGCACGCAAGGCCGTTCTTGCCGTTGATGTTCATCGCGTCGGAGCCGCACACGCCCTCGCGGCAGCTGCGGCGAAAGCTCAGGCTCGGGTCCTGCGACTTCAACTTCATCAGCGCGTCGAGCAGCATGCGCTCCGAGCCGTCGAGTTCGACGGTGTAGGTCTGCATGCGCGGCTTCTGATCCTGGTCGGGGTCGAAACGGTAGATTTGGAAGGTACGTGCGGTCATGGCAGGGCTTCGATTCGGGGGCAGTCGGTCAGTCGGACTCTGGAAGGGGCAAGCGGCGGCTCGGCGCAGCGCCCGCTAGAACGTGCGCACCTTGGGCGGGATGCTCTCCACCGTCAGCGGTTTCAGGTTGACCGGCTTGTATTGCAGTCGGTTGCCCTCGCTAAACCACAGCGAGTGCTTCATCCACTCTCGGTCGTTGCGGCCGAGCGGAAACTCGGGGTCATCGGCGCCACGCTCGTACTCCTTGACGGTGTGCGCACCGCGGCACTCCTTGCGCGCGGCGGCGCTCGTCATCGTGGCCTGGGCCGACTCGATCAGGTTCTCGACCTCAAGCGCCTCGATGCGTGCGGTGTTGAAGACCTGGCTCTTGTCCTTGAGCGCAATGGCGTTCACGCGCCCGCGCAGGGCGTTGATCTTGGCCACGCCCTCGTCCATGCTGATCTGGGTGCGGAACACACCAGCGTGCAACTGCATGGTGTTGCGGATGTCGTTGGCGACATCCTGCGCATACTCGCCGCTCGTGCTGGCGTTGAGTCGCGCCAGGCGCGCGAGCGATTTGTCGGCAGCATCGGCCGGCGGCGGCTTGTGCGCCTTGGCTGCACCGGCGACCTTGAGCGCGGCCACGATGTGGTCGCCCGCGCTCTTGCCAAACACCAGGAGGTCGAGCAGCGAGTTGGTGCCCAGGCGGTTGGCGCCGTGCACGCTGACGCAGGAGCACTCACCCACGGCGTAGAAGCCGTTCACCACATCGTTGTGCGCTCCTAGCCTGGGCGTTACCACCTGCCCGTGGATGTTGGTGGGAATGCCGCCCATCTGATAGTGAATCGTCGGCACTACGGGAATGGGCTCCTTCGTGATGTCGACGTTGGCGAAGTTGTGGCCGATCTCGAACACGCTCGGCAGGCGCTTCATGATGGTGTCGGCGCCCAGGTGCGTCATGTCGAGCTGGATGTAGTCCTTGTTGGGACCGCATCCGCGCCCTTCCTTGATCTCCTGGTCCATGCAACGGCTGACGAAGTCGCGCGGCGCGAGATCCTTCAGCGTCGGCGCATAGCGCTCCATGAATCGTTCGCCCAGGCTGTTGCGCAGGATCGCACCCTCGCCGCGGCAGCCCTCGGTGAGCAGCACGCCGGCGTTGTGCACGCCCGTGGGGTGGAATTGCCAGAACTCCATGTCTTCCAGCGGGACACCGGCGCGCGCGGCGATGCCCAGGCCGTCGCCGGTGTTGATGAAAGCATTGGTGCTGGCCGCGTAGATGCGGCCGGCGCCGCCGGTGGCGAGCAGCGTGATCTTGGCTTCGAGGATGTAGACCTCGCCGGTTTCCATCTCGAGTGCGATGACGCCGAGCACGTCGCCGGCGGCATCACGGATGAGGTCGAGTGCCATCCACTCGACGAAGAAGTTGGTCTTGGCGCGCACGTTCTGTTGGTACAGCGTGTGCAGCATGGCGTGGCCTGTGCGGTCGGCCGCGGCGCAGGCGCGTTGCACGGGCTTTTCACCGTAGTTGGCCGTGTGGCCGCCGAACGGACGCTGATAGATCGTGCCGTCGGGGTTGCGATCGAACGGCATTCCCATGTGCTCGAGCTCGTAGACGACCTTGCTGGCCTCTCGACACATGAACTCGATGGCGTCCTGGTCACCGAGCCAGTCGGAGCCCTTGACGGTGTCGTAGAAGTGGTAGTGCCAGTTGTCCTCGGCCATGTTGCCCAGGCTCGCGCCGATGCCGCCCTGCGCCGCCACCGTGTGGCTGCGCGTGGGAAACACCTTCGACAGCACCGCCACGTTCAGGCCCGCGAGCGACAGCTGCAAGGAAGCGCGCATGCCCGAGCCGCCTGCGCCGACAACCACCACGTCGAATCGGCGCCTGGGAAGAGTCTTGGAGATCACAATCATCGGTTGCTCTCGGAATCAGGTTCAGCGGGGTCTCGGAGGGAGGCGGCCGAAGGTCGCTTCGGCGGACTCATAACCTCCAAAGTACCTGCACCATCCAGCCCATGCAGCCGACCAGCCACACGATAGTGGCCACCTGCAACACCAGCCGCAGCCCCACCGACTTCACGTAGTCCATCCAGATGTCGCGCACGCCCACCCAGGCGTGCCAGCCAAGCGCGACGACGATCGACAAGGCGAGCAACTTCATCCATTGCGCGGAGAAGATGGCAGACCAGCGGTCGTAGCCGAGCGGCCTGCCGGGCCACACCAGTTGCACCAGCAGCACAAGGCTGAACAGCGCCATCAGCGCGGCGGTTACGCGCTGTGAGAGCCAGTCGCGAAAGCCGTAGTGCGCGCCGACGACGATGCGCTTGGAACCGAAGTTGACCGACATGTGTGCGTCCTCTATCCGGTCTGGTTGTCTGGCTCAGTACCAGCCGAAGAGCTTGCCCATCAACCCCAGCGTCAGGAAGATGCTGATGCCCAGCGTGGCGATGGCCGATGAGCGCCCTTGTTCCTTGCTGACACTGTGCGTGGCATCCATCCACAAGTGGCGAACGCCGGAGATGGCGTGGTGCAGGTAGGCCCAGATGAGCGCCAGGGTCACGATCTTCACGCCCCAAGCCGGCAGCCAGCCAATGCCCGCCGCATAGGCCGCCGTGAAGCGCTCGTAACTCGACTCGGAGCTGAGCGTGACATCGAACAACCACACGATGAAGGGCAGCAATGCAAACATCAGCGCGCCACTCACCCGATGCAGGATGGACACCACGCCGGCCACCGGCAGGGGGTAGCCCAGTGCATCGACAAGCCGCATCGTGCCCGGCCGAGCGCCAGCACGCACTGCGCTCTGGGCCATGGTCTGGGGGGTGTCTGCCATGCGTGGTCGCTCTCGTCGTCTTGTTGGGTTCTATCGGGACGCGGGCCTAGACCGCGCAACCCAGCAAGTCTATTGCAATGCAGCAGACTTACGCCCAGCCCACCGCCGCCCACCGCCAGCCTGTATGGGTATCAGCCCGGTTGCGCCCGGTTCAGCTCAATTCGTTGCGGTAGTGGTGATTCGCGGTTTGGTACAGCCCGCGTCGCAGCTCGACAGGCCGGTCGCCGTAGGTGAAGGAACGCCGCTCCACAGACAACAGCGGCGCGCCGGCAGGCACTTGCAGCAGAGCGGCCTCTTCCGAGCCGGCTGCCACGGCGCGGATCTTCTCCTCGGCGCGAATCATGCGCACCGAGTACTCGGCTTCGAAGAGCCGATACAGCGGGCCCCGCCACTGCTCCAGCGTGCCTGCGTCCAGGCCTTTGAAGGCATGGCCGGGCAGCCAGAGATCGTCCAGCACCACGGGCCGCTCGTCGTCGAGCAGCAGCCGGCGCACCTCCACCACCGGCTCGCCGGGTGCCAATTGCAGCGCATGCGCCACCTCCTCGGTGCTGCGCATGCGCCGGCAGTCGAGCAGGCGGCGGCGCAGCTGCGGCGGCCCACCAGCATCGGGCGCCAGGCGCAGGAATCGGTACTGCGTGGTCTGCTCGGCGTGGCTGGCGACGAAGGTGCCCTTGCCCTGGCGGCGCACGAGGAGGTTCTCGGCCGCCATTTCATCGATGGCCTTGCGCACCGTGCCCTGGCTGACCTTGAATCGAGCGGCCAAATCCATCTCGCTCGGGATGGGTTGCCCCGGCTGCCACTCGCCCAGTTGCAGGCTGCGCAGCAGCAACGATTTGATCTGCTGATACAGAGGCGCAAAGGCCGGCAGCGAGCCTGCGCTCGCTGGCTGCAGTGCGACCGAATCACGTCCAGGGGGGGCACCAGTATCGGCCATCGGTGCATTGTCACCCAGGTCATGCATAAGACATAAGAGCCATCCTCGGTCGCTGGCTAGAATCGCGCGCCGTTCTTCGCCGTTCAGTCAAGCCCACCCACACCCAGGAGCCCCCATGAGCAAGAAGCCCGTCCGCGTGGCCGTCACCGGTGCCGCAGGCCAGATCGGTTATGCGCTGCTGTTCCGCATCGCCAGCGGCGAGATGCTCGGCCGTGACCAGCCGGTGATCCTGCAACTGCTCGAAGTGCCGGTCGAAGGGCCGCAGAAGGCGCTCAAGGGCGTGATGATGGAACTGGAGGACTGTGCGTTCCCGCTGCTGGCCGGTATGGAGGCGCACGGCGACCCGATGACCGCCTTCAAGGACACCGACTACGCGCTGCTCGTCGGCTCGATGCCGCGCAAGGCCGGCATGGAGCGCGCAGAACTGCTCTCGATCAACGGCAAGATCTTCATTGGCCAGGGCAAGGCACTCGATGCCCAGGCCAGCCGCGACGTCAAGGTGCTGGTGGTGGGCAACCCCGCCAACACCAATGCCTGGATCGCGATGAAGAGCGCTCCCGGCCTGCCGCGCGAGAACTTCACCGCCATGCTGCGGCTGGACCACAACCGCGCGCTCTCGCAGATCGCGGCCAAGACGGGCAAGCCGGTGGCCGAGATCAAGAAGCTGGCCGTGTGGGGCAACCACAGCCCGACCATGTACGCGGACTATCGCTTTGCCACCATCGAAGGCAAGAGCGTGAAGGCGATGATCAACGACCAGGTGTGGAACAAGGACACCTTCCTGCCCACGGTGGGCAAACGCGGCGCGGCCATCATCGAGGCCCGTGGCCTGAGCTCCGCGGCGAGCGCCGCCAACGCCGCCATCGACCACATGCGCGACTGGGCGCTCGGCACGAACGGCGAGTGGGTCACCATGGGCCTGCCCAGCAACGGCGAGTACGGCATCCCCAAGGACGTGATGTTCGGATACCCCGTGACCTGCGAGGGCGGCAAGTACAGAATCGTGGCCGGACTGGACATTGATGCCTTCTCGCAGGAGTGCATCCAGAAGACCTTGGCCGAGTTGCAGGGCGAACAGGACGGCGTGAAGCACCTGCTCTAAGGTCTAGTAATAAGGCCGAGGCCGAACGGCCTCATGCGCCCAGCAGCTGGCCTCCGTCCACGGACAGTACCTGTCCCGTCATCCAGCGTGCATGCGTCGAGGCCAGGAACATGGCCACCTCGGCCACCTCTTCGGGCCGACCCATGCGA
>JANNRI010000177.1:0-54027 GCA_031401195.1 Burkholderiales bacterium
CCGGGTGGCCGACGTAGCGAAGTAAAGGGGGAGACCGAGGCCGAAGGGCGAGGTCGGAGGACATGAGCGCAGTCGGCCACCCGGCACCCTAGGCCGCCGCCACGACGGCGCCCAACCTCCGGGCCTATCAGCCTACTCAGCCGCGGTCTTCTGGACGCCAAACCGGCGCCCATCGGTGCCCGCGGCAGCCGCCAGCCGGATCGGCCTGCGATTGAACCGATTCAGCCCAGCAGGCGCACGGCCAGCCGCTCCAGCAGCGGCCGCTCTCGCCACGCCCGCCAGGCCCGTTGCGCGAACTCGCGGCCTTGCTCGGTCAGGTGGAAATAGTGCACATGCTCGAAGCCCTCGGGGTTCTTGTACTCACGCACCAGCCCATAGCGCAGCAGTGGCTCGTGGGCGGTATAGACCGCTGCCCCGTCGACCACCCAGCCCCCGGCATGGTCGCCGGCATGCACCAGCACATGCCCGCGCCCCAGCACGCGCAGCACGTCTATGAACTCGCCGCGGTCGGCGATGAGGGTGCGGGCAGCGGCGCCAGCCGCGCGCCCATCGGCCGCAGAGGCCTGGGCCGAAGCCGCGCTGGAAGAGGGGGTGGCGCTGGCAGACATGGCTTGATGGGCTCCGGGAATGTGCGGCGTGACACCCTCATCTTGCGACCTTGTCCCTGCCGGTGGGCCGAAGAAAAGCGGCGCGTCAGCGCATCAGTTCGTGGCGCGCTGCACCGCCGCACGGGGAAGACCCTCGGCTCCTAGAATGCCGCCAGACTGCGAAATGCCCTTCGCTGCCTGCGCCGCAAGCACCGTGCGTCAGCCGCGATTCCCGGGCTCGCACCTACCCGGAGAGCCGCGCCATGAATGCCCCTCACGAGTTGATGCCCAGACGCGCTGCGCTGCGCCCCGTACCCGCGGCCATGCTCGAGGCGCTGCGCGCACGCTTTGGCGAGCGCTGCTCCACCGCGGCCGCGGTGCGAGAGCAGCATGGGCGCGACGAATCGGTCTACGCCGCCACGCCGCCAGAGGTGGTGCTGTATTGCGAGTCCACGGCCGAAGTGGCCGCGGCGGTCAAGCTGGCGCACGAGCACGCTGTGCCCGTGATCCCTTTCGGCATTGGCAGTTCGCTTGAAGGCCATGTGCTCGCGGTGCAGGGCGGTGTCACGCTCGATGTGAGCCGCATGGACCAGGTGCTGCGCATCGATACCGCCGACCTCACCGTGACGGTGCAGCCCGGCGTCACGCGCGAGCAACTCAACCGCGAGATCAAGGACACTGGCCTCTTCTTCCCCATCGACCCCGGCGCCAACGCCACGCTGGGCGGCATGAGCGCCACGCGCGCGAGCGGCACCAACGCCGTGCGCTACGGCACGATGCGCGAAAACGTGCTCGGGCTCGAGGTCGTCACCGCCGCCGGCGAAATCATGCGCACTGGTACGCGCGCCAAGAAGAGCAGCGCGGGTTACGACCTCACGCGGCTCTTCGTGGGCAGCGAAGGCACGCTGGGCGTCATCACCGAAGTGACGCTCAAGCTGTACCCGCTGCCCGAGGCGGTGAGTGCCGCCATCTGCCACTTCCCGAGCGTGGACGCCGCGGTGCGCACCACCATCCAGATCATCCAGATGGGCGTGCCGATCGCGCGTTGCGAGTTGCTGGACGCCAACGCCATCCGCGGCGTGAACGCTTACGCCAAGCTCGGGCTGCGCGAAGAGCCGATGCTGCTGATGGAGTTCCACGGCAGCGAGGCGGGCGTGGCCGAGCAGGCCGCCACCGTGCAGGAGATTGCCGGCGAACATGGCGGCGCGGCTTTCCAATGGGCCACCACGCCCGAGGAACGCAGCAGGCTCTGGGCGGCGCGCCACAAGTCCTATTTCGCCGCGCTGCAAATGCGCCCGGGCTGCCGCTGCCAGAGCACCGACACCTGCGTGCCGATATCGCGCCTGGCCGAGAGCATCAACGAGAGCATTGCCGAGAGCGACATCGCGGGCATCCCCTACTGGATCGTCGGCCACGTGGGCGACGGTAACTTCCATCTGAGCTGGCTCATCGACCCGAACGACCCGCGCGAGGCGGCCGAGGTCGAACGCCTGGGCGCGCTGATGGTGCAGCGCGCGCTGCGCCTGGGCGGCACCTGCACCGGCGAGCACGGCATCGGCCTGCACAAGATGGGCTACCTCATCGACGAGGCGGGGCCGGTCGCGGTGGAGATGATGAAGAGCATCAAGCGCACGCTCGATCCGCGCAACATCATGAACCCGGGCAAGGTGCTGGCGCTGTAGCGCTCCCCACATCCAAGGGGAGGAGCGGGCGGCGCAGCCCGGAACGTCCCACAACAAACGGGTGCCGACCGAGCGCGATCCGAACTAGGATCGGTTCGATCATGCGCACCCTCGGTGTCTCCTTTCCCGGCCGGCTCGGCGGCTTGGCTTCGCGCCTTGCCGGCCTCGCGCTGCGTTCGCCGCGTGCCGAGGGCCTGGCTACCTTGGTGCTGGCCTTGGGGCTCTCGGTGGTGGCGCCGGGCACATTGCAAGCGGTTTGGGCGCAGGAGCCCGCCCTGCGTCCGCTGCTCGCCGTGGAGACAGGCAGCCACAGTGCGCCGATCCGCCGCATCGATGTTTCCACGGCGCGCGGCGTGGTCGTCACCGCTTCGGACGACCGCACCGCCCGCGTGTGGGACCTCGCCAGCGGCGCACCGCGCCACGTGCTGCGGCCGTTCGCGTTCGGTGCCGAGGGCGGACGGCTGTACGGCGTGGCGATCCATCCGCAAGAGGCGCTGGTGGCGGTGGGCGGCAGCACAGGGGGCCCGTTGCCGGGCACGGCCAGCGTCACCCATCCGCATCTGATCTACTTGTTCGACCTCGAGTCCGGCGCGCTGCGCTCCACCGTCGACGCGCGCGCTGGCGACATCCGCAAGCTCGCCTGGTCGGCCGACGGGCAGGTGCTCTTCGCCGGCTACAACGGCACACACGGCGTACGGGCCTTTGCGCGCGACGGCCGCGAGTTGCTCGACGACCGCTTGCCGGGCCCGGTGTTCGGCCTGGCCACGCACGCCACGGGCGCCGCCGCGGCAGTGGGGCTCGACGGCACCCTGCGGACCTACCGGCTGGCTGCGGGCGGCCGCGGCGTGGAGCGTGCAGCCACGGCGGCGCTGGGCGCGCGGCGCCCTGCCGGCATCGCTTTCAGCCCTGACGGCCGCCAGCTCGCCGTGGCCTTCGCCACCCGCGGCGAGGGCATCGAGATCTTCGACGCCGCCACCCTGCAGCCGATGGCGAAGCTGCCTGCGCCCGAGTCCTTCGGCGGCGACTGGCGTGTGCTCGCTTGGTCTGCCGACGGGCGCACCGTCGCACTCGGTGGTACGGCGCACTCGCGCGAGTTGCGCTTTCCGATCGTCAGCTTCGACGCCGCCTTGCGCAGCGCCGGCGCGCGCTTCGACGTGGCCGCCGACAGCATCACCGACCTCGTGGCGCTGCCGGGTGGTGGCTTCGGCTACGCGAGCTTCGATGGCTCCTGGGGCACTGTGGCCGTCCCGGGCCAGGCGCAACCGCGCCGGGTGGGTGTGCCGGTGCTCGCCGTGCGTGGCAACGCGGCGTCCGATCTGGAGCTCAGCGCCGACGGCCTGGCTGCACGCTGGGGCCAGCGTGGGCCCGGACGAGGGATGGCATTCGCCTTCGACCGGCGGCGCCTGGCCGTGGGGCAGGACCTCTCGGGCCTGAGCCTGCGGGCGCCGGACACGAGCGTGGGCGGCTTGAGCGTGACGACACCGCTGCGGGACGACCGCCCGCCGGTCGTCGGTGGGCGGCCGATGGTGCTGGCACCCGACGAGCGGGGGCGCGCCGTGGTGGTGTTGCGCACGCAGCCCGCCGCCGCCGTGGTGGGCACCAACCGAGCCCTGCACCGTATCGACCAAGCCGGTCAGTTGGTGTGGCGAGCGGCCGTCGACACCGAAGTGCGTGCGGTGAACGTCAGTACCGACGGCCGACTCCTCGTGGCCGCGATGGCCGACGGCACGCTGCGCTGGCACAGAGCCAGTGATGGGCAATTGCTTCTGTCGCTCCTGGCACAGGAAAGCGGGCACTGGGTGGCCTGGACGCCCAGTGGCTACTTCGATGCCAGCGCGGGCGCCGACCGCATCGTCGGCTGGGCATTGGCGCGTGGCACCGCACAGGCCATGGACTTCTTCTCTCTGGCGCGCTTCCGCGACCGCTACAACCGGCCAGATGTCATCGAGGCCGTGCTGGCCACCGGCGACGAGGCGGCGGCGTTGGCGCAGATCGCGGCGCGTGCCGAGGCCGAGCGCGTGTCGCTGCAGCAGGATGCGGAGCGCCAGGCCCAGGCGGCACGCGAGGCCGAACGCGAAGTGGCCGTGCGCGCTGAGCGAGCCCGCGTGGCCACGCAGCAGGAGGCTGAGCGCCGTGCAGCCGCTGAGCGCGCCGAGCGCCAGGCCGCTATGGCCGCGGAGCTGTCGCGCCTAGCCGAAGCAGCACGCCTGGCGGCGATCAACCAGGCCCTCGCGCAAGCCGAGCGCGACGCCACGGCCCAGGCCGCCGCGCGTGCCGAGACCGAGGCGCGCGCAGCTGCCGAGCGCCAACGTCAGGAGCGCGAGGCCGCGCTCGCCGCCGAGCGCGAGCGTCAGCGGCTGGAAGGCGAGCGGGCCGTGGCCGAGCAGCAGGCCCGCGAACGAGAGCGGATGGCGCAGGAGGCCGCCCGCGAAGCCGAGGAGCGCCGCCGCGGCGCGGCGTCCCGGCGCGCGCTGGCCGAGTTGCGGGCCGCGGAGTTCCCGCCGGCGATGCAAGGCGTGGGCGAGCCTCGGTTGAAGGCCAGCGGCAACCTGATCACATTGCCCTTTGCGTTGCACTCGCACGACGTTGCCGGCACGGTGGATCTGGCCGTGCGCGTGGCCGGGCGCCCGTCCCAGCCGCGCGAATT
Source organism: Burkholderiales bacterium (assembly GCA_031401195.1). Taxonomy (GTDB): domain Bacteria; phylum Pseudomonadota; class Gammaproteobacteria; order Burkholderiales; family Burkholderiaceae_C; genus Rubrivivax. Next base: position 4,917 of record JANNRI010000177.1, read on the forward strand.
GATGATGCCCAAGTCGCTGAACGGCCAGACCCAGGGCTACGCACGCATTGAGCTGCCCGCGGCGGACGGCGTGAATCCGCTGGCGGTGGAAATCATCGCGAGCAACCGCTACGGCCACTCCGAGCCACTCGCCTTCATCATCGAACGCGAACTGCCCCCGCCGCCGCCCGGTGGCTGGCCCGGGGACCTCTACGTGCTCGCGATCGGCGTGGCCGAATATGCCCGCACCGAGTACCGCCTGGGCCTGGCGGCCAAGGACGCGACCGACTTCGCCGCCGTGATGAAACGGCAGGAAGGGCGCCAGTATCGCCGCGTCATTGTGCGTACCCTCATCGATGCCGGCGCCACGCGGGCTGCGGTGCTGCGCGAGTTCGACTGGCTGCGCGCAAGCGTGGGCACCAACGACACGGCCATGCTGTTTATCGCCGGCCACGGCGTCAACGACACCCAGGGCCAGTACTTCTTCATGCCGCACGACGCGCAGCACGAGCGGCTGCTGACCACTGGCGTGCCGCAGGCAGCGATCGTGGCCACGCTGGCGCAGATCCGCGGGCGCACGCTGATGTTCATCGACACCTGTTTCGCGGGCAACGCGCTGGGCGCGCTGCACAAGGCGTCGAAGAAGACCGAGCGGCTGATGAACGACCTGTCGGCGAGCGAGAACGGCGTCGTCGTCTTCGCCTCCAGCACCGGGCACGAGGAATCGCTCGAGAAGCCCTCTTGGGGCAACGGCGCCTTCACCAAGGCGTTGCTCGAGGGCCTGGCGGGGCGCGCCGACTTCATGCGTGTCGGGCGTGTGACCTACGCAGCCCTGAACCTGTTCGTCTCGGAGGAGGTGTCGCGCCTCACCGAGGGCAAGCAGCGCCCGGTATTCATCTCGCCGCGCGGCGTGCCGGACTTCGCACTCGCGCGCCTGTAGATCGGCGGGTTCTCCTTCCGCTGTACGAAGCCCGCTAACTGGGCCCCCGCCACCATTGCAGGGGAGTTGTCAGCGTTGGCAACTCGCGTAAGCTAGTCGCTCGGTCGAACCGGGCCTGCAGCCGTCGGCGAGCGCGATACGCAAGCGCAGCGGTTCCGACAGGGCCGACCGCCGCCTCACCAGGAGATGCACCGTGAACCTTCGCACCCCTGCCTTGGCCCCGCTGGCCCTGCTGGCGATGCTGGCGATGCTCGCGCTGGGCAGCTGCGGCGGCGGTGGTGGTGGCGATGGGGAGCCGCCGCCACCGGCGCCCCCAGAAATCGGGGTGTTCACCGACTTCAAGGTCAGCGGCAACCTCGACTGGGAGAGCACCGGGGGTAGCGACGGCGGCGTCGGCGATGGTGGCGCCGATGGTGATGGCGGTGTAGGCGCTGGCGGCGACTTCGGCCAGTTCCGCGGCGCCAACGCCTGCGTCTTTCTCGACAACGGCACGCAGCTCGGTTGCGCCCTGACCGACAACGTCAAGGGCATGGTCACCATCAAGCCCGGGCGCGAGTACAAGGGCGGGCTGCGCATCGAGCTCTCGGGCACACCCACGGCCACCTATTACGAAGAGGGGCGCGACACCTACGTGCCGTTCCCGGCCGACCGCAAGATCCGCGTCTGGGTGCCCGCCATCGCGCGCAATATCGGCGTCACGCCCTTCACCGAAGCCGCCTACCGGCTTCTCACCGAGGGCACTGCCCCCGAGAGCGTGGGCAGCGGGACGCCCACGCGAGCGCAGATTCGCGCCGCCAACGAGCGCGTGCGCCTGGCGCTGAACGAACACTTCCCGACCGCGCTGCACGTCGACGATATCGCGCGGCTGCCCTTCATCAAGTCGCAAGGCCTTGCGGCGGGCTCGATGCGCACCGACCCGCGCGGGCGCTATGGCCTCGTCAACGGCGCCTTCTCCAAGCAGGCCTCGTTTCACAACGGCGACAGCACCACGCCCACACTGGATGCGGTGCGCCAGCTCGCCGAAGACCTGCTGGACGGTCGCATTGACGGCCGCAACGGCGACCAGCCCGCCGGCGCACCCGGCGCGCGCACTTACGACCCCAACACGCTCACCGGCGAGCTGAGTTCCGCGCTGGCCGAGCAGGCCGCGCGCTTTGGCGCGCAAGAAGCGCTCGATGTGCTGCCCAAGGTGCTGAACTTCGGCAACGTGCGTTACGAGGGCTACCTGTTCGATGGTTCCATCAGCAAAGCGGGCAACGCCTTCAGCACGGTGGCTGGATGGGTGGCTGGCAATTCACGCGGCCTGGTGCCCGGGCAGCAGTTCGACCGCCTGCCCGGCCAGCGCGCACTGGCGCTGTACGCCAACAACGGGCACGGCGGCGGCTTCTACAAGGCCGACGCCAATGGCCCGCGGCACAAGGTGTATGCCATCGGCGACAACGTCAATGGCGAGCTGGGTCTGGGCACACGGACGCCGACGGTCGGGCGGGCTCTGGAGCTCAGCCTCCCCGGGGCCATGACACATGCCGTCGGCGGTTTTGCGCACACCGTGATGCGCATGGCGGACGGCCATGTCTACGCCTGGGGTGACAACAGCTTCGGCCAGCTCGGGCAAGGGCAGGGGCCAGACACGTTGCCCAATTCACTGAGCCCGCTGCGTGTCAGCCTGCCTCGTATGGCGCTTGCGGTCGCCGCGACCAATACAGCCTCCTATGCGCTCTTGGACGACGGTAGCGTCTGGGCCTGGGGCAGCAACGGCGGGTTCGGCCTGCTGGGCAACGGCGCGCGCGACGGGATCGTGACCAACCCTGCCGCAGTGGCGGGCCTGATGCAAGTCGTGCAGATCAGCGCACGAGACAACGATGTGGTGGTGGTCAAGCGCGACAACACCGTGTGGCACTGGGGCAGCTTCCCGGCCGACGAGGGCCCCCTGATCCCTGGCGATGTGACGCGCCCGTATGTCGGCGGCAAACTCACGCCGGTGCAGGTGGCCGGAATGCCGGCCAATGTGGCCGTCCGAAAGGTCCTCACCGAGCAGGGATTGTTCGTGGCACTGCTGGCAAATGGCCATGCCTACCACTGGGGCGTGCATTTCGACCTCAGCGCCGATGAGGTGCTGCGCGACCTCTCGGCGCAGCGCATCTTCGGTCTGCCGCCGGTGCGCGACCTGATGCCGGGCGGCTTCTTCGGCTACGGCAAGCGCCCATTTGACCGCCTCACCGCGATGGCGGTGGACTACAGCGGCGGCATGTGGAAAGTGCGTGGTCGCGTCGCCGAGCGCTTCGAGCCCGAGAACCCCGCGGCGCAGCGCCGCCCGCCGGGCACGGCGCGCCCGGATTGCGAGAACTGCCACACCTTCCTGGACGAATCGATCGAGCAGTTGCGCGCGCGCCAGCCCTCGACGGCCGGTATGCCGGTGTGCGAGCCGCCGCCCAACGTACACGCACTCGGCGGCCAGGTACTCATCCACGCCGAGACCGAGTGCATCTTCTGCCATAACCCTTCGCGCGCTAACTACCCGGGGCTGGCGCAACCGTTCGCGAGCAACGGCTTCTGGCCCAACTGCTCGAAGCCGACAACCCTGCTGCCGCGCACGGCCGAGAACCCACCTCTGCTGAACAACTCGTGCAGCTTGCCGCCCGGCCACAGCTTCACGCCACCGGGTACGGTGTGCGCCAGCTGCCACAACAGCGTCATCGCCAGGCCCCTGCAGTCGCTGCAGCCGGCCTGCGCGCAACCGCTGAGCGGCGAGCTGCCGACCGTTCCCACCACAGCCAGCATCACCGGTGCCTTGGCGTCGCCGGGTGGAGCGGCCATCACGGCTGGTGGTGCTACGGCTGTGCGCCGGTATGAGTTGCGTGGCAGCCTGAGCGCGGCGCTCGCCAGCGGACAAGCCCTGGAAGTGCTGCGCAACGGAACCGTGCTCGGCCAAGCCACGGCGAGCGGCACGGCCTGGACTTTCTCCCCAGGCGCCGATGCCGCCGACGGCCTGACCAGCCACGTCGCGCGCGTGACGAACGGCAGCGGAGGCAGCAGCATCCCAAGCGCTGTGTTCGCGTTCACGGTGGACACGACCGCCCCCGCGGCAGCGGCGTCGATAACGGGCTTTTCCGACGACGTGCTCGGCGCGGTGCCCATCGGCGGGTTTGCCAGCGACACCACGCCCATGGTGTCGGGCACGCTGAGCGCGCCGCTCGGCGCCGGCGAGGTGGTTCAGGTGGTGCGCGATGCCGCGGTGGTCGGCACCGCGCTGGTCACCGGCCTGAGCTGGTCGTTCGAGGAGCCAGCCGCCCTGGCGCCGCGCGCCTACGGCTACCAGGCGCGCGCCGCCGATGCGCTGGGCAACGTCTCGGCGATCACGACCGTGGCGACGCTCAACATCGTCACTTCGGCCGGCACGGCGACGATCACGCAGATCAGCAACGACGTCACCAATGTCACCATCCCGCCAGGTGGAGCCACCACGGACAGCACGCCACGCCTGGCGGGCACGGTCAGCGGCTTCGGGGCGGGCCAGCTGGTGCGCATCCGTCGCGATGGTGTGAATGTGGGCACGGCCACGGTCAGCGGGTCCGCGTGGACATACACCGAAGCCGCCCCGGTGGCCGACGGCGCACACACCTACTCGGCGCGCGTCGAAGCCGGCGCCATCGTCGGTGCAGAGTCCAGCTACGCCATCGTCATCGACACGGTGGCGCCGACCCAGGCGGCGGTCGTCACCGGCATCTTCGATGACTTCAACGTCGGTGCGCTGCCGCCCGGCGGCACGACGGCCGATGCCACACCGCGCGTGGCCGGCACGGTGAACCCCGGCCTCGACGCCGGCGCCGGCGAGTTCTTGCGCCTGCTGCGCAACGACGTCGCCGTCGGGTCGCTCACGCCTGCCGGCGCGAACTGGAGCTACGACGAGCCTGCGCCCCTGGGCAACGGGACCTACCGCTACCGCGTGCAGGTGGTGGACGCGGCCGGCCAGGCGACAGCGCCCAGCGCCGAGCGCGTTGTGGTCGTCGACCTGACCAGCGTGCCGCTGCAAGGCGCGCTCACCACACTCGACCAGATCAACGGCGCCGCGCCGGCCGCTTTCAGCAGCGACAGCACGCCCACCCTGTCGGGCACCGTTTCGCGCGCGCTCGACCCCGCAGAGGTGGTCCGTGTCTATCGCAACAACACGCCGCTGCCGACGGCGGCCACCGTGAACAACACGCTGCGGACCTGGAGCTTCACCAACACGACCCTGGCCGACGGTGCCTACCAGTTCCGCGCTCGCATCGAGGTGGCGGCGAACCCTGCCGCCTTCGGGCAGAGCAGCGCCACGGTCGCGCAGACGATCGATACCGCGGCGCCGGGTGTCAACGCCAGCGTCACCGCGATCTACAACAACTCGGCCGGCTTGGTAGCGGTCGGCGGCAGCTTCACCAACGACACGACGCCGCGCATCGACGGCACGATCTCGGGTGCCGGGCTGGGTACCGGCGAACTGGTGCGGCTGCTTCGCAACGGGACGCCCATCGTGACGCTCGGATCGGCCGGTGCCACAACCTGGAGCTACACCGAACCCGTAGCGCTGGGCGCGGGCTTGTACACCTACAGTGCCGTGGTGCTCGACTCGGCCGCGAATGTCGGCCCAGCCACCGGCGCCACGCTCGGCACCACGGTCGTGACGAGCGTGCCTGCTGCCACGATCTCGACCATCAGCGTGAGTGGCGCCGGCAGCTTCGGAAAGCCCGACGGCACACCCGTTGGCAATGGTGGTGCGATCCCTGATCTGACGCCCACGGCGACCGTCTCGATCGTGCCGCCGATGCCCGCTGGCTATCTCGTGAGCTTGCTGCGCGACGGCGTCTCCGTGGGCACCGCCACAGGCTGCGGCGGCAGCTGCGCGGTCACCGACTCAGGCGCCTCGCAGACGCAGAGCAGCCACACCTACACGGCGCGGGTCGAGGCTGGCACCGTGATCGGCGGCTCGAGTGGCCCCTACACTGTGACAGTCGACACCGTGCCACCGCCCGCACTGACGATCTCGGCGGCGGCCGACAACCGGCCCTTCCAGAACGTCGGAAGTGTCACGTCGGGTACGCAGCCCATCGGCAATGGCGGCACGACTGGCGACCCCGACCCACTGGTCACGATCACGCTGCCCAGCGGCACGCTGCCTTCCGGCGAGCAGGCTTTGCTCTACCGCAGCCCTGGCAGCCCGGGCACGCTGATGACGCAGATTACCGCGGGGGGCTTTACCGCCACGTCGACGCAACCTGCCGTCCTCAACCGGCCGGCGAGCGCACCTTCGCCCACCGGCAACTCGGCGATCACGTACACGGCGCGGCGGATCGACGCCGCGGGCAACCTGACGACGTCGACCTTCACCGTCAACATCGCTTACCAGCTGTGCGACTCCGCGCGCGCCGTGAGCATCGGCGGCGCCAATGGCACCCACAACGCAGCCACCTTCCCGGGCGGCGCATTGACCTGCGTGAGCTCCGGATGCCACACCAATCAAACGACCGCGGGTGGTTTCACCTTTGTCGCGGCGCCGCGCGCCGACCCCGGCGGCGGCAACTGGTACTGGTGCCGGCGCAACTGAGCAAGACACGTTCTTGGGTGAGATGCTCCTCGCATGAGACCGGGTTGGGCCGGCGCCGCAGTCGGCGCGATCGTGCTGGCGCTGGTGGCGATCTTCGTATGGGCGGCGATGCGGATGCCGCAACCTGAGGCTGCTGGGCGCGCGTCCTCCCATATCGCCGGGCGGATCGAACTGGGGGCTGACGCGAGCACCAGCTCGCCCCTGCCGCCCGATGCGATGGTCGTGGTCTACGCGTATGCGCTCGATGGGCCCCGGCTGCCGCTCGCCGTCTTTCGCCGCCCGGCGGGGGCGGTCCCGTTGGACTTCAAGCTTGACGACACCCTGGCTGCGAACCCGGCCTACCGCCTGTCACAGGCCACTCAGCTGATCGTGGGTGCACGGCTCGGGCACGGGGACGGTGTGGAAGCGCAGGCGGGGGATTGGCAGGCTGCGCCACAAGCAGTGCTTCCCGGTGCGCAAGCGCTGCGTGTCGTCTTGCAGCCGCCGCGCATGCGCCCCTGACAGTCGTGGCCTGACTCACTCCGCGGTCGGCGCCGGCACGCTCCACCGCTTGGTCACGTCACCGTCACCTTTGACGCTCTCGAGCTGAACGCCGAAGCCCCACAGCCGCGCCACGTGCTTGAGCACTTCCTGCGCGGCGTCGTGCAGGGGCCGGTCGTTGTGCTGGAAGTGCCGCAGCGTGAGTGAGCGGTCGCCGCGCAGGTTGACGTTCCAGACCTGGATGTTGGGCTCGCGCGAGCCGAGGTCGTACTGGCGCGACAGCGATTCGCGCACGCGGCGGTAACCCGCCTCGTCGTGGATGGCACTCACCTCGAGCTCGGCCTGCCCCTCGTCGTCGGTGATGGCAAAGAGGCGCAACTCGCGCATGAGTTTGGGGCTCAGGTACTGGCCGATGAAACTCTCGTCCTTGAAATTGCGCATCGCGTGGTCGAGCGCGGGCAGCCAGGGTTTGCCGGCGAGATCGGGGAACCAGGCGTGGTCTTCCTCGGTCGGGTGGCGGCAGATGCGCTCGATGTCGGTGTACATCGCAAAGCCGAGCGCGTAGGGGTTCAGGCCGCTGTAGGCCTTGTGTCCCACCGGGGGCTGGTAGATCACATTGGTGTGCGCCTTCAGCCACTCGATCATCACGCCGTCGGTGAGCCAGCCCTCGTCGTAGAGCGTGTTGAGAATGCGGTGGTGCCAGAACGTGGCCCAGCCTTCGTTCATCACCTGCGTCTGGCGCTGCGGGTAGAAATACTGGCTCACCTTGCGCACGATGCGCACGAGCTCGCGCTGCCAGGGCTCCAGCAGTGGCGCGTTCTTCTCCACGAAGTACAACAGGTTCTCCTGCGGCTCGTCGGGGAAGCGCTTGGCCTGCGCCGCGGCGCCGTCGCGCTCGGCCTTCTTGGGCAGGGTGCGCCACAGGTCGTTGACCTGCTGCTGCGCATAGGCCTCGCGGTCCTTGCGCTCGGCGAGCTCCTGCGCAAGGCTCTTGCGGCTCGGGCGGCGGTAACGGTCAACGCCGTGGTTCGAGAGCGCATGGCAGCTGTCGAGAAAAGTCTCCACCGCCTCCAGGCCGTGCTTCTCTTCGCAGGCCGAGACGTAGTTCTTCGCGTAGACGAGGTAGTCGATGATCGACGCCGCATCGGTCCACATGCGGAACAGGTAGTTGCCCTTGAAGAAGCTGTTGTGGCCATAGGCGGCGTGCGCGATGACGAGCGCCTGCATCGCCAGCGTGTTCTCCTCCATCAGGTAGCTGATGCAGGGGTTGCTGTTGATGACAATCTCGTACGCCAGCCCCATGTGGCCGCGCTTGTAGTTCTTCTCGGTGGCGATGAACTCCTTGCCGTAGCTCCAGTGGCGGTAGTTCACCGGCATGCCCACGCTGGCGTATGCATCCATCATCTGCTCGGCGGTGATGACTTCGAGCTGGTTCGGGTACGTGTCGATGTTGAAGCGCTCCGCGGTCTGGCGGATGACGCGGTGGTACTCCTCGATGAGATCGAAACTCCAGTCGCTGGGTGCTGGCAGGTGGCTCGCCGCGCGCACCGGCGGCGGCTTCGGGCCGTCGACCAGCCGCTTCATGCGGCCGCCTCCACACCGTCCTTCTTGAACAAGTCACGGAAGACGGGGTAGATCATCGAAGGCTCGGTGGCCTTGCGCATCGCAAAGTGTTTTTGGATGTCGAGCAACTGCGTGTACTCCTCCCACAGGTTCTGCTCTTCCTCGGCCACCTGCACATAGGCGTAGTAGCGGCACAGCGGCAGCAGCTTGTCGGCCAGCAGCTCGCGGCAGCGGCCGCTGTCGTGGTGCCAGTTGTCGCCGTCGCTCGCTTGTGCGCCGTAGATATTCCAGTCGCTGGGGTTGTAGCGGGCACGGATGATTTCTTCCATCAGCACCAGCGCGCTGCTCACCACCGTGCCGCCGGTCTCGCGCGCGTGGAAAAAGTTCTCTTCGTCAACTTCGGCCGCCTGTGTGTGGTGGCGGATGAAGACGAGTTCGATGCGCTCGTAGTGGCGTGTCAAGAACAGGTACAGCAGGATGAAGAAGCGCTTGGAGAGCTCCTTGCGGCCCTCATCCATCGAGCCCGAGACGTCCATCAGGCAGAACATCACCGCCTTGCTGCTAGGTACCGGCACGCGCACGCGGTTGCGGAAGCGCAGATCGATGGGGTCGAGATACGGGATGCGCTCGAGTCGCGCCCGAAGAACGGCCACACGTTCGGCAAGCTCGTCGATCTGATCCTGGCGGGCCTTGGCGGCCATCGCTTCGGCCGGGATCGGCGTGACGCGCAGCGCCGTCAACTCTTCCTCCAGCTCACGCAGCTCCCGGCGCGTTCCGGCGCCGATGGCGATGCGCCGGCCGATGGCGCCGCGCATGCTGCGCACCACGTGCAGGTTGTTGGGTGTGCCATCACTGCTGAAACCGGCGCGCTGGTACTTCCACTCGGGCACCTCGGCCAGCTGCGTGCGCGAGAGGTTCGGCAGCGCCAGGTCCTCGAAGAAGACCTGCATGAACTCTTCCTTGCTCAGGCTGAAGACGAAATCGTCCTCGCCCTCGCCCTGGTCGCTGGCCTGGCCCTTGCCCGATCCCTGGCCACCTTGGCCACCCTGCGGCCGCTCGATGCGGTCGCCGCGCACGTATTCTTTGTTACCCGGGTGCACGATCTCGCGCACACCACCCTGGCCATGGCCGAAAACAGGCTCGGTGATGTCGCGCTTGGGGATGCGGATCTCCTCGCCGCGCTCCATGTCGCGGATGCCGCGGCCGTCGACGGCGCGCTTCACCGCTTCTTTGATCTGCTCCTTGTAGCGCCGCAGGAAGCGCTCGCGGTTGCCGATGGACTTGTTCTTGCCCGCCAGCCGCCGGTCGATGATGCTCTGCATCGCCATGGAAGAGGTCTCTTCGGTCAGGACGACTTGCGCACGCGCAGGTACCACTCGCACAGCAGCCGCACCTGCTTCTGCGTATAGCCCTTGGCCACCATGCGCGTCACGAAGTCCTCGTGCTTCTTGGCCTCGTCGGCGCTGGCCTTGGCATTGAAGCTGATGACCGGCAGCAGCTCCTCGGTGTTGGAGAACATCTTCTTCTCGATCACCGTGCGCAGCTTCTCGTAGCTCGTCCACAGCGGGTTCTTGCCCTGGTTGGAGGCCCGCGCGCGCAACACGAAGTTGACGATCTCGTTGCGGAAGTCCTTCGGGTTGGCGATGCCGGCCGGCTTCTCGATCTTCTCCAGCTCCGCGTTCAGCGCGCCGCGGTCGAAGACCTCGCCCGTGTCGGTGTCGCGATACTCGTGGTCCTGGATCCAGTAGTCGGCGTAAGTGACATAGCGGTCGAAGATATTCTGGCCGTACTCGCTGTAACTCTCGAGGTAGGCAGTCTGGATCTCCTTGCCGATGAACTCCGCGTAGCGAGGTGCCAGCGCCTCCTTGACGAAGCCGACGTACTTCTGCTCGAGTTCCTTGGCGAACTGCTCACGCTCGATTTGCTGCTCCAGCACGTACATCAGATGCACCGGGTTGGCCGCGATCTCGGTGGAGTCGAAGTTGAAGACCTTGCTAATGATCTTGTAGGCGAATCGCGTGCTGATGCCGCTCATGCCTTCATCGACACCGGCGTAGTCGCGGTACTCCTGGTAGCTCTTGGCGCGCGGGTCCGTGTCCTTGAGGTTGTCGCCATCGTAGATCTGCATCTTGCTATAGAGCGAGCTGTTCTCCGGCTCCTTCAGGCGCGTGAGGATGGCGAACTGGCTCATCATCTTCAGCGTGCCAGGGGCGCACTTGGCCGCACCCAGCGACGAGCCCTTGATCAGCTTCTCGTAGATCTTGATCTCTTCGGAAACGCGCAGGCAGTACGGCACCTTGACGATGTAGATGCGGTCGAGGAAGGCCTCGTTGTTCTTGTTGTTGCGGAAGGCCTTCCACTCGCTCTCGTTGCTGTGCGCGAGCACCACGCCATCGAAGGGGATGGCGCCGAAGCCTTCGGTGCCCTTGAAGTTGCCTTCCTGAGTTGCGGTGAGCAGCGGGTGGAGCACCTTGATCGGCGCCTTGAACATCTCGACGAATTCGAGCAGGCCCTGGTTGGCCAGGCACAGGCCACCGGAGTAGCTGTAGGCGTCGGGGTCGTCCTGAGCGTAGGTTTCGAGCTTGCGGATGTCGACCTTGCCGACGAGCGAGCTGATGTCCTGGTTGTTTTCGTCGCCCGGCTCGGTCTTGCTGATCGCGATCTGCTTGAGGATGCTCGGGTGGCGCTTGATGACCTTGAACTTGCGGATATCGCCGCCGAACTCATCGAGCCGCTTCACCGCCCAGGGGCTGAGGATGCGGTTGAGGTAGCGGCGCGGAATGCCGTACTGGCTCTCCAGGATCGGCCCGTCTTCCTCGGGGTCGAACAGCCCCAGCGGCGACTCGTTCACCGGGCTGCCCTTGATGGAATAGAAGGGCACTTCCTGCATGAGCAGCTTCAGCCGCTCGGCGATGCTGCTCTTGCCGCCGCCCACGGGCCCCAGCAGGTAGAGGATCTGCTTCTTCTCCTCCAGCCCTTGTGCGGCGTGGCGGAAGTAGCTCACCACCTGCTCGATGGCATCTTCCATGCCGTAGAACTCGGCGAAGGCCGGATAGACCTTGATCACCTTGTTGGCGAACAGGCGCGACAGACGCTGGTCGTTGCGCGTGTCGATCGTGGTGGGCTCGCCGATGGCCTTGAGCATGCGCTCGGCCGCGGTGGCATAGGCCAGCGGGTTGCGCTTGCACTCTGCGAGGTAGTCCTCGAGGGACATTTCTTCTTCGCGCGTGCGCTCGTAGCGGGCGGCAAAGTGGCTGACGACGTCCATGCATTGCTCCGGTGTGCAGGGAGGGGACCAAACAACGGACGTGCCCGATGCTTCGGTTCCCTGGGAAGTTCTGATGAAGTCCCGGCTTCACGGGCCCGGGCTCCATCAGAGCTTTCCTGTTGCTCACACTCGCCGCGAAGGATCGCCCCGCCAGCGTGACCCGCGTTCTATGGGCCCAGCATGAGCCATTCTGCGCCGCATGTGCCGTCGATCAAGTCTCGCTTTATCCGCCAATTCATGGGGAGAACAACGGACATCGACCGCGGCCGCGACGCCCTTCACGCATCACCGCGAACCAACCCTCGTGTGAAGCAACTGGCTCGTGCGGCATCAACGCCCGCCGGTCGGGTTTCGCTGACGTGAATCATGCACGCGGTTGAGCCTCGCCGGGCCCCAAAGGTTCCCGTGGGATCATCTACGCCTATGAACCGCCACCTGTTGTTGCTCGCCTTGTGCCAAGGCCTGTTCCTCACCAACAACGCGGTCTTCATCGCCGTCAACGGTCTCGTGGGCCTGGCGCTCGCACCGGTGGGCTGGCTGGCCACCTTGCCAGTAACAGGTTACGTGGTCGGCGCCGCGATCAGCGCCCCCATGGTGGCGCGGCTGCAGCGGCGTTATGGGCGCAAGCGATGCTTTCAGATCGGGCTGTTGGTGGCAGCCGGCTCCGCCGCGCTCTGCGCAGTGGCCATCAGCTCGCGCCAGTTCTGGCTGCTCATGGCCGCCACGCTGATTGCGGGCTTCTACAGCGCCAACGCTGCCCTGTATCGGTTCGCGGGGCCTGAATTGGTGGCACCAGCGCACAAGGAGAAGGCGATCTCGCTGGTGCTGGCCGGGGGCATTCTGGGTGCGTTCATCGGGCCGAATATGGCCAGCGCCACGCGCACGATGCTGGAAGTGCCCTTCGCCGGGGCCTATGTGGCGCTCATCGGCGTGGCCTTGCTCTCGCTGCTCCTGATGTCGTTCATCGAGTTTCCTGAACACAGGGCCCCTGCCCCGGGGGAGGGCAGCGGGCGGCCGCTGGCCGAGATCGCACGGCAGCCGGTGTTCATCGTCGCCGTGGCCGCTGGGGCCTTGGGCTACGGAGTGATGAACCTGCTGATGGCGGCCACGCCGCTGGCCATGCAGCAGTGCCTGCACCCCTTCGACAGCGCGGCGCTGGTGCTGGAGTGGCACATTCTGGGCATGTTCGTGCCCGGGTTCTTCACCGGCCACTTGATCAAGCGCTTTGGCGCCTTGCCCGTCATGGGCGTCGGTGTGGTGCTGAACTTGGTGTGCGTGATGGTCGCCTTGTCGGGCGTGGATCTGATGCAGTTCCTCGTCGCGCTTGCAGTACTGGGGGTGGGTTGGAACTTCCTCTTCACCGGCGCCACGACGCTTCTCACCACCGCCTACCGACCCGAGGAAAAGAACAAGGCCCAGGGCGCGATGGACATGTGCGTCTTCTCCACCATGGCGATCACCTCGTTCGCCAGCGGCGCGCTGGTGACGACACAGGGCTGGGCGCTGCTCAACATGGGCTCGCTCGTGCCCATCGCGCTGGTGTCGTTTGCGCTGCTGTGGCTGGCGCTTCAGCGCCGCGTGGCTGCGGTCTGAAGCGGTCGCGGGCCCGCCCCCCAGCCGGAAGGTGGGCGGACCAGCCGGCGGCCTCAGCGCGCTGCCGGGCGGCGCAACGTGGGCAGGCCGATGCCCGCCGCGTCGAAGCCGCCGTCCGCGGCGAGGACCTGCCCGTTCACGTAGGCGGCCTGCGCGCTGCACAGGAAGCCAACCACCTCGGCGATCTCTTCGGGCGTGCCGTAGCGGTTGAGCGGGATCGCATCGTGGTAGTCGCGCCGGATGGCCGCGGTGTGCACGAGCTTGGCCATCTCGGTATCCACCGGGCCGGGCGCCACCGCATTCACGCGGATGCCCAGGTTGCCCAGTTCCACTGCTTGCTGCCGTGTGAGATGAATCACCGCGGCCTTGCTGGTGCCGTAGGCCACGCGCAAGGTGCTGGCGCGCAGGCCGGAAATGCTGGCGATGTTGACCACAGCGCCGCCGCCAACGCAATCGCGCCGCCCGCGTTGCATCACCGGCACCACCGCCTGCGTGCAAAGGAACACGCCGTCGAGGTTGGTGGCCATCACCTGCCGCCACTCCGCGAAGCTGGTCTCGCCAAGCGTCTTGAACACCGCCACGCCGGCGTTGTTGACGAGGGCGTCGATGCGGCCGAAGGCGGCTTCCACCCGGCCGACGCCAGCGTCCACCTGGGCGGGGTTCGACACGTCGGCGTGTACGGCCAGCACACGCCGCGCATCCACCTCACGTGCCAGTTCGGCCGCGGTACTGGCGAGCGTCTCGGCGTCGATGTCGAGCTGCGCCACGCGGTGGCCATTTGCCAGGAACCAGCGGCCGATGGCCAGCCCGATGCCCCGAGCCCCGCCCGTGACGAGCGCCACCGGCGCAGAAGAACCAGTCTCTTTCATGGGTCACTCCCTCCTCGACGCGAACTTACAACGCCACGGTCAAGAACCACGGCACCGCGGCGATCACGACAAGCCCCACGATCAACGACAAAGAGACGACCTCGTCGATCCACACCACCGGCAGTGTGAACATGCAGCGCGCCACCACGCCCACCATCAAATGATCGCAAGAGCCGCTGGGCTTGACCGCTCAACACCGGTCGAGCAGGCGCCGCGCGGCCAACGCGATCTTCTCGGGCGTGAGGCGCGACTCGGCTTCGAGCACCGGCGCGTAGCCCACGGGGATACGGGGTGCCCCCAGGCGCGCCACGCGGCAGCCGGTGGCCTCGGCCGCATGGGCGGCGACCTCGGCGCCGAAGCCGGCCACCTGCACCGCCTCATGCACCACGAGCAGCCGGCCCGTGCGCGCCGCCGAGGCGTGCACCGCAGCCTGATCCCAGGGCCAGAGCGTGCGCAGGTCGATGAGGTCGACGCCCGCGCCGCGCAGCGCGTCGTGCTGCAACGCGGCCAGCGAGAGCCCGACCCCGCGCGACCAGGTCACCACCGTAAGTTGATTGCCCTGGCGCAGCGTGGCGGCCTTGCCGAGCGGCACGACGAGTTCCTCGTCGACTTCGCCGCGTTCGCCCCACAGTTCCTTGTGTTCGAGATACATCACCGGGTCACCGCTGGCCAGCGCCGAGGTCAGCAGGCCGGCGTTGTCCTGCGGCGTGGCCGGTGTCACCACGACCAGGCCCGGCAGGTGCGCGAACCAGGCCTCGAGCGACTGCGAGTGCTGCGCCGCCGAAGCCGACCAGATGCCGATGGGCAAACGCGCCACCAGCGGCACGCGGCCCTGGCCACCGAACATGAAGCGATTCTTGGCCGCCTGGTTGACGATCTCGTCCATCGCGCACAGCGCGAAGTCGATGACGCGCATCTCCACCACCGGGCGCAGGCCGGCGAGCGCCATGCCGACGGCGGCACCCATGATGTTGGCCTCGGAGATCGGGGTGTCGATCACGCGCCCGGGCCCGAAGGCCTGCTGCAGCCCGCGGTACTGGCCGAAGACGCCGCCGCGGCCGAGGTCTTCGCCGAGCGCCACGATGCGGTCGTCGGCGCGCATGGCGCGCTCCAGCGCACCGGCCGCGGCCTCGGCATAGCTCAGGGTGCGCGTGCTCATCGCCACACGCCGGCGCCGGTGTTCATGATGTCTTCATAGGCCGCGGCCGGCTCCGGCCAAGGCGCGGCAGCGGCCGCGGCGAGCGCGGCGTCGATCTCGGCCTTGGCGTCGAGCAGGGCCTGTTCGACGGCCTGCGGCCAGGCGCCGCCCGCCAGCAGCTTCTCGCGCGCCAGCAGCAACGGGTCGCGCTTCAGCGCCGCCTGCACCTCGGCGGTGTCGCGGTAGGTGCCGGGGTCGACCGACACATGGCCCTTGAAGCGGTAGGTCACGGCATGCAGCAGGCGCGGGCCCAGGCCCGCACGCACATCGGCGAGCAACCGCGCCGCCGCGTCGTCGACGGCCTGCGCATCGTTGCCGTCCACCATCCGCGCCGGGATGTCCATCGCCTCGGCGCGAGCGCTGACCCCCGCGCCTGCCGTCATCGGCCCCGTGGGCGTGGTGGCCGAGATACGGTTGTCCTCGCACACGAAGAGCACGGGCAACTGGTACACCTTGGCCCAGTTGAGCCCTTCGAGGAAGGGCCCGCGGTTGGCGGCGCCGTCGCCGAAGAAGCAGGCCACCACGTGCGGCTGGCCGCGCAGCTTGAGCGCATGCGCCGCGCCGGTGGCGATGGGGATGCCGGCGGCCACCACACCGTTGGCGCCGAGCATGCCGACCGAGAAATCGGCGATGTGCATCGAGCCGCCCTTGCCGCGGTTGTAGCCGGTGGCGCGGCCGAAGAGCTCGCACATCATGCGTTCGGCCGCGGCGCCCTTGGCCAACGTGTGGCCGTGGCCGCGGTGCGTGGAGGTGAGCAGGTCCTCACGCCGCAGGTTGATGCACACACCCGCGGCCACCGCCTCCTGCCCGATGGACAGGTGCAGCGGGCCCCTCACGAGCGCCGGCTTGTCGGAGGCCTGCAGGCCCCAGGCGGCGACGCCGCCCATGCTCGCGATCTCGGCCGCTTCTTCGAAGCAGCGGATGCGGCACATCAGGCGATAGAGATCCAGCAGGCGGTCCAAGGTCGTATCCGAGGTCTAGCGATGCGGGAGTCCAGCCCGTGAACCACCGATGGAAAAAGCGCGCGAGTGCAGTCGGATGTTAGGGGCACGCCATGCTGCGGGCCGCCTGGGAGTTCCCGCAATGCGCAACGGGCCGCAGAGCCTCGAAAATGGCGAATGCCCCGTCGTCGAGCGTGTCGCAGCCTCGCGTTTACCCCAATCTCTCATTTCGAGATAGCCCGTAGCCGGCCAAATGAATTTCACATTGCCGCCGCGCGACGCTACGGTCGCGCCTTCGTCGTACCCACCAACAAGCCCAGGAGACCCGCATGACCCCTCGCCACATCGTTGCCCTGGCCGCCACGGCGGCCCTGGCCCTTGCCACGCACTCGGCCGTGATGGCGCAGAAAGGACCCTTGCAGAAAGTCGGCAAGGGCGAAGGCCGCGTCGACATCGTCGCCTGGGCCGGCTACATCGAGCGCGGCAGCACCGACAAGAACTTCGACTGGGTGACCGAGTTCGAGAAGAAGACCGGCTGCAAGGTCAACGTCAAGACCGCCGGCACCAGCGACGAGATGGTGGCGCTCATGAACGAGGGCGGCTTCGACCTCGTCACGGCCAGCGGTGACGCCAGCACGCGCCTCATCCGCGGCAAGAAGGTGCAGCCGATCAACGTCAACCTGATCCCCAGCTACAAGACCGTCGACCCGCGCCTGCAGAAGGCGCCCTGGCACCACGAGGGCAACACGCACTACGGCGTGCCCTATCAGTGGGGCTGGAACGTGCTCATGTACAACACCAAGGTCTTCGGCAGCACGCCGCCCACCACCTGGAAGGTGGTGTTCGAGGAGATGAACCTGCCCGACGGCAAGAGCAACAAGGGCCGCGTGCAGGCCTTCGACGGGCCGATCCACATTGCCGATGCGGCGCTGTACCTGATGCACCACAAGAAGGACCTGGGCATCAAGGATCCGTACGAGCTGAACGAGGCCCAGTACAAGGAAGCGCTGAACCTGCTGCGCGGGCAGCGCAAGATCGTCGGCAAGTACTGGCACGACGCCTTCGTGCAGATCGACGACTTCACCAACGAGGGCGTCGTCGCCTCGGGCTCCTGGCAGTTCCAGGCCAACATCCTGAAGAGCAAGAAGGCGCCTGTGGCCACCGTGGTGCCGGTGGAAGGCGCCAGCGGCTGGGCCGACACGACCATGATGCATGCCGAATCGAAGAACCCGAACTGCGCCTACATGTGGCTGGAGCACTCGCTCAGCCCCAAGTTGCAGGGCGATCTCTCGGCGTGGTTCGGCTCGGTGCCTGCGGTGCCAGCGGCGTGCAAGGGCAACAAGCTGCTCACTGACGAGGGCTGCGCGCGCCAGGGCTACAACGACTTCGAGAAGATCTCGTTCTGGCGCACCCCGGTGAGCCAGTGCAAGAGCCAGAGTGCGGGCTGCGTGCCCTACCACCGCTGGGTCACGGACTACATCGCCGTCCTCGGCGGCCGCTGACGCACCTGTGCGCTGCCCTCTCCCGCTTGCGGGAGAGGGCAGGCGTGAGCGCCGGTGGAGCACCACACCCGCACCCCAAGCCTCTCCCGCAAGCGGGAGAGCGAGACAAACCTCGCCCACAGAATCTGATCCGACCATGACCGCCGCAGTCACCCTCGACGGCGTCTCCTGCACCTTCGGACACGGCGCGGGCGCGGTCCGTGCCGTGGAGCATGTCGACCTCACCATCGACGCCGGCGAGTTCTTCACCCTGCTCGGCCCCAGCGGCTCTGGCAAGACCACGGTGCTGCGAATGATCGGCGGCTTCACGCTGCCCACCGCAGGGCGCGTGCGCATCGGCGGCAGTGACGTGACGCTGGCGCCGCCCTACGCGCGCGCGGTGAACACGGTGTTCCAGGACTACGCGCTCTTTCCGCACATGACGATCCGCGAGAACGTCGCCTATCCGCTTATGGTTCGCAAGATCGAGCGCGGGGCGCGCGAGAAGCGGGCCGACGAACTGCTGGCGCTGGTGCAACTGCCCGGCGTCGGCAACCGGCGTCCGGCGCAACTCTCCGGAGGACAGCGCCAGCGTGTGGCGCTGGCGCGCGCGCTCATCTCCGAGCCGCAGGTGCTGCTGCTCGACGAGCCGCTCGGCGCACTCGATCTCAAGCTGCGCGAGCAGATGCAAAGCGAGCTGAAGGCGTTGCAGCGCCGGCTCGGCATCACCTTCCTGTTCATCACGCACGACCAGCACGAGGCGCTTTCGATGAGCGACCGCGTCGGCATCTTCAACGCCGGCCGATTGGAGCAGGTGGGCACGCCCCAGGCGGTGTACGACACACCAGCGACGCGCTTTGTGGCGCACTTTGTCGGCGCGGCCAACGTGCTCGAAGGCGAGGCGGCCCGGGCGCTCACCGGCCACGCGCAATCCATGCTGCGGCCCGAGCGCATCACCACCGGCGCCGCCGCTGGCGCGCGCGCCAGCGGCACGGTGGGTGAGGTGCAGTATTTCGGCGCCTTCACGCGCGTGAAGGTGGACATCCCCCTGGCCGGCGACAGCCGCCTGCAAGCCGACTTGCCCTCGGGCCGAGGCCTGACGGTGCCGCAAACCGGGCAGCCGGTGCATCTGCACTGGGATGCCAGCGCCTTGCACGTGCTGGCTTGAGCCGCGGCCTGCACACCGCGCAGTGCCTACCCCACATTTGCCGCCCACCGCGCCCCTGCCCCTGCCCCTGCCCCTGCCGCTCCGCCGCGCCGCGCCTGCCCCATGAGCACCACCCTCGCCCTGCCTGGCCCCGCGCACGGCGGCGCTCTGCGCCGGCTGTCGGATCTGCTGTATACGCGGCGCGGCCTGCTGCTGCTCGCACTGCTTGCGCCCACGCTGCTGTGGTTCGGCGTGGTCTACCTGGGCAGCCTGTTCGCGCTGCTGGCGAATGCCTTTTTCCGCCTGGACGATTTCACTGGCCAGGTGGTGCGCGAAGTGGGCGTGTCGAATTTCATCGCGCTCTTCGACGGCGCCAACCTCGATGCCGCACGCCGCACCATCGGCATGGCCATCGCGGTCACGCTGGCCTGCGTGGTGCTGGCCCTCCCGCTGGCCTACTTCATGGCGCGCCACGCCCGCGGCTGGACCAAGGCGCTGCTCTACATCGCCGTGATGTTGCCGCTGTGGAGCAGCTACCTCGTGCGCCTGTACGCCTGGAAGCTGCTGCTGGCCAAGGAAGGCGCCATCTCCTGGGCGGCGCAGCAGCTGCACCTCACATGGCTGGTGGAGGCGGTGCTGGCCACGCCGTTGATCGGCGGGCCCAGCCTGAGCTTCTCGACGCTCGGCACCTTCATCGTCTTCGTCTACATGTGGCTGCCGTTCATGATCCTGCCTCTGATGGCCGCGATCGAGCGCATCCCGCCCTCCACGCTCGAGGCCAGTGCCGACCTGGGCGCCGGGCCGGCGATGACTTTGCGGCGGGTGATCCTGCCGCTGGCGATGCCGGGTATCGCGGCGGGCTCCATCTTCACCTTCTCGCTCACCCTGGGCGACTACATCATCCCGCAGGTCATCGGCGACAGCACGCTGTACATCGGGCAGATCGTCTACCGGCAGCAGGGCGTGGCCGGCAATATCCCGTTCGCGGCGGCGTTCTCGCTGGTGCCCATCGTCGTCATCGGCATCTACCTCTGGCTGGCCAAGCGCCAGGGGGCGTTCGATGCGCTCTAGCTGGATGCTCAAATCGGCGGCCGGGCTGGTGGTGCTGTTCCTGCACGTGCCGCTGGCGCTGATCATCCTGTACGCCTTCAGCGCCGAGGACAAGAGCTACGTCTTCCCGCCGCCGGGGCTGACCACGCGGTGGTTTGCGGTGGCCTGGGGGCGCGAGGATGTCTGGGCCGCGATCGGGCTGTCGGTGGAGGTGGCGCTGTGGAGCACCAGCATCGCGCTCGTGCTCGGCACGCTGGCGGCGGGCGCGCTGGCGCGCGCGAAGTTCTTCGGCCGCGATGCGGTCTCGCTGCTGCTCATCCTGCCGATCGCGCTGCCGGGCATCATCACCGGCATCGCGCTGCGCTCGGCGTACCACACGCTGGAGATTCCGTTCTCGTTCTGGACCATCGTGATCGGCCACGCCACCTTCTGCGTGGTGGTGGTGTTCAACAACGCGGTGGCGCGCCTGCGCCGTTTGAACCCCAACCTGATCGAGGCCAGCATGGACCTCGGCGCCGACGGCTTCCAGACCCTGCGCCACGTGGTCCTGCCGCAGCTCGGCTCGGCGCTGCTGGCCGGCGCGCTGCTCGCCTTCGCGCTCAGCTTCGACGAGGTGATCGTCACCACCTTCACCGCCGGGCAGCAGACGACGCTGCCGATCTGGATGCTGCAGGAGCTCATCCGCCCACGCCAACGCCCCGTCACCAACGTGGTGGCGGTGGTGATCATCGCGCTCACGTTCATCCCGATTCTTCTCGCCTACTGGTTCACCCGCGCGGATGAACCGGTGCATCGCTAGCCCGAGCCTGCCCCAAGGAGGACCCTCCATGACGAAACTGCCGACCCTGCCGAACCTGCCCACGCAACTCCTCATCGACGGCGCCTTCGTCGCGGGCGAGGGGGAGCCCGAGCGCGTGCTCAACCCCGCCACCGGCGCGCTGCTGGTGGCGCTGCCCGAGGCCAGCGCCGACCAGGTGCACAAGGCCGTATCGGCGGCGCACCGCGCGTTCGAGAGCTGGAGCGAGACGACGCCGATGGAACGTTCGCGGATGCTGCTCAAGCTGGCCGACGCGATCGAGGCGCGCGGCGAGGAGTTCGCGCGGCTGGAGTCGCTCAACTGCGGCAAGCCCTACGCGCGCGCGCTCGGCGACGAGATCCCGGCGGTGGCCGACTGCTTCCGCTTCTTCGCCGGCGCGGCACGCACGTTGCACGGGCCGATGGCAGGGGAGTACCTCGCGGGCCACACGAGCATGGTGCGGCGCGACCCGGTGGGTGTGGTCGCCAGCATCGCGCCGTGGAACTACCCGCTCATGATGGCGGCGTGGAAGACGGCCCCGGCGCTGGCCGCGGGCAACACCGTGGTCATCAAGCCGAGCGAGCAGACGCCGCTGACGACGCTCTTGCTGGCGCAGGTGGCGGCGGAGATCTTTCCGAAGGGAGTGCTCAACGTCATCACCGGCCGCGGCGCCACCGTGGGCCAGCCGCTGGTGGAGCATCCGAAGGTGGCGATGGTGAGCGTGACGGGCGACGTCTCCACCGGCCGTAAGATCCTGCAGGCCGCCAGCGGCACGCTCAAGCGCACCCACCTCGAGCTCGGCGGCAAGGCGCCGGTGATCGTATTCGACGACGCCGACCTGAATGCCGTGGTCGAAGGCCTGCGCGTATTCGGCTACTACAACGCCGGGCAGGACTGCACCGCCGCCTGCCGCATTTATGCCGGCGCGAAGATCTACGACAAGCTTGCCGCCGACCTCACGAGCGCCGTGCGCAGCATCAAGGTCGGCCTGCAGGACGAGGCCGACGTGGAGTTCGGCCCCCTCATCAGCGACCGCCAGCGCAACCGCGTGGCCAGCTTCGTCGAGCGCGCGCAGATGACCGGGCACATGGAGATCACCACCGGCGGCAAGGCCTGGGGCGGGCCCTCGGGCGGCGGCTTCTTCTACGAGCCCACGGTGATTGCCGGGGCGCGGCAGGAGGACGAGATCGTCAAGCGCGAGGTCTTCGGCCCCGTGGTGAGCCTGACACGCTTCACCGATACCGAGCAGGCCATCGCGTGGGCCAACGACAGCGACTATGGCCTGGCCTCAAGCGTGTGGACGCAGGACGTGGGCCGCGCCATGCGCGTGGCCAGAAAGCTGCAGTACGGCTGCACCTGGATCAATACGCACTTCATGCTCGTCAACGAGATGCCGCACGGCGGCATGAAGAGCAGCGGCTACGGCAAGGACATGAGCCTGTATGCGCTGGAGGACTACACGGTGCCGCGGCATGTGATGGTGAAGCTGTGATCGTCATGAGCTTCAGAAGAGGATGAGCAAGGGCAACTCCGCCACCGGCGAAATCACATCCTAGGCAAGTCCCGAATCCTGGCCAGGGGACCGGGGAGCATCATGCACACCATGCGCCTGCCCACAAGTCGCCTCACTTGCGTGCTGACGCTGGCCGCGGCGCTCAGTCTGCATGCACTGCCGCTGCCCGCGGCGGCCGAACGCGCGCCCAAAGTGCTGCGCCTTGCCACCCTCAGCGAAACTGGCTTCGACCCGGCACGCGTGGGCGATGTGCCCTCGCTGCAAGTCCTCAGCCACATCTTCGAGCCCCTGCTTGGCTACGACCCGCTCGCGCGCCCCGTCAAGCTGCGCCCACGTACCGCCGCGGCCTTGCCCGAGTCGAGTGCCGACTTCCGCACCTGGACCGTGAAGCTGCGCCCGGGCATCCTCTTCACCGACCACCCGGCATTCGGCGGCAAGCCTCGCGAGTTGGTCGCAGCCGACTATGTCTACGCCCTCGCGCGCATCGCCGACCCGGCGACCAGGAGCCCGAGCTGGAGCGGCCTGGAGCAGATGGGCGTCACCGGCCTGGCCGCGAGGCGCCAGGAGGCGGTGAGCACCAAGAAGCCGTTTGACTACGACCGGCCGATCGCGGGCCTGCAGGCGCTGGACCGCTACACCCTGCGCGTCCAGCTCGACGCCGGGCGGCCACGCTTCGACCAACTGCTGGCCGAGGCCACGTCGGCTGCGGTGGCGCGCGAGGTGATCGAGGCGCATGGCGAGCTGTCGATGCAGCACCCGGTGGGCACGGGGCCGTTCCGGCTCGCCGAGTGGCGGCGCGCCTCGCGCATCGTGCTCGAACGCAATCCGCTCTACCGCGACGTGCGCTACGAGGCTGAGCCGGCACCGGGCGATGCCGAGGGCCAGGCCGTGCTGGCCCGTTTGCGCGGGCGGCGGCTGCCGATGATCGACCGCGTGGAGATCGCCGTCATCGACGAGTCGCAGCCGACCTGGCTCGCGTTCCTCAATGGCGAGGCCGACATGGTGTCGCTGCCCTCCGAGTTCACGGATGTCGCGTTGCCTGGCGGGCGTCTGGCACCGCACCTGGCCAAGCGCGGCATGCGCGCGGAGCGGGTGGTGATGCCGATGACCTACTACACCATGTTCAACATGGAGGATCCGCTTGTGGGCGGTTACGCGCCGGCGCAAGTGGCACTGCGCCGCGCCATCGGCCTGGCCATCGACGTGCGGCGCGAGATCGAACTGCTGCGCCACGGCTCGGCAGTGCCGGCACAGTCGCCGGTGGCCGTGCACTTGAGCGGCTATGACCCCAACTACAAGAGCGAGATGGGCGAGTACAGCCCCGCGCGAGCGCGTGCGCTGCTCGATCTCTACGGCTATGTCGACCGCGACGGCGACGGCTACCGCGAGCGGCCCGACGGCAGCCCGCTGACGCTGGCCATGGCCACGCAGCCCACGCAGCAGACGCGCCGCTTCGACGAGCTGATGCGGCGCGACATGCAGGCGATCGGCTTTCGCATCGAGTTCCGTCCCGCCTCCTGGCCCGAGCAGTACAAGGCTGCGCGTGCCGGCAAGCTGATGCTGTGGTCGACACAAGGCCGCGCCGCCGCGCCCGACGGCCTGCACGGCCTCGTGCGCTACGACGGCGCGGCCAAGGGCGGCATCAACCTCTCGCGCTTCGACCTGCCGCAGATGAATGCCGTGATCGCCCGGCTGCTCGCGCTGCCCGACGGCCCCGAGCGCGAAGCCGCTTTCCACGAAGCCAAGCGACTGACCGCGGTGTGGATGCCGTACAAGCTGCGCACGCACCCGATCCAGGCGAGCATCGTGCAACCGTGGTTGGTCGGCTACCGGCGGCCGCTTTTCTGGCATCACTGGTTCGAGACCGTCGACCTCGAACCGCGAGATCCACGCTCGCCACGTTCGCCACGCGAACCACTCGCGGCGCGCGAGCCGCCCGCTGTGGCTGCCGCGCGCTGACCAAGCCGGGCCGCGTTACGGCCGGCGAGCGCGCGAAGACTCGCGCGCCATCTCGATGAACTCGCTGGCCACCGGCTTGGCCGTCGAGCCACGCCGCCAGACCAGGCCCACGTCCACCGTGGGCAAGGCGTCGCGCAGTGGGCGCACATCGACATGCTCGGCGTCCAGCGTCCAGGGGCGGTAGAGGAAGTCGGGGAGCACGGCGATGCCGGCGCCCGCGCCGACCAGCGAGCGCACCGCCTCCAGCGAGGTGGTACGCAGGATGGCGCGGGGCTTGAGCTGGTGGCGCACCCACACCGCCGCCATCAGCTCGTCGATGCGGTCGGCCTCGAGCACGATCTGGTCAAACGCGGCGCAGTCGGCGAGCGTCAGCTCGTCCTTGTCGACCAGCGCGTGGTTGGTCGGCAGCCACACGCGGCTCGGGCTGCGCGTGAGCGTCTCTGCCACCAGCGCCTGCGGCTCGAACAGCGCATTGCTGAGCATGATGGCTACGTCGAGCTCGCCATTGATGAGCAGGTGTTCGAGGAAGCGCGGCGCGTCCTCGGTGACGAAGACCTCCACCTGCGGGCAGGCGCGGCGAAAGCGGCTGAACAGCTCGCTCAGGTAGTAGCCGGCGACGAGGCTCGTCACGCCCACGGCGAGCACGCCCGTGAGGCCGGCGGTGCCGTCGCCCGTGTCGCGCTCGCGCGTGGCATCGGCCACGCTCGCGATGACCTTGCGCGCGCTGGCCAGGAAACGATGCCCGCGCGGCGTGAGCTGCATGCCGCGTGAGCTGCGTTCGAAGAGGCGCGCGCTGAGTTCGTCTTCGAGCTCGTGCATGCTCTTGGTGAGCGCGCTTTGCGCGATGCTCAGCATGCGCGAGGCCGAGGCCACCGAGCCGCTTTCGGCCACCGCGATGAAGTAGCGGAACTGGCGCAGCGTGATGTGCGTGGACACGGGGCCCGCCTCAGAGGCTGCGAGGAAGTGGGTTGCGGCCGGACCGTGGCCCCAACGGGTGGCGGGTCCTTTGCGGGCGACGAGGCCGCGGCACGGAACCCGCTCAGCTCTCGCCGGCGCCCAGCTTGTCGAGCAAGCCGTTCAACTCTTCCAGCGAGTCGAAGCGGATGGCGATCTCGCCTTGTTCACCCCGCTCGGTGCGGCGCTTGAATCGGATCTCCACCGCCGCGGCGAGCCGGTCGGCGAGGCGCTCTTCGAGGCGTGCGATGTTGCGCACCTGGCTCCGGGTCTGTCTCGCCGCCGCCGGGCTGCTCCCGGCAGCGGGCGCGAGGTGGCGCGCGACGAGCCGCTCGGCATCACGCACGCTGAGCTTCTTGGCCACGATCTCCTGGCCGGTCATCACCTGCTGGGCGGCCGGCAGCGAGAGCAGTGCTCGCGCGTGGCCCATGTCGAGGTCACCGGCCAGGAGCGATTGCTGCACAGGCTCGGCCAGGTTCAGCAGGCGCATCAGGTTGCTGGCGGCGCTGCGCGAGCGGCCCACGGCCTGCGCCGCCTGCTCGTGCGTGAGATTGAATTCGCCGATGAGGCGCTGCAGGCCCTGCGCTTCTTCGAGCGGGTTGAGGTCTTCACGCTGGATGTTCTCGATCAACGCCATCACCGCGGCGGCCTCGTCGGGCACGTCTTTCACGAGCACGGGCACGACATCCAGCCCAGCCAGCGCCGCAGCGCGCACGCGGCGCTCGCCGGCGATGATCTCGTAGTCGACACCGGTGCCCTGCTCGTCGGGGACGGGCCGCACGAGCACGGGCTGCATGATCCCCTGACTCTTGATACTTTCGGCAAGCTCGTAGAGCGAGCCCTCGTCCATGCGCGTGCGCGGTTGGTACTTGCCGGGGCGCAGTTGCGTCAGGCGCAGCTCGGTGGGGCTGCCGGCGCTCGCGGGCGCGTCGCTGACCTTGGGGCCGAGCAGGGCTTCGAGGCCCAGCCCCAGGCCCTTGGGTTTCTTGGTAACCATGGCGGCGGATTGTGTCAGCGGGCTGCGCCGGTCCCGCCCGGACCGTTCATTGGACGCGGCGTCGCATCTCGGCCGCAGGGAACGGCACCTCGCGCTCGAAGTAGCGACGCAGGCGATGGGCGCGCGCGGGTGATTGCGGCCGGGCATGGTGGCGAGGTGTGCGACCACGGCATCCACGCGCAGCCAAAAGCGTTGGTCGGCATCGCGCACCCAGCGTTCGCGGTGGCGGGCCGCGAGCACATCTTCGAGTTCCTGCGTGCGCAGCGCGCGGCCACCCGGAGAGCCAGATCTCTCGCGGCGGCCCCACCGCAACCGCCCACGGGCACCCGGCGCCGGGGCTTTGCCGTATCCTCGGCCCTCGTCGTTTGCTCATGGTTTCCCCGAGGGGCTCCTTGCCCCGAAGGCAGCCCGACTCCAGGAAGAGCGCGGTATGCGGCACAAGGTTTTTGTTGACGGTCACGAAGGCACCACCGGCCTTCGCATCCACGAGTATCTGGCGCGGCGCGACGACGTCGAGGTGCTGCGCATTGATGCCGATCGGCGCAAGGATGTCGCCGAACGCGCGCGGCTGCTCAACGCGGCGGACGTGGCGTTTCTCTGCCTGCCCGATGGTGCGGCACGCGAGGCGGCCTCGATGGTGAGCAATCCGCGCACTTGCATCATCGACGCCAGCACCGCGCACCGCACGGCACCGGGCTGGGTGTTCGGCCTGCCGGAGCTGAATGCCGGCCAGCGTGCCGCCATCCGCGCCGCCAAGCGCATCTCCAATCCGGGCTGCCACGCGAGCAGTTTCATCCTGTTGATGCGGCCGTTGGTCGACGCTGGCATCGTGCCTGCCACGTGGCCAGTGATGGCAACGTCGATCACCGGCTACTCGGGCGGCGGCAAGAAGATGATCGAGGAGTACGAGGCAGCGGCCCCGGCCATGGGCGCGGCGCTGGCGGCCGGCCGCGGCAATCCGGTCCTCGGCGCACCGCGGCCCTACGGCTTGAAGCTCACGCACAAGCATGTGCCGGAGATGATGGTGCACAGCGGCCTCACGGCGCGGCCCATCTTCATGCCCATCGTCAGCAACTTCTACAAGGGGCTGGCGGTATCGATTCCGCTGCCGCTGGATGCACTCGGCAGCTCGCCCGCGGCGGTGCAGGCCGCCTACGAGAAGCGTTACGGCGGTGAGCGTTTCGTGCGCGTGATGCCGATGTCAGATCCTGGCACGCTCGAGTCGGGCCACTTTGACGTGCAGGCCTGTAACGACACCAACTGGGTTGACATCTTTGTCTTCGCCAGCGAGACACAAGCGATTGTCATCTCGCGCCTCGACAACTTGGGCAAGGGCGCGAGCGGCGCTGCCGTACAGGCCATGAACGTGCATCTGGGCGTCGACGAGGGGCTCGGCCTTTAGCGTGTAGCGCAGTGCGGGTGGTTGCGTCAGTTCGGCCCCACGGGGCCAGCAATGCGCCGGCTCTCAGTGGCCGGCCGGCGCCCCTGGCTCCAAGCGGTAGTGATAGCTGTAGGCGTCTTCGAAGCCCAGACGGCTGTAGATGCGGCGCGCACCAGCGTTCTCGGCGCCCACCTGAAGGTAGGCCGACCTCACGCTATCATCGGTAATACAGAGAGTGAGCAGTTGCTTGCATAGCCAAGTCGCGAGCCCGCGGCGCTGGGCTACGCTGGCCGTGGCGATGTCGTAGATGCCAGCGAGTTCGCCTTCCTTTGCGTATTGCCCGCACACCAGCGCTCTGCCGGATGCGCCCATCAACAACGCGAAGCCGCGGTACTGCACGGGCGACGATCGGATCCGTTCTGCGTGCGCCTGGCAGGCCTCGCGCGAGGAGCCGCGCATTTGTCCCACGGCGCGGGCGTATTCATCAGCGCCGAGTTCGGCCCAGTTCGTGCCCGTGGGCATCGGGCCGGGCTCGATCGCTGAGCGGTTCAGGGAAGGCAGCACCATCACCCGGGTGTCGTCGTGGTACCGATAGCCCAGGGCGGCAAGCTCGCCGTCGAGCGAGGCCGGTTCGGTGAACGGCGTGATGCGAACCAGCATCGGCAGGCCCAAGGCGCGGTAGAGCCCGCCGCACTCCATCAGCTTTGCGGCGGCGGACCGGCGGCCTGACGCAACGGCGTTGATGCAGCGTGCGCGCTGGGCCTTGCCTGGGCAGGTGCGCACGAGCCAGCCGTCCATCCAGCGTTGCTGTGGCGGTGCGCTCGCGTTGAGCCCGGCGTCTTCCACGCTGGAAAGAAACGTTCCATCGTGGCGGCCGAGGAAGCTGGCGCCCACCGGTGCCGCCCCTTCATCCGACACGCTTGACCATCTCCTGTGCGAACTCGACAAACGCTTGCGCACCGCGCGAACTCGGGTCGAACACCACGCCCGGCTGGCCGTAGCTTGGGGCCTCGGCAAGGCGCACATTGCGCGGAATCACGGTATCGAAGACCTTGTCGCCGAAGTGCGCCTTGAGCTGATCGCTCACCTGCTGCTGCAGCGTGATGCGCGGGTCGAACATGACGCGCAGCAGGCCTATGAGCTGCAGGTCGGGATTCAGGTTGGCGTGCACCTGCTTGATGGTGTTGACCAAGTCCGACAGGCCTTCGAGCGCGAAGTACTCGCACTGCATCGGCACGACTACGCCGTGGGCCGCGACCAGCCCGTTGAGCGTGAGCAGCGACAGGCTGGGCGGGCAGTCGACCAGGATGAAGTCGTAGTCGTCTCGAACCGCCAGTAGTGCTTTTTTGAGTCGGCGCTCACGCCGCTCTTGATTGACGAGTTCGATTTCAGCGCCCGCGAGCTCGCGGTTGGCCCCGATGACGTCGTAGCCGCCCTTGGGGCTGCGCTGGCGAGCCTCGGCGAGGCCGACCGTCTCGAGCAGCACGTCGTAGATCGTGGCCGGCAGCGCGCGCTTGTCGATGCCGGAGCCCATCGTGGCATTGCCTTGCGGGTCGAGATCGATCGCCAGCACGCGTTGGCCGATCTGGGCCAGACCGGCGGCCAGATTGACCGTGGTGGTGGTCTTGCCGACCCCGCCCTTTTGGTTGGCGACGCAGAAGATTCGAAGCTTGGTCATGGGCGGCGTCAGCGGCGTCAGCGGAGTAGGGGTCGGGGCTCTTTCAGAGGCGCGCGACGAGATCGAGCAGCGTAGCCGAGAAAACCTTGGGCTCCCAGTCGTGGCGCGTTCTTGGGCGCGCTTTTGGCTGGCCGGGGCCGCCTGAACGCTCAGGTGTCGCGCCGCCGCCGCATCCAGACGATGCAACGCTGGGCGTCGAGCCCTGGCACCAAGATCCGTTCCACGTGAAACACCTCGGCTTCCGCGGTGAGTTCGGCGATCTCACTGTCCGGGGTCTGCCCCTTCATGGCCATCCATCGGCCGCCCTCTGCCAGAAGCGGACCCGTCAGCCGCGTGAGATCGGCCAGGGTGGCGAAGGCCCGCGCCGTGATGACGTCGCAAGGTTGGCCGCGCCACTGCTCGATCCGGGCGTGCTCGGCGTGCAAGTTGGGTAGGCCGAGACTCCCGGCGATCTGACGCACGAAGGCCACCTTCTTCGCGACGGCGTCGAGACAGATGACGGTGTCCGTTGGGCGGAAGATTGCCAGCAAGACGCCGGGCAGCCCGCCACCACTGCCGACATCGAGGATCCTCTCGGCCCCGGTGGGCTTTGCGCCCTGGGACCGGCCCGCCGCCGCAGCTTCAGCGCGCTCAAGCGCGGCCACTGCCGCCAGGCAATCGGCCAGGTGATGGGTCAGCATCGCCTTTGGGTCGCGTATCGCGGTCAGGTTGTAGGTTTGGTTCCAACGCCGCAGCAAGGCCAGGTAAGCCTGCATCGCGCCCACCTGTGCCGCCGAGGCGGCCAAACCAAGTTCGCCGCAGGTTTGCCACAGCGCGGCCCCGTCACCCTCCAGGTCTGCCGGTGGCGCGGGCTCCAGCGGCCCGGTGCGTACGTTCAAGCCGCTTCGTCCCGCACCGTGAGGCCTTTGAAACGCCGCTTCTTCAGGTGCACCAGCAGCAGCGAGATGGCTGCGGGCGTCACGCCCGAAATGCGCGCGGCTTGCCCGAGCGTGGCCGGGCGGTGGCGGTCCAGTTTCTGGCGCACCTCGTGCGAAAGCGCGGTCACTTGGGTGTAGTCGAGCGTTTCGGGCAGCGCCAGCTGCTCCAGCGCGCTGGCCCGCTCGACTTCGTCGCGCTGCTTGTCGATGTAGCCAGCGTACTTGATCGCGATCTCGCATTGCTCGATCACCGCATCCGCCTGCGGCCCACCCCACTCGCCGCGCAGCGTTTCACGTGAAACGTCGTGGCCTCCCAGCCGGGCAAGCTCCGCCGCCTGGTCGTAGCCCACGCCCGGCCGGCGGATCAAATCGGCCAGGCTGTACTCGTGCTCCAGCGCCTTGCCTATCAGGCGTTCGGCCTCGGCGCCAGACACCGTCGCCGGGCGAACCCAAGTGGAGCGCAGGCGCTGCATCTCGCGTTCGAGCCGCTCCCGCTTGTGCTCGAACGCTGCAAAGCGCTCGTCATCCACCAGGCCCAGCGCCCTTCCCAAGGCGGTGAGCCGCAGATCGGCGTTGTCCTCGCGCAGCTGCAGCCGGAACTCGGCGCGGCTCGTGAACATGCGGTACGGCTCGCTGACGCCCTTGGTCACGAGGTCATCCACCAGCACCCCGAGATACGCCTGATCGCGCCGCAGCGCCAGGGGCTCGCGACCGAGCACTTGCAAGGCCGCGTTCGCGCCGGCGTAGAGTCCCTGCGCAGCCGCCTCTTCATAGCCCGTCGTGCCATTGATCTGCCCGGCGAAGAACAGCCCCTGCAGGGCACGCGTCTCGAAAGTCGCCTTCAGTTCGCGCGGATCGAAGTAGTCGTACTCGATCGCGTAACCTGGCCGCAGGATGTGCGCCTGTTCCAGCCCCGGCAGCGTACGCACGGCGGCAATCTGGATGTCGAAGGGCAGCGAGGTCGAGATGCCGTTCGGGTAGACCTCGTGTGTGTCCAGCCCCTCGGGCTCCAGGAAGATCTGGTGGCTGGACTTGTCGGCGAACCGGCTCACCTTGTCCTCGATGCTCGGGCAGTAGCGCGGGCCGACGCCTTCGATAACACCTGTGAACATCGGGCTGCGGTCGAAGCCGCCGCGGATGATCTCGTGCGTGCGCTCGCTCGTGTGCGTGATCCAGCAGGGCACTTGCCGCGGGTGCTGCTCAGGCCGCCCGAGGAAGCTGAACACCGGCACGGGGGCGAGATCGCCGGGCTGCTCTTCCAGCCGGCTGTAGTCGATGGAGCGACCGTCGATGCGCGGCGGGGTGCCCGTCTTCAGCCGTCCTTGCGGCAGCTTCAGCTCCTTGAGGCGCGCCGAGAGGCTCACGGCCGGCGGATCCCCCGCGCGTCCGGCGCTGTAGTTCTGCAGGCCCACGTGAATGCGGCCATCGAGGAAGGTACCCGCCGTCAGCACCACCGCCCGGCCACGGAATCGCAGACCGATCTGGGTGACGGCGCCCACGACCCGCTCGCCTTCCAGGACCAGGTCATCCACGGCTTGCTGGAAGAGCCACAGGTTCGGCTGGTTCTCGAGCCGCCGCCGGATCGCCGCCCGATACAGGACACGATCGGCCTGCGCGCGCGTGGCGCGCACCGCATGGCCCTTGCTGCCGTTCAGGATGCGGAACTGAATGCCCGCCTCATCCGTCGCCGCCGCCATCGCACCGCCCAGGGCGTCGATCTCCTTGACCAGATGCCCCTTGCCGATGCCACCGATGCTCGGGTTGCAGCTCATCTGACCCAGCGTCTCGATGTTGTGCGTGAGCAGCAGCGTCGCGCAGCCCATGCGGGCAGCGGCCAGGGCGGCCTCGGTGCCGGCGTGACCACCGCCGACCACGATCACATCGAAATGCTGAGGGTGCCACATGGGGTTCAGATTCTAGGGAGTGGCACCCGAGAGCGCCGAGCCGATGGCAACGCCGAGATGTCGGCGCACGGCGCGGCATCGGTCCGACCGATCTGGCCAATCTGGCCAATCTGGCCAATAGCATCGCCCGTATGATCTGCCGCCCCCACTGTGCGGCTTGCTGCACTGCCCCCTCCATCAGCACGCCGTTGCCCGGCATGCCTCTGGGCAAGCCGGCAGGCGTGCCTTGTGTTCAGCTCGACGACCAACTCCGTTGCCGCCTATTCGGGCGGCGTGAACGTCCTGCGGTATGCCAGTCTCTGCAGCCCGGCGCCGAGATGTGTGGCGCAAGCCGAGAGCACGCCATGGCTTGGCTGGGTCGGCTCGAAGTGGCGACGGCCCCGCCGGCGGGCGGGCCCGCAAACGAACCCGGGGATCCAGGCCATGACACCCGAGCTACAGACTAATGTGTGCGCTTGCTACCCGATTTTGACTGGACTGCCGCCAGCCGTTGTTGATACCGTCTAGCGTCAGCAAGCACTGCAGGGGCAGGCCGCGCAGGGCCAAGCGCTTTTCACGGCGGATGCACCGTGCCGCGGCTCCCAGCGCTTGCCGAGCGCCTCGCCCAGCTCATGGCGCTGGTGGAGGCCGGCGGCCTTCCGTCAGATCGCGGAGGGCAGCGCCGCTGACGCCGGTCACTGAACCGCCGAGGCAAGACAACGCTACTGCATCGCCGCGGGCCCATCCAAATTGCCGGATGGACCCGCTCCCAACGACGCCCAGGCGGGCACCAAACGCAGCCCGCCGGTCCGCCCTGCGACGCGGCGACTTTTGGCTCCCCTGGCCTTGCCGTTCAGCCCTGCTCGGGCTCCCGTCAAGCCGCCATCGCCTGCGCCATTCCGCGCACCGGTCCACACCTCACATGGCGCTGCCAGTCCAGCTCGTGCAGGGCCGAGTTCAGGTGCACGATGCGATGGGCCTCATCGAGCCGTTCGCCACGCTCGTCGAGCAAGCACACGTTCGACAGCACGCTCATGGGGTCGCGCAGTGCCACCACATGCTCGCGCACCTCCGCCCAGTCCCACGCGAGCCCCAGGCGGTCATCACCCAGACTGGCCACCCATAGCGTCTGACCCTCGCGCAAACCGCCACCGCTGACTGCCCGATCGCACCCGGCGGCGTCATACGGCCGCAACTTTCCGAGAAGTCGTCGGAACTCCGGCAGGCTAGCGAGCACGGGCTTCCACAAGATCAATTGCCAAGGGGGTATCGTCACGGGGATCTCCTTCTCGACGAAGCCGTCGATTGCGATGCGCCAGTGTTCGCCACCACGCGAGGGCCCCACAAGCTCACAACTCTTGTAGGTTCAGCGTTACTACTTCATGCTGCTCGACCAGTACTACCAGGTCAGCGCGGCGCCCGACGTCGCGGCACTCGAGTCGCGCCTGGTCCGATTTGCCGCCGAACTGGAGTTCAGCTACGTCAACGCGGTGCTAGTCATCGATGCGCCGGGCCCGCGCGAGCGCCCCACGGTCATCTCCATCGGCAATACGCCGGCGGCCTATCAGCTGGCTTCCAGCAACCCGGCTGACTCCGCCCGCGACCCGGTGAACCGGCGCCTGAAGTCGCTCTCGGTCCCGTTCCTGTACGACCAGGGCTTCTATGTCTCGCAGGGCGCGGCAGACTTGTGGGAGACCCAGGCGGCATTTGGCTACAAGACCGGCATCGCCGTGGCCTTGCACCTTCCGGACTTCCGGCACTTCCTCATGGGCGTGGACCGCGACACGCCGCTGCCGCGCGAGGAGCACCGCTTGAGCCGCCTGATGGCCGACCTCCAGCTCCTGGCCGTGCATGCCCAGCATGCCGCCTGCAGCTTGATGGCCCCCGAAGAGTCACTTGGCCCGCCGCCCTCACTCACGCCGCGCGAAGCGGAAATCCTGCGCTGGACCATGGAAGGCAAGACCGCCTGGGCCGCGGGCGCGATCCTTGGCATCACCGAAGGCACGGTGAACTTCCACCTGCGCAACATCTTCAAGAAGCTGGGGGCCTCTTCCAAGCATCAGGCCGTGCTCAAGGCCTTGAAGCTGCGGCTGATCTAAACGCCCCCAGGGCCGCGACCTCCCCGCCTACCTACAAACGTTTGTAGCTGTGCGACGGCGACGCATTTCCGCAAACTTCTCCGCAAGCGCCACTTCCGAGCGCGCTTCAACGGAGAGAGCATCATGTGGGAAGCCTTCCTCGAGGTCATCAGCCTGCCGCGCACCGGCGGTTGGTGAGGTCGGCGGCGCCTTGTGCGCCGTACCCGACATCAGACACCCGCGCCACGGCGCGGGTGTCGTTCTTTGGGCGCGAAGGCATGACCCCCCTCTCAGAGGCATGACCCCCTCTCAGCGGGTCGCTTCTACTTGACGGCGGCCTGCCGCAGCATCCGCGCCACATAGACGAGCGAGAGCGCCGCCAGCGCGACGCACACGCCCAACGACAGTGCCAGATCCAACGCCGGCAGCGCCTCCCCCTTGAGCACGCGGCTCATGAGCGTGGACTGCGCCAGCGCCGGCACCCACAAGTGCCATGGCGCCTCACCCTCCTGGTTGAACAGGCTCACCACGGGCAACAACGAGACAACAAGCAGCACCACGGTCGCGTTGGCCTGCGCCTCTTTGAACGACTTGCAGCGGATGGCGATGGCCATGAGCAGCGCCGAGAGCGCCCCCGCCAGCGGCAGCAGCAGCACTATGAACCACGCTGCCTCGTGCCAGCCGAAGCGGAACATGGCCGACAGCGCCTCGCTGCGCAGCAACCACTGCCCGGGCAGGAAGCTCAGGCACGACAACACGGCGATGAGCATGGCCACACTTGCCACCGCCGCCCACTTGCCCAGCACCAACGCCAGACGCGACACCGGTGTCATCAACAACGGCTCCAGCGAGCCGCGTTCACGCTCGCCGGCGGTCGTGTCCAGCGCGGCATTGAGCGCGCCATACAGCATCGCCATCAGCACGAAGAACGGCACCATCGACGCCAGTTGCGCTGCCCGCGTGGCCGAACTGGCGAGATCGCGTTCCTCGATCCGCACCGCCTCCACCAGGGCCGGCGCCACACCGCGCAGCGCCAGCCGCAGCGTCGCGTGCTCCTGGTTGAAGCCGCGCAGAAGGCGCAAGACCACGCCCACACCGGTGCTGGCGCGCTGGTTCGACGCGGCACTCAAGACCTCGAGCAGCGGCGCCTCGCCGGCCTGCAAGCCAGCCTCGAAACCTGCCGGCACCACGATCACCGGCTCGCCCAGCGTGCTCTTGCGCAGCTGCTCCTCATACCCGGGTGGCGCCGCGCGCACGCTGTAGGTCTGCCGCGCCAGGTAGTTGGCCAGACTCGGCGCGTGCTCCAGGCCCTGGACGACCACATTGCGAGCCTCCGCGCGCCTCTCGATGCCGCCCACCAGCGAAGAGATCAACACCAGCACCAGCGGCCCCACCGCCACCGAGCTGAGCAGCACCGTGAGCAAGGTGCGGCGGTCGCGCAGCGCGTCGACCAACTCCTTGAGATACACCGACCACGCCCCGTCCAGCGCCCGCGACCACCGCGTCATGCGGCGACCCCTGCCGCGCGCTCCTGCGCCGTGAACGCCAGCTTCACAAAGGCCTCCTCGAAATCACGCTCGCCCGCCAGCGCGCACAACTCCTCCACCGTGCCTTCGGCCACCGTTCGCCCATGCGACACCAGCACCACGCGGTCGGCCAGCCGCTGCACCTCCTGCATGATGTGCGTGGAGATGACGATGCACTTGCCGCCTTCGGCGCGCAACCGGCGCAGCGATTCGCGCAGCGCGCGTGTGGCCAGCACGTCCAGGCCGTTGGTCGGCTCGTCGAGCACGATATTGGCCGGGTCATGCACCAGCGCGCGCGCCAACGCCGTCTTCATGCGCTCGCCCTGGCTGAAGCCCTCCGTACGCCGGTCCAGCAGGTGCTGCATCTCGAGCAGTCGGGCCAACCCCTCGCAGCGGGCCACGGCCTCGTCGGCAGGCATGCCCTGCAGGCGCCCGTAGTAGACGATGTTCTCGCGCGCCGTCAGCCGCGGATAGAGCCCGCGCGCATCGCTCAGCACGCCCATTCGAGCCAGGGCCGCACGCGGCGCGCGCACGACGTCGATGCCGTCCACGGTGACGCTGCCGCTGTCCGGCTCGATCAGCCCGGCGGCGATGCGCAACGTCGTCGTCTTGCCTGCGCCATTGGGGCCGAGCAATGCGGTGATCGCCCCGTCGGCCGCCATGAAGTCCACGCCGGCCACCGCATCCACCCTGCGCAGGCGCTTGCCACGGCCCGAGGAGAAACGCTTGCGCAGCTGCTCGACCCGAATCACAGGCCGCTCCTCGGACTCTGCGCACCCGGCCGCACCGCCCGTGCTGGCGGCACCGGTGAGCCAGTCGTCGTGATCGGCGTCGCTGTGGTTCCAGTAGTCTCGCCAAGTACCCGGGCCGCCCCAGGCGGCACGAAAGCCGGCGGTCGCGGCATCGCAGCCGCGCAATCGGTCTTGACCTGCAGTGCCTGGGTGTCGTCTTCCGCCGCGATGAAGCGGAACAGCACGTCGCGCATGCAAGGCAGTGCCATCACGCCGTGCCCGGCGCCGGCCACCACCACATGGCGCGCCTTGGGCCCGAGCGCGCGGGCCACACGCTCGCCATGTCGGGGAGGCGTCGCCGGGTCGGCCCCGCCCGACAGCACCAGGACGGGCCCGGGCGCCGACGGCACGGTAAAGAAGGCGGCCGGCACGTCGCCGCGCGGCCAGCCAGCGCAAATGGCGAGGTAACGTTCGGCGAAGACCGAACCGAAATCGGCGCCCGGCAGGTCGGTGGGCACCCCGCCAGCGCCCGCTGCCGAATTCGCGGGCCTCGCTCTGGGCGGCAGGTCTTCGGCACACACCACCGAGAAATGCATGCCCTCCGCCAACGACCCAGCGCGCGGCCCCTGCAGTGCGCTGGCCAGCCCGAACAGCGCCTCGTAGCGCCCGCGCGACGCCTGCGCCAGCGCATGCGGCAGCGCCGACGCCAGCACCGGGGCATACAACGGCGCACGCACAAGGCCCAGCACCAGCTCGCGTGTCAAGGACAGGCGCTCCACGGCACCGGTCACCGGATGGGCCACAGTGACCTCCCGAGGCAACCCGGCCAACAGCGCCCGCCATTGCTCCTGCAACGCCGGATGCCGCCGTCCGCAACCAGCGGCATCCGCCTCGCAGGCGGCCCACACCGCATCGAGCGCGGCCTGGTTGTCGGTGGAGAAGGCGGTGGGCAGCGCCATGTCCGGTGGCGCGACGCCGTCGATCACGAGGCGGCGTACCGCCTGGGGAAACTGGCGCTGGAATTCCAGCGCCGCGCGGGTGCCGTAAGAGGCGCCCACCAGGTTGACCCGTGGCGCACCAAGCGCCACGCGCACCGCTTCGGCATCCTGCACGGCGACGTGGGTCGTGTACTGGCGCAGGTCGCCATGCGGCAGACGCTGCAGCGCGTCTCGGCAACTCTCGATGCGGCGCTGCTGGGCCGACAGCGGCAGCACCTCCGCCAACGCGGCGGTGGCGGACACCTCTGGACAGGCCAGGCGCGCGCTGCGCCCGGTGCCACGCTGGTCGATCAGCACGATGTCACGCCGGTTGCCCACGCGCGCCAGCAGGCGCGACCAGCTGCCCGCCAGATCGATGGCCGATTGCCCCGGGCCGCCGGCAAACACGAACACCGGGTCGGGCTGCTTGTTGCGCGCCAGCGCCAGCAGCACCGCAAAGTGCACCTCGATCTGTCGTCCTTGCGGCGCCGCCGGGTCCAGCGGCCGCAAGAGGCGCCCGCACACAGCCTGGTGTTCGTAGCCGGGCAAGCGACAAACCTGCAGCACCTCGGGTGCGCCGGCCGCGGCAGAGGCCGGCACGGCCGCTGGCGCCGCAGGCGCCGCGGACGCCGCGGACGCCGCCAAGAGAGAACCTGCCGCCGGCTCCACGGCCCACGCCGCCCCGCCCATGGCCTGGCCAAGCGCCGCAAAGAAGATCCCGATGAAAACCATGCGCCACATTGTCGCGGCCGGCCGCCCGCTGGCGCCGCACAGGGGCGGATACGGGCGAATGGCACAGCGCGCGGCGCGCGGCGCGCAGTCGGCGTCTAACCCAGCATGCGCTGCAACTCGCCGCTGTCGATCAGCCGCTTCAGGTCGTCGGCACCGCCCACCAGAGCGCCCTTGACGAACACCATCGGAAAAGTCGGCCAGCCCGTCCACATCTTCAGCGCATTGCGGCGGCGCCACTCGCTCAAGTAGCTGCCGTACTCGAGATAGTGGTGGCCGATGCCCGCGGCGACAAGCCACTGGCGCGCGCGTCGCACAAACGGATTGCCGCGCATGCCCACCACCATCACCGCATGCTGCTGCGCCGCCGCACTCACCTCGTCGACGACGGCACGGTGGTGGTTCGCGACCCGCTCCCTGACGGCCGGGTGGATACGCGCTTCGTCGAGGACGGGGCGGCTCATCGGACTCTCCCTGGACCTTCCTGCTGCTCAGCACCGGTGACGCCCATTGGGGCGAGCCGGCGGGTTGTTGTTTCGAGTCTAGTGCCGGGACGGGTCGTCGATGACGACAGCATTCAGCCCTGTTGAAGGCCCACCGGGCTCACGTAGGCTATTGTCGCGGCCCGTCAACCCGACGCCCACCGACCCCAGGAGACTGCCT
The DNA here is from genome assembly GCA_031401195.1 of Burkholderiales bacterium. GTDB lineage: Bacteria > Pseudomonadota > Gammaproteobacteria > Burkholderiales > Burkholderiaceae_C > Rubrivivax. The sequence continues at coordinate 43,789 of JANNRI010000177.1, forward strand.
TGAAGCTCTACTACTCCCCCGGCGCCTGCTCGCTCAGCCCCCACATCGTGCTGCGCGAATCCGGCCTCAAGTTCGAGCCCGTGCTTGCCAGCACCAAGACGCACAAGCTTGCCGACGGCACCGACTACTACACCATCAACCCCAAGGGCTACGTGCCGCTGCTGGAGCTCGATGACGGCCAGCGTCTCGCCGAAGGCCCGGTCATCTTGCAGTACATCGCCGACCAGGTGCCCGCGAAGAAGCTCGTGCCGGCCGCGGGCACGATGGAACGCTACCGCGTGATGGAGTGGCTCACCTTCATCGGCACCGAGATCCACAAGTCGTTCTCACCATTGTTCGCGCCCGGCATGCCCGAAGAGGCCAAGGCGATCTACCGCCAGAAGGTGCTCGACCGCCTGAAGTGGGTCGACACCCAGCTCGAAGGCAAGAGCTACTTGATGGGCAGCGACTTCTCGCTGCCGGATGCCTATCTCTTCACCGTGACGAACTGGTGCGGTTTTGTCGGCATCGACATCTCGGCCCTCGGCAACCTCAACGCCTTCATGGCTCGCATGAAGGCACGGCCTGCGGTGCAAGAGGCGATGAAGGCCGAAGGTCTGCTGAAGTAACACGCGCGGGCCCGGCACGTGCAACGCCATCGCATCCTGGCCTTGCTTGCCTGCATCGCTGGCGCGACGTCGGCGCCTCTCGTGGCCCCTGCACAAAGCGCAGGCCCAGGCACAGACCCGGGCGCCGTGACGATCGAGGCCGCCTCCCGCGGTGACTTTGCCGCTGTGAGGCGCGGGCTCGACACCGGCGCGCCGCTGGACGCGAAAGATTCCAGCGGCCGCACCGCGTTGCTCGCCGCCACCCAAGGCGGCCACATCGCAGTCGCGCGGCTGCTCATCGAGCGCGGCGCCGACGTCAACGCGCAGGATGCGATCCAGGACAGCGCCTTCATGCTCGCGGGCGCGCGCGGCCACACCGAGATCTTGCGCGCGGCCCTGCCCATGGCCGACCCGAGAGTGCTCAACCGCTACGGTGGCACGGCACTGATCCCGGCCTGCCACCACGGCCATGTGGAGACCGTGCGTGTGCTGCTGGAATGGAGCGGGCCCAACCGTGTGCCCATCGACCACGTCAACCGCCTCGGGTGGACGGCGCTGCTCGAGGCCATCATCCTCGGCGACGGTGGCCCGCGCCACACCGAGATCGTGCGCCTGCTGCTGGCGCATGGCGCCAACGCGAGCCTCACCGACCGCGAAGGCGTCTCGCCGTTGGCTCACGCGAGGCAACGGCGCCAGCAAGGCATCGTCACCCTGCTGCAGCAGGCCGGCGCCCGCTGAGCGAGTCCCGCTGAAGTTGCCCCTCCGGCAACCTGGCTGGCACCCGGCTGGCATCTCGCTGGCGCCTGTCCAGCGCCGGGCCAGTGCCGGGCCAGTGCCGGGCCAGTGTCTTACCGGCGCCAGCGTTGCACCGCCAGCGCCAGCACCCCAGCCACGACGCCCCAGAACGCCGCACCCACGCCAAACAGCGTGAGACCCGAGGTCGTGACGAGGAAGGTGATCAGCGCCGCCTCGCGGCTGCCTTCCTCCTTCATCGCGGTGGCCAGTGCGCTGCCGATGGTGCCCAGCAACGCGAGGCCGGCCACCGCGAGCACGAGCGCCTTCGGGAACGCCGCGATCAACCCGACGACGGCACCGCCCGCCAGACCGACAGCGATGTAGAACACCCCGGCCATGGCCGAGGCCTTCCAGCGCTGCGCCGGATCCTCGTGCGCCTCGCGGCCCATGCAGATGGCGGCCGTGATGGCCGCAAGGTTCAGCGCATAACCCCCGAACGGCGCCAGCACGAGGGTGGCCAGCCCCGTGGTCGTGATCACGGGCGATACCGGCGTGTCGTAGCCGGCGGCACGCTGCGCCGCCACACCGGGCAGGTTCTGCGAGGCCATGGTCACCACAAAGAGCGGCAGCGCCACGCCCACGAGCGCGGCCACGCTGAAGACCGGCATCGTGAAGACGGGCGTGGCCCAGGCCCACTCCACTGCCGCAAACTGCAGCCGCCCTTGCGCCGCCGCGATGGCCACGCCCAGCGCCAGCACCCCTGGCACTGCATAGCGCGGCCAAGCCCGGCGCCCCACCAGATAGACCAGCAGCATCGGCCCCACCAGCGCCAGCTCGGCGCCGAGCTGCACGAACGCTTCAACCGCAAAACGCGCCAGCACCCCGGCCAGCAGCGCCGCAGCCAGCGCCTGCGGGATGCGGTTCATGACGCGCTCGAACCACCCCGTGGCGCCAGCCAGCACGATGAGCAAACCGCAGGCGATGAAGGCGCCCACGCCCTCGGCCATGCCGACACCGGCACCCGCGGTGACGAGCAGCGCCGCGCCCGGCGTGGACCAGGCCGTGAGCACCGGCTGCCGGTATCGCAGGGAGAGCCCAAGGCTCGTGAGCCCCATGCCCAAGCCCAGCGCCCAGATCCAAGAGGCCTTCTGGGCGGCCGAGGCGCCCAACGCATCCGCGGCCTGGAAGACGATCACCACCGAACTCGTGAAGCCCACGAGCACGGCCACGAACCCGGCCACCACGGCCGAAAGGGGCAGGAGAACCGGCATGCGGCGAGTGAGGGCGCTCGTCAGCGCCGCGGCAACGCGCCCGCCGCCATCATGCCGGTTTGGCGGCGTTCGCGCCGGCGGCGGCCGGCTTCAACAGCTTGTCGCACGCGGCGCGCTGCCCGTCGACCGCGTCGACCTTGGCGCAAAGCGCATCGGCCTGACCCCGCAGGCGCTTCATCGCCACGGCGTGTTTGCCCTCGCCGTTCCAGCCCACCAGCTTGCCACTCGCACGCTGCAGCGCACGCCCGCTGCGGCCCTCGAAAGCGCCGCTGTCACCCGCGGCTTCGCGCAGCAGTTGTGCGGCCACCTTTTCGATGCGGGCCGCGTCCTGCGGCGCGAGGTCGATCAGCGCCGAGAGAAAACCCGAGCCCCATTGCAGGCGCGTTGCCGGGCCCTGGCTCTTGTCGAAGGCTTCGCCGTACCAGCGCAGCGCCTCGTCCTTGTTCCCCAGCTTGCGCGCGTTGCTGCCGAGCTGGCTCATCAGGTAGTAGGGCGAGTGACTCCTGGCGAGATTGCTCTTCAGAAGCGCCTCGCTGTCGGCCCAAAGGCCCGCCTGGCCGAGCGCGTAGGCCGCCGCCGTGATGACCGCCTGGCGCTCATAACCATCCGTGATCTCGCGATCGGCCCGCGCCACATGCTCGCGCACGTCGGCCAGCAGCGGCTCGGGCAGCTTGGGGTGCACGCTGGCTTTGCCCTCCTTCAGGCGCGCGAGATCGATGCGGGCGATCAGCGCGCCGAGCCGGTCGCCGCGCGAGAGCGTGGCATCGGACTGGAGCTTCTTCATCGCGGCATCGAATGCCACCACCAGCGGCGCGCGCCGTGCCGACTCCTCGGTCTCGAGGGTGCGCACGATGTCGGCGGCGCCGTTGGTCAGCACATCCATCTGCACGCGCACCTCGCGCGGCTCAGCCAGCACCTTGGCCACACGCTGACGCAGGCCGTCGTCGGCCTTGACGCCCTTGCCGTCGTCGCTGGCGGCCAGCGCCTTCAGCCACAGGCGCGTGGTGGTCTCGGCGTCGCCATTCACAGACGGGGGGCTCGCCGCAGCCAATCGCGCCAGCGTGCCCGGCACCTCGACCTTGGATACGAGCTGCTGCTCATCGGTCTCCCACGAGTAGAAGGCAAGCAGGCGCCATTCATTCGAGGTCAATGGCTTGTCGGCCAGCACATCGGCAAGCACGGCCCTGACCGAGCGGCCGCCCGAGAGACCGAGCTGCAGCACCGCCAACGCCTGCGGCGCATCCACCTCGCCGGGCAAGCGCGTGATCTCCTGGCCCTCGGGCGTGAACAGCACGGTGGTCGGATAGCCACTCACCTTGAAGCGCGAGCCCAGCTTTTGCGCACCCGGCAGGTCACCGTCCACGGCCACCGGAACGAAGTTCTTGGAAAGCGCCGCGAACTCCTGCCGGTTGAACAGCGTCGCCTTCAGATGGTTGCAGGGTGGGCACCAGGTGGCGCCCCAGTACAGCAGCACCGGCTTTTTCTCGGCCCTGGCGCGGGTGAAGGCGCGCTCGATATCGGCCTCCGAGGCTGCCGGCATCCAGGCGACGTTGCTCGAGGGCAGGCCGGCCGCGTGCGCCGCCGCCGCGGCCGCCAAGGCGACTGCGAAGGCGAAGCCGGCGATGCGTGCCCAGTTCGAATACAGCGGAAGAATCATCGTGGGACCCTCAGGTGCACACCGGGCGCGCGGCACGCGCACACTACGCGCACACTACGCGCACATTGCGCGCACATCACGCACTAGTCGCAAGTCGCGCACTCGCTCGCCCGCGCAACCCGTGCCCCGCCCATGCGGGTTGAAGCACGGATTGTGCGCGCGCGGCGGCCCGCGCGCGCGGGGTGGCGGCCCCATCCCGAGCCCGCCCCCTGAATCCGGGCGAGCCAGGCCACCCGACCGCCGCCGGCTCAAGCCCGAAGCAACCCACGCAGCGCCTCCATCGAGTCGGCCTCATGCAAAGGCTTGTCGGCACGAATGCGCAGCATGCGTGGAAAGCGCACCGCCAACCCGCTCTTGTGGCGCGGGCTGGCATTGATGCCCTCGAACCCGATTTCGAACACCATCGTCGGGCGCACGCCGCGCACGGGGCCGAACTTGGTCAGCGTGCGGGCGCGGATTTCGCGGTCCACCGTCTTGAACTCTTCGTCGGTGAGGCCCGAGTAGGCCTTCGCGAAGGGCAGAAGCTGCAGCGCCTCGGCCCCGCGCGGCGCCGGCTCGCCGCGCGCGATGGAATCGACCACCGCTTGCGCCTCGGCCGCATCGCGCGGCGGCCGGCTCCACAGCGCGAAGGTGTAGTCGGTGTAGACGCTCGCCCGCCGGCCGTGGCCCGCCTGGGCGTAGACCAGCACCGCGTCGACCGAGAGCGCATCGACCTTCCACTTCCACCACGTGCCTTCGCTCTTGGTGCGCCCGCTGCCGTAGCGCGCCTGAAGGTGCTTCAGCATGAGCCCCTCGACGCCGCGCTCGCGCGCCGAGGCGCGCAGCGCCGCGGCCTCGCCCCACGTGCGCGCGACCAGCGCCGGAGAGACCGAGAGGGCCTGGCCACCAGGCGCGGCCCGCCAGGCCCCGGCCTCCAGATCCACTTCACGCCCATCGTCTGCCACCCGCACTTCGCCCACTTCGCGCTGCCCGCCACGATCGTCCCGTTCGTCCCGCTCACCCAGCCGCAACGCTTCCAGCCGAAGCCGGCGCTGCACCTGTGGCTCGCCACGGCGATCGACCCCGTCGCTCTCGAGCAGGTCATAGGCCACGAACACCACCGGCGCGTCGGCCAACACCTTCTTCGACAGCGTCTTGCGCCCTATGCGCTGCTGCAGCAGATGGAACGACGCCGGCACAGTCTCGCCGCCACGCCACGCCAGCAGTTCACCGTCGAGCACGGTGCCGTCGGGCAGCCGCCGCGCACCCTGCTCCACCTCAGGGAAGCGCTCGGTCACCAGCTCCTCGCCACGCGACCAGATCCAGCACTGGCGGCCGCGCTTGACGAGTTGCGCACGGATGCCGTCGTACTTCCACTCAAGCAGCCAATCCTCGATCGGCCCGAGTGGCGCCTGCAGGGAGCCCGGCGCAGCGGCAACGGCTTGCAGCGCGTGCGCCAGGAAGAACGGATACGGCTGCCCCGACACCGGCGCCTCACCCCCGGCGCCGTGTGCGCCATGTGCGCCGTGTGCGCCATGTGCGCCATGTGCGCCGTCTACGCCGTGTGCGCCCTGTGCGCCCTCCGTGCCCTGCCCCGGCGCAGCCACGAGTGCGGCAAAGCGTTCGGCGCTCGGCGCGGCACGCGCTTCGGCGTAACCCATCATGCGTTGCGCCACGAGCTTGGCGTCGATCCCAGCGGCCTCGGCCAACGCGCGCTGCACGAGCAATTTGCTCACGCCGACGCGAAAACCGCCGCCGATGAGCTTGACGAGCAGGAAACGGCCCGGCGCATCGAGCGCACCGAACGCCGCCTCAAGCCGTGCGGCCTGTTCCTGCGGCGCGAGGCCGCGCAACGGCAGCAGCCGCTCCTCCACCCAAAACGCGAGCCCAGCCTCGGCGCCGGCCTCCGTCATTGGGTCTGCTGCCGGGTCAGCTCCCGCGTCAGACCCTGGGTCAGGCGCAATGGCGCCGTCCGATCCCGTCAGCGCGGGCGCAGCAGACGGCGCCCGCGGCAGCACGAGCGCGATGGTCTCGGCCAGGTCGCCCACCGCCTGGTAACACTCCTCGAAGAGCCAGGCGTCGATGCCGGCCAGCCGGCCAGCCGTTTCGCGCAGCAAGGCCGTGGGCACCACCTGCCGCGGCTTGCCGCCGGCGAGGAAGTACACGGCCCAGGCGGCATCGGCCGCGGGCGCCTGGGCGAAATAGGCGCGCAGCGCGGCCACCTTGTCGCCGGTGGCGGTGCTGGCGTCAAGCCGCTGGTAGAGGCTGGCGAAGCGCCGCATCGGTTCCGCCTGCGCCCGGGGTGACGGCGTCGGCTGCTGTGTCTGCGGCCGGCGCGCCAGCCGCCTCGGCCTCGCGCTGCTCCGGTCCCACCAAGCTCTGGTGGTGCTCCTGCCGCTCCAGGAGTTGCTGACGCTCCTCGCCGTATTCGGTGCTGAAGCTGCCCGCCTGCAGCCCCTGCTGCGCCAGCCAGCGCACCATCACCGCTTCATAGCCGTGCGTCACGATGACGCGGCGCGCGCCCGTGGCGGCGATGGCGCGCTGCAGGCCAGGCCAGTCGGCGTGGTCAGAGAGCACGAAGCCGCGGTCCACGCCCTGCCTGCGCCGCGCGCCGCGCAGTTGCATCCAGCCGCTCGCGAAGGCATCGCTGCAATCGCCCAGCGGGCGCGTCCAGGCGGCGCCCAACACCGCCGGCGGCGCCACCACGAGCGCGCGCCGCAGCGCGGCCTTGTCGCCGCGCAATGCATCGAGCGTCGCCGTGGCCGGCAGCGCCACGCCCGCGGCGCGATAGGCCTCGTTCAACGGCGCCACGGCGTGGTGCACGACGATGGGCCCGATCGTCGCGTCCACGCCCGCGAGCAGGCGCTGCGCCTTGCCAAAGCTGTAGCCCAGCAGCAGGCTGGAGCGGCCCGCCTCGGCATTGGCCCGCCACCAGGCGTCGATCTCGGCCATCACCTCGGCCTGCGCGCGCCAGCGGTAAATCGGCAGGCCAAAGGTGCTCTCGGTGATGAAGCACTCGCAGCGCACAGGCTCGAAGGGCGCGCAGGTGACGTTGCGGTCCTCTTCGTGGCCGCTGGCGAAATAGTCGCCGCTCACCACCCACACGCGGCCCCGGTGCTCGATGCGCACCTGTGCCGAGCCGAGCACGTGGCCGGCCGGGTGCAGGCTCACGCGCACGCCGTGGATGTGCACGGCCTCGCCATAGGCAAGGCCCTGCAGGGCGATCTCGCCCAGCCGCGCCCGCAGCACGCCGGCGCTCACCGCCGTGGCGAGATAGGCACCATGGCCGCGCCGCGCGTGGTCGGCATGGGCATGCGTGATGATGGCGCGGTCCACCGGTCGCCAAGGGTCGATGAAGAAGTCGCCGGGCGGGCAGTACAGCCCTTCGGGGCGCTGGACGACGAGGTCTTCGCTCAACACCGCACGCAGTGCGCCGTCATGACGAAGCGGGCGCATCGGGGGGCGCGCCCGAACTGGGCCATGCGCTCGCATCGGATGCTGCGGGCGAATCGGGAGAGACTGGCGAGACAGGCTTGAGCGGCGCCTGGGCCGGCTCCTCGGCCGGCGGCTCGGCCGTGGCCCGCGCCAGCGCCATCCAGACCGCGAAGCTGGGCGTCACGGCCCGCCGCGGCGCTGCACGCGCCAGCTCCAGGCCCTGGCCCTGGCCGTTGTCGATGAGCACGCCGTACTCTTGCGGCACATCGTCGGCCGTACCGACCCCCGGCCCGAGCACGTACCAGCATTGGCTGCTCAACGCGCGGTAGGCGGCGCCCTTGTCGGGCCGCTTGAGATCGGCCAGCAGATCGGCACGCCGCACCTTGATCTCGTGCACCACCGGCTCGGTGTAGGCCTCCGCCGTCGTGTGGCGGATGGAGTACACGTCGGGCATCGCCATCACCCAGCGTGTGGCGGCCTGCGGCAACTCTGTCGCTGGCCCATCCAACCCCTGCAGCGGCGCAGGGAACGGCGTGGGCAGCGGCGCGCGCAGCGACAAGCCGCGCCACACCACGCGTCCGGCATGCCGCATCTGCTCGGCCACCCGCGCCACCAGCGCCTCGTGTGCATCGAAGGCCGCGCGGTTGCGGGCCAACGTCGACGCCAGCGCCTGCACGCCGGCGTCGGTGACGAGCAGCGTCTCGCGGCCTTCGGCGTCAATGCGACGTTGCAGCAAGCCTGCGGCCAGCAGATCCACCTCCACCATGTCGCGGCAGGGCCAGCCGGCCGAGCGCCACACCTCGCGCAGGCGGCGCCGGAGTGCGAGCGGCAGCGGTGCCAGCACCGTTCGCGCCGCATCCCGCGGGGCGCGCAGTTCAGGACGCGCGTGGTCTTCTTGCGGCTCGTGCACCATGGCAGCCCTGCAAAGATGAAGGCGCCGCGCCCGGCAGCTAGCCCTCCACCACCTGGACGCCCTTCCAGAACGCAATGCGGCCCTGGATGTTGGCGGCTGCCTCCATCGGCGCAGGGTAGTACCAGGCTGCATCGGGGTTGGCGTCACCGTCGACGAACAGCGTGTGGTAACTCGCCTGCCCCTTCCACGAACACATGGTCTTGGTATTGCTGGGCAGCAGGAACTTCGGGTCCACCGCCGAGGCCGGGAAATAGTGATTGCCTTCGATGACCACGGTGTCTTCACTCTGGGCGATGACGGTGCCGTTCCAGATGGCTTTCATGTGCCTAGTCTCCAGGGCCAGGTTGCAGGCCACATTGCAGGCCAGATTGAACTCCAGATTACCACCGTGGCCAGCGCGGCGATGCGATCAAGGTCATCGCACTGTCCACGCGCGATCGGGCGACATGGGAAAACACGCGCGCAACAACACCCGCAACCACGCAAGCCCTCGACCCTTGAACCAGCCTGAACGCTGAATGCAAAGCGGGGCCATGCGAGAACCGCGCGCCGGCGCTACATTGGCCGCCATGGACTCCCTCACCGCCACCTCCCAGATCGTCACCACCCCGCGCGCCGTCGAACGCCTCGTGCAAGGCCAGGCCACGAGCGACGGCGACGGCGTCAGGCTCACGCGCGTGCTCACGCAGAACCTGCAGCGACGGCTCGATCCCTTCCTCATGCTCGACGCCTTCGGCAGCAACGCTGCGGCCGACTACATCGGCGGCTTCCCCGACCATCCGCACCGTGGCTTCGAGACCGTGACCTACATGCTCGAAGGCCGCATGCGCCACAAGGACAGCGCCGGACACGTTGGTCTGCTCACCCCGGGCAGCGTGCAATGGATGACGGCCGGGCGCGGCGTCATCCACAGCGAGATGCCCGAGCAGGAGGAGGGCCGCATGGAAGGCTTCCAGCTTTGGCTCAACCTGCCGGCCAAGGGCAAGATGCGCGACCCCTGGTATCGCGACATCCGTCCCGAGGAAATCCCGCAATGGCGCGGTGCGGGTGTGACGGCACGCGTGATCGCCGGCAGCACGCATGGCACGACCGGTGCCATGCAGCGCGAGGACACCGAGCCGCTGTACCTCGACCTGCACTTCGAGGCCGGCGCCCGCTTCGAGCAACCGCTGCCGGCCACGCACAACGCCTTCGTCTATGTCTACCGCGGTGAATTGCAAGTGGGCGAGACGGCCGTGCGTCAACAGCGCATGGCCGTGCTGGCCAATGCACCGGGCACGGACGGCGTATGCATCGTTGCCGGCGCCGAAGCGGCGCGCGCCATCCTGATCGCCGGGCGGCCGCTCAACGAGCCGATCGCGCAGCACGGGCCGTTCGTGATGAACACGAACCAGGAGATCCACCAAGCCGTCGAAGACTTCCGCGCCGGCCGCCTGGCCTGAGCCAGCCCGCCCGGGCGGCCGCGCGAGATGTGCGGCCGCCTCAGCGGTCCCGCTTGATGATCCCGGTGGTTGACCCGGACGCACCGACCACGAAGACGGTGTAAACGCCGCCCGCGACCAGCGCCTGGTTGGTGGCGCTGAAGAGGCTGGCCGCCCCTGCGACGGTTACGGCGAGCGTGGCCGACGTCGAGGCCGTGATCTCCGAATAGGCGCCCGTGGC
>JANNRI010000178.1:0-16832 GCA_031401195.1 Burkholderiales bacterium
GGTCGATGCGGTCGGTGTTGAACAGCGACGAACGCCGCTTGATCCCGTGCACCACGTATCCCTTGGCCAGCAGCATCTCGGCCAGGTACGCCCCGTCCTGGCCCGTGATGCCCGTGATCAGCGCTGTCTTCTTGGTCACTGAGGCTCCCTACCTTGTCGAAAGGATCACGCAACCGGCCTGTTGCGCACGCAGCCGCCAGAGCCTGGCGGGCGGCTGTACGCCCGGGCAGCGCCGCGTGGACCGACCGCGCTCAGAACTCGTTGAGGATCACGCCGGCAATGCGGGCCGGACTCTGCGACAGGGCAGCCACGAGTTGCTGCAGCGCCGCCACGCGCGACTGGTCTTTGCGTGCCACCACCAAAGCGGCACCGCACCGCGCCGCGACCACCTGGGCATCCACCCCATACATCATGGCCGGCGTGTCGACAATCACATGGTCGAACTTGCCGGTCAGCTCTCGGATCAGCGCGCCGAACGCGGGGCGCTCGAACAGTTCGAGCGGGTTGGGTGGCGTGATGCCGACGGGCATCACGAACAGGTTGGCCACATCGGGCACGGCCTGGATCACGTCGGCCGCGACGTGACCAGCCAGCACGCTCGAAAGACCTGTCTTGTTCTGGAGCTTGAACAGTTCGTGCTGGCGTGGGCCGCGCAGGTCGGCATCGATGAGCAGCGTGCGGCCGCCCACCTGTGCCAACGAGACAGCGATATTGGCGCTGAAGAAGGTCTTGCCGTCCCCCGATGAGGGGCTGACGATGGCCAGCGCTGGGCGCGCCTGGCCTGCGTTGCCGGAGTAGACGCGAGCCATGATTTGGCTGCGGATCTCGCGAAACGCCTCGGCCTGCATCGAGAAGGGCTGATTCAGGCCCACCAGCTCAGGCATGAGCTGGCGCCGATCCTCGCTGGAGTACGAGTAGCCGAACTGTTCGGACAAGGCGTGCAGGACCTGGTCCTGCGAGACCATGCCCAGGGCCACGGCGGCCTCGCCAAAGCGCAGCCCCTGCGCTTGGGAGAACTCGAGGATCTGCTGCACCTTCTCGGCGCCGAGCGCGGCCTTGGCATCGAGCAGAGCGCCAATCAGGCGCTCGTTCACGATGCTCTCGTCCTCGCGCCCGATGGCGGGCTTCAGCAAGCTCGATTCGCCCTGGCGGGACGTCGTGCCGAGCGATTTCAGATCAGACGGCATGTTCATCACGTTCCCTCCCGTGGTGCAGGCAAGCTACGGAATGCAGTGCTCGCGGCGAGTTGTGGCGGCCGCAGGCCTGCGATGCGCGCCGAGCCGCCACCCGGGCGTGGCAGCACGCCCAACAAGGGCAGTCCCAGCGAAAGGGGCAACTCTTCGACCGTGCGCACGCGGCGGTCGATGAACTCGCGCACGATCGCCATCGCGATGGCGAGCACCGTGCCGATGACGGCCGCGATCAACGCGTTGCGCAGCAGGTTGGGCGAGCTCGGCAGCCCCGGCACCTGCGCTTCAGAGAGCACGTAGGCGCCGCCCTGGGTCGTCTTCGTCTCGAGGCTGGTCTGCGTGACGCGGGTCAGCACGGCGTCGTAGGCACGCTGCGCGGCCTCGACCTCACGCACGAGCACCATGCCTTCTTCGCGCGCCCCGCGAAGTCGAAGGACGCGGGCACGCTGCGCCTCCAATGCGGCGCGGATCTCGGCCTCGCGTTGCCGGTTGATCGTGTTGGTCACGCCCACCGTGCTCGACACTCGGCGCGACTCCGTGTCGAGGCGCGCGCGCAAGCTGTCGATGGTGGCGCGGGCCTCCAGCACCTGCGGGTGATTGCTGCCGAGCCGGGAGTCGAGCTCCTGCATCTTGGCTTCCACCGTGGTCAGCTGCGCGCGCAGCGTGATGATGAGCGGGTTGTTCACCACCTCCTGCGAGCTCTCGCCGCTGCCGCGTATCTGAGCCTGACGGCTCGACGACTCGGCCGAAATCGACTGCAGCACCACGAGCTGGGAAGACAACTCGTTCAAACGCGCGGTCTCGACGTCGAGTGCACCGTCGGATACAACGGCCACGCCGCGGTCGCGCTGGTAGCTGGACAGCTTGCCCTGGGCGGCCTCGAGCTGCGCTCGCAGTTCGCGCGCGCGGGTGTCGAAGATGGCACTGTTCTGCTTGGCTGGGTCGACGCGAAATTGCAGGCTGGTCTCGAGGAAAGACTGCGCGAATTGGTTCGCCGTCTTCGCTGCCAGGGCCGCGTCGGGCGCCTTGTAGCTGACGCTGATGACGGTGGAGTCGCGCGAGGGCTTCACCTCGAGCCCGCGTTGGAGCCACTCGATCAGCCAGGCGTCGAAGCTTCCGGCGCCCTTGGTGTCGCGTGTCCACTCATCGCGCAGGTTCGGGTTGTCGGCAAGCTTGAGCGTCTTCACGACTTGCAGTGCCACACGCTCGCTTCTCAGCACGTCGACCTGCGTGGCCATGAACACCGGCGAGGGGCTGCCTGCGTAGACAGCCGAACCGGCCACGTCGGGACGGTACTGATCTACCAGCATGGTGGTGGTGGCGGTGTACTGGCGCGGCATTGCGAGACTGAACGCCATCGCAATGCCCACGGTCGCCAACAGTACCAACAGCGCGGCCTTCCAGCGCGCGCGCATGACGATCAAAAATTGACCAAGGGTCATCGGGGTCTCCCAATCAGAAAAGGCTCTCGCGCACGAAGATCACGTCGTCCTGCTGCAGCGTTTCCTGCAGGCCGGGAGTCAGCTCCTGGACGGCGCCGTCGGTGCCACGGCGATGCACGCGGATGCCGCGCTGCGTGCCGCGCAGCGTGAGGCCACCGCTGGCCGCCAAGGCCTGCAGGACGGTCATGCCACGTTCCAGGCGCAACACGCCTGGCCTTTGCACTTCGCCGTAGACGTAGATCTGCGGCATGCGGTCGATGTAGACGACGTCGTTGTGCAGGATCACCAAATCGTCGGCCGGGTTGCCGCCGCGGAAGAGCGTGCGCAGGTCGACCTGTTTGCGGAACGGCTTGCCGTCGCGCGTGCCGCTGACGCTGACGATGTCGCTGCCGTCGGGGCCCACGCCCCCGGCCAGGGCGAGCAGGTCCGACAGCTTGGTATTGCTCACCTCGAGCGCGTAGCGGCCCTGGCGAACTGCGAAACCGAGCACGGTGGCCTGGCTGCCACGTTGCGTGATGACCAGGATCGAGACCTGAGGTTGCTTCAGGAACTTGCCCTTGAGCAGGCCGTCCGCGATGCGCTCCTCGGCCGTGCGCACGGAGGCGCCGCCCAGAGTGACCGGGCCCAACAGTGGGTAGGCCACGACACCGCTCTCGGGAATGCGCGTTTCCAGCGTCAGCTCGGGGCTCTGGAAGACGGTGACCCTGATGACATCACCGGCGCCGAGAACGTAGTCGGTGGCGGCCGGCGCTCGTTGCGCGTTGGCCGCTGCGAACGCGGACAGCAAGGCCATGGCGGCAAAAAACCTGAGCAATAGACGTCGCATCGATGCTGACTCCCAACTTAGACTTGAATGCGGCGAAGTCTAATGGTCCGAGGGGCTGTGTGCATGTCGTCGCCAACCCCCCGGGGTTGGAGGGGTTCGCAGCTGCGCAAGCCCCTCGCTGCCTGGGGAAAAAGGGGCCGCGGGCAGCGGTGCTCACTCCCCCTCAGGCGAGTGCCACGCGCCGCGTGAGCCTCCGGCGCTGTTTTTCTCACGCTCGCGCGCCCAGGTCTGCTCGAACTGCTGGCGGCCCTGCTTGGCGATGGCAATGAGCCTGCTCTCGTCGGCGAAGTGCGGCACCATTTCCTCGAGCAGGTCGATGCTGTGGCGGCGGAACTTCATCGCCTGGGTGCGGGCCTCGTGCGGGCGCATGCCGATCAGCTCCAGCACGGTGCGCCCGCTCATGAGCGAACTGTCGAGCGTTTCGCGCTCGACATACACCACGCCGAGCTGCCGCAAGCGTGCATAGTGCGCGGCGTTGCGAGCTCGGGCGACGAGGGTGCAGTGGGGAAAATGCTCACGTACCAGCGTGGCGCATTGCACGCTTTGCTCGACATCGTCGATCGCCAGCACGAACACGCTTGCCTGGCCGGCGCCGGCGATGCGCAACAGATCGAGCCGCGTCGCATCGCCGTAGAACGCCTTCCAGCCAAAACGACGCATGCTCTCGATGTGATCGGCGTTGTGCTCGAGCACGGTAGCGGTGTAGCCGTTCGCCGCAAGCAACCTGCCCACGACCTGCCCGTAGCGCCCGAAGCCGGCAATGATGATCGGCGCCTGCTGGGCTTCGCTGATCTCCGGCGGGCCGTCGCTCTTGGCATGGCGCTCCAGGTGGGCGGCCCAGAATCGGTCGGCGAGCACGAGCAGCAGCGGTGTGAGCAGCATCGAAATCGCGATCGCTGCCACCAGCAGCGAGGCGTCTGCGGCCGCGATGGCGCCAGCTCCCTGCGCCGTCTGCAGCACCACGAAGCCGAACTCCCCTCCCTGCGCCAGCAGGATCACGAACACCGGCCGCTCGGCCAACGGCACGGGCATGAGTCGCGCCATGGCCCACAGCACGAGCGTCTTCACCAGCAGGAAGCCGGCCACCACGCCGGCCACGACGGCTGGGCGCTGCAGCACGACGGCGAAGTCGATGCTCATGCCCACGGCGATGAAGAAGAGCCCCAGCAGTAGGCCCTTGAAGGGCTCGATGTCGGTCTCGAGCTCGCGCCGGTACTCACTCTCGGCCAGCAGCACCCCGGCCAGGAACGCGCCAAGGGCCATCGACAGGCCCACGCTTTGCATCAGCGCGGCGGTGGCCACCACCAGCAGCAAAGAGGCGGCGGTGAAGATCTCCGGCGTGTCGCTGCGGGCAATCCAGCGTAGCGCCGGGCGCAGCAGCAAGCGCCCGCCCAGCACGATGCCGCCGACCACCGCCACTGCCTTCAGGCCAGCCCACCAGCCACCGCCTGCTTCGGCCACGGCGATGGTGGCGAGCAAGGGAAGCAGCGCCAGGATGGGGATCGCGGCGATGTCCTGGAAGAGCGCAACGCTGAGCACGCTCTGCCCTGCGCCGGTACTCATGAGGTTGCGCTCGTTGAGCACGGACAGGCCGATGGCCGTCGAAGACATGCCAAGCGCGAGCGCGGCCACGAGCGCCAAGCGCCAGTCCACCCCGAACGCGAGCGCCGCCGCGAAGAGCAGCATGGCCGAGCCCAGCAGCTGCACGCCGCCGGCGCCGAATATCGGCCGCCTGAGGCTCCACAGGCGGCGCGGCTCGAGCTCGAGGCCGACTAGAAAGAGCATCAACACGACGCCGAACTCGGCCACGTGCAGCATGGTCTGCGGATCGGTGACGAGTGCCAGCCCGAACGGCCCGATGGCGATGCCAGCGCCCAGGTAGCCGATGATGGAGCCGAGGCCAGCCAAGCGTGCCAGTGGCACGGCCAGCACAGCGGCAGCGAGGTAAACCAAGGTGGAGGTGAGCCAGCCGGTGCCGTGTTCCATGGGTGAATGGTGCCTTCGTGCCTTCTTGCCCTAAAGCCGGTTCGGTCAGCCGGCCGCGAGCGCCGGCCGGGCATCGGCGGGAACGTCGCAGCGTTCGTCCGCCTCGAGGTCGGCCAACTCGGGCCAATGCGGCCAGTCGCGCAGGCGCTGCACGAAGAGATCAGTGTGCCGGCCGAGGGTGGTCTCGTCGGCGCGGTGCGCGCCATGCAGCACCAGGGGCGGCAGCCAGCGCATGCCGGTCAGCCGGGCTGTCTGCTCGTAGGGCGGCAGGTAGGCGTCGAAGAAGTATCGGTTGTAGCCGGCGGGGTGGTACGACTCCTCGGGGCCGCCGGTGGAGGCCACGAGCCAGAGGTCCTTGCCGCGTAGCTTGGTGCCGCCCGGGCCGTAGGCCCAGCCGAAGGCCAGCACTTCGTCCAGCCAGAGCTTCAGCAGCGGCGGCATCGAATACCAATGCACGGGGTGCAGCCACACCACCACCTTTGCCCGGGCGACGGCCGCCTGCTCGGCAGCGGTGTCGATGAAATAGTCAGGGTAGAGCGCGTACAGGTCACGCACCTCGATGCGGTCGGCGCCTGCATCGGCGGCCAGCGACGCCAAGGCCTTCAGCAGGCGTCGCGTGACCCGCGAATGTTCCTGGCTCGGATGGGCGGCGATGACGAGGACTTCGGCCATGGCTCTCACTGTTGAGTGGCCCGCGAGCCACGGTGCGTACGGCCGCCCGTGAAGCCGGCCCGCAGCAGGGGTGGTGACACGGGGGTTGCCCTCAGGCATGGGCACGGGGCCGGGCAGCTACCATACCCGACAGGGAGCGCAGCCGCCGTCGTTTGGGCCGAGGGTGGCCGCGCAGGCGGCTGAAGGCGGTGTCCTGCGCCGGCCAGGACGCGACAAAAAGGCGGAGCGCAGACCATGCCTGTGATCGTGATCGCCAACCCAAAAGGTGGTGTTGGCAAGAGCACGCTTGCCACCAACGTGGCGGGCTGCCTGGCTGCGGCGGGATACCCGGTGATGCTCGGCGACATGGACCGCCAATTGAGCGCCCGCCAGTGGCTGGCCCTGCGGCCGCCCCAGGCGGCCCGCATCAGCGGCTGGGACGTCGCCACAGACGACATCGTCCGCCCGCCCAAAGGCACCACGCACGTGGTGCTGGACACTCCGGCGGGGCTGCACGGCAAGCGGCTGGAGGCGTTGCTGCGCATCGCCGATCGCATGATCGTGCCGCTGCAGCCAAGCCTGTTCGACATCCAGGCCACCCACACCTTTCTCGATGAACTGCGCGCCCACAAGCGCGGTGCCGGTATCGAGACCGTTCTCGTAGGCAACCGCGTGCGCGAGCACACGCGGGCCAATGAGCAGTTGCACCGCTATGTCGAGACGCTGCCGCTGCCCGTGCTGGCCTGGCTGCGCGAGACGCAGAACTACGTGCAACTGGCTGCGCACGGCCTCACGCTGTTCGACGTGGCGCCCGGAAAAGTCGAGCGCGACCTTCAGCAATGGGCGCCGCTGACCGCCTGGCTGCGCGGCTGAGCTGCCGCAATGTCGTTGAAGTGACGGTGGAGATCGAGGGCTCGGAAACGCCGGCCTGTGTGGCCGGGTCTTTGACGCGGCGCTACCTCGCTTGAAGGCAGTGCGGCGGCCGTGCAAAGACGCGCGATCGCGGTGACCCGCGATCACGCCGAGGCGCACTCACGCTATTCGCAAAGGCCGAGGATCTTCTGCTCGGTGGAGCAGGCCTTCACCGGTTTGGGCGGCGGGCGCAGCGCAGAGCAGCGGCCGAGTTCGCGCGCGGTGGCCGGGTAGTAGGTCCAGCCTTGGCCAAGTTGCGGCATGTCCAGCGACACTTCCTTCCACTTCGGGTGGCCTTGGGACTGCAGCGTGTCGAAGTTCAGGCACAAAGAGCGCGCGAACTGCGACAGCCGCGCTTGTGTGCCAGCCAGGTTGTAGTCATAGGTGACAAGGAAGGCCTTGACGGCCATGCCGGGCACATCCTCCGTGAGCAGGTTCGGGTAGCTCGCGGCCTTCACGGTGCTGGCAAAGTACGTCTTCAGCGCCGCCTTGCTGAGCGGGTTGTCCGCGTCGAGCTTGAGCAGTTTGATGAGCGAACGAGCTTCGGCCTTCATGTCCGTGAGCAGCTTGGCCGGCTGGCCGGCGACGATCGCCACCACATCAACGCTCTTGTCACTGGTCAGCTTGAACAGCGCTTCCTCGTGCGTGAGGAACGACAGGCTGCTGTCGGGCGCGGCCTGGTCGAACATCAGCCGGTACATCGTCGTCGTTGTCATCGCGGTGCCGCTGCGCAGAGGGCCGGCGTTGATCTTGGCGTCGCGGATCTCGTGCACGAAGTTCATCGGCGAGTCAGCGCGAACGACGAAATAGATCTCTTCGTTGTACAGGGGCAGCACCACGCGCAGCGGTCGGATGAGCGTGTCGGCGGTCCTGTCCCCGGCCCTGCCCTGGTTGATGAAGGCCTGGTACACGTCCGACTGCACCAACGCCAACTTCACGCCTTCTTCGTAACGCAGGCGATGGATGTTCTCGGGCGAGCCCGCCGAAGGCAGCGCCTCGAGATCGATCTGAGCCTGCGGTGCGATGAATTTGGCCAGGTCGCGCCCGATCTGGATGTAGGTGCCGCGATCCGAGGCGGTGACGATCTTGAACGCCACACTTCCCCCCGCCAACGGTCGGGTGGTCGCGGGCGGCGCGCCCGGCGCGGCGGTCTGGGGCGCGCTTGGCCCTGCGGCCGGCGCGATGGCGGCTTGCGGCGTCTGGGGAGGCTGAACTGGTCTTTGTGCGGACGCGCCGAAGCAGGCCAGAAGCAGGGTGGCATTGAAGACGACGTTTGCTGTCAATTGGCGGTGCCTAGGAAACATTCATCAACTCCCACTGGGTTTCGAAATTGTGCCGCACAGCGCCAGCGCCTCCATGGCCGCCGTGCACTCGCGCGGCAGCACAGACGGCGGTGGCTTGGGCCGGGCATCCGGGGCGGGCCGGCGCGGCTCGAAGGCGGGTGCGGCCCCCGGTGCGGCGCGAACCGCCGGTACCGGCGCGCCCCTCGCTGCGGGGGCAGTTTCGGCGTTCAGGGGTGCAACAGGCGATGGACGGTCGGCGCGCTGAGTGGGCACGGGCACGCGCAGTGGGGCGGTTGCCGGCGCAATCACGGCGGCGGGTGGCGTGCTTCGAATCTCGACCACGGCGGGGGGCCTGGCCGGTGGTGTCGCATCACGCTCGAAAGCGGGCTTCGCAGGGACGATGGCAACAGGTGCCGTCGAACCTGACGCATCGGTGCCGACCCGGCTCGCAGGACTGGCAGAGCCTCCGTTGGTGATCAGAAGGCGCGCGGCTGCAGCGGCTGCGGCGTCGGCCGCAGCGTCGGCGGCAGGGCTGCGCACCACTGCGGCGGTGCCCGCGGCAACCGGTCGAGCTGCCGCTGCCTCTGGCGTCGGTGAAGGCGCCGACGCGGGCCAGAACACGATCGACAACACCGCAAGGGCCAGCGTACCGACGCCGGCCAGGCCAGTGAAGAACGGCACCAGCCAGGCCTGTCGGTGCTGGCCCGGCATCGATGCTGGGCCGGACGCAGCCCACAGCTGCCCAGTCGCCGGCGCAAGCGTCGGGAGGTCGGTCGGCGGCGCAGTCAACGCGACCTCGGTGGTGCGGCCTGGCGCCGCGGCCGCTGCTGGGGCGGGCGCCTGCAATGCGGTGCCGCAGGCGTGGCACTGCAGCGCGTCGATGTCATTCAACGCGCCGCACGCGGCGCACTCTTGGCGCCTCAGTTCTGTGCCGCAATCGCTACAGAACTTCGACTCGGCCGCGTTGGGCCGCTTGCAGTGTTGGCAGATCAAAAGGATCAAGTTTCTTCTCCCCAACCAGGCGCTCCCAAGCTCTTGCGCCGATCCGCCGTTCGACCCCGCGCGGCCTGTTGTTGATGGTAGTTCAACCTAGGGGCATTTGTCCGGGTTGGCGCGATAGTTGCGAAGGATTGGTGCGACGAAACACCCGGTATTGGTGGCGCCGAACCGCAAACAGGCGCCGAGGGATGTTGCCGGACGGACTGCGACCGAGCCTGGCCTTTCGGCCTGTGCCTGTGCCCTCAACGGGGCCCCCAAACGAGGGACAACTCGGCGCATTGTTCACAAGGTCACAATGCGCGCGCCGGATGGCACACCAACCGCGGGGCTCCAGATGAAGGTACTGCTGATCGACGACCATCCGCTCGTACTGACCGCGCTGCAAACGGTGATTGGCAATATCGGCAGCCACATCCAGGTGGCTGGCGTTGGCAGTGCCGCGGCCGCGCGCAAGGCCATGCAGGAAGATGCCGATCGCGACCTGGTGCTGCTCGATCTGGCCCTGGGTGATGCTGACGGCTTCGATCTGCTGACTGAGCTTCGCAATGCCTTCCCCGCGGTGCCAGTGGTGGTGGTGTCGGCCTCGGAGCGTGCCAGCGACGTCATTCGCGCAATCGATCTCGGCGCCATGGGGTTCGTCCCCAAGAGCACGTCACACGCGGAGTTGCACGAGGCGCTGCGGATGGTGATGTCGGGCTCGATGTACGTGCCCCCCTCGATGCTGGGGCTGGACTTCGCCCGCGTGCGCCGCGACATGCAGCTCGAGGCCGAGGCGGCGGCGCTGGCCGCCGGTGGTGGTGCGCCACTGGGTGCGGCGGCACGTGCCGAGCCACACCAGAAGGTGCCGTCGATGGAGGATCTTGGCCTCACGCCGCGCCAGGCCGAGGTGCTGGGCCTGCTGCTGCAGGGCCTGCCCAACAAGCTCATCGCGCGCCAGCTCAACCTCTCCGTGGAGACGGTGAAAGACCACGTGGCGGCCGTCTTGCGTGCTCTCAACGTCAGTTCGCGCACACAGGCGGTGTTGGCGGTGAGCCAGATGACACAAGGCCAGGGCGGATTTTTCCCGCGCCGCCCCGCCGCCGGGGCTTGAGACTGGCCAGATGTCGATGGTGCCCGTGGTTGCAGTGGCGGCTGACCTGGCGGCTGACTTAACGGCTGACTTAACGGCTGAGGGCCACCCGAACGGGCTCTCTGGGGGGCTTTCGTCCGGGCCGCCGACCGCCACCTCAGCGCGTATCCCTGCGCCTGCGGCCCCGGCACGCCCGCGGGGCGATGTCGACCACCTGCGCGCGCTGTTCGTGCAGACCCCGGCCACGCTGATTGGCTACGTACTTGGTGCGGCCGTGATCATGTGGCTGTTCTGGGCCCTGGCGCCATCCGAGCAGATGCTGGGCTGGCTCGCAGCATTCGTCGTGTTGTGGCTGGTGCGCCTGGCGCACTACGTCCGGTTCAGGCGCCAACCGCGGGCCGACGACGCCACGCTGCTGCGGTGGAGGCGCAGCTGGCGGGTGCTGGTCTTGCTGCAGGGCAGCCTCTGGGGCGTGGCAGGCTGGATGTTCTGGGGCCTGGGCACGCCGTACCAGCGCCTGGCGCTGATCCTCGTCGTCTACAGCTATTGCGTCAGTTCGGTGCAGCTGCTGGCCACGCAGCCGCGCATCTTCCTAGGCTTCATCACCTTGGTATTTGCCCCAGCCATCGTGCGCATCGCGAGCGACACCACGCAGCCCGGGCACGTGCAGCTTGCCGTCATTGCGACGATCTTGTTCGGCTCTACCGTGATCATGGTGCGCACCTATGGCAGTGCGCTGGGTTTCGCCATTCACCTGAAGGCGCGCACCGAGGAGCTTGCGGCGCGGCTGCGGCAGGAGATGGCCACCACCGAAGTGGCGCGAAAGATCGCCGACGAGGCGCGGCGCGCCGCCGAGGCCGCCAGCCAGGCCAAGACGCAGTTCTTCGCCGCGGCCAGCCACGACCTGCGCCAGCCGCTGCACGCAATGGGACTCTTTGCCGAGGCCCTGCGGCAGAAAAGTCGTGACCCCGAGGTGGCCTCGCTGGTGAACAGCATCAACGAGTCGGTCGACGCGCTGGAAGGACTGTTCGGTGAGCTGCTCGATATCACGCGCATCGACACCGGCGGTGTCGACGTGCATCCGGCCCCGGTGCGGCTGCGCGAGATGTTCGCGCGCCTGCGGCTGCACTTCGAGCCCACGGCCTTCGAGAAGGGGCTGATGCTCACGTTTCGAGGCGAGCAGCATGTGGCGCACGCCGATCCGGTGCTGCTCGAGCGTGTGCTGCGCAACCTCGTGAGCAACGCCATACGCTACACCGACGACGGCGGCGTGCTGGTCAGCTGCCGCCACCGCAGCGACCCCGGCGGCGGCAAGCTGCTGCTGCAGGTGTGGGACAGCGGCGCGGGCATCTCCGAGTCGGCGCTGCCGCGCATCTTCGACGAGTTCTACCAGGTGCAGAGCAACAAGCCGCTGGAGCCGCACCATCGCAAGGGGTTGGGCCTGGGCCTGGCCATCGTCAAGCGGCTGGCCGGCTTGCTCGAAGCGCCGATCGCGGTGCGCTCGCGCGTGGGCCATGGCTCGGTGTTCAGTCTCGAGGTGCCGTTGGGGCGTGCGCCACGCAGCATCGATTCGGGCGTCAGCGGCCCGTCGATGAAGGCACAGCTCGGGCTCACGCTGGATGGGCGCCTGTTCGTGGTGGTGGAAGACGAGACAGCCGTGCGCGAGGGCCTGGTCGTGTTGCTGCAGGCCTGGGGGGGGCGCGTGGCGGCGTTCGAGAGCGTGGAACTGCTGCACCACTGGTTGCGTGCGCCAGCGGCCGAGGCGCCGGACCTGATGCTCGTCGACTACCGGCTGCAGCAGGGCCATACCGGCATCGAAGCCCTGGTGGCCGTGCGGGCCCGGTTTGCGCTGCCAGGCGAACAGCGGCGCATCCCCGCCATATTGATTACCGGCTCCAGTCTCGTGGGCCACGAGGACGAGGCGATGACGCACGACTACCACCTGCTCATCAAGCCGGTGCTGCCGGGCAAGCTGAGGGCGATGATCGCCTTCAAGCTCGGCATGCGTGGCCGCGCGGCGGCTCAGGCCTGACGGCTGCCCGGCCCGGTCTACTTCTGCACGTGCTTGTTGCCGTTGGCCTTGAAGCGCTCGATGGCGCCCTTGAGGTCATCGAGTTCCTCGCACTTGCCGCCGCAGGCCTTGGTCAGCGCTGCCATCCTTTGTTCCGCACCGGCGAGGTCGCCGAGCATCAGGAAGAGCTCGCCTGAATACTCCAAGGCGCCGCGGTGGTTGGCGTCGATGCGCAGTGCGGCCTCGTAATGGCGGGCCGCGGCGGCCAGATCGGGCGTGCTGGCCTTTCGTAGGCTGTAGCCCATCAGGTTGTTCCAGTCGGCACCGCCTGTGTCGTTGACCTTCTTCAAGTCGGCGATCGCGGCGGCCCACTTCTTGTCGGCGATGAGCTTTCGCGCGTTGCCCAAGGGGTCGCTGGCGGTGGGCCGCGGCGGCGGCTCCGTGTCAGCAGCGAAGGCCGGGCACGCCATGGCCAACGAGACGGCGGCTGCGGCGGCTGCGGCGGCTGCGACTACACGCGCGGTGATGGATGGCATCAACATCGGACGGGTCTCCGTGAGGCAGCGAAGCTGAGTACGCGAACGGAACGACCCGCGTTCAGGCGTGGGCATCGGCGCGGGCGTGGGCGGACGAGATGCCTGGTGCCGTGCCGGGCAACAGGATGCTGTGGTCGACGGTGCCCATCTGCGTGTGGCCGCAGAAGGCCATCGTCAGGTCGAGCTCGTTGTGGATGATCTGCAAGGCCTTGCTGACGCCGGCCTCGCCCATCGCGCCGAGGCCCCACACCATGGCGCGGCCGATGTACGTGCCGCGCGCGCCGAGCGCCCAGGCCTTGAGCACGTCCTGGCCGCTGCGGATGCCACCGTCCATGTGCACCTCGATCTGGGTGCCCACCGCGGCCACGATCGCAGGCAGCGCCTCGATCGAACTTTGCGCGCCGTCGAGCTGTCGCCCGCCGTGGTTGCTGACGATGAGCGCGTCGGCGCCCGAGGCCACGGCGAGCTTGGCGTCCTCGACGTCCTGGATGCCCTTGAGGATCAGCTTGCCGCCCCAGCGCTTCTTGATCCACTCCACGTCACCCCAACTCAGGCGCGGGTCGAACTGCTGCGCCGTCCAGGCGCCGAGGTTGGCCATGTCGGTGACGCCCTTGACATGGCCGACGATATTGCCGAACTGGCGCCGCTTCGTGCCCGCCATGCCAAGGCACCAACGCGGCTTGGTGAGCAGGTTGATCATGTTTGCCAGCGTCGGTTTGGGCGGCGCCGAGAGGCCGTTCTTCAAGTCCTTGTGGCGCTGGCCGAGGATCTGCAGGTCTAGCGTCAGCACCAGCGCATCGCACTTCGCGGCCTTGGCGCGGTCGATCAGGCGCTCGATGAAGTCGCGGTCGCGCATCACGTAGAGCTGGAACCAGAAAGGCTGCGTGGTCGCCGCAGCCACGTCCTCGATCGAGCAGATGCTCATCGTGCTGAGGGTGTAGCGGATGCCGGCCTTTTCGGCGGCACGTGCGGCGTGGATCTCGCCGTCGGCATGCTGCATGCCCGTCAGGCCCACCGGCGCGATGGCCACGGGCATCTTCATGGGGATGCCCACCATCCTGGCTGCCGTGCTGCGGCTTTCCACGTTCACCGCCACTCGTTGGCGCAACTTCATCTTCTGGAAGTCGCTCTGGTTGGCGCGATAGGTGCTCTCAGTCCAGCTGCCGCTGTCGGCATAGTCGTAGAACATGCGCGGTACGCGCCTTTGCGCCAGCACGCGCAGGTCTTCGATGTTGGTGATCACGGTCATGGTGCGTCCTGTGGGATCGCGATTGTGATGGGCGCGATGCCAATCGCCGCGCCGGCCATCAGGTCAGTGGCAGCCGGGTCCTTGGTGGCCCGCCGTCAGTGGCCCCACCCGGTGCGGCGGCCTCAACAGCCGCCAGCAACTCGATGAACTCTTGGTGCGTCTGGTCCATCGTGACCTGTTGCAGCGAGAACTCTGGTTTCCAGTGTGGTGTGGGCATGGCGGCGAGGTGCTTGCGCAGGGTGCTCGCGAGGGGCTGCGCGGGAACGCTCGCGGTTCAGTTCGTGGAGCCTGGGGGGCCGTACTCCTGATCCGCGCGGCGCGATGGTGCCGGGCGCCGGCGTGGGGTGAAGTTGAGCTTGGCGTCAGCGCCCAGGGAAGGGCCAAGTTGCAGGCGCTGCAGGGCTTGGTCGGCGAGTTGGTCGGGGTGCCACAGCCTCACCTCGACCGCACCTTCGGGTAGGTTCTCGATGCGCGCTCGCCCGCGCTCGTCGGTGACGGCGAACCACGGCGTCGCCGCCACCAGCACGTGCCCGCGCATCGAGCCATGCAGGTGGCAGCCGAGCAGGATCGAGCCGGGCAGCTCGAACTTCAGCGGTTCGCTAGCGTCGCCGCTACGGCCACTGGCGGCCAGGCGGTACTCGATCGACTTGATCGGCGCCACGTTCGACATCGGGCCGCCCGGCAAGGAGCGGATGTGGTGATCGAACGAATCCTTGTTGAGGAAGCGCACGGCACCACCCACCGGCACCACGGCGACGTAGGGCGCGAAGCGGAAGTCCCTCTGTTCGATGACGACGGTGGTGGGCGCTGGCGCCACGGCCTGGGCCCCGGGGCCCGGTTGCACCAGGACGACCGTGTCCGAGGCAGGGCGACCGTCTGCGCCGGTGACGGTGATGTGCAAGGTGGCGGCCAAGCTGGGCGTTGTGGCGGCAAGCAGCAACGACAGCAAGGCCGGCAAGGCCGACAAGCGCAGCGAGGCGGTGGCCACGGGCGGCCGGAGGAGGGCGGTCATGGTGGTCTCTTCCTTGGGGGTGCTGAATGCGCCCGACTCTTCATCATAGGGTGCTGAGTTGGCCGGGCGGCCGCCCCTCACAGCCTCACCAGCGAGCCCGCGCGCACCCCCAACAGCCGCAGCCTGCGGCTCAGGTCCACACGCTTCAGGCACAGACCCGCGGCATGGCGGATGGCGGCGGCTTCGCTCACGGGCTGCGGCAGCGTCAGGTCGCGCGTGACGGTCTTGAAGTCATCGAAGCGCAGCTTGATGCCGATGGTGCGCCCGGCATAGCCCTTGCGTTGCAGGTCGGTGGCCACCTGGCCGGCCAGCTCGCTGAAGATGCGCGAGAGTTCCTCGCGGTCGCGCACCGCGTGCAGGTCGCGCTCGAAGGTGGTTTCTCGGCTCATGCTCACGGGTTCGCCGCGCGTCTCCACCGGGCGATCGTCGTGCCCCTGAGCGGCCTCGTGCAGCCAGCGGCCGTACGCGCGGCCAAAGTGTTCCACCAGCCAGTCCCTTTTGCGCGCAGCGAGTTCGCCGATGCTGTGAATGCCCAGGCTCAGCAGTTTGCCGCCCGCCTTGGGTCCGATGCCATTGATGCGCCGCACCGGCAGCGGCCAGAACCGCGTGGGGATGTCGGCCTCTGTGATGACGGTGAGGCCGTCGGGCTTGTCCAATTCGCTGGCGATCTTGGCCAGCAGCTTGTTGGGGGTCACGCCCACCGAGCAGGTGAGTCCGGTGGCGCGGCGCACGTTGTTGCGGATCTCCTGCGCCACCGCGCGCACGCCGCCGGTCGCGTCGTGGCCGACCGCTTCCTGGGCGCCGGGCACATCGCTGAGGTCGATGTAGATCTCGTCGATGCCGCGGTCCTCGATGACCGGCGCCACCTCGGCCACCGCGGCTTTGAAGGCGCGCGAGTAGTGCCGGTAGCGCTCGAAGTCGGTGGGTAGCAGGATGGCGTTGGGGGCGCGCACCGCCGCCTTCATGAGCCCCATGCCGGAGTGCACACCGTAGTCGCGGGCAGCGTAGGTGGCGGTGGTCACCACGCCACGGCCGGTGTAGCCCGCCAGCGTGGCGTAGTGGCGCGTGCCGTCCGGCAGCGCCTGCGGCTGGTGGCGCCGCCCCCCGCCTATGACCACCGGCTGCCCGGTCAACTCCGGGTAACGCAGCAACTCCACCGACGCATAGAAGGCGTCCATGTCGAGGTGGGCGATCCAGCGGCGAGCCACGGGCCTAGGTTAGCCGGACCGCCGCGGGCCTCGCGGCCGGGCGCCCGCGCGCGGCCCACCCCGCGTTTGCATCTGGAAACAATCCGCCATAAAATGTGCACAAAGCACATTTATACTGCGACTCAAGCGATGGGCAACGCGCCGCCGCTAGGACCCGATCCGATCCCCAGCCCCCACCAGGAGCCTCTCCATGAACATTCCGTCCCGACTCTCAGCCTCCCCACAACCCACCCGCCGTCAACTGTTGCTGGGTGCCGCCACATTCGGCGCCGCCTCCCTGTTGGCGGCCTGCGGCGGCAACGGCGACGCTGCCGACGACGGCACGGCCTCGAGCTTCGCCAGCGGCGCCATCTCGGGCTTCGGCTCGGTGATCGTGGGCGGCGTGCGCTTTGACGACTCGCTCGCTCTCATCGTCGACGAGGACGGCAACCGCGCCACGCGCGACGACCTCAAGCTCG
>JANNRI010000179.1:0-1738 GCA_031401195.1 Burkholderiales bacterium
CGGCGGCACCGACCAGAAGTTCAACCTGCTGGTGGGCCGTGCGCTGCAGCAGGAATACGGGCAGGAGCCGCAATGCATCCTGACGATGCCCTTGCTCGAAGGCTTGGACGGCGTCGAGAAGATGTCCAAGAGCAAGAACAACACCATCGCCATCACCGAAGAGGCCAACACCATGTTCGCCAAGATGCTGAGCATCAGCGACGTGCAGATGTGGAAGTGGTACTTGCTGCTGAGCTTCAGGCCCGATGCCGAAGTCGCGGCCCTGCGGCGTGAGGTTGAAGGTGGGCGCAACCCCAAGGACGCCAAGGTGATGCTGGCGCGCGAAGTCACCACTCGCTTCCATGGCGCAGCCGCAGCCGACGCCGCCGAACTCGATTTCCAGCGCCGCGCTGCCGGCGGCGTGCCCGATCAGATTCCCGACGTGGTGCTTGCTGGCGGCTCGCTGGGCATAGGCGCGCTGCTCAAGCAGGCTGGCCTCGTGCCTTCGACCAGTGAAGCCTTGCGCCTGGTGGAACAGGGCGGGGTGCGCATCGACGGCGACACCGTCAGCGACAAGGGCTTGAAGGTTGCACCCGGCTGCTTCGTGGTGCAGGTGGGCAAGCGCAAGTTCGCGCGCGTGACGCTGGGTAGCTGAACACGGTGCAGGTCCGCACCTACCTGCAGATATCGATTGCGGTGGCGCTGGCCACCATCGCGCTGAAGACGGGCGCCTGGTGGGTCAGCGGCAGCGTCAGCCTGCTCAGCGACGCGCTGGAGTCGCTGGTCAACCTGGCCGGCGCGATGTTTGCCCTGGCGATGGTGACGGTGGCCGCGCGGCCGCCCGACGACGACCATCCCTATGGTCACCACAAGGCTGAGTATTTCAGCAGCGGCTTCGAGGGCGTCTTGATCTTCGCAGCGGCTTTGGCCATCGTCGGCGCCGCGGTGCACCGCCTGCTGCAGCCTCAGCCGATGCAAGCCGTGGCCCTGGGCCTGGTGTTGTCGGTGATCAGTTCGATCATGAACGGCGTGCTGGCCTGGAGCATGTTGCGCAAGGCACGCGCTGTGCGCTCGGTGGCGCTGGAGGCCGACGCGCGACACCTCTTCACCGACGTCTGGACTTCGGCCGGCGTGGTCGTCGGCCTGCTGGCGGTGATGGCCACCGGCTGGCAGTGGCTGGACCCGGTGATCGCCATCGCCGTGGCCTTGAACATCCTGCGCGAAGGCGCTTCGCTGGTCTGGCGCTCTGCCGCCGGGCTCATGGACGAGGCGCTGGAACCCGCGGCGCGGGCACAGATCGACGAGGTGCTGGCGGGCTTTTCGCACCAGACCATCCGCTTCGACCATATCGTCACGCGCAGCGCCGGACAGCGGCGTTTTGTCGACCTGCACATGCACATGCCGGCGGCCTGGACGCTGGGTCGCGCGGCGGCCGTGCGCGCCAGCGTCGAGCAGGCGCTGATGGCGGCCGTACCCGGCCTGCGCGCCACCATCCAGTTGCTTCCGCTGGACGTCGAGGCGCACTTCCACGACGAGAGGGACCCGCTCTGATCGCGCTGGTACAGCGTGTGCGGCGCGCTCATGTTGAGGTCGGCGGGCACACCGTCGGCGCCATCGGTGCCGGCCTGCTGGTGCTGGTGTGTGCCGAGCCCACCGACACGCCGGCGCTGGCCGCCAGGCTGGTCGACAAGTTGCTGAAGCTGCGCATCTTCGCCGACGCAGCGGGCAAGATGAACCGCAGCCTGCAGGATGTGCAGGG
>JANNRI010000180.1:0-3985 GCA_031401195.1 Burkholderiales bacterium
ATCGAGGTGCGCAAGTTTCTCGACGAGCAGGGCTTCATCGACATTGAAACACCCATGCTCACCAAGAGCACGCCCGAGGGTGCGCGCGACTACCTCGTCCCGAGCCGCGTACACGACGGCATGTTCTTCGCGCTGCCGCAGTCGCCGCAGCTGTTCAAGCAGCTGCTGATGGTGGCGGGTTTCGACCGCTACTACCAGATCACCAAGTGCTTTCGCGACGAGGACCTCAGAGCCGACCGCCAGCCCGAATTCACGCAGATCGACATCGAGACCAGCTTCCTCGAAGAGCAGGAAATCCGCGCCATCACCGAGGCCATGGTGCGCACGGTCTTCCGCAAGACGCTGGGCGTGGAGTTGCCGGTGTATGCCGAGCTCACCTACGCCGAAGCCATGCACCGCTACGGCAGCGACAAGCCCGACCTGCGCGTGAGGCTCGAATTCACCGAGCTCACCGAAGTCATGAAGGACGTGGAGTTCAAGGTCTTCTCGGGCCCGGCCACGATGAAGGGCGGCCGCGTCGCGGCGCTGCGCGTGCCCGGCGGCGGCGAGGCCCAGGGCGGCATGAGCCGCGGCGAGATCGACGCCTACACCGAGTTCGTCAAGATTTACGGCGCCAGAGGCCTGGCATGGATCAAGGTCAACGATGCCGGCAAGGGCCGCGACGGGCTGCAGTCGCCTATCGTGAAGAATCTGCACGACGGCGCCATCGCCGAGATCATTGCGCGCACGGGCGCCCGCAACGGCGACCTCATCTTCTTCGGCGCCGACAAGGCCAAGGTCGTCAACGATGCGCTGGGCGCGCTGCGAGTGAAGATCGGTCACAGCGAATTCGGGCGCGGCCAGGGTCTGTTCGAGGACAAGTGGGCGCCGGCCTGGGTGATCGACTTTCCGATGTTCGAGTACGACGAGGAGGCCAAACGTTGGAGCGCCGTGCACCACCCGTTCACGTCACCGAAGGACGGCCACGAGGACTGGATGGGCACCGACCCCGGCCGCTGCCTGGCCAAGGCCTATGACATGGTGCTCAACGGCTGGGAGATCGGCGGCGGCTCGGTGCGCATCCACCGCGCCGAGGTACAGGCCAAGGTCTTCGAGGCGCTGGCCATCACGCCCGAGCAGCAGCGCATCAAGTTCGGCTTCTTGCTCGACGCGTTGCAGTACGGCGCGCCGCCGCACGGCGGCCTGGCCTTCGGGCTGGACCGCATTGCCACGCTGATGACCGGCGCCGAGAGCATCCGCGACGTGATCGCCTTCCCGAAGACGCAGCGCGCGCAGGATCTGCTGACTGGCGCGCCCGGCGCGGTGGACGAGGCGCAGTTGCGCGAGTTGCACATCCGATTGCGCAATCCGGCCGCCAACTGAAGCCACGGCCGCACGCCTTGCCGGCGTGCGGCCCGCGTCCACTGTCGTCATGCCACCCTCGACCACCCCGCGGCCTTTCAAGATCCCCGAGTCGGTGCTGGTGGTGATACACACCCCGGCGCTCGAGGCGCTCCTTATCGAGCGCGCCGACAGGCCCGGCCACTGGCAAAGCGTGACCGGCTCGCTCGACCACACCGACGAGCCGCTGGAGGTCACCTGCGCGCGCGAGGTGCAGGAGGAGACCGGCATCGACATCCCCTTCGTCGGCGGTGTGCTCAGTGACTGGCAGGTCACCAACCTCTACGAGATCTACCCCGTGTGGCGGCACCGCTATGCACCCGGAGTGACGCACAACAAGGAGCATGTCTTCGGCCTTTCCGTGCCCGCGGGCACGGTGATCACGCTCAGTCCGCGCGAACATCTGGCCTGGCGCTGGTTGCCGTGGCGCGAGGCGGCAGACGCCTGCTTCTCGCCCAGCAATGCCGAAGCCATCCTGCAGTTGCCGCGCCGCTTGAACCCCGCCTGAAGGCCCTCGCCTTGCGACACCCCGCAAGGCCCACATGACGCACCCATGAGTCGCATGAAGCCGCTGCAGAGCACGCTGATGCCGCCTTACACCGGCATCGGCGCGCTGCGCGTGGCCACCTACAACATCCACAAGGGCGTGCGCGGCATGGGGCTGAGGAAGCGGCTGGAGATCCACAACCTGGGCCTGGCCATCGAGGCCTTTGACGCCGACCTCGTATTCCTCCAGGAGGTGCGCCTGTTCCACACTCGCGAGGCGCGGCATTTCGACCGCACGTGGTTCGGCTGGCCCGATCAGGGCCAGGCCGAGTTCCTGGCGCCACTGGGCTACGAAGCCGCTTACCGCACCAACGCCATCACTCGCTACGGCGAGCACGGCAATGCACTGCTGTCGCGCTGGCCGCTGGGTGATGTGGGCCACCACGACGTGAGCGACCACCGCTTCGAGCAGCGCGGCCTCCTGCACGTGCCGGTGGTGTGGAACGGCGCCACGGTGCATGCGGTGGTGGTGCACTTCGGTCTCGTACACGCCAGTCGCGTGCGCCAGGTGCAGCGCCTGGCCGACTTCATCGAGGCCGAGGTGCCCAGGCATTCGATGCTGGTCGTGGCCGGCGACTTCAACGACTGGGGTGAGCGGCTCGACGCCCCGATGGCCGATCTCGGCCTGCACCGCGCCAGCAAGCCCGGTGGCGGTCTTCGCGAGCGTGCGACCTTTCCTTCGCTGGCCCCAGTATTCGCGCTTGACCGCTTCTACCTGCGCGGCCTCGATTGCCGCTCGACGATGGTGCCGCGTGGCATGAGCTGGGCGCGCATGTCCGACCACCTGCCGCTGGTGGCCGAGCTGGAACCCAACTGAGCGATCCGGCGGCACGTCCATGGCCAAGGCCCCCATCGACCTCGCCGGCCTTCGTGCCTGGACCTCCGTGCCGGCGCCACGCTTCATCGGAGGCAACCGGGTCGAACTGCTCGAGGGCGGTGCCGAACTGTTCCCGCGCATGGGCGCCGCCATCACCGCGGCGCGGCGGGAGATCTGGCTGGCCACCTACATCTTCCACGACGACCCGACCGCAGCGGCCCTGTTGGACACGCTGTGTGCCGCCGCGGCACGTGGCGTGGTGGTGCACCTGGTCGTCGACGGATTCGGCTGCAATGCCACGCTGCCCGCCTTGCGCCGCAGGCTCGCCGGCACCGGTGTGAGGCTGGAAGTATTCCGCCCGCTCGAGCGCTGGTGGGCCTGGCTGCAACCGGGGCAGTTGCGCCGCCTGCACCAGAAGCTGTGCGTGTGCGACGTACCCGAAGGCGCTGAAGATGGCACAGCCGGCGAAGTCGCGTTTGTCGGCGGCATCAACATCATCGACGACAGGCTCGACCTGCGCCATGGCTGGTCCGACCAGCCGCGGCTCGACTTTGCCGTCGAGCTGCGTGGGCCGCTGGCCGCTGCGGTGCACGCGACGGCGCGCGCGATGTGGGCGCGCGCGCACCTCGCACGCGGCTGGCGTGAGGAGGTGCGCACGCTGGCGCGCAGTGCCTCGCCCATCGACAAGGCGCGCACGCTCGTGCGCCAACTGCGCGGCGCCGCCGACCTGGCCGCCGCCGGCGACATGGGCCCCGTGCGTGCCGCCTTCCTCGTGCGCGACAACCTGCGCCAACGCCGCGCTATCGAGCGCAGCTATGTCGAGGCGATCCGCAACGCGCGCGAGCGCATCGACATTGCCGTGCCCTACTTTTACCCCGGGCGCATGTTCCGCCGCGCGCTGCGCGGTGCCGCCCGCCGCGGTGTGCGCGTGCGCCTGTTGCTGCAGGGCAAGGTCGACTACCGCATCGCCGCCATCGCCGCGCGCGCGCTTTATGACGAGTTGCGCGCCAACGGCGTGCGCATCTACGAATACACGCCGGCCTTCCTGCATGCCAAGGTGGCCGTGGTGGATGAGGAGTGGGCCACAGTAGGCAGCTCCAACATCGACCCGCTGTCGCTGCTGCTCAACCTCGAGGCCAACCTGGTGGTGCGCGACGCGGGTTTCGCGCGCGCGCTGGCAACACGCTTCGAGGCGGCGTTTGCCGTCTCCGCCGAAGTCAACGGCGTGCCAGCCCGCGCGGG